>JAFLSO010000001.1 GCA_022510925.1 Treponema sp.
TTGAGGTTTTCCGCCGCTATCTGGCACGAGGGAACAAGGTAAGGCTTGACGGCATCGGAATCTTCAAGCTGTCTTTCCGCGGCAGCGGCGAGGAGAAGCCGGAGGATGTCACCGCTGCGAACATCGACAGGTCGTCGGTTCGGCCCACGTTCCTTGCGGACGCCGCCCTCAGGCACAGTGTGAGCACGAGGGTTTCATTCTCCAAGGTGAAGGGCACTGGGCGCGGGGCGAAGCGGGATAATCAGGATGATGCTGAGGAGGCTGGGCAGGAGGGGTGATGATTTGGCAAGCGTTGTGATTATCCCACTGATATGCTACAATAAACCGCCATGCCGATTTTAAGCCGGATTTTCAGGAAAAATGCCTCCGCGGAGACACGCGGCCAAATCCCCGCGAACACGAACGCCCGGCTTCTTCTTGACCTTGCGGCATTCGCCTACTTTGAGAACCTGCGCTCGGACGGGTTGCTTTCGGACTTCTGCAAGAAGAACGGCATTCCAGAAGAAAAAGTCACCGCAATCCTCGGGCAGTACACCGGCATCAAAAATCTTGTGGCGGAGCACAACGAGCGGTTCATCAGCGGAAAACTTCTGTCCGAGAAATCATACCTTGACACGATTCTCAGCGGCATTGACCCTGCCATCATGCTTGACGACGACCAGCGCAAAGTGGTCCTCACGGACGAGGACTACTGCCTTGTGATTGCGGGAGCGGGTGCGGGCAAGACCACGACCGTTGCCGCGAAGGTGAAGTACCTCGTTGAGCACCAGGGAATCAGGGCGGATGAAATCCTTGTCGTATCGTTCACGAACAAGGCCGTGGGCGAACTGAAGGAGAAAATCCAGAAGCAGCTGGGCATAGACTGCCCGATTACGACATTCCATGCGACTGGAAACGCCATTCTGCGCAAGGACGGCGACGAGCGGCCGAACATCGCGCGTGAGGGGACGCTGTATTTTGTGCTTGAGGATTATTTCCGCGACTCGGTCTTGCAGAATCAGAAGATGCTCGATGACCTGATTCAGTTTTTCGCCACGTACTTTGACGCGCCAATCAAGGCGCAGAGCAAGGACGAGTTGTTCGCCCGTCTTTCCGCCGCCAACCTCTCCACGCTGAGAAGCGAGACCGGCGACTACAGCCGAGATGTTGAAATCAGGCAGGACAGGAGGAAAGAGCGCACGACGATTCAGAACGAGATTCTGCGCTCGCATGAGGAGGTGCAGATTGCGAACTTCCTCTATATCAACGGCATCGACTACGAGTACGAGCCGCGCTACAAGTTCAGCATAGACGGCGCGAAAAAGCCCTACACGCCGGACTTCATCATCAGGCAGGACGGGCGTGAGGCGTACATCGAGCATTTCGGCATAACGCAGTCGGGACGCAGCAGCCGCTATTCCGAGGAGGAGCTTGAGAAATACCGGAAGGCGGTGAAGGACAAAGTCGCTCTCCACAAAAAGCACGGCACGACGCTCCTCTACACGTTCTCCGAATTCGATGACGGCGTTCCCATGCTCGACCATCTGAAAAGCCAGCTTGAATGGGCGGGATTCGTCCTGCGTCCGCGCGACAGCCGGGAGGTCATGCGGAAAATCTCCGGGCAGGACTCAAGCCGCTATGTCAGGAAGCTCATCAGCCTTGTGGAGCGGTTCATCTCGAACTTCAAGACGAGCGGGCATTCCGCCGGGCAGTTTGACGAGTGGGCGGCAAAGACAGAGAACGTGCGCACAAAACTTTTCCTCGGCATCTGCAAGGAATGCTACCTTGAGTACGAGCGGCACTTGCAGAAGCACAGCTCGGTGGATTTCTCCGACATGATTAACAAGTCCGCCCTGCTTTTGAAGGAGTCAGAGGCGGTGCGCGCTCAGATTGGCTTCAAGTACATCATCGTGGACGAGTACCAGGACATCTCGCGCCAGCGGTTCGACCTTGTGGGCGCGCTGCACGAAGTCACCTCGGCGAAGATAATCGCGGTGGGCGACGACTGGCAGTCAATCTATGCGTTCAGCGGCTCGGACATCACGCTGTTCACCCGCTTCGAGGAAATCATGGGCTACGCCGAGCTTCTGAAAATCACGAGCACGTACCGAAACTCGCAGGAAGTGATTGACATCGCCGGGAATTTCATCCAGAAGAACGCCGCGCAGATAAAGAAGACGCTCCGCTCTCCCAAGACGATAAAAGACCCGGTGATTATCTACACGTATGACTCAAAGCCCATGAAGTCCGGCGGGAACGCGAGCTACAACCTTGCTCGGGCGGTGGAGACTGCGCTGGGGCAGATTGTGGAATTCTGCGAGGCGGAGGGCAAGGAGCCAAAGAATCAGAGGATTCTTCTGCTCGGCCGCTTTGGTTTTGACGGAAAAAACCTTGAGCGTTCGAGCCTGTTTGAGTGGCGGGATTACGGAAGCAAGATAAAATGCCTGAAATATCCGTGGCTGAAAATCACGTTCATGACGGTGCACGCATCGAAGGGGCTTGGCTACGACAACGTAATCGTCATCAACGGAAAGAACGAGACCTACGGCTTCCCCTCCAAAATCGAGGACGATCCGGTGCTGAACTACGTGGTGAGGCGCGACGATTCGATTGAGGCCGCCGAGGAGCGCAGGCTGTTCTATGTGGCGATGACGCGCACCAAGAACCGCGTGTACTTCATCGCGCCCGAAGCCAACCCGTCCGAATTCCTTCTGGAGATAAAGCACGACTACAAGAACGTCTCGCTCAAAGGCGTGTGGAACGAGGGGCTTTCCGGCGACACGGCGCTCAAAAAATCCTGCCCGATGTGCGGCTATCCCTTGCAGCGCAAGGTCAAGGGCGCGTATGGTCTTTCCTTGTGGATTTGCATGAACGACCCCGAGGTGTGCGACTTTATGACCAACCGCGTGGAGGCGGGCAAGCTCGCCGTGCA
This sequence comes from Treponema sp., assembly GCA_022510925.1. Classification (GTDB taxonomy): domain Bacteria; phylum Spirochaetota; class Spirochaetia; order Treponematales; family Treponemataceae; genus Treponema_D. The sequence continues at coordinate 2,912 of JAFLSO010000001.1, forward strand.
GAGGTGCGACAAGTGCGACGGCTATCTGATTGCGAAGCCGAACCGGGATAAAACGGATTACTTTCTGGGATGCACAAACTACACATCAGATGGGAAGGGTTGTGAGAATAAAATCTGGAAAAATGATTATTACCGCATGAACGGACTTTCGCCCGAACCCGCGCCGAGGCATGAAATCCCCAAAGGGTTTGAGATGAGCGCAGAGAAGTGATCTCACACCACGCACAGTCCGCACGTATACGGCATGGGGCCGTCATTCCCTCACCCGTAGATGGACTCCCCGTTCTCTTTCATGCTTTCGTCATACATTGCGAAACTGTTCTTTCCCTGCTTCTTTACATGGTACAGGGCGGCGTCCGCACGCTCGAAAAGGTCTTTGTATGTCTTTGCCTGCGCGGGGAAGAGGGAGATTCCTATGCTCGCCATCACGCTCACTGTAACGTCTCCGCTGCAATACGTCTCATGCAGGATGCTGTTCAGGACGCGCGCTTTCTCCGCTATTATCTCCTGAATCTTATTCTCGGGGAGCGTGGATGGCAGCGTCAGGAACACGCAGAACTCATCGCCTCCGATTCGGGCAATAAAGTCACGCTCGGAGAAAACCAGGTTCAGTTTGTTGGCCGCATCGCAGATTGCCCGGTCCCCAGCGCTGTGTCCTATCTTGTCGTTCACCTGCTTGAAGTTGTCCAGGTCCAGGATGTAGAACGCGCCCACAGAGCCGTCAGCCGCGGCGGTCCATTCCGTTATGCGCTTCTCCAGCGAGACTTTGTTCAGCAGCCCGGAAAGCAGATCCGTCTCCGCCATCTCTTTGAATTCCTGCTCGCGGACCACCTGCGCGTTCACGTTCACCAGGTTCCCTATCATCTTGACCGGCGCGCCGCTTTCCTTGTCTTTTATGAGCGTGCCTGAGAACTGATACCACACGTACTCCCCGCCTATAAGCAGCCGGAGCTCCGAGCGGTATGACGTCTCACCCGACGCCACGAAATCACGCAGATGGGAAAGCAGATTGCGGTCTGACTCGTGGATAAGTTTCTCCACGATGTTGAAATTCTCCAATGAAAGCTGCCGCATTTTTCCGCCGAACAGGAACGACGTGTCACCCGAGAATTCAATGACCCTGCTGGCAAAGTCGTACTCGTACACGAGCGTCTTGAGCGACTTGGTTGTCGTAACGTAGCGCATGTTCTCCTTGGCCACTTTCTCGCTCTGATTGATTATCTTATAGAACAGATAGCCGGTGAACACGAACAGGGCCAGAAGCACGAGTATAAGTATGACCGTGCTCCAGATGATTTTCCGCTGCTGTGCGTTGATGAAATCCGCCGTCATAATGGAGACGACTGACCAGTTGTTAAGGCCCACCGGCGCGTATACCATGATGCGCTCCTGGTTTCCCAGCTGGTAGCGCATTGACGCGGTTTTACCGGCACGTATGTCGTCGCGGATTTTGTCAATCGCCGGGATGTCCAGGACTTTGTTCTCCACGAAAAAATCAACCCAGTTGTCGGAATACCACAGCCGGTTCTCGCTCTGGCTCGCTCCCAGAATGCGCCCGCGGTCGTTTATAAGATATGCGTAGCCGTTTCCGCTGAAAGTGCTGACAGAAAAAATGTTCTCAAGGACGGAGTAGGCGAATGTTCCTGTGACCACGCCGACCACCCTGCTGTTCTGAAAAATCGGCACAGCGAGCACAAGAATTCTCTCACCCTCCTCATCCATAGAAATGTAAGAGTCCGCGCCCGCCTCTCCCTGCATCGCGCTCTTGAAATAGTCGGTCTCAGAAATATTTCCTATGTCTTCTCCGGCTATGTTCATAACCTCGCCGCTTCGGTCCGCCACGTATATGCGCTTGAAGTCTCCCATGCGCCTGAGCGACATTATGGTTTTTCTCACGGCTTCCTGGTCGTCCATGTCAACGTTCTCAAAGGAACGGGCTTTGTTCTCCAGGATAAAGAGCTGGTCGTTAAGCTTGATTTTAAATGTCTCCGCATAAAGGGATGCGGTCTCCTCCAGGAAGCTTATAGAATTCGCGTACACCAGCGCTGTTATTCGATTCTGAAATATAAAGAACGAGACAATCACGCTCGCGAGCAGTATAATCAGAATGAAAAAACGACGTTTCATTTCCCAAACAAACCTTTCAATAAGTATACCCGATTCCAGGCCTTTAGGCAAACGCAAAATTTATTCTTTCCGTGAGTATGGTAAAATCCGGCACAAAGAATTATAATACGCGCATGAGAGTTCTGATTTAAACGGCTCGCCGCCGCGACGCATTTTCGCTTGAGAACAAGCCGATTGTGTTGGCTGTAAATAAAAACTCGGATATAAAACTTCACGATTCAAATGTTGAGATTGAGGTTCAGGACATACGTTCAATTCATGACAGGACTCTTATCGCAAAGAACGGAACGGATTTGATTCAGCAATGGACTTAGCGCGGGCCTTGCAGATATGTGGACGACAAAAAATATCCGACTGGAGCAATGTCTCAAGGGTATACTTCCCTATTGATGAGCTCCAGTCGGACAAGAGCACTATACTCCTGAAGCCAGAGCTTGTCAAGCGGACGGGAACACTGCCGTAGCGCTTAGAGAGATGGAGGAAATATTTTCCGCGGAGGGGATTGAGACGGAGAATATCCGGGGCTGCGTGGCGTGCCTTTCGTGCCAGAAGAGCGGTGAATATCCGCGCATTTTATCCGCCGGGACATTTAGCCTGGAAGCGGTGCCTTAGTCTGCCAGTCGTTTTTTTCCAATAAAAAAATCCGGTCACGTGCGCGACCGGATTTAGTGGGCCATCTAAGATTTGAACTTAGGACCAAAGGATTATGAGTCCTCTGCTCTAACCGCTGAGCTAATGGCCCGTATAGGCTGATGTGTATGCTATCAGAAAACCTATGTTTTAGTCAATACTTACGGGGAACATCGCATTGGTCAGCGGAGACTGTCTGACAGGTTCCGCCGTCCTTATGCAATGGCCGTTCAGTATGCGCTGTTATGCACTCCGCAAATGGCCCGCCCGGAAGGTTCGTCCATGCTTTTCCATGCGGCGTCCCATTCCAGTGCCTTAGCTGTGGAGCATGCGACTCCGGCCTCGTGCGGGGCGGTAAGGGCCGCGCCCTCGCTCGGGAAGAATCCTGAGTAAATCTCGCGGTAATAGTATTCCTCTTTTGTGACGGGTGTGTTCACGGGAAAACGCCTGGCCCTCTGCGCGAATTCCGCATCGCTCACTTTGCTTGCCGTCATCTCCTTGAGCGTGTCTATCCAGCTGTAGCCCACTCCGTCCGAGAACTGCTCTTTCTGCCGCCAGCATATCTCCTGGGGAAGAATGTCCTCGAACGCTTTCCGCAGAATCCATTTCTCTATGCGCTGCTTTCCGTCAGGCAGGGGTATGCACATTTTATCCTGCGGATTCAGATTCATGGCGATGTCTATGAAGTCTTTGTCCAGGAACGGAACGCGTCCCTCCACGCCCCACGCGGAAAGGCTTTTGTTGGCGCGCAGGCAGTCGTACAGGTGCAGCTTGCTCATCTTTCTCACCAGCTCCTCGTGGAATTCCTTTTCGTCCGGCGCCTTATGGAAATACAGGTATCCGCCGAAAAGCTCGTCGCTTCCCTCGCCGGAAAGAACCATCTTTATGCCCATGCTTTTTATTACGCGCGCCAGAAGATACATGGGAGTGCTCGCGCGCACAGTGGTTATGTCGTAGCTCTCTATGTGGTAGATTACGTCGGGCAGTGCGTCAAGCGCCTCCTGGATTGTAAAGTGAACCTCGTGATGAACCGTGCCTATGAAGTCCGCGGCTTTTTTTGCCGCCACCAGATCAGGCGAGCCCTCCAGTCCCACCGCAAAGCTGTGCAGCTGAGGCCACCACGCGTCTTTAAGGCTTCCCGTCTCTATGCGCTTCTTGGCGAACTTCTGTGTGACCGCCGCGATTATGGAGCTGTCAAGCCCTCCGCTAAGAAGCACGCCGTAAGGCACGTCGCTCATAAGCTGGCTTTTCACCGCATCCTCAAGTCCCGTCCTGAGCCTCTCTATGACCTGCGGATTCTCAATGCTGCCGTCCGAACCGCACGCGCGCACGGATGATTTTACGCTCTCAAAATTCTCCCAGCTACGGTTATACCAGCGCACAGGCTTGGCATCGCCCGGACCCGCCAGATAATGTCCGTTAGGAAATTCCTCTATGGCGGTGCAGTGCCCCTCCAAGGATTTCAGCTCGCTCGCCACATAGTAGCGGCCATCCTTGTCCCATCCTTGATAAAGCGGAATCACACCAATCTGGTCGCGGGCAATCAGATAAACGTCCTCCTCCGAATCATAAAGCGCGAACGCGAAAATCCCGGAAAGCTCCTCTATCATCGCGGTGAAATTCTTTGAGCCGCGGTATTTTTTGTAAAGCGGAAGTATTACCTCGCAGTCGCTCTGCGTCTTGAACGCGTAGGAGCCGGCAAAATATTTCCGCAGATGCTGATGATTGTATATCTCGCCGTTTACCGCAAGGATTATTTTCCCGCAGTCGCTGACCAGAGGCTGCTTTCCCGAAAGCGGGTCCACTATGGCAAGGCGCTCATGGCTTAAGATGGCGTTGTCGCCGGCGTACACTCCGCTCCAGTCCGGCCCGCGGTGACGGATTTTACGGCTCATGTCTATGACCTGTTTCCTAAGCTCATCGCGAAGACCGTCATCTATGGGCCTTGCTCCGCTCTTTAAATCAAACGCGCCTACGAATCCGCACACAGTATACCTCCAAAAAAAACGTCTGCTCCGCGCAAATGCTCTGGACAAAGCACTTACGCGGAACAGACGCCTATGTCTGGGTTTTAGGATAATGCTTTAGCATTGCTGTGTCAAGGTCTTTTGTTGTTTTGTCTGCCGCTTTTTTGGGTCGCCGGTTATTCTCACACGGAACAGGCAGTCCGCCGTAATTCCGGCGTTCCAGGACTCGCTTGCGCTCGGTGCCTTGTACTCGCCTTGCGGCGCTCCTTCCATGCCGGGCGCTCATCTTCCGGGATGTGCTGCCGGATATTTAGTTTTATATAAAATTATCTCTCGTATGTGCGCAGGATGTTCTCCGCTGTGGTAAGCCGCGTCTGCCGCAAATCCATGCTCTGCTTCTCTATGTAGTGCTGTGCCTGAGGCTCCGTCATTTTAAGCACCTGCACCAGAATCAGCTTGGCCCTGTCCACCGTTCGTATCTCCTCAATCTTTCTCTGGAGCTTCTGGTTCTCATCCTCCAGGCGCAGCACGCGTTTCCTGCTTGCCGTAAGAAGCTTTGCCGCCTGATAGAAAAAATCAGGGCTTATGGGCTTGGGCAGCGCGAACACTCCGTACTCCTCCACTTTAAGGCTCACGTCGAATATGCTCTGCGCGTCCACCATCAGCATTATTCCAGCCGTGGTTTTCTCCGCGGCGCTTATTGCGAACTCTATTCCGGTCTCATCTTTCAGGGGGCTGTCTATTATAATCAGCTCAAAGTCACAGTCAGTTATGTACCGTCTGCCCTCCGACCCGTTCTGTACGGCCACAATGCGCCCTATGCTTTCGCCACGCATAAGGTCCGAGAGCATGAGCATGGTGGAGCTTGTGTTGCTTGCTATAAGAACGCCGTCCATTTTCAGTCCCTTACAAGCCCCTCTATGGCATATAAATCTGACCAGCATATATCGCCGGCATTGTCTTTGTTAAGAATGTCCGATGAGAAAGTGAATGCGGCTTTTTTCTCTGCGGCATACGCCTGCACCAGTTTTTCCGGCAGGACTGATTTTATAAAATCGCTTTCCTCGGATATCTCCAGTGCCTCCTTTAAAGAGCGCGGAAGCCTCTCCAGTTTCTCCACGGAGGCCCTGTCCTCCGCTGAAAGATTCTCCGTGTCGAATAAATTCAAGTCGCACGCGGGCGAAAGCGGCATGTTCTGTTTCACGCCGTCCATGCCCGCGCTTATGATGAGCGCCAGCGCCGCATACTGATTGCACGTGGGGTCCGGGGAGCGCAGCTCCACGCGCTTGGTGTCGCCATACGCCGCGGGAACCCTTATCAGCTGGCTGCGGTTCTGCCTGGACCAGCTCACATGGCCCGGTGCCTCGAACTGGCCCAGCCGCAAATAAGAAGAGGGCCATGGGTTCAGGAACGCCGTCATCTCGCGCGCCCTGGAAAGGATGCCCGCCACAAAGGAGTCCGCCTCAGGGCTTTCTGCCTCAAAGAGATTTTTTCCGTCCTTGTAAAGGGACAGGTTTATGTGGAGCCCGCTTCCGGCCTTGTGGTGCAGGGGCTTGGGCGCGAAAGTGGCAAATAGGCCGTCCTGCGCCGCCATGGTACGCACCGTGTTTTTAAATGTGGCCAGATTGTCCGCGGCTTTTAAAGCACCTGCGTATTTAAAGTCTATCTCGTTTTGTCCGGGACCTGTCTCGTGATGGCTTGTCTCGGGCTCTATGCCCATCTGCTCCAGCGCCAGGATAATGTCGCGCCTTACGTTCTCTCCTTTGTCTTTGGGGGCCAGGTCACAGTAAGTGGCGTTGTCATGAGGGCTTGTGAAGTCAGGCTCGCCGTTCTCGTCCAGTTTGAAAAGATAGAATTCGCACTCGGTCCCCACTTTCACGTCATAGCCAAGCTCCTCGGTTTTCTGCATGACGTTCTGAAGGATCAGCCTGGTGTCGCCTTTGAATGCCGTGCCGTCAGGATAGCGGATGGCGCAGTACATGCGGGCGACCCTTCCGTGCTGCGGTCTCCATGGAAGTACGGTTAAAGTCGCGGGGTCAGGAACAAGGAACAAGTCACTGCGCGCCGCATTCAGGAATCCCGGCACCGCGCTGGCGTCAAAGGAAATGCCTTCCGTGAACGCCCGCCGCAGGAGAGAGGGCTGGATAGAAATGCTTCGCAGGTTCCCGAAAATGTCAGTGAAAAAGAGTTTTATGAATTTAACGTCGTTCTCCCGCACATACTGAATGACTTCGTTTTGTGTGTAGTCCATGGAACACCTCTTGTGCGGAAAGTTTACCATTAGCGGGGGTTATAAGTCAAACGTAATGCCATTGCTAGATTCCCGGAATGGCACTATAATTAAGAGAATGTACAGCGTTTTTTTAGTCGATGACGAGCATATAGTCCTGGAAGGAATACGCAACAAAATGGACTGGGAGAATTCACAGTTCACTTTTGCGGGCGAGGCCAGCGACGGGGAGCTCGCGCTCTCCATGATTCAAGAGGTTAAGCCCGACATCCTTATAACTGACATAAAAATGCCTTTCATGGACGGGCTTGAGCTTTCCCGCATACTGAAAAAAATCCAGCCGTGGATACGCATAATAATTCTTTCCGGGCATGATGAATTTGAGTACGCGCAGAGGGCCATATCCATAGGCGTGGAGGACTATATCCTTAAGCCGTTCACTCATGAGGAGCTTTTAAAAAGCCTTGAGAAAGTGGCGGCGCGCATAGAGAAGGATCGTCTCTACACCCAGGAGGTCCGCTCCCAGAATCTGCTGATAAGAAACAAATTTCTTACGGAGCTGGTTTTCGGAACACAGGATGCCGCGCAGACGATGAAGCAGGCGCAGAACCTGGGACTGAATTTCATATCCCGCTTTTACAAGGTAATCTGCACGTCGCTTTATTCTGAGCAGGAGCCTGAGTACAGGACTGCCGGCTCCGTGCTGCAGTCGCTGGAGAAAAACCGAGGCGACGTATTTCTGTTTTTCAGCTCGCCCGCATGCCTGGTGTCTATCTTGCTTGGAAACTCGGAGGCGGATTTGGACGAGGAGTCATACAACGTGGCGCAGGCGCTGAACCATCTGTTTGAGCAGAAATTCTCCTGCGTAGTTGTGAGCGCGATAGGAAAGACAGTGGAGCATGTCTCGAACATCACGGCGTCTTACAAGGACGCGACCGATATCCTGCAATCCGCGGAGCAGAATTCACAGAACAGAAAAAGCTGCATACTGGACTCAGAGATTCTGGAGAAAGAGAAAGTTCAGGGTAAGTATGCGGAGGTTATAGCGGCCGCTAAGGATTACATCGCCAGGAATTACGCCAGCCAGGATATAAGCCTTAGCTCGGTGGCGGAATGCGTGCATTTAAGCCCCAATCATTTCAGCACAATCTTCTCGCAGGAATACGGAACCACTTTCATAGAGTATCTTACGCGGGTGCGCATAGAGGCGGCCAAAAAACTTCTGCGGGAGACGGACATGAAAGGTTCAGACATAGCGTTTGAGTGCGGCTTTAACGACCCTCATTATTTCAGCTTTATTTTCAAGAAGACTGTGGGAATCTCTCCCCGCGAGTATAAAAGCCAGTAGCGTAAACAGTGCGGGCGGATTTTTATCCTGCATAAAAAATCCCCGGAGAAGAGCCCCGGGGATGGAAAAGTTATTTTTTGCTTCTGTTTTTTAGTATCAGAATCACGCTTTGCAGCACTATGAAAATGCACAGTATCATGGAAAGTATGATTCTGTTCCACCATGATGAGAGCGTTCCCTGGAAACGTATGAGTGTCTCTATGGTGGCTTTTATAAGCACACCGAAGAACGTGCCCACTACAGTTCCCACGCCGCCTGTCAGCATGGTTCCTCCTATTACGGCAGAGGCGATGGCGTCCATCTCGAATCCTCGCGCCTGCTCCACGAAACCGCCGGTAGTGTTAAGGCAGAACAGAAGGCCCGCAAGGCTTGCCAGGAATCCCTCAAGCATGTAGGCGAAGAATTTATTCTTCTTGACGTTAATGCCCATAAGAAGGGCGCTCTGCTCGTTTCCGCCTATGGCGAACAGGTTCCGTCCGAAGCGCGTGAACTTAAGCACATACCAGACCGCAATCACCGCCACAAGCGCTATGAGCACGTTAGGATGCACGAAAAGCGGAACGCGTATTCCTCGCCGGTTCGTGGTGTAGCCCAGCACTACGTTGAAGTTCGCCAGTTTCAGGAAAGCCTTGTTCGTGATGGCTATGGTGTCAGCGCTTATGACCGCAGTGAGGCCGCGGCAGAAGAACAGGCCCGCCAGTGTCACTATGAACGGCTGCAGCTCCATGTACGAGACTAGCCATCCCTGCCACGCGCCGAACACCACACCGAAGCACAGGACTATGAGTATGGCGATTCCTGACGGTATGCTCATGCGTTCCATTCCGTATGCCAGAATCATGCACACAAGGCCCACCACGGAGCCCACGGAAATGTCTATGCCGCCCGTAATCATTACAAGCGTCATTCCGCTGGCCGCCACCAGAAGTCCCGCATTGTCTATGAACATGTTCAGGAATGTCTGGAAATTTCCGAATCCGCGGCTCCGGTAGACAATCAGTCCCAGAAGGTACATCACTATGAAAAGACCTATGGTGACTATCAGCAAAAAGTTACTGGAGTCTATGCGTTTTCTTGCTGTAAGACGTGCCGTAAGCACTGTAAAGAAATTCTTTTCGTTTTTACCGCTCATTTTGCGACCACTCCTTTTTTTGCTTCCTCACGCTTAAGTTTTAACTGCGCGTACCACTTTTTAAATGCCGGAGACTGGAACAGGACTATAAGAATCACCACTATGGCCTTGTACACCGGCAGCTGGTCCGCGGACACGCCTATGGCATAAAGGCTGGTCGTAAGGCACTGGATGGTTATGGCGCCTATTATGGAGCCCGCCATGTTGAATTTTCCGCCTCCCAGAGAGTTTCCTCCCAGCGCCACCGCCAGAATCGCGTCCATCTCCATGTTAAGGCCTATGTTGTTCGCGTCGCTTGAGTAAATGCGGCTTGATGCTATAAGGCCCGAGACTCCCGCGCTCAGTCCGCAGAACACATAGCAGAAGAACATAATCAGCGTGGAATTTATTCCCACAAGGCGTCCCGCCTTAGGATTTATGCCCACAGTCTGCACGTATGTGGAGAGCGCCGTCTTTTTGAGAAGAAGCTGCGTCAGAAGCACGAACACTATGACTATGAAAATAGGAGTGGGGATGGGACAGCCGGGGATGAACCCGCCTATGGCCTTGAAGCTTTCCATGCGCACATAAAGGATTATGCCCGTGGCGTTCTCGTTGGAGCTTATGAGCTGGGCTATTCCGCGTCCTGCCGTGAACAGAATAAGCGTGGCCACCATGGGCTGGATGTTAAGCTTGGCTACCAGAAGCCCGTTGAACGCTCCGCATGCCATGCCGCCCAGAAGCCCGCAGATTATGGCGAGCGCCGGTGCCATGGCGTAACCGTCGTAGCTTGAGCCCAGGAGCCGCACTATTATCGCGCCTGAGACCGCCATCACCGCGCCCACGGAAATGTCCGTTCCGCGTGATGATGCCACCACCAGTGTCATGCCCACCGCGAGTATTATAAGCTCGCAGCTGCGGTTCAGTATGTCTATGATAAATCCGTATAGAACTCCGTTCTGTATGGACACTTTAAAAAACGTAGGCGTGATTATTACGTTCACAATCAGCATGATTATGAGCGCCGTTATGGGCAGGGCCAGCTGGCTTCTCATAATTTTTTTCGCAAAGGTTTTAAAATCTGTCTTAGCCATTTTTCTCACCTCCGGCTATAGCGGCCATAACATCGTGCTGGGTAAGATTGTTGTTCTCAAGCTCGCCCACCTTCGCTCCGTCACGAAGCACGCACAGCCTGTTCACGGTACGCAGCATCTCCTCAATCTCTGAGCTTATGAACATTACTGTCATGCCCTCGCCTGCAAGCTGGACTATGAGCTTCTGAATCTCTGTCTTGGTGCCCACGTCTATGCCGCGCGTAGGCTCGTCCAGAATAAGGAAATCCGGGTTGGTCACAAGCCAGCGCCCTATGATGACTTTCTGCTGGTTTCCGCCGGAAAGCTGCTTTATAAGGGTCTCTGATGAGGGTGTCTTTATGTTCAGTGCCTTTATGTATTTTTCCGTGAGCTCTATCTGCTTGCTCATGGGGAGGAGCTTGAACACTCCGGTTTTTGCCTGCAGCGCTATCATCATGTTGTCGCGGATTGAGAGGTCCGCTATGATGCTTTCGGCCTTGCGGTCCTCGGGAAGATAAGCCATGCCGCGCTTTATGGAATCTATGGGAGCGTTCGCCTTAAGCGGAGCGCCGTTAAAGTCCAGGGTTCCTCCGTCAGGCCTGTCTGCGCCGTATATTGCCCTGGCCATCTCGCTCCGTCCTGAGCCCAGAAGTCCTGTGAGCCCCACTACCTCTCCTTTCTTTATGGTCACGTCAAAGGGCTTTATGGTTCCTGTGTGTGTCAGTGCCACTGCGCGTATAACCTCTGGCACGTCGCCGCCTGAGGATGCGCCCGTGTTGTGGTGGATGTTCTCCAAATCCTCCACCTCATGCCCGAGCATGGCCTGCACCAGTTTAAGGCGCGGAAGCTCGCTTATAGTGTACTGCCCCTGCAGCGTGCCGTTCCTCAGGACGGTGATTTTATCGCACACGGCGTACACCTGCTCCAGGAAGTGCGTCACGAATATTATGCCCACGCCCCTCTCTTTCAGAGAATTCATCACCTTAAAGAGATTGTCCACCTCGTGGTCGTCCAGGGAGCTTGTGGGCTCGTCCAGAATAAGGACCTTGCAGTTGAAATTCACCGCGCGCGCTATGGCGACCATCTGCTGTATCGCCACGGAATACTCTCCCAGCGAGCGCGTCACATCTATGTTATCAAGACCCACGTTTCCTAACGCCTCGCGGGCCTCTTTATTCATACGTTTCCAGTTTACGGCGCCTATCTTATTAAGAGGCTCGTGTCCCGCAAAAATGTTCTCGGCCACTGATATGTTCGTGCACAGGTTCACCTCCTGGAACACCGTGCTTATGCCGTTTGCCTGCGCCTCCTCAGGCGAGCGGTTGTTTATCTCTTTTCCCTCAAGAAATATTGTGCCCGAGTCGCGCGTGTTAACGCCGTTAAGGCACTTTATGAGCGTGCTTTTTCCTGCGCCGTTCTCGCCCATAAGCGCGTGTATTTCGCCCGAGCACAGAGTAAAGTCTACGTTCTGCAGGGCCTTTACTCCGGGAAATGTCATGGAGATATTTTTCATAGAAAGCAGAACTTCATTTTTCATCTGGTAATTTTTCCTTAGTACTCCAATTTTTATCACAGGGAAGCTTTAAATGCAAAATTTTTAAAACGACCCGTCCGTTTTTACGCAAAAAAGCCGGAGCTAAACATCAGTGGTTTAAGGCTCCGGCCCTTTGTCTGCTAAGAGATACCTCTTAAGACTGAATTAGTATTTGCGGGAGAGAAGCGCGTCCTTAGCCTTGATGGCGCCGCCGATTCCGTTCACGTCAAACACTTTCTCGTCCACGTACTGGATTTTGTCCACAGTTCCGCCTTTCTCAAGAATCTTGATGATCTCGTCTACGCGGGGACCGTGCAGCGGGTTGCATTCCACCGCGCAGTTGATTTCCTCAGAATTCAGCATGCGGTTGAATGACTCTTTAACGGCATCGAAGCAGATGACGATGATGTCTTTTCCGGGAACTTTACCCGCGGCCTTGATGGCGTCAATGGCGCCCCATGCCATGTTGTCGTTCTCGGCATACACCACGTCGATGTTATCATACTGCTTGAGCAGTGACTCCATGACTTCCTGACCCTTGGCCTGTGTGAACTCGCCGGTCTGCTTGGCAAGGAGCTTCCAGTTGGGATGAGCCTCAAGACCCTCGTCCAGGCCCTGTGTGCGTCCGATCTGTGCGGAGGCGCCGATGGTTCCCTGAAGGTCGATGATGTTGATCGTGTCCTTGCTGCGGCCCTGGCTCTCAAGATAAGCCTCAAGCCAAGTAACTGCGTCGCGGCCCTCTTTCACGAAGTTTCCGCCAACCCAGCACAGATAGAGACTGTCGTCAGACACTTTCATCTGGCGGTCAGAAAGAATGACGGGGATGCCGGCCGCTTTTGCCTCACCTAAAACCGTCTCCCATCCTGTCTCCACAACCGGAGCGACCACGATGTAGTCCACGTCCTGCTGGATGAAACTGCGGATTGCCTTGATCTGGTTCTCCTGCTTCTGCTGGGCATCGTCAAAAATAAGCTTGTAGCCGTTTCCCGGGGTGAAAGTGGACTTGAAAGATTCTGTGTTCGCAAGGCGCCAGTCTGATTCCGCGCCTACCTGAGCATAGCCTACAGTGATGAGTTTCTGCCCTGAGGCCGCTTTGTTCTTGTTGTTGCAGCCGGTAAGGGCCAATGCGGCCATAAGAACCGCACCAGTTAAAGCCATAACCTTTTTCATATAATATCCTCCTGAATCGGTTAATATAATTATGGTAAGGCTAAAATTTTAGCGCGTACATGTATTTTTTTACGAATTTTTTATAATTTCTTTTGGAATTTCTGCAGGAAGTTAAGAATTTTACGGATTAAAGTTTAAAATATTCCGAAAAATGCGCGGCAGACTTAAATTTAAAACAAGACCCGGGATTTTCCGGGAAGCCGCGGAGGCAAAATAAATTGCACAGAAAAAAATAATCGGCTATATTTATATTTATGGAAAACATCATAGAAGGATACAAGGAATTTCTTGCTGACGGAAAGACGGAGCGTGAGTGCTGCTCTAAGATTGTGGCTTTGGCCCGTGAGAAAGGCTTTAAAGACATCTCTGAATTTAAGGCCTTAAAGCCCGGCGACAAGGTTTTTGTTACCAAGTGGGGGAAGGCGGCGGCGCTGTTCACTGTGGGAAAGGAGCCCTTGGAGAAGGGAATGAACATTCTGGGGGCGCACATAGATTCCCCGCGCCTGGACATAAAGCAGAATCCGCTTTACGAGCAGGATTTCCTGGTGTACCTGAACACGCATTATTACGGCGGCATAAAGAAATATCAGTGGCTCACCATGCCCCTGGCGCTTCATGGCGTGGTGTGCAGGAAAGACGGCACCACGGTGAGCGTGTGCATAGGGGAGCGCGCTGATGATCCTGTGTTCGTCATAGCGGACATACTACCGCATCTGGCGCAGAAGCAGATGAAGGAGAGCGCGGCGGACTTCATTCCCGGCGAGAATCTGGACCTTGTTCTGGGCAGCGGCATTCCTCCCCGCGACTCTGACGCCGACAAGTCCGACAAGGAAAGGGGCGAGAAAGACAGGGCTAAAAAAAACGTGCTGAGGCTTTTAAAAGAGAAATACGGCATGGAAGAGGCGGACTTCGGTTCCGCGGAGCTGGAGGTGGTTCCGGCCGGCGCGCCGCGTGATCTGGGCTTTGACCGCTCGCTCATTCTGGCATACGGACAGGACGACCGCTCGTGCGCATACACCTCCGTGCGGGCGCTGCTTGACTCTGATGCCGCCGACAGGACAGGATGCGTAATCTGCGTGGATAAAGAGGAGATAGGCTCCGTGGGTGCCACCGGCATGGCAAGCCACTTCTTTGAGAACGCCGTGGCGGAGCTGGTGGCAAGATGCGGGGAATACAGCGAGCTTACGCTGCGCCGCTGCCTGAACAACAGCTATATGCTTTCCAGCGACGTGAACGCGGCCTATGACCCGCAGCACGCGGACTTATTCGACAAAGCCAACTCCAGTTTTCTGAATGGCGGCATTGTGTTCAACAAATACACAGGAAGCCGGGGGAAAAGCGGCGCGAGCGATGCCAGCCCGGAATTCATAGCCATGCTCAGGGCGGCGCTGGACAAGGCCGGCGTAAGGTATCAGATGGCGGAGCTTGGCAAAGTGGACCAGGGCGGCGGCGGAACCATAGCGTATCTGGCGGCAAAATACGGAATGCATGTGCTGGATGCGGGAGTGGCGGTTCTTAGCATGCATGCCCCATGGGAAATCACCGCCAAGGAGGACATAACGCAGGCTTACAATGCCTACCGCACATTCCTGGGACTTAGGCAGGACCTGTAGCGGTAAAATCCCTGCGTTCAAAGCGGAGCGCGAGCCCTGCGTCCTGGTCACAGAAACCTTGTAAATTCTCGCGGATAAACTTATAATGTATAGGGTGCTTTTGGGTCCGGGAGAATCGCAGATTTACAGATTTGATCAGAACAGCCGGTGTCCTGCGGTCCTGCATAAAACAGAGGTAAAAAAGTGAAGAAATTTTCTCAGAGTCTTGTCTTTAAATTCGCCTGCATATTCGCGGTTTTCATCCTGTTCACGCTTGCGATGACCAGCGTCATAACGTATATGAACCAGACGCGGTTTTACAGGCAGGAATGCGAGGCGAACATCCATAACATAGGCCGCTATCTTGAGAATCTTATCATGGAAAGCGGCGAGGAATTCATCACGTACCAGAATTATTATATGGCGCACTTTGATGAGATAGACATCCCCTATGATTTTGATGAGTATATTACCGCCAAGGAAGAATACGAGACTCTGTTCGCGACCATGTATCCTGAGAGGAATTTAGGGAAGGACATTCAGTTTACGGATTTGGACCCGAAGGTTCAGGCCGCATGGTTCATCTACATGCACGAGTATTGGTTCCTTGTGTTTGAGAACGCCAGGAGGATTTTCGGTCTGCCCTACACATATTATTTGGTTCCGCGGCCCGAGATTTATCACATGGTCTACATGATAGACAGCGAGCGCACCCGGAAGGATTCTGACGATGGCGTATATCTTTATCTGGGCGACGAGTATTATAATGACCCCGCCTTATACAGGGTGGAATGGGAGACGTGGTTCAGCGGCGAGAACAAGGATGCGGTCCAGGAATGGAACAACCAGTGGGGGCACACCTACGCCTCGTACACTCTGGTTAAAATAAACGGCGAGCAGCTGGGTCTCATTGGAACAGAAATAGCGGTGTCGCGTGTCACGCGCAGGATAATGAGGAACGTCGCCGCGCAAATAGGGGGGATGGCCGGCGTGCTGATTCTCTGCGTGTTCGTTCTCCTGGGATTCATAAACAATATGTACATCTCACGCATAGCCACGCTGGAGCACTGCGTGAGCGAGTACGCCATAAAAAAAGACACTAACGTGGCCCGCAGTCTGGAGAGAACCCTCCACGGTCCCAGTGAGATAACTTCGCTGGGAATACGCATCTCCGAGATGATAATGGAGCTTGACCAGTACATGACAAATCTCATGGAGATAAAGCAGGAGCTTTCCGCCACGCGGCAGAACGCGCATAAATTAAACGACCTTGCCATAAAGGACTCTGTTACCGGAATACGTAATCGAATCGCTTACGAGGCAGAGGTGCGCCGCCTTGAATGGCAGCTTGCGGACGGGCATGATGATTTTGGTCTGGCCGTAATATATCTGAATTCCCTGGATGATATAACTGACGCTTACGGGCAGGAGAAGGGGAACGCGGCCCTGAAAAAACTCTGCTCATTCGTATGCAACACGTTCCAGCACTCCCCGGTGTTCCGCATAGATATAGACGAATTCGCGGTTATCTTAGAAAAAGATGACTACAAGAACAAAGAGAAGCTGGTGGAGCAGTTCAAGGAATGCCTGCGCGTCTCTGACGGGGATGTCCGCACCGAGCCGTGGGAAAAAATCTCCGCGTCCATAGGAGTTGCCGTGTTTGACAGAAGCACTGACACCACTGTGGACAACGTGTTCAGCCGCGCCGAGGATTCTGTAAGCGGATAGGCCCTCACGCATTACCGCCTGCATGAATTTTAATTTACAGCCTTAACTAGCAACTTATTTTGTTTGCGTGTATAATACGGCTATGTTTGAGGACGTAGCAGAGAAGCTCGCGCGCTCTAAAATAGTTCCTGTGGTTACAGTGGAGAATTCTCAGGATGCGCTGGAAGTGGCTGGCGCTTTGCTCCGCGGCGGCATGCTCGCCGTGGAAATCGCTTTCCGCACTTTAAATGGAGATGACGGAATCGCCAGAATATGCGGGTGCATAAAAAAAGTACGGGAAGAGGTTCCCGGTATTCTGGTGGGTGCGGGGACTGTTACGGATGCGGCCCTGGCGCAGAAAGCGCTGGACGCGGGAGCCCAGTTCATAGTCTCGCCCGGATTTGATGAGGAGACAGTGGATTTCTGCGTGGAAAGAAATCTCCCTGTTTTCCCCGGAGTGTCCACGCCCAGCGAGGTACAGGCCGCGTGCAGGAAAAATCTCTCATGCTTAAAGTATTTTCCCTCAGAGGCCGCGGGCGGCGTTGAGTACATAAAGAATCTTTCGGGGCCGTTTCCCGGAGTAAAATTCATGGCCACCGGCGGCATAAACGCGCAGAATGCAAGGGCGTATCTAAGCTGCGGGAATGTTTTTGCCGTGGGCGGAAGCTGGATGACGGGTGCCGGGCTCATTCGCGGCAAGGACTGGCAGCAGATAGAAAAGCTTTCCCGCGATGCCCTTGAAAGCCTGGAGGTGAGATCTGACGGCGCTTCCTGCGGGCAGCAGGATAAGGCGGTGCCCGCGCTGTATTTGGTTCCCGTTCCGCTAAGCCCGCTGGATAGTCTTACAAAAGATGACGTGCAGAAGGCTCTGCCGGATTACAACACGCGGATTGTAAGGCAGATAAAATATTTTGTGGTGGAGAATGTCCGCTCCGCGCGCAGGTTCCTGCGTGCCGCCGATAAAAGCATAGACATAGACGCCCTGACTTTTTATGAGCTTAACGAGCATACGGAATCAAAGTCCGTGGCGCGCTTTCTGGAGCCGCTTGAGAAGCATGGCGAGCCGGTGGGCATAATCTCTGAGGCGGGGTGCCCGGCGGTGGCAGATCCGGGAGCGGATTTAGTCCGGCTGGCGCACAGCAGGAATCTTCCTGTAGTTCCTTTGGTGGGACCGTCCTCCATATTAATGGCGCTCATGGCAAGCGGATTTAACGGGCAGAATTTTTCCTTCTGCGGCTATCTTCCCGTAAAAGACAGCGAGAGGGCGTCCGCGCTCAGAAAACTGGAGGGCAGGGCATGGAGTGAGGGGCAGACACAGATTTTCATAGAGGCTCCCTACCGTAACCAGAAAATGTTTGATACTATAATCCGTACCTGCCGCAAGGAAACCGGCCTTTGCATAGCGCTGGGGCTCACGTGCGGGAATGAGCAGGTCAGGACCATGAGCGTGGCGGAGTGGAGAAAATGCGGTGCGCCGGAGTTTAGTAAGATTCCCGCCATATTCTTAATTTACAGGGATTAGGATGAAGAACATGAACGGCGGCTCCATAATTCTTATGGGCATAAAGCATTGCGGTAAATCCACGCAGGGAAAACTTATCGCCTCCAAATTGGACCTTGCCTTTTACGACACCGATGATGTAATTGCCGCCCTAACGGGAAAATCCGCCCGCGATATTTTCTCAGGCCAGGGTGAGGCGGCTTTTAAAGACGCGGAGATTTGCGCGTGCAGGCATGTGGCCGGCATTGTGAAAAAAGATGGCGGACGCGCGGTCATAGCGACTGGCGGCGGCATCTGCAACAATGCGCCCGCGCTGGAGGTCCTGCGTCCTCTGGGAGCTTTTGTGTTTCTGATCGCTCCTGAGCAGGTGGCGGCAGACAGGATTCTGAAAGAGGCCCGCACTCGGCCGGACGGCACTCCTGAGAATCTTCCCGCATACATAGCGAAAAAAAATCCCCACTCCATGGATGAGGCCAGGCGCATGTTCCATGAATTTTATGAGGAGAGGACGCGCCTGTATGCCGGCATAGCGGACTGCTCCGTTCGCATGGAGAATGACTCAAAGCAGGCTAACGCGGACCGCATAATCTCTTTTATTAACCGCAGTTAGCGCATCCCCCGCCGCATGAGCAGTCGCCGTCTCCGCAGTTTCCGCCGCACGAGCCACCGCCACAGCCGGAGCATCCTCCGGTCATTCCGCTGGACAGCTCCTGCTCGGTGGCTTCCCTCACGGAGACAATCTCCACGTCAAAGTGCAGGTTCTTTCCCGCAAGCTCATGGTTTGCGTCCACAGTAACGATGTCATCCTCAATGCGGGTGATTGTCACCACGGCGGGCCCCGCGTTTGTCTGAGCCTGGAATCTCATGCCCGGCTCAAGAGGGAGGCCCGTCTCAAAATCCTGGCGCGGAACTCTGACCACAAGGCCGTCATCGTATTCGCCGTAACCATCTTTAGCGCTTATGCATGCGGAAAAAGACTCTCCCGGCTCCTTTCCCTCGATGTGCTCCTCTAGCTTAGGCAGAATGTATCCTGCGCCGTGCACGTATTCGAGCGGCACTGTCCCGCGGGAGCTGTCTATCTGCTCGCCTGAATCATCCGTGAGCGTGTAATGAATTGAGACGACTTTTCCTTTTCCTGCTTTCATTTATTCTTCCTGGATTACTTCCGTAATTTCAGGGCAGGTCTCTTTCAGGTAGCGCTCTATTCCCATTTTAAGGGTCATAACCGCCATGGGACATGAGCCGCACGCGCCAGTGAGACGGACGTGCACTTTGTTGTCCGCATCCAGCTCTATGAATTCCATGTCCCCGCCGTCAGCATTAAGCTGCGGGCGAAACGCCTCCAGAGTCTCCTTAACTTTCTCTACTAAAGCCTCGTCTGCCATTCTTGTACCTCGCAAGTTTTTCTACAGCATTAAAGATATTGAATTTATTTCTTTTTGGCTAGGCTCCTGCGAAGGAAAATTTACGCAGATTTTTGGCCTGGCTCTGGATGTCCGCGCGCTGTTTCAGTTGAGCGGAAGAATTCTAGCCCAGCGACTCAACCTTTGCATTAAGCTCAAGTATGCGCCGGTGCACGTAATGGTCCACCGCGAATTTCTCTATCACTCCCAAAGGCTCGCCTTTATCGTTCACTATGGGCATGAACTCCGTGTCCGTGTCGGAAAAATACTTGTACAAATCCGGCAGGGAAAGATCAGGCGTGCATGTTTGCTCCGGCTTGTCCATGATGTCCAGCGCCAGCATAGTCTCCGCCAGCTCGCTGAACTGCAGCGTCTCCTTTAAGTGCTCCAGGCTGATTATGCCGGAAAGTTTTCCGCTTGCGGAGCGCACCGCAAAGGACTGGTTGTGATGGACAGAGAAATTATCAAGTATGTTGCGCAGTGTGTCGGTCTCATTCACTATGGCGGAGCTCTGCGCGTTGCATGACTTCTCGTTGCCCCACGTGACATCCTGCACCTGGCTCTGCTTAAGTATGTCCTCCTCCGTTATGTCCAGTCCGGCCTCTCCCGCTTTTATTATTCCGTGGCGCACGCACAGCGGACCCAGAATCTGCACTATGAAAGTTGTCGCCGTGATTATAAGGATAATCTGAGGACCCACACTGTCAGGAAAATCGTTGCTCGCGGCTATGCTCAGTCCTATGGCCACGCCCGCCTGGCTCAGAAGGCACCAGGGAAGATACTTCCTGACTGTGGCCGGCGCATGCGTGAGTTTGGCTCCTATGCGGCATCCTATGGATTTCCCCAGCGTCCTGCCCGCCACATAGACCAGTGCTATCGCTCCCAGAACCGGCGTGACCACCCAGATGTTAAGCTTTGCGCCCACCAGAACAAAAAACAGCACATAGACAGGAGGCGTGAACCTCTCCACTAATTTAAACACCGGCCGGGTCTTGACTGGCGCGAAGTTCACCATGAAAAATCCCACGGACATGGCGGCAAGTATGTTATCTAAATCCAGAAGCTCGCAAAGCCCCGTGCACAAGAATATTCCTCCCAGCGCAAAAGAAAGGACACGCCCCTCATCCTGCATCAGGTTCTTAATCACCCGGCTTATTACAAATCCGAACGCGCTGCCTATGAGTATGGAGCCGAAGATGTCCCGGGCTATGCTCAGCATCTGCATTCCAAAAGAGATTTTGGTTCCGCCCAGAAGAGGAGCCGCTATGCTTCCTGCGACCGCGTAAAGGATAAGGGCCACTGCATCATCCATGGCCACAAGCCCCAGCACTGTGGTTGTGAGCGGCCCGCGGGTCCTGTACTCTTTTAGGACATCGGTAGTGGCGGCGGGCGCCGTGGCGGAGCATATTGCGCCTAGCAAAAGTCCCAGCGAGACCGATGTGATTATGTCGCGGGTGAACGCCCAGTATACCGCCGTCACCAGTATTCCCACCACAAAAAACGGCGTTACGGTCTCTCCCAGAAGAATGCCCGTGAACTGCCTGCCGTATTTTTTTATGACGCCCAGCTTAAGCTCCGAGCCCACCAGAAATCCTATGAACGAAAGCGCCGCCGTGCTTATGGGGCTCAGGGCCGCTATGGTCTGCGCTCCCAGCACCTGGAATCCTGAGGAGCCTATGATGATTCCTATCACGATGTATCCCACTACCTGCGGAATCTTAAGCCTCTGGAAAATCCTTCCGCCTATCGCGCCAAAAAAAAGTATCACGCCCAAAAGAAAAACCAGCTGCGTGCCCTGCAATTTTACAAAGTGAAGCACCTCTGGTAAAACACTGTCTAAAGGATTGTTCATATCTAAGCATTATACTAAAGATATTGTAAAAGTGACAGAGGAAAATCGCCGCTGACAGGATTTTATGGGCAGTATTATTTTTATGGACGGAATCTTGTTTTCTGCCGGTGATTTTCCCGTCAAACAAAAGTCACGGTCCGTTCCCCGCTGCTCCGGGTTACGCTTCGCTCCATTGCTGCGCAAGTCGCGCCGTGCGCTCCCCCTCCGCATCGGGCGTATGCCAATATAGTTTTATATAAAACAAAATCCGCGCTGCAAAAGTCAGTCAAGAATCTCTTTCACTGTGTCGGGCACGCTCTTTCCGTAATAAAGGTACGCGTACATAACCGCCGCGGAAAGCGTCTTCCGCCCGTAATCGCGCGTCTCCGAAAAAGGCAGCACCTCAAGAAGAAGGTCGTGGGGAAGTCCTTTTGTGCCGAACTGCGAGTCCGCCAGCTTTACCCATGAGCGGACCCTCGTTATTCCGCCGTTATATGCGAAAAGCGCCAGTATGTCTGAGCCGTCCAGCCTGCGCCGCATCTCCTCCAGATAGTACGAGCCGAACTGTATGTTTGTGGACGCGTCCGTAAGGCTGTAATCCTCCGCCTTAAGTTTTCTGGCCACGTCCTTGGCCGTGCTTTCCATTAATTGCGTAAGCCCTATGGCACCGGCATGGCTCGTTATGGACGGGTCAAAGAAACTTTCCGTTCTTATAAGGGAATACAAAAGATATTCCGGCTGGCCGAACATCCCGCAGGAGCGGCTCACGTCCTGGGAGAAATTCTGCGGAAAGAACAGCCTCAGCATCTCCTCAGTGAGCGTGTGCTCGGGCGCATTCGCTTTTCTGGATGCAATGCGAAGGCTTTGCGCGTAATAATTGTTCGAGCTTCCCGCGCATTTTCTTAGGAACGAAGAGAGCTTAAGCGCGCACTCAAATGAAATCCTGTTGGCGTATATTCTCCACTCATCATAAATGTACTCCGCCAGACCGAATTCCGCGTATCCCAGGAGCAGTCTCTCTGCGTCAGTGTCCGGCACAAAATCCGTCCGCAGATTCCCGAACTTGTACAGAGCGTCCTCTATCTCGTTCCGGCTGAGATTAAGCTGGCTGCATGCCAGCATGCGGTAATAAAAGTCCGCGCCGCTGTTCAGGGCCCTAAGATAAAGCTGCCTTGAGAGCTGCTTGGGCTCCACGTTCCGTGGCTTAAGAAAAGAGCAGTCCGCAAGCCGTGCCGATACATAGCTGAATTTAGCGCATGATTCCGGGGATGCGTTCCCGTCTATGGCGGCGGTCACCCGGTAGAAAGAAAGCCACTCGCGCTGCGTCAGAAGCCGCACAGAGAGCGTGTCCAGAAAATCGTCAAAGTAATACGCGTCATGCCAGGTGCGGGCGTATGTCTCCAGTGCGGCCAGAGCCTCCTCGTTGGAGACCTTCAGCGCTGTGTTCAGATAATACCACAGGGCGTTGTCGTAATGGGAATCCTGGGCCGCATACTGCATGGCGCTTAGAAATCTGGAGAGGGCCCTGCTCCGGTAGGCGTCGGTGCGGTCGTACATGCGGCCCGCGTAGAATGCAGAATAGAACCTTGCGGAGCCTGAGAGCGCGTTGGTAAGGCTGTCGAAGTACATGGCGTTCTCCAAGTGCCGCGGCGAGCCGTAAAGACAGGTCTTCCCCATGTCGCTCACAATCTGCGGCTCTATAAGATTGAAATCCTCCTCCACGATTTTTTTTACCATTGGAAAAACCGCGGAATATTTCTGCTGGAAAACCGCCGCCCTGAAATGTATGAGCTCATGCGTCTCGGCAAGCTCGCTGTACATCCTGTAATGCTCGGAAGTGAACGGACGGCTCATGCACCATCTGTAAAACGACTCCTGGAATTTAGAGTCGCCTTTTTTATAAAGCGCGTGAATGCGGTAAAACGCAAGCCTGTTGTCGCATGAGGATAAATCCGTGTCAGAGGTGAAGCGTATGATTTTAGCGTACTCCCGGCTTGAGTTAAGCTCTGCGCATAAATCCAAAAGGGATTTCTCATCGTTAAAGCGTTTATGCGCCTCCTCCCGCAGGGAAATCCTCTCCTGCACGCCGCCTAATGCCGCCAGCTCCTCCATCGAGCGGCGCGCTATGAGCGGTGAGGATTTTTTTACGCTCTTCATAAAGTATCGTGATGCCGCTGCGGTCTCGCCTTCCTGCAATGAGCGCAGCGCCATGAAATAATATGAGTCAGTGCCGTAGCGCGTCTGCGGGGTGTCGGCTGAGCATACGGTGAGCATGGCACAGAGCGGAATTACCGCGCAGAGCGCCATGTGTTTCAGAGGCGGCATCTATGCTACTCGGCGGGAATAAGAATCCATGTGCCGGAGACTATGTAGTCAGGATTTTTTATTCCGTTGTAGCGGGCCAGCATGTGGTACCGCCAGGGATTCTTATAATATGCGTTCGCTATGTCCCAGAGAGTGTCTCCCCATTTTATTTTATAGCGTATGTCAGCGGGTTTTACCGGCGGTGGTGCGGGCGGCTCGGGAACTACGGGCGTGGTTACGACCACAATCTCGTCCTCGCGCGCGGACTCCGTATCCTCCACAACAGGCTCAAGCTCCGGCTCCCTCTCAGGCTCTGCGGGAGGAAGGTCCTTTATATGGGGCTCTGATATGGACGGCGCGGGCTCCAGTTCCGGCGGCTCCACTTCAATTTTAGGCAGCGGCGTAAGGATTTCTGTGCCCGGGCGTGGTTCCTTTGTTTTATGGCGGACATTCATCCTGCCAGGAAGTACGAACAGGAACATAAGCGCCGCAAGGATAAGAAGCGCTATGAGTATGAGGAAGAACAGAAGGATGCCCCTGCCTCTCTTACGGCCGGATTTTGTGTCGTCATAAAGGTCATCGAACATACCGGAATTCGGCGTGAAAGCGGCGGCGGCCCCATTTTCATCCTGGCTGTCTCCGAAATCATTACCGAAGTCCGATCCGAAAACATCCTCGCTTCCGGGCGCGGCCTCTGTGACCGCGTCATCATCACTGAAATCAGGCAAATCAAAATTCAAGTCGTCCGAATCCGCGCTGGAATTTTCCGCCGCATCATCCCCAAAGTCCGGCAGTGAGAAGTCATCGGCGGAGGCTCCACCAGATTCTGTGGTGTCGTCCAAGTCAGGCAAAGAGAAGTCGTCGGCAGAGGCTTCGCCAATTTCTGTAGTGTCGTCTAAGTCAGGCAAAGAGAAGTCGTCGGCAGAGGCTTTACCAGATTCTGTGTTATCATCCAGGTCAGGTAAGGAGAAGTCATCGGCAGTGGCCTCGCCAGATTCCGTGTTATCGTCCAAGTCAGGCAGGGAAAAATCCTCGGGAGCAGTCTCACCAGTTTCTGTGGTGTCGTCCAAGTCCGGCAAAGAGAAGTCATCAGAAGTGGCTCCACCAGATTCTGTGGTGTCGTCTAAGTCAGGTAAAGAGAAGTCATCTGAAATGGTCTCGCCAGTTTCTGTGGTATCGTCCAAGTCAGGTAAGGAGAATTCCTCGGCAGAGGCTTCGCCAGTTTCTGTGGTGTCATCCAAATCAGGCAGTGAGAAGTCATCTGTAGTAGCATCTCCGGATTCCGTGTTATCGTCCAAGTCAGGCAGGGAAAAATCCTCGGGAGCAGTCTCGCCAGTTTCTGTGTTGTCATCTAAATCAGGCAGGGAGAAGTCATCGACAGAGGCTTCGCCAGTTTCTGTGGTATCGTCCAAGTTAGGCAAAGAGAAGTCATCGGAAGCGGTCTCACCAGTTTCCGTATTGTCATCTAAATCAGGTAAGGAGAAGTCCTCGGTGGTTTCGGCGGGAGTTTCGGACGGGGTCTCATTGCCGAATTCAAAATCCGGCATGTCCAGCGGGGTTGGGCTGGCTCCGTCTGATTCGCTTTGGAGTGTTTTTTCGTCTAACGCGTCAAAAGAAAAATCTTCATCGTTCGGGCCCGGACTTATCATGTTACTTTCCTCTGCTTTAGTTTCGGCAGATTCCTGCACCGTGTTTAGCGGTATTTGTCCGGCGGGGGGAGAGGGTATAAGGCTTACCTGCAGGGAGTTTGACGCCCCTGTCTCCTGGTCGCTTACGGATGCGTGCAGCAGACCGTCCTCATCCATGGCAAGATCAAGGTCCAGCGTGGGCTCGCCCGAGTTATGGGCGCGCAGATTGTCTATTTTCAGAGTGGACAGATAATCCGCGTCTTGCAAAGTTCCTGTCTCGGAACGATACAAGTCCACGTGAACCGAGGTCTGGTTATTCTGCGCGGTCGTAAGATTTATGGAGGCTTTCGAGGATCCGTCCTCCTCCATTATGGGATAAAACGAACCGTCCGCCTGCTTAATGCCAATCTGCTTCATTATTTATAGGCGTATTCCGTTATGGCCTGAAGCTCGTTCACTGTGCTTCCGAATTTCTCTGCCACAAGGTAAACGTTTATTTTAGTGGGGTTGCCCTTGGCGTCCACCTTGTAAATGTCGCGCTGCTGCAGTATGCCCAGCGAGTTGTATGTCTGTATCTCGGATATGTTTCCGCTCGCATCGTAGCGGTACACTATGCGGGCCGTCCTGGCGTTGTACTCGTTGAAATTCTCTATCTGCGAGATTGAGCCGTTGTCCAGGTATGTGTATGAGCGGCTTTCAGTGGCGCGTCCGTCCCCGTCGTATGAGCGCATCGTTATGGGACGGTTCTCCGCGTCCACCGTGCATATTGTGCGTGACAGGAGGTCCCCGTCACCGGAGTAATATGACTCCGTGACAGTCTTTCCGTCATACTTGTATATGGTCTTTCCTGTAAGGTTTCCTTTTGCGTCATATTCGGACTCAGTCTTAACTTTTCCATCTGCAAGGTACTCCAGCTCTATCTTGCAGATGATGTTTCCGCCAGCGTCAGTAAGGATTTCAGAGGTGAGGTTGCGGTTGGAGTCGTAGCTGTAGGTCATCTTGTCCACAAGCACGTCCTTCCCGTTGTATGTGGAAGTTTCTGTCTCAAGCCCGCTCTCATCGAAGACATGCACGTATTTTGCCGAGACAGAGCGGAAAAAGTCTCCGAATTTAGTGGTTACGGTATACTCTGTTTTAGTGAACGAGGTGATTCTTCCTTTAATCAAAAGTTTCTCTGAATCGTGTGCGAATGCAGATATAGCCATGGATGCGACAACAAGTGCCAAAATAGTCTTTTTCATAAAACCTCCGTTTATGTCTGTAAAACTGCTTGAGTTTAATATGAGCGCCCTAATTATACACTAAAACCCGGCGAGTTGTAAACTGATGAATTGCATTGTCCGCTCCGTAAGTCCTCTGCATGGATTTGCGCCTTGTCTTTCCCGGAATGCGTGCGGACGGCAAATCGCATTCAGACGCTGGCAGCGCTGGGGCATAAGTCGTTTACGGGGCATTCCGCGCATTTAGGAGAGCGCGCCGTGCAGATGTAGCGGCCGTGCAGGATAAGCCAGTGGTGCGCGTGCTGCATGTACTGCGCCGGTATGCGCTTTAGCAGGGACTCCTCCACCTGCTCGGGGGTGGTTCCCTCCGCCAGGCCCATTTTGGGGCATATCCGCAAAAGATGGGTGTCCACGGGCATGGTAGGCTGATTATAGACCACGTTCAGAATCACGTTCGCGGTTTTGCGCCCCACTCCGGGAAGGCTCATCAGCTCCTCGCGCGTGCCGGGAACGGCGCTTCCGTATTCCGCTATGAGTTTCTCGCTCAGCGCGATGACGTGCCGGGCTTTGCTTCTGTAAAGGCCTATGCTCTTTATGTATGTTATGAGACCCTCCTCGCCCAGGAGCAGCATCTGCTCCGGGGTCCTGACCTTCTTGTACAGAGGTGCGGTCGCCTTGTTCACGGATTTGTCCGTGGCCTGGGCGCTGAGCACCACGCTCACCAGAAGGCAGTACGGGTTCGGGGCGGAAAGCTCTGTCCTGGGCTCAGGGTTCGCGGCTTTAAATCGCTCAAAGACCTGAATTATTTTCTGCCTTGAAAGCAGTTTCTGTGCGGCCATTCATGCTCCTTTAGGCCCTTCCTGCCATAAAACGCTGTCAGAGGCTATTTTATGGCGTTTTTGAGCTCCTCCACCTTGTCAGTTTTCTCCCAGGTGAAGAATTCCACGTCCTCAGTATGCTTGTTATGTCCTCTTCCCAGCACCGCCTGCCTGGTGAACGGAACCCGCCCGAAGTGCCCGTAAGTGGCGGTGGCCTCGTAAATGGGATTCTTAAGCTTCAGGGTGCTTGTTATGCCCGCCGGAGAGCAGTCGAACACCTGGCTCACGGCCTTTACAATCTGCTCCTCGGGGACTTTTGACGTGCCGAACGTCTCTGCCATTATGCTTACCGGGAACGGCACGCCGATTGCGTATGCCAGCTGAATCTCGCATCTTTCCGCAAGCTCCGCCGCCACCACGTTCTTGGCTATGTAGCGCGCCATGTATGCCGCCGAGCGGTCCACTTTGCTGGGGTCCTTCCCGCTGAACGCGCCGCCTCCGTGCCTGCCCATGCCGCCGTAAGTGTCCACTATGATTTTGCGGCCGGTAAGCCCCGTGTCTCCAACCGGGCCTCCTATGCAGAACTGCCCCGTGGGGTTCACGTAAAATTTAGTCTTGGCGTC
The DNA here is from genome assembly GCA_022510925.1 of Treponema sp. Taxonomy (GTDB): domain Bacteria; phylum Spirochaetota; class Spirochaetia; order Treponematales; family Treponemataceae; genus Treponema_D. Next base: position 30,729 of record JAFLSO010000001.1, read on the forward strand.
TAAAAGCCCGGTGGGCTCCAGGACAGGCTTTATAAGCTCATTTATTATAGTAGATTTTATCTCATCATAGCTTATTCCGGGGTCGTGCTGCTGGCTCACCACCACGCTGTCTATGCGCACAGGACGGTTTCCCTCGTACTGGACCGTAACCTGGCCCTTGCTGTCGGGGCGGAACCATTTTATTTTCCCGCTTTTGCGTAATTCCGCGGACTGAATCATGATTTTGTGGCTGAACATTATGGGGGCCGGCATCAGCTCCGGCGTCTCCCTGCATGCGAAACCGAACATCATGCCCTGGTCTCCCGCGCCCTGCTTTCCCTCGAATTCTTTGAGGCCGTTTCCCGTGACGCCCTGGTTTATGTCCGCGCTCTGGTTATGAATCATGTTGAGGACCGCCATGGAATGCCAGTCCAGGCCGTAGTCAGGGTTCGAGTATCCTATGCGCTCCGCCACTTTGCGCGCCACTTCCTGCACGTCCACGTAAGCCTCTGTGTTAAGCTCGCCGCCCACCAGAATCATCGCCTGGCTTGCGAAAGTCTCGCAGGCCACATGACTTTCCGGTTCTTTCCGTAAGCACTCGTCAAGGACGCCGTCCGAGATTTGGTCGCACAGCTTGTCAGGATGCCCCTCACCCACGGATTCAGACGTAAAAAGATATTTTTTCTGTTCCATAATAAATGCCCCCATAAAAAGTTTAGCGCGGATTTAACTAGTTCCTAGAACTTAAAATATACCCTAATCAAAAAATTTACAAGAAAATTCTAAAAAACTATATACCAAATCCTGCAAATATTATATACTTGCCTCACTTTCAACCGAAGATTTGACACGCGTAGAATAAAGAGGTGATTTATGGCTCTAAAAAAATCTTATTCTAAAGACAAGAAAATCTGCAACGTAACCTTTTCTGTAACACAAGAAGCCGCTCACGGAGCAGAGAAAGTCACCATTGCTGGCGATTTTAACAGCTGGAGCAGCACTGAGACTCCGCTTAAAAAAGGAAAGGACGGAACTTTCTCTGTAAAAATTCCGCTTGAGGCAGGAAAAGAATACCAGTTCCGCTATCTTCTGGACGGCAAGCACTGGGAGAACGACTGGGCGGCCGACAAATACATTCCGGCGCCTTTCTCTCACACGGACAACTCCGTGGTAATCTGCTGAAATTCTGAGTCACGGTTAACGGAATCTTAGGAATTTTCTCTATTTTATCTGAGTCCTCTGTCATGCAGGGGATTTTTTGTTTTCAAAGGCGATTCTTCCCCGAATGACGCGCTTTTGCTTATGCGGCAGGGCGCTGACTGGAACTGAAAGTCTTTTAGTGCTATAGTTCCGTCATGGAGAAAAACGGCGGCACAAAAAATCCGGGCGCGGCCACGGAGCATGACGGGGATTTGATAAGCATACGGAACTGCGCGGTGCGGGACTCATGGCATACTGTCATTCCGTGCGTCAGCTGGAGCATGCGCGCGGGCGAGGCATGGCTTGTTACTGGGCATAACGGCGGCGGCAAGGCGGAGTTCATAAAGGCGCTGGCCGGGCAGATGGAATTCCATCCGCTTCAGAATGAAAACGGGCAGGGCGGCTGCAGGACGGTATACAGAAAAGAGGATGTGGCGGTGGTCTCACTGGAGGCGGCGGCCCGTCTTATAGAGGAAGAGCGTGAGCGCGATGAGAGCGAGATTCTGGACAGGGAGGATGCCGGAAGAACCGGGCGCGCGTTCCTGTGCGAGGTGCTTGGCGGCTCCGACAGAAAAAACGCGCCGCTTCCTCCTGTGGCCGCGCGCCTGGAGTCTTTTCCGCAGGTGAGGCTGTGCGGCGTGGAGAGAATCCTGGACCGTGGCCTGCGCTACATGAGCACGGGGGAAATAAGGCGGACGCTTCTGTGCCGGGCGCTTCTTTCAGGCTGCCGTCTGCTTATTCTTAGCGACCCGTTCGCGGGGCTTGACGCGCAGAGCAGGGAGATACTGCTGGAATTCCTGGGCACCATGGTCCGCCGTCAGACGGAGCGGAAATCTTTTTTGGACAGCGCTCAGGATGATTTTCCGCGCCTTATATTATGCATGGAGCGTTTCACTGAAATCCCCGGCCTCATAAACAGAGTTCTGGAATTCTCCGGGCGCAGGGTCTCTTTCTGCGGTTCCCGCACGGAGTACGAGGAGTTGCTGGAGGAGAGGCGCAGGGCAGGTGAAGAGAGGCGCGCCTTGGAGCGCAGGGAATTCATCCTTCATCTGGAGAGAATCCGTGAGGAGAACGCCGTCTCCTCAGGCGGGCGTTACGGAAGTCCGTGCGCGGATAATGACGGTGTAAGAGAATCCGCTCCGCTCATAGAGTTCAATAAAGTCAACGTGGGCTGGGGCGACAATCATGTACTTAAGGACTTAACGTGGCGCGTCATGGCGGGCGAGCACTGGCTTTTGCAGGGACCTAACGGCAGCGGTAAAACCACAATTCTGGAGCTTATCACCGGGGACAACATGCAGGTGTTCCGCGAGGACATAAAAATTTTCGGCTCCAGGCGCGGAAGCGGCGAGACAATCTGGGACATAAAGAGGCGCCTGGGCATAGTGAGCTACAGGCTGCACGTGGAGTACCGCATGGTCGGCGGAACTTCACTTACTGACACCGTTATAAGCGGATTTTATGACAGCATAGGCCTTTACGAGCGCGCCACTGATTTTGAGCGGGCGGTGGCGGGTGAGTGGCTGGGGCTTGCGGGATTCTCCGGGCGCGGGGAGCAGAGCTTCGGCTCCTTAAGCTACGGCGAGCAGAGGGCGGTGCTGATTCTGCGCGCCGCCGTGAAAAGTCCAAGCGTGCTGATTCTGGATGAGCCGTGCCACGGACTGGATGATGATTACCGTGAGAAAATTCTGGACCTGCTTGACACCATAGCGCGGACGGGGACCACTACGCTTCTGCACGTGACGCACGACCCCTCCGAGATACTTGACTGCGAGCGCCACGTGCTGGAGCTGCGCCCCGGCGAGAGCCCCATGTTCGGAGTGACGTTGCGATAGACGGGAACGGCGGCCATGAAGCCTTAGGCCCGTCTCAGCGCTACATGCGAGGAGTCACGCGCACGTAATAGTCGCCGTATTTTGCAAAAAGCGCCGCGTATCCAGAGTTAGCAGAATGTGAACCTTTGGCAATATATGAGTGTGTGCCAGTAAGAGGAATGTACTCATAAAAGTTCGTATGATCCAGAGTTATTTCGTCATAATAACTGCTAAACTTGGTTCTATTTTCGTTGTAGTAGTTAGGAAGTTTATAATAGGCTTTATAGGAACTCACTGCTGAGTTGGTGTAGTTCGAGGCCTGCACAAAATACAGACAGTCAGGCCGCTTGCCGCTGAACTCAATCTCCCAGGAGTAGGAGTATCCAGATGAAATCCGTGTAAAACTTTTACATTTTATCGCTATCAAATCCCTGGGATAGAAAAAGTCGCTCTGGATATTATTATGGGAGGATATTTTACCGTCTGAATTTACTTCATACGACCAAATCAGCAGGGCATAATTCTCGTCATCGTCAGGCGAAAGGTACGGTTCGAAGGTGCTGGTTTTGTCCGTATAAAGACTGCTAATCGCCGCATACTTCAAATTCGCATAATCATAGCTGAACGAACTTGTGTAGGAGCGGTATACCGTCGTTTCCTCAGCGCAGTCAATCTGCCCGTCCCTCACTATGCCCTTGAACACGCAGACTGTTTCGTCAAGGACCGGAGGGAAAATGACGTTCCAGTTAGGAGGCAGATAATAACTATTGCTTGTGACATCTGTGCTACAGGTGACGTTAAAGATTTTCGTCATGCCCGCGTCTGCGTCTGTGCCTATGCCGCCTGAGCAGCCTAAAAGCATGAGCACGCTTACCGCATATAAAAGTATCCTGATGTTCTTCATATCTCAACCTCCAGAATCAGAAAATCGGTTCATTGCTTAATCAAAAATCATCTCAATACCGCCATCTTTGAAAATGTAGGAAAATGGAACTGAGAAGCCCATGTGCATGCCCAGCGTAAACTGATGCAAAGGCGTATGACTATAATCCGGCATATGTTTTAAAGCATACTGCAAGTTAATCCTGAAAAACTCTCCAAAGGGGAACTCGATTCCCAGCGCATAGCGCAGTGCGAATTTGGCTTCTGTATTATCTTCCAAGTTAAAATCTGACGGGGGATTTTTTATCTTGCTGGAGGGTTGGACGTTTATAGCCTCTACTCCTATGCCAAAGTCAGAATATATAACCGGACGATAATGCCCTAGGGGAATGCCCCAGTTGACCCCGATTGTACCTATAAAACCGAAAGTAAGATAGTCGTTGAATTCAAAGTCAAAGACCGGGCCGCTGTACAACCATGGAGCCCACGAAAGTAGCCAGTCAAGCTGCAGCAGCCCCAAAGTCTCATCAAAGCCGCCGATGCTACCAAAACTAAGCCCCACCCGGGGACCGCGCCCGCAATGAGCCCCAAAACACGCCGGGGAAGCCTTGTGCGCGTGCAATGAGCCCCAAAACGCTTCGGGGAAGCCTTGTGCGTCCGCAATGAGCCCTAAAACGCTTCGGGAAAGCCTTGTGCGCGTGCAATGAGCCCCAAAACGCTTCGGGGAAGCCTTGTGCGCGTGCAATGAGCCCCAAAACGCTTCGGGGAAGCTTTGTGCGCCCGCACTGAGCTCCAAAACACGCCGGGGAACCTTTGGGAACGCTCACGGACGCCGAAAACGCATCCGGCCGGGCAGTTTTTGAGACACTGGCGGTATAATTGCTGTTGTTTTTAGTTTTGTGCATGAGGTTGTGCTATATATATGACAGGGAGGGCTGATAGCAGGCGGCATTTTTAGTGAACGGCGCGTCTTCTCATCAGAAGTCCTTGGGGCGAATGTAACAGGCGCCACATCTCACTTGCCCCAAAGTCTTAGGTCATGGTAGAATGCGGTATGTTGAAGGGCAAAACCATACTGCTCGGCGTGAGCGGAAGCATAGCGGCGTACAAAGCGGTGTCTCTCGTAAGCCTGCTTGTAAAGAATTCCGCCGATGTCCATGTGATAATGACGCGGAACGCCGTTAATTTCATAAATCCCATCACGTTCGAGACGCTTACGGGGAACAGATGCCTTACGGACACTTTTGACAGGAACTTTGAGTTCAAGGTGGGGCATGTGTCGCTCGCTAAGAAAGCGGATTTGCTCATGATTGCCCCCGCCACCGCTAATGTCATAGCGAAAATCTCCAATGGCCTCTGCGACGATATGCTCACCACCACTTTCCTTGCGTGCCGCTGTCCTAAGCTCATAGCGCCCGCAATGAACACCGCCATGTGGGAGAATGCCGTTACGCAGGACAATATAAAAAAATGCTCGCAGTACGGAATGAGAATAATCAGCCCGGCTGAGGGGCATCTGGCGTGCGGCGACACGGGGGCGGGTAAAATGGCGGAGCCCGAGATTTTGTTCCGTTGGATAGTCTCGGAGGCAGGCTATAAAAAGGATTTAAGCGGAAAGAGGATTCTGGTCACTGCCGGCCCCACGCGCGAGAGCCTGGACCCCGTCCGTTTCATATCAAACCATTCATCGGGAAAGATGGGATACGCCCTGGCGCAGGTGGCGGCGTACCGCGGGGCGGATGTGGTGCTTGTCTCCGGGCCCGTGAGCCTGGAGGAGCCTGAGGGCGTGCGCACCGTTAGGGTGGAGACGGCGGCGCAGATGTTTGACGCAGTAAAAGAATATGCCCCGGGAAGCGACATAATCATAAAAGCCGCCGCCGTGGCGGACTACGCGCCGCTCAATGTCAGCGGGCAGAAAATTAAAAAGTCGGACGGTGATATTTCCGTTACGCTCAGGCGCACTGATGACATACTCGCGTATCTGGGCGGGCATAAGAGGGACGGGCAGATTATCTGCGGGTTCTCCATGGAGACTGAGAATCTGATTGAGAATTCCCGCGCCAAGCTTGTGAGGAAAAACGCGGACATGATTGTGGCGAACAATCTTACTGTTCCCGGCGCGGGCTTCTGCGGCGACACTAACGTGGTAACAATCATCACAAAGAATGCGCAGGCGGAGCTTCCTCTCATGACAAAAAATCAGGTGGCGGAGAAAATTCTTGATGCGGCGCTGGACTTGCATGCTGGGCGCGGCATGAGCGGAGACAAATGATGGGCGCAGAGAGAATAGACTTTTGCGGCGTGGGCGGATTTTCGGTGGGGAACGCGCAGAATTTCTCCGCCATGACGGGAGTCACCGCTCTTGTGTTTGACGGCGCTAATGTGTGCGGCGTGGACATTAGCGGTGGCGGACCGGCCGCACGGGAAAATTATCTGTTCTCGCCGCTCTCATATCAGCAGAGCGTTACGGCGCTTCTGCTTTCAGGAGGCTCCGCTTACGGACTTTCCGCTGCGGACGGGGCCATGAGATTTCTGGAGGAGCGCGGCATGGGATACAGGGTGGGGAATCTGGTAGTGCCCATAGTGCCGCAGTCCTGCATATTCGATCTGGGGATAGGCAGCTCCCGGATACGGCCTGACGCAGACATGGGGTATGCCGCGTGCGAGTCGGCGCTCAATGCTGACGATGAATTCCACGGTCCTAGGAGCGGCAGTGTGGGAGCGGGAACAGGCGCCACCGTGGGAAAACTTTTCGGCATGGAGAGGGCGCAGAAAAGCGGAATAGGCTACTGCGCGTTTAAATGCGGCGCCTTTAAAGTGGGTGCCGTGGTGGCCGTGAATTCTCTGGGTGATGTGTACGACTGGCAGAGCGGCAAGAAGATAGCCGGCGCCATGGATGAGGCGCGCAGGAATTTCATAAGCACGGAGGACGCTTTATGTGAGGCGGCAGGAATGAGCGCCCCGCTTCCTGACGGCACCAACACCACCATAGGTGCAGTGGTAATGAACGGCGCTCTCTCCCAGCAGGAGCTGTGCAAAGTGGCGGCCATGACACGCGGCGCACTTGCCCGCAGCATAAATCCTGTGGGAACCACTGCTGACGGCGACACCATGTACGCGATTTCCACAGGAACCGTTAGAATCGATGTGAACGCGGCGGGTGTCCTTGCCTGCCGTGCCGTGAGCGGTGCGATTATTGACGCAGTGAAATCTTCTTTTTTAGAAGATGCTGAATATTTAAAAGCGGTGAATGCCGCGAAGGAGAAGTGATTTATGGAAGAAGAACTGAGTACCGCGGCTGTGGTAAGCAGGAATCTGGCGGAAGAGGCGGACTCCCTGTTTCGTCTCTCTGAGCTCAAGGAATTCCTTACCCCGCAGAATCTTCTGCATTTTGTGGTGACAATTATTTCTCTGATAATTCTGTACGTGGTGTACAGGATTATCAAAAAAGTTATCAACAAGCACTCGCTTAAGAAAGCCACCCCTAACACAAAGGTCCTGGTGAACCGTCTCTTAAGTTATGTGTTTTATGTGCTTGTCCTGATGTTCGTGCTGAGCGCCATGGGAGTGAACCTGAGCGCGGTGTGGGGCGCTGCCGGAATCGCGGGCGTCGCGTTGGGCTTTGCGGCGCAGACTGCCATAAGCAATGTCATAAGCGGCCTTTTTATCGTGGGCGACAAATCCCTTAAGATAGGCGACTACATAGACGTGGGCGGAACACAAGGCACTGTGGACACCATAAGCCTCCTGAGCGTTAAGATTCACACCGCCGACAACCAGATGGTCCGCATTCCCTCAAGCACCATAATAAACACGAACCTGGTTAACTACAGCCATTTCCCCCTGCGCCGTCTGACCATAACTGTGCCCGTAAGCTACGAGGCCGACATGGCGACCGTTAAGTCTGTCATTGAGAAAGTTCCCGAACGCTGCGAGACAGTGCTTAAAGATCCCGCTCCGCTTATTTTCTACGATGGCTTCGGTGATGCCATAGAGCTCAAGCTGTGCGTGTGGATAAACGGAAGCGACCTGTTCAAGGCCAAGAGCGAGGTTTATATAAACATCGTTAAAGTTCTGGGCGAGCATAACCTGTCCATTCCGTACAACAGGCTTAACGTGCAGATTGTGGACGGTTCCTCTGTGAAGTAACAGGGCGCGAACCACATAAGGCGGCTCATTGCGGGCCGCTTTTTTATTCTGAGGACGCATGCGAAGTCAGCCTTCTGAGGGCCGGAATTTTTTTAGGAGATGTTGCGCTTTTTGCAAAAAAACAGCACATATAGTGTATGAGGATTGTAAGATATTTTTTCTGTGCCGTGGCGCTTGCTATGGCCGCGATAAGTCTCTCATGCGCCGTTTTCTCCGACTGCGAGAAAGTCTCCTTTGTGCTTCCCGTCTCATGCCGCGATGTGGATGTGCCGGAATGGACAGTCTGGGTAGCGGGCGGAGACAGTGATGTGTCGGTTTTCAAGGCCCCGGGCGGAAAGCGGGTGGAGATGACAGCGCATAAGTCGCGGGTGTGCGCCGTTCTTGCGGTTCCTGTGAATGCATATCCTTCCGAATGGGGAACGGGGGCGATATACCCGTACTCTGATGATTTCTCCGAGCAGGATACGTTCGCGGCGAATGTGGCGGTCTCCCTTTACATGGCGTCAGAGAACAGCGCCTATGACACGCGGGAATATCTTTCCTTTTTTAACTGGAAAAGATTTATGGAGGCGCTGCGTGACTGCGAGGACCCATGGCTCCTGAATAAAGAGAAAATCATGCAGGACATAGCGCGCGGCTCCTTTACGCTTAACAGCATCAGGCTGCGGCAGGACGACAGCCAGTAGACCACTCGCATAAAATTCCCGTAAAGTGTAATATGCGGGTATGAATAAATTTTTCTCGGAACTGTTTATATTTGTAATCCTCCTTGCAGGCGCATCGTGCTCCAGGAAAAACGAGCCCGTGACTTTTACTCAGGTTGTGCCGCAGATAGAGCTTTCGGAAAAAAATCATAAGTGGTTTTATTTTGATGATGATGAATTCTTTCAGACGCCGCGCCCGCAGGAGGCTCCGCTTAAAGAGTTCAGGCCATGGACGGAATGCGTGCGCATCTCCTCGGCGGCATCCCTTCCGGTGGCGCAGACCAGCGCTCCTTACGCAGGCTTCGCGGTGGTGAACAGGGCGGGAATGCTCGCGTTAAAGGAGAGCGGCGCGGAGCTGTTCGGCGATGTCTCCATTTTCTCAAACGACACTGCGGAGTCCCTGGTGTTCAGCGATGGAGTTCCAGTCTTCTATCTTTATCGCAGCACGTTCTTCAACGACCGCCTCAATGATAACTCTAACGTTGTGCAGTCATCCCGCTCATTCCTGGTGGAGTTCAATCCTAACTCGCGCTTGTGCTATCCGCTGGTCACCTACGAGAGCCTGAATCTTCTGCCCACTGACCAGATTTCTGGCTATTTCTGGGACGGAAAGACATGGGCGTGCGCCGCCAAGCGTATGCTGGATGAGGATGATAAGGTTCAGTTCACGTATTTTTACTGGGAGCCTGTGGTTCCGCTTACGGATTTGAATCCTATGTTCACAAAAGATATGTTCACTTTCAGGACATCGAGCGAGGAGGAGTACACGGCCCTTAATATGCCGCGCTTGTTTGATCAGGCGCCGGCCCCTCTGGTGAGCCTGCTGCGGCAGATTCCCGTGGAGCTTACTCTTTACGTCTCATGGCGTGACAGCTCCGGGACTTCTCCTGTAAGCTATTATCAGGGCGGTAACGGCTCCGTTCCGCTGAACGCGCATGCCGCGCTGGTTCCGCTTTCCGGCATTACGGTGGCTGTGTTCGCGGACGGCACCACGTACATTCAGCGCACCGGGCAGAAAGAGATAGCCGCGTTCAGACTGCCGCTCCTTCCGGGCGGATTTGTTTACGGGGATTTTGCGGTGGCGGGAAAAAGCCTTTATGTGGCGTGGGAGGAGACCAGCTTTTTTAAAACCGGGCGCGCGGGCTTTCTGCAGGTGGACCTTGGCGATATACTTTCACGCGCCGTGTGGAAATAAATTTTACCTGACGTTAGGTTTTTAATTCATGACGATGTTGGGAAGCCTGACTGAGGGTGACTTTTTGATGTACAGATATTTCAGCGGATGCAAGTCAAGCGCGTTGGACTGCCAGCCGCCCACGGAGCGTGAGTCTATCACATGAAGCGTTACCGGATGATAAACCGGAATTATCACGCAGTCATCCAGAAGAATTTGCTCCGCCTCGGACAGAAATCTGTAATGCTCGTTCTTTCCGTTAGCCTCCGCCGCCTGTTTAAGAAGCGCGTCATAAGAGGGGTTACTGTAGCCTGAGACATTAAGGCTGGAGCCGGAGCGGAATAATTCCAGGAACGCGAGCGGGTCCGCGAAATCCCCTATCCACGAGTACGAGAAAATGTCCGCGTTCCAGCCGGGGATGGAGGCGTTGTACCGCGAGAAAGGCGTGCTCTGCGTAACCAGGTCCACGCCCAGGGGAGCCCATGCGTCCTTCAGCAGCTCCGCCATGTTCTTTAAATAGTCACCATCGTAAATGGCAAAGACCAGTGTGAGTCGCTCCTCAGGTTTTATGCCTGCCTTCTCCCGCGCCTCTTTCATAAGAAACTGCGCGTCCTCCGCGTCATAGTCATCTATTCCGTTTACGGAGGGATAGCCTGCGAGCGGATACACAAGCGTGCTGGCTTTCACGGGGTAAATCTCCCTGAGCGTCTCGTAGGGAATGGCCTCCAGAAGCGCCTCTCGGAATTCTTTTATGTTCCATGGGCTGTGGTTTGTCTTTAAGAATATGAATGACGTTCCGAATTCCGCGGAGACATGAACGGCTCCCTGGTTCAGAATTTTGCTCGCCTCCACGCCGGAGCTCACCCAGTCTGCTTTGCCTGTGTTAAAAAGATATGTGTTCTCCTCCTCGTTGTCGCTCTGGAGAATACGTATTCCGGGAACATGAACGTTCTGCGCGTCCCTGTAGCGCTCGTTCTTTTTCATGATAAGCTCGGAGCCGTCGTATGTGTCCAGGACGAACGCGCCGCTGTAGACGCCGCTTTTGGGGCTTACCGCGCTGAACGCATGGTGGCAGAGAATGCGCGGCAGATGCTCGGCGGGCTGAGTCAGATGCACCACCAGAGTGGTCTGGTTACGGACCTCTATGCGCACTTTGTCCTGCGTGGTTTTTCCTGTCCTGAAATCCTCCGCGCCCTGCACGCAGTCCAGAAGCCCTGCGAAAGTCGCGGCCGGCTCGCTGAGCAGAGATATCCAGGAGTCACGGAATGTCTGCGCGGTGATGGGAGAGCCGTCGCTGAACGTGCAGTCCCCGCGCAGCGTGAAAGTCCACCGTTTTTTGTCGCGGGATATTTTGTACGATGAGCAGAGCGCGGGAAGCGGGTCCAGGCTGACCGGGTCATAGGAGAAAAGTCCCTCGTAAAGCCCTGTGAGAATCTGTGCCTCGGATGAGTATGCCGCCGTGTGCGGGTTCAGGTCATAAGAGAATTCGCTGCTGATTATGTTGATTACGCGCTGGGCCTCCATGACCGGCTCATCATCCTGGAAAGAGAAGTCGTGCGCATAAAGGACCGCGTGCAGGGAAAGAAGAGCAAGGACTGAGACTGCGCGCAGAAAAACAGTCTTACGCATTGTCCACAATCCCCAGTTTTTTCATCTGCTCCTGCTCCTCTATGTAGCCCATGTAGTCCGCGTAAATCTGGTTCGCCTTTATAAGTATGCTTTTCAGCGTGGACAGCTCCATTTTTATGCCCTTGATTTTTCCTCTGTTAGCAGGCTGGGCCGCGTTCTTGAAATAGTCGTCAAGCGCGGCAAGGTAAGCCAAAAGCCTGTTGTTGTCCGTAAACTGGCGGGAAAAGAAATCCTGCAGGCTCTTGTCATCCTGCTCCGCCATGCGCGCATAGCCCTGCGTGTTTCTGTTGGCGAACGAGCCATAATATTTTATGCGCTTGGAAAGGCTCTGCGTGAATTCCGTGTAATGGATTTTCTCTTTGCGCTTTCCCTGTGTCTTGGCGTCTGTGATGATTATGTCGTAGTCCACCGGCGGCTCCGCTATGCCGAAAGTCTTGCGGAAAAACCTGCCTATCTTGTCTTTTAATGTGTTTCGCTCGGACTCAAGGACATCGTGATTGGAGATTATCTTTGTGAGCACTATGCCGTACTGCTCGCTGCATGTGCCTATGGTGCGCACCGCGTCCGCCAGAATGTCATGGGTGTTTACGGTGTTCTCTTTCTTTACGTTTTTCTTTTCTGCCACCTGGAGTTTCTGGAGAAGCTGGCTCTGCTTGGCGGCTCTGTCAGGACCTGCCTCCTCCGCGGCGAGCTCCGCTATAAGGTCCGCGGCGAACGGGCGCTTGGGCATGCATGTGGGGAACAGGCGCTTTATCTCTGTAATCATGGTGCCCGCTGAATTGTATGCCATGCTGCGGTTGAACTGCGGGTTCATTATCACGTTTTTGCGGACCTCCACTTTATAGCGCTCTTTCTGGAAGTCGGCGAGCTTTTTCAGGGACTCGTTTATCTCGTTGAGCGCCTGCGTGGATTTAAAAGTGGCGTCTTTTATGAGGCTGAGCGTAATTTGCGGGGCGCCGTTCCTCAGCTCGTTCACCACTATGCCCAGCGCCTTTGTGTTGGGCTTGGCGCTGGCCGCGGAAAGATTGCTCCAGTTGAATGTGGAGTTGAGCTCCATGAGGCGGCGTATCCTGTCCATGTTTATCTGCTCAACTGAGAATTTCATGTAGTTGCAGATAAAGTCTATCATGCTCTCATAGTCACTGTATCTTATTCCCAGCGTGAGTGCACGCTCATTCTCTGTGAATTCTGTGTTCTCAGGAGCGACGATGGCGGAGATTTTCTTATCTTTTTTGTAGGGGTCATCCTGGATAAGGGATTTTTTTACGAGCGCGTCACCCAGATTTTTTACGTATGTAAGATGCGTGCGGTAATTCTCCTGTACCTTAGGAAGCTCCGTGCTGTCATACCAAGCAGATTTTTCTTCCACCGCCGCTATTACTTTAGAGAAAAAGTCTTCCTGTGCATCCGCCATTTTATATCACTCCGTAAAAACTATGGTTCACTTTACACTATCGGCAATTAAAAAGCAATGTTTAGCGTATATTGCGGACGCCGGGCCGGAGAGACTACGCCCGATTGGAGCCGGCGCGGAGCGCGTGCCTGGGCACCGTAGCGGCGGAAAGCGGGGCACGGTGACAGGCTTATGTTTTCTTTAGCGCACATGACGCGCGGAGAAAGCCCCGTCCAAGATATTTAAAAATCCGCCACTTGTAACAAGACCGAAAAAAGTTTATCCTGCTACCGTAATTCTTTTTTATAAGGTGAGAACATGGCTGTTGATGAGAATTTGCAGAGGGTGCGGCACAGCTGCGCTCACGTTATGGCGGAGGCGGTTTTAAATTTGTTTCCCGGCACGAAAATCGCCATAGGACCTGCAATCGATAACGGATTTTATTACGACTTTGAATTTCCCCAGGACCACAAACTTACAGAGCAGGATTTTCCCGCGGTGGAGAAGGAGATGCGCCGTATTCTTGCGGGGAACCATGATTTTGTGCGCAGGGAGATAAGCAGGGAGGAGGCGCTTAGGCTTTTTGCCGGCGAGCCGTACAAGCTGGAGCTGATTAACGATTTGCCTGAGGGCGAGGTCATAACCACTTTTACGCAGGACACTTTCACGGACTTGTGCCGCGGTCCCCACGTGGCCAGCACCAGGGAGATAAACGCGCAGAGCTTTAAGCTTACAAAGCTGGCGGGCGCCTACTGGCGGGGCGACTCCAGCCGGCCCATGCTTAGCCGTGTCTATGCCGTGTGCTTTGCCAAGCCCAACGATTTAAAGGATTACCTTAAGATGCTGGAGGAGGCGGAGAGGCGCGACCACAGGAAAATAGGCCAGCAGATGGATTTGTTCCATCTGGATCCGGAGGACCCGGGGCAGATTTTCTGGCATCCTAACGGCTGGCAGATGTATGTGACGCTGCAGGATTACATGCGCGGGAAAGTCACCGCCGACGGCTACATGGAGGTGAACACACCGGCCATCATGCCGCGCACTTTGTGGGAGCGCAGCGGACACTGGGGGCATTATCAGAAGAATATGTTCGTTACTGAGAGCGAGAAGCGTCTTTTTGCGGTAAAGCCCATGAACTGTCCCGGCGCGCTTGAGATTTTTAAAAGCCGCATCAGAAGCTACAAGGATCTGCCCATGCGTCTGGCGGAATTCGGGCACTGCGTAAGGAACGAGCCCAGCGGGACATTGCACGGAATCATGCGCGTGCGCGGATTTGTGCAGGATGACGCCCACATTATATGCACTGAGGAGCAGATAGAGGCCGAGGTCGCGAAGTTCTGCCGGCTGCTGCTGGATGTCTATAAGGATTTCGGGTTTGACAAGAACCTGCTGGTTAAGCTTTCCACCATGCCCGAGGACCACGTGGGCGATGAGTCCACATGGCGTCATGCGGAGACTGCCCTGGCGGAGGCGTGCAGGAGCGCCGGCATGGACTACGAGATTCAGGCCGGGGAGGGCGCGTTCTACGGACCCAAGCTGGAATTCACTTTGATAGACGCCCTGGGACGTGAGTGGCAGTGCGGAACTATACAGCTGGACTATCAGCTTCCCGGCGCGGAGCGGCTTGACGCGGAGTACATAGGCCGCGACAACCAGAAGCATCACCCCGTCATGCTTCACCGCGCGGTGCTCGGCTCTCTGGAGCGCTTTATGGGCATTCTGATAGAGAACTATGCGGGCGCGTTCCCGGCGTGGCTGCACTTTGAGCAGGCGGCGGTGGTTCCTGTGGCGCCTGATTTTAACGGCTACGCGCAGAAAGTCGCGGACATGCTCAGGGAGGCGGGAATCCGCGCCAATGCCTACACCGATGACGACAACATGAAGGCTAAAATAAAAGTCATTTCCAGCGAGCATAAGACGCCGTACATACTGGTGGTGGGCGCCAAGGAGCAGGAGGAGAATTCCGTTACATGCCGCTTCCGCTACTCAAGCCAGATTCCGCAGCGCACGTTCAGCGTGGAGGAATTCACGGACTACGTACAGGAAAAGACACGCTCTCATTTTAACGGCATTTAGTTAGGTCTTGGAGCAGGATTGTATGAGGGCGGGGGCGCGTGATGTCCCCGCCTTTTATTTTTGCTTTTCAGGCGGCATGGTGCTTTTGTGCGGGGAGCATACGCCCGATTGGAGGGGCGCGGAAGCGTTCTGCGGCGGACGGCGGGAGCTGCCCTGAGCGTGATGCGGACCTTAGGTTAAGGATGATGGCAGGCCGCAGAATGGAGCGGAAGCGTAACCCCGCAAAGCGGGGAATCTGGACGGCACGGCTTCTTTTTTTGAGCGGGCGTCCTGTGAGAGAAAGGATTTTCGTGCTGTAAAATTAAGAGACTGCCCTGCTACAGGCGGATTTTCTCTATCTGCTCATGCTGCTCGCCAAGAATGTCCATGACATGGTCTATCATTTTCTGCTTGGGGTCAGGCTCGTCCGCGGGGAGGCTCTCCAGGAATTCCTTGCGGAAAGGCTTGCATTCTATGACGGGGCTTGCCGCGTAAATGAGCGTGTCCTGGACCACCGCGTCGTTCAGCATGTCCTCGTTCTGTATCTCCAGTATGTTCCCGTTGACGCTTACCAGAATGACTATGTCGAAAAGGCGCAGATAACTGTCTATCTCTCGCAGTCCGCGCTTTGTCTCAGGATGGCCTTCCCTGTAGCGGGTTCCGGTGGGGAACACCAGTATCACTTCCCCGCGGCGCTTGCAGTCGTCCATGGCGCGCATGGCGGCCAGGTTTATCTTGCGGGCGTTCTGCTCCTCGGCCTTGGCCTCCTCCTCGGATTCCGCGTTCTCCTTGTTCTTGCTGAGGCTGCGTGTGGGGTAAATCACCACGCGCGTGAAGCTTTCCGCGAAGCTGCGCACCACGGGGTCCTCCTCGTTCAGCTTCATGCCCGCTATGGCGACTATGCGCTTTGAGAGGTCCACGAGCTTTGTGTTCCCGGAATGCTCCAGCATATAGCACAGCGCGGGCAGGTCAGTGTTTGCGTAATGCTCCATCAGAATGAGGCCGGATTTTCCCGCGCATACCTGGTCATAGAAGCTCTCAAAATTCTGCACATTCTCCAGTCGGCTCTCTGGCAGAAGGTTCTCTTCCACCAGTATGTCCATTATTTTGCGGGTGTTGGGATTTCCCGGCTGGTAGACGTTGGTGCTGTCGATTTTTGATGGTGCCACAGCAAGTTCCGCGAGGCGCTTGAAGTATTCTGAGTATTTTTCGCGAAGAGGTTTTCTTTCCATAAGGATATTTTAAAGCCAAATTCCCTATGTGTCAATTATACTCCCGCATCATGGGTAAATATGGAGGGACGGCCGCACGGCGCGTGATTTTCCGTGCGTTGACACCATGGCATTTTTTCACTATGTTTTTGTACGCGGGAGAGACTTTTGGACTTTGAGTTTATAAAACAGGTGATTCCTCTTTATGCTCAGGCGGCCTGGCTTACACTGCGCATCGCCGTGGCGGGAATTCTACTTTCGTTCGCGGTGGGGCTTTTCTGCGCGCTGGTGCGCTATTATAAGGTTCCCGCGCTGCGCCGCATTGTCTCGTTTTACGTGGAGCTTTCCCGGAACACTCCGCTTCTTATACAGCTGTTCTTCCTGTATTTCGCTTTTCCGAATATGGGCATAAAACTCAGCTCTCTCCAGTGCTGCGTAATAGGCCTGACTTTTCTGGGCGGGAGCTACATGGAGGAGACGTTCCGCAGCTCGCTGGAGACCGTGAGCGGAGTACAGATAGAGAGCGGCCTGTGCCTGGGGCTTACCAGGGCTCAGGTTATGCGATGGATAATTCTTCCGCAGGCAGTGAGCGTTTCTGTTCCCGGATTCTGCGCGAACATAATGTTCCTAATAAAGGAGACCTCGGTGTTCAGCATTGTGGCGATGGCGGACCTTATGTATGTGGCGAAGGACTTGATCGGCCTTTATTACAAGACCGACGAGGCGCTCCTGCTGCTTGCCGTCTCGTATTTCATTCTGCTTCTTCCTATATCTGTTCTAAGCTCGTTCGCGGAGCGGAGGCTGCGTCATGCACAGTTCGGTTCTTGAGTCCGTGAGCTCCGCGTTCAGCGTGCTTTTCATGGGAAGAAATTTCGTGCGGCTTCTGGGAGGGCTCGGCGTTACCGTGAGCATAGCGGCCGTCTCCGTGGCGCTGTCCATTTTTTTCGGGACGCTTTTCGGCATGATTATGACAGTCAGGAACCGCGCGGTAAGGGCCGTGTGCAGGGTATATCTGGAGTTCATGCGGATTATGCCGCAGATGGTCCTGCTCTTCATGGCGTATTACGGTCTTACACGCACGCTCGGCATCTCGTTGTCAGGAACAGGAGCCAGCATACTGGTGTTCACACTGTGGGGCACAGCAGAGATGGGGGATTTGGTCCGCGGCGCGCTGCAGTCCGTTCCCGCGCATCAGTATGAGAGCGGCAGGGCGCTTGGTCTCACGGAGAGGCAGATTTTCGCCCACATAATTCTTCCGCAGACATTGAGACGGCTTGTTCCGCTGTCCATGAATCTGGTCACTCGCATGATAAAGACCACGTCCCTGGTGGTGTTCGTGGGTGTGATTGAGGTGGTAAAAATCGGCCAGCAGATAATCGAGGCGAACCGCTTGAAAATTCCTTCCGCCTCCATAGCGATTTACGCCACAATCTTTTTTATGTATTTTATCGTGTGCTGGGTGTTCTCTCTCTTGGCATCCTGGCTTGAGAAAAGGCAGAAGGAGTAGGCATGGCGCTTTTAGAGATTCAGGGCATAATCAAATCTTTTGACGGAAAAGAGATTCTTCACGGGCTGAGCCTTAGCGTCAGCAAGGGCGAGGTGGTGGTGATTCTGGGGCCTTCCGGCTGCGGGAAAAGCACTCTGCTCCGCTGCATAAACGGACTTGAGCACATACAGGCGGGAAAAATACTGCTCGACGGCGAGGAGATTTCCAACCGCACCAAGGACATGCATCTTATACGGCAGAAAGTGGGAATGGTCTTTCAAAGCTACGATTTGTTCCCGCACCTGAACGTTATGGACAACATACTTCTGGGACCAGTTAAGGCGCAGCGTGCGGAGAAGGCGCAGGCGCAGAAAGAGGCGGAGGAATGGCTTTTGCGCGTGGGGCTTCCCGACAAGGCCAGGGCTTTTCCGCGGCAGCTGTCGGGCGGGCAGAAGCAGAGGGTTGCAATCGTCCGCGCGCTCTGCATGCATCCTGAGGTAATGCTCTTTGACGAGGTGACGGCGGCCCTGGACCCAGAGATGGTGCGCGAGGTCCTGGACGTGATAATGGGGCTTGCCCATGACGGAAAGACCATGCTCATAGTCACGCATCAGCTGGAATTCGCTCGCGCCATAGCGGACAAAATAGTCTTCATGGACGCAGGAAGCATAGTGGAGGAGACCACTCCGGGACAGTTCTTCAACAATCCCAAAAGCGAGCGCGGCAGGGCGTTCCTGGAAAGCTTTACGTTCCAGCCCAGAAAATGATTTTTCCGGCGTAGACCGCGGCAGGAGCTAATACAAAAAATCTTTTTAAAACCTATTGACAAAGTAGGAAATAAAATGTAAAACTGAGCCATCTTAAAACAAAAGGGCTTGCAGGCATCAGAACCCGTACCGGCCCTGAGGAGAAAATATGAAAAAGTCAGCACTCGTAAAGATTGCGGCCGCTGCGTTGGCGCTCGTTTCTGTTTCATCTGCCTGGGCTAAGCCGAAGCCGGGCCGCACCGTGGCGCAGATTCAGAAAAGCAAGGTCGTGAAAATCGCGGTTTTCAGTGACAAAAAACCTTTCGGCTATGTGGACGAGAACGGAGCCTATCAGGGATATGACGTTTACTTCGCTAACCGCATCGCGCAGGATTTAGGCGTTAAAGTTCAGTTCGTGCCGGTGGAGCCCGCCGCCCGCGTTGAGGTTCTTGAGACGAACAAAGTTGACATCGTTCTGGCCAACTTTACGTTCACGCCCGAGCGCGCGGAGAAAGTGGACTTTGCGCTTCCGTACATGAAAGTCGCGCTTGGCGTAGTCTCTCCGAACGGAGCCATAACATCTCCCGAGCAGCTTAACGGAAAAAATCTTATCGTGGCCAAAGGCACCACCGCCGAGACTTACTTTACCGAGAATTATCCCGAGGTGAACCTTATTAAATTCGACCTCTACGCCGACACATACACCGCGCTTCTTCAGGGCCGCGGAGACGCGTTCAGCACGGACAACACGGAGGTCCTTGCGTGGGCCATAGAGAATCCCGGATTCGCCGTGGGAATAGACAGCCTGGGCAACCTGGACACAATCAATCCTGCCGTGAAAAAAGGCAACACTGATTTGCTCAACTGGCTTAACGCCGAGATTGAGAAATTAGGCGAGGAGAATTTCTTCCACGCGGACTATGAGGCCACCCTGCGTGACGTGTACGGCGCGGAAAGCGATGCCGACAGCCTTGTGGTTGAGGGCGGAAAACTCTGATTCTGACTTGCGGCGCATGAATATGCCATGAGCGAGAGGCTCTGTCTGGAGGCAGGGCCTTTTTTGTGCCCTAAGATATGCTCCGCCGCATTGCAGATTTTGCCTTCCGCTGGCAGGACATCTGCTGTGCGGGGCGCTCACTTGCGCTTACGGTGTGCCCTGCCCGGGCATAAAAAATCCCGGACTCCTCAAAGTCCGGGATAAGGGATTCATGCCCTATGCAGGACGGAGCGCTGGACTCCGCCGCAGATTTGTCACACTAATCCTTGCGCTATCATGGCCCTGGCCACTTTCACGAAGCCCGCGATGTTTGAGCCTGCCACATAGTCGCCCTCGGTGGCGTATTTCTTGGCGGTGTCCCATGCGTTCTTGTGAATATTGGTCATTATGTCCTTAAGCTTGGCGTCCACTTCCTCAAAGCTCCATGAAAGGCGCTCTGAATTCTGGCTCATCTCAAGTCCGCTTACTGCCACGCCGCCTGCGTTCGCCGCTTTTCCGGGCGCGAACATAACGCCTTTTTTCTGCAGGTACTCAATTGCCTCCGCGCGTGTGGGCATGTTTGCTCCCTCAGCCACAAGGCGCACTTTGTTCTCCACCAGTTTTTTCGCATCCTCAAGATAAATCTCATCCTGGGTGGCACAGGGGAACGCCAGGTCCGCTTTTACGCCCCATGGCTTCTGCCCTTTGTAGAATTTGGCCTTGGGATATTTCTTTACGTAGGCGTCAATCTTCTCTTTTTTGGCGCGGAATTTCTTAACGTACTCCAGTTTCTTGTAATCTATTCCTTCCTCATCGTAAATGTAGCCAGAGGAATCAGAGAGGGTAAGGACTTTTGCGCCCAGCTGCAGGAGCTTCTCGGTGGCGTACTGCGCCACGTTTCCGTCTCCCGAGATAATCGCGGTCTTTCCCTCAAGCGTGTCGCCAATCTGCCTGAGCATGCAGTCCGCGAAGTAGATGAGGCCGTAGCCTGTGGCCTCGGGGCGCACCAGTGAGCCGCCGAATTCAAGTCCTTTTCCTGTGAGGACGCCGGTGTACTCGTTGCGTATCCTTTTGTACTGGCCGAACATCCATGCCACCTCGCGTCCGCCCACGCCCTTGTCTCCTGCGGGAACGTCCGTGTCAGGACCTATGTGGCGCTGCAGCTCCGTCATGAAACTCTGGCAGAAGCGCATGACCTCCGCGTCGGATTTTCCGTGGGGGTCGAAGTCCGAGCCGCCTTTTCCGCCGCCCATGGGCAGTGTTGTGAGGCTGTTCTTCAGAATCTGCTCAAATCCCAGGAACTTAAGCACGTCCAGGCCCACCTCCGGGCTGAACCTGAGTCCTCCCTTGTAAGGGCCTATGGCGCTGTTGAACTGCACGCGGAAACCGCGGTTCACGTGGGGCTTTCCCTTGTCGTCGGTCCAGGGCACACGGAACATAACCACGCGCTCGGGCTCCACAAGCCTCTCCAGAACGGCAAACTTCTCAAGCTCGGGCATTTTGGCCACTACAGGAGAAATGGTTTCAAGCACAAGACCCACTGCCTGCAGGAAGTGCCCCTGGTCCGCATAGCGCTGGCTCACATCGTCCCACACGCGCTTGCAGTACTCGTTTGTAATCTTAAATTCCATAATCAACCTCTATATTTGCATATTTCAGCAGAAACTAAAAAATAATAGAGCATTTTACTGGGTTTGTAAATAAATTCCCTGTATGTTTATGCAATATTTTTGAATATTTTTTAAACGCAGAAAGACGATTCTGTGCGCGGCTGTATTCCGAAGGGCCGAGGAGGAGGGTGCCGCATTCCTGTACTTACACGGAGCCTGTAGTGCACGTGTGCGGGCCCCGCGTAAAAATAGGTCAGTTCCGGGAGTATGCGTATTCGCCGAAATGTACGGTTTTTCCTGAGACCGTCCCCGCAATGGAGAGCTCATCGTTATTGCATTCGAATCTGAGTGTTATGGTGCCGCCCTCCGCGATTTTTCCCTCGTAAGTTCCCGTTATGGTTTTCTCCGTATAGGTGCCCCCCGAGGTGCCGCTGTAGTCGTGTATGATGACAGTCGCGAAATTTTTCTCCCACGCGGCAAAATGCCTTTCCCATAAATCGAATTCGTACAGATAGCAGGTGCCCTGCATGGCGGAGGTTTTTCCGCTGTGTATGTCGAGGAGATTTTCTTTTGAGGACAGGGGAGAGCCTGTCTCGCTGCGGACGCAGTACCATGTGACCTCATTGCTGCTTTCGCACGCACACAGGGCAAGGACCGACGCCATGACCGCCATGGCAGAGATTATTTTAAGTATGCTTTTCATATTTTCCTCCTTAACGTGAAAATCTGATTTCTATTTTACCCCCCCCTGTATTATGTCAATATGTCTTGCGCACGCGAGCGGCCTTTTATATTTCCCTAAGAACTTTGCCGCGTGGTTCCGATACTTGCATTATGAGTTTCCGTTCTAAAACCTTATGGATTTTTTCCGCGCTGGGCATTCTGCTGTGCCTCTCCTCATGCGTGTCATCATCGGGCCCCGCGAAAGGCTCTGTCTCCCGTTCGCTCACTGACCCCGGAGTAAAGAGCGCGCGGCAGCTGGAATCTTTTTTCATGCAGTCCAATCCTGATGCCGACAGGGCGCAGGTGGCCCGGCTTTCCAGGCTTTACATTTCCGAGGCGGAGACGGAGGGCATAAACAGTGACTGCGCTTTCGTGCAGATGTGCCTTGAGACGGGCTTTTTGAGATTCGGAAACCTTGTCACTCCCGACATGCACAATTACTGCGGTCTGGGCGCCATAGACGCCGAGCATCCCGGTGAGACTTTTGCCACGGAGCAGCTCGGTGTCAGGGCGCACATACAGCATCTTCACGCCTATGCCACCGATGAGAGCCATTCGCTCAAAAATCCGTGCATTGACAACCGCTACAAGTGGGTGAAGCGCGGGCGGGCGCCTGACATTTACGGTCTTGCGGGAACATGGGCCGCGGACCTGTCATACGGAAACAAGCTGGACGCTCTTCTTTCCCGCCTGGAGACTTTCTAGCGCGAAAGATTCCGCTTTGCATCCTGCTCCCTCTGCCCTGATAAATTTTTTACTTTTCGCGGATTTTATTGTATATTAAAGGCATGGAGACACTCAAAGATTTAGGCACCTTTACTTTTCCTTCGCTACTTAAAAATTCCGTGAAAAAATTCGGCGGACGTCCCGCTCTTTCTCTGGTGGAGGGCTCTCCCATAACATACAGTGAGCTTTCCTCCCGGGCGGACTCCCTTGCGCGCATGCTCGCGGCCTTGGATTTAAAGCCCGGCGACAAGATAGCGCTGTACGGCACCAGCAGGCCGGAATGGGGAATCTCTTACTTTGCTGTGGTGTGCCACGGAATGATTGCCGTTCCGCTTCTCCCTGATTTCTCTGAGACCGAGGTGGAGTCCATACTCTCGCACTGCGGGGTGGACGCCATGTTCGTGAGCGGCAAGCTCTACGAGAAAATAAAAGGACTGGGACAGAGCCTTCCGCGGGTGCTTATACGCATGGAGGATTTTAGTATACTCAAAGGGGGTGAGGGTATGCCGGAGGATTTTGCCTCCACGCTGCTCCTGCCGTATACTGTTAAAGAGGATGACACAGCATCAATCATATACACCTCCGGGACCACCGGGCGCTCTAAGGGCGTGGAGCTCAGCCACAAGAACCTTGTGTGGAACGCCGTGCAAGGGCAGACAGTCCACCGTGTGAATAAAATGGACCGCTGCCTGAGCTTTCTTCCGCTTTCGCATGTGTATGAGTTCACCATAGGCTTTACAATGCAGGTTCTTAACGGCGCTTGCGTATATTATCTGGGAAAGCCTCCCACGGTAAGCGCCCTGCTCCCCGCGTTCGCTAAAATTCAGCCGACCATAATCTGCTCTGTGCCGCTCGTGGTGGAGAAAATCTACAAGAACAAAGTGCTTCCCGCGTTCAGCAAAAATAAATTTGTGGCGGGCCTGTATAAAATCCGCCCCGTACAGAAAATCCTTAACAGGATGGCTGGAAAGCAGCTGAATAAGACTTTCGGCGGGCACGTGGTGTTTTTCGGGATAGGCGGCGCTAAGGTGGACCCCAAGGTGGAGCGTTTCCTGAAAGACTCCAAATTCAATTATGCCATAGGCTATGGTCTTACGGAGACATCCCCGCTTCTGGCAGGCAGCGGTCCCAGAATAACTTTGCCGGGAACCATAGGCCCGGTTCTGCAGGGCGTGGAGATGACCCTCCTGAACAAGGACGAGAAAACCGGCGTGGGAGAGGTCGTGGTGAAGGGCCCCAACGTGATGAAAGGATATTACAGGGAGCCCGAGCTTACGGCCGCCGCGTTCACCACGGAGGAGGATTCCTGTGGCGCGGGCTGGTTCAGGACAGGAGATTTAGGCGTCATGGAGAAAATGCGGGGGCTCATGCGGCTGTCATTGAAAGGGCGCAGCAAGAACATGATTCTGGGTCCCAGCGGAGAGAACATTTATCCGGAGGACATAGAGTTCGTCCTTAACCAGCATCCTTTAGTCTCGGAGAGCCTGGTGGTTGAGGATGACGCGGGCCTGGTGGCGCTTATTCAGATGGACAAGGATGCCGTCACCAAGGAGGCCGAGACGCGCGTGAAGCAGAAGTCCCCGTCGCTTTATAAGATGACGGAGCAGTTCAGGCGGGATGTGGCCTATCAGCGCGAGGTGATTCTAAGCGAGATACAGTTTTTCGTTAACAGCAGGGTGAGCAGGAATTCCCATGTGGGGAAGGTCAGGGAAGTGCCGGAATTTGAGAAAACCGCAAGCCAGAAGATAAAGCGCTATCTCTATGACCTGCGGACAAAAATCTCTAAAGGCAAAAAGAAGTGATGCCCGGGGCGCCTCAGCGGATTGTGGTTCCCGTGTAATCTTTTCCGTTAAGGATGGCGCGGATGTTCTCTATGTTTTTTCCTCCCGCGCATATAACGGTGAGCCCTAGCTCCTGCGCCTTTCTGCTTGCGATGGGATCGAACGGACAGTTTTTCCCCGGCACCCACTCATCCCCCACAATCTTCCTGAAATCCGCCCAGCTTATTGTGTCAAGCGGTCTGGCATCGGGGTTTCTGCGCGGGTCATCAGTGTAGACTTTCTCTATGTTGCTCAGGTTGACCACGGTGTCTGCGTTAAACCTCTCCGCCAGAAGGACGGCGTCGTTGTCGGTGGAGAATCCGGGTTTCCATCCTGCCGCCACAAGGACCCTGCCTGTAAAGTCCGTGACCTGCGTGGGGTCGGTAACCACGTCCTGCGCGCAAAGCGGGCCGTAGCATGTCTTTAAAAGCTGCGCGTTAAGCCTTGTGGTCATTATGCCTATCCAGTCGCACGCGCGGTTCTCGTCATCCTCCGAGGGGAAAGACGCCGCGTCTTTTTGCGGTCCGCTGAAATTCTCTGCCACCGCACGGTATGCGTTCTGGTACTCGCGTGCGGGCGCCCCTCCTCCCGCCACAAAAATCAGCCTGGCATCAGGATTCTGCATAAGCCATTCCGTGGTCATTCTCGTGAATGCGGAGAGAAATTCTGTGTCCGGTGTGTCAGGCGCTATTATGGATCCGCCCACGCTTAAAACTTTAGTTGTCATATAAACGCTCCTTAAAAATTGCTGCTAAAAGCGCACGGTCCGTGAGGTAAAGTCTGCCCCGCGATTCTGTGCGGAAGGTTCTGCCTAGTAAATGCCCTGGATGGAGGGCGTGTTCCACAGCGAGCTGTAGCTGGAGGCGGAATCGCTTGCCTCCTCCCAGATGGACTGCAGGGCGTAAGCGCGCGGCCTGTACACGGTCTTGCTGTTCTTGACGGAGGGCCTTATCTCGTGCCATCCCCGGCTGAACGCTATGTGCTGTCCCTCCAGGTTCCCGAAGTAAAAATCCCGCGCGTCCTCTATGTATTTGAACGACGTGTATTTAAGTCCGCTGCCCAGTGCCACGTCCACGGGAAACCATCCGAAACCTTCAAAATAAAGCTCAGTCCACCAGTGCGCGCGTGCGGAGGAGTCGCTCTCCACCAGAATGCCGCTTATGGGCAGGGCCGGTATGCCGCACTGCCTGCAGAGCGCCGTGTAAATCACCGCGAAGTCGTAGGCGTCGCCTGTTTTCCGTCTGAGCAAGTCTAACGGAGAGACGTTTCCCGTGCGTGTCTTCTCCGTTATCTTGAAATTCTCCGTCATGTAAGCGTAGAGAAGTCTCGCCTGCTCGTATGGATTTGTCTCCCTGCCTGTCACGGACTGCGCCAGTGCCTTTATGCTCTCGTCCCCGGACGGCACGCATTTGTCGGAGGCGGTGTATGTGCTTACCAGAGTGCGCTTGGTGTCCAGCGGCGCCCGGATTCTCCTGCCGTTAACGGCGCTTTCTATGGCGTAAGTGCTTACCACGAAAGTCTGCGTGAATCTCTGCTTGTTGTTCACTGCGCGGCTCAATGGCCTCTGCTGTATTATGGTGTAGGGGTCGTCCGCGATCAGGGGCTCGGGAGAGCAGTCGTTAAGCTCCGCGTAGGGCTGGAACGATGACAGTGCAGGGCGAGGAATGTAGAGCGTTATGGAGGCGTCCTGGTTGAGCGCATTGTTCACTACGTCCGCGGATACCTGCACCACGTAAGTCAGCTTCCCGGTGTATTTTTTGGAGCCCGCGGAATTGAGGACGGTAAGCCTGCGTCCCTGGCTCTGCCCCCGCTCGGTCTGCACGTAGACAGGTCCGCTCGCGCTTCCGTCAGGCACGCGCACATGAATCTCCGTGTCGCTCCACATCTCGTAGTCCCAGTCAAAAACGCTTGCGGGGATTACGCCCTGCTCTCCTGACGCTTCCTCCCGGTTAGCGGTGAAAAACACTTGTGAGACTCCGCGCGAGCCTCCGAAATTCGCACCTGTTATGCGGATTATGCCGCCAGTGACCGCCTCCTGCGGTTCCAGCGCGAACACTGCGGGCGTGGTTATCTGCGGGTCGGAGCGGACCGCCACAGGAATGCTTATCTCGTTTGCGAAAAAACCGGAGTTTGATTTTCCCGACGGCGTGACCACCACCACAAGCCCGTCCTGCACGTTCGACGGAATCACAAGCTTTATGCTAGAGTCGCTCCATGAAAGATATCCTGTGGAGGTTATGCGTGAGCCCGCTATCTCCGCGTAAGACGTTCCGCGCGAGTCCCCGAAATTCTCTCCATGAATTACCATTATGTCTCCGGGCGAGCCTATGGGCGGAGAGATTCTCTCTATGACGGGCTTCCTGTTCGCCGTTCTCCCTATGATTGCCGTGAGTACGATTATTATGCTGACAAGGACCGCCACGCTTATTATGCGCACTGCCGGGGAGCGACGCAGAAGCTCTATGTATGATTTTAAAGGAGTCAATTTCCGCTGCCTATCTCAAGGGATATGTTTCCCAGCGGAGATGACACATGGAATGAAAAGCCTTTTTTCTGCGACTCGGACGCATTCCCTGCGGGCATCTCGGCCTCCTGCGGAACAGGACCGAATACGTTGTAGCGCGCCAGGGATGATCTCCTGGCCACGGACTGCGCGTAAGCCTGCGGAGAATACATCTGCGGCTGAGGCGGGAATCCCGGCATGCCGGCGCCCATCTGCGGCACTGAGGAGTTTACCATGGTTACGGATGAATTTGCAAATTCTGGGCCTCTGCCGTAGTAGGGCCTCTGGTCCGCAAGATAAGACGCCAGGGAAACGCTCTCTGTGCCGGCGCCCACGGGCATGCTCTGCGGCATGACCATGTTAGTGCGGGCCACGGGCTGAAACGCCATCGTGTCCTGTGCGGGCGCTCCTGCGCGGCGGGCGGGGAGTATGAGCGCCATTAACGCGGCCGCCGCCGCTCCCGTGACCACATATTTGAGCGAGGATTTTATTTTTCCCGGAGTAAGCACGGCATCTGCCCTGAGCGTGTTTTTCCTGTAGGATTTCTTTGTTATGAGACGCCTGAAACTTTCTTCCAAGGCGGTGGAGTCCAGGGTGATGGATGCACTGTCCGCTGAAAGCTTTTCATGCAGGCCCCTGAGCGAATCCAGTTTTGCCCGGCATTTCTCGCATCCGGCCAGATGGGACTCGTATTCCGCCATATATACCGGCGGAAGCTCGCCGTCCAGGTAAACGGAGTGAATGTCGTTTTCAGGGCAGGTAAACATCTTCTTCTCCTATAAGTTTCGCAAGCATCTCTCTGGCGCGGAACACACGGACCTTAACGTTGCCTTCCGTAATGCCCAGCGCTTTTCCTATTTCCTTATAATTTAAGCCGCCGTACTCGCGCAGGACCAGAACCTCCCGCATTTTGGGCGGAAGCCTTCCCAGCGCTTTCTGGGCGCTTTTTACGGTCTCGGATTTAAGGAGCTCCGTCTCGCCGCTTTCCATGTGCTGCCGCCCCTCGTAAAGGGCCCTGTGGTAAGCCTTGGACTCGCGGATTTTCCGTTTGGCGTAGTTGAGCGAGGTGTTCTTCACCACTCGTATGAGCCAGAATTTCGCGTCGTCCAGGGACGGAAACACCAGAGCCTTTTCGTTCGCCTTTATGTACGAGTCATGCACCAAGTCCTCGGCGGCCTCCTCATCACCCACGATGCGGAAAGACACCTTGAACAGAAGCGGCATGGTGGCGTCATAAATTTTCCTAAAGTCCTGAGGATCCGCGCAGTTAAGCCCGGCTCCGTTTTTATCTTCAAACACTTTATCCTCTGTAAAGTTACACTTCCTGTGAATGCCCCGCGCTGAGGAAATTCAGCCCCTTCTCCACACCACGCCGTCCGGGGTGTCCGTGAGCGTTATGCCGCGCGCCGTAAGCTCATCACGGATTTTGTCCGCCCGGGAAAAGTCCCTGGATTTTTTCGCCTCGGCCCGCTCTGCTATGAGCGCCTCTATCTCCCCGGCCTCCGGGTCATCGGAGTGGTCCATAAGGCTTTCTTCCTCGTGCGATTTTCTTTCCGCCTCCAGCATAATCCCGGCGCTTTCCAGAAGCCTGAGCCCCAGCACGCTGTCCATGCGGTCTATCAGGTCCAGCGCCTCGCCCGCGCTAAGGGACTTGTCTTTTATGACCTTGGAGACGCAGCTTAGCGCCACGGGGGTCATCAAATCGTTCTCCAGGGCGGCTTTGAATGCGTCCAGATGCACTGCCGCACCGCCGCTTAGTCCTGTCCTGTCATCGGCCTGACCTTTGGCGTATGATTTTCCCTTTAATGACTTGGGATTCTCTTTTGCGGCGAGCTTTGCTATTTTTTGCACCAGCGCTGCACGTCCGTTTCTGGCGCTCTCCAGCGCGTCCAGCGAGAACACAAGCTGCTTCCTGTAATGTCCGCCCAGCAGGAAAAACCTGTAGTCCAGGGGCTCAAAGCCTTTGTCCTTAAGGGAGAAGCCTTTCTCGGGCGGGAGCGTGGTCTGCAGGGTGATGAAATGCCCTGTGGACTTGCTCATTTTTCCGCCCTCCAGGATAAGGAATTCATTGTGGAGCCAGTAGTTGACCCATTTCTTTCCTGTGGCGCCCTCGCTCTGCGCTATCTCATTCGTGTGATGAATGGGAACATGGTCTATGCCGCCGGTGTGGATGTCGAATCTCTCTCCCAGATATTTCATGCTCATGGCGGAGCACTCAATGTGCCATCCCGGATAGCCGCGGCCCCAGGGAGAGTCCCATGTGAGCGCCTGGTTCTCGAATTTGCTTTTTGTGAACCACAGCACAAAGTCGTGGGGATTCCTTTTGTTCTCGTCCACTACCACCACGTCCCGTTTTCCGGCTCCTGCCTTAAGCTCGTCCAGGTTCAGTTGGGCCAGGTCCCCGTAGTGCCCGTAAGTGGTCACGTCATAATAAAGGTTCCCGCCGGCCATGTAAGTGTGCCCGTTGGCCTCTATGCGCTTGATGAGCTCTATCATCTCCTGTATGTGGTCTGTGGCCTTGCATACCACGTCCGGCCGCAGGATGTTGAGCGCGTCAAAATCCCTGAAAAAAGCGTCCGTGTAGAACTGCGCCACCTCAAGCACGCTCTGATGCCGCTCGCGCGCGGTCCTGAGCATCTTGTCATCGCCGTCGTCCGCGTCTCCGGTAAGGTGGCCTATGTCAGTGATGTTCATCACGTGCTTTTTGTCGTAGCCCAAGAACGTAAGCGTCCTGTCCAGAATGTCCAGAAAAACATAGGCGCGCAGGTTCCCTATGTGGGCGTAATTGTAGACCGTGGGACCGCACCCGTAGAATCCCACATAGCCGGGCGTTATGGGCTCGAAAGTCTGAAGGGTCCTTCCCATGGTGTTGTATAGTTTCAAAGACATAATTTTCCTACCACTCGAAAAATATTCTATATGCTTATATAATGCAGAATATGAGTATAACTAACATACGAGAAATAGGTGAAAATATCAATAACTCCGGGGATTTTGCGGGGACCGTGCTTTATGACGAGCCTCTGCTGGCGCACACCACCATGCGTGTGGGCGGCCCTGCGGCGATTTTCGTGGAGCCGCATGACGTTAGAAGCCTTTCCCTGGCGCTGCGGGTCTGCTCAGACGCGGATCTGCCGTACTATGTGCTGGGAGGAGGCTCAAATCTGGTGTTCGGCGACTCCGGGTTCAGCGGGATGGTGGTCTCCACAGCCTGCATGAATTCGATGCGCATTGAGGGGGAGGGCGGCTCCTGCGTGATAAGGTGCGGCGCGGGGGCCAGGACAAGCGCGCTCACTGAATTCGCCGCGGAAAACGGCGTTGCGGGATTCACGAATTTTGCGGGGCTTCCCGGCACTGTGGGCGGAGCCTGCTTCATGAACGCGCGCTGCTACGAGACGGATTTCAGCAGCGTTCTTCTTGATGCGGAGTATCTGGATCTGGAGGACGGTGCCATAAGGACTTACAGTTTAAATGAAAAAGACTGGGGCTATAAGAAATCGCCTTTCATGGACAGCAGGAGCATGATAATACTTTCAGCGGGCCTCAGGGGAAAGGCCGGCGCAAGGACCGCGGAGGAGCTCAGGGGGCTTAACGACGAGCGCATCCGTGACAGGGAGCGCAGGGGGCATTTCAAGGCTTTCAGCGCGGGAAGCGTGTTCAAGAACAACCGTGATTTCGGGAAAAGCAGCGGCGCCATAATAGACGAGGCCGGATTAAAAGGAACCGCGGTGGGCGGAGCGCAGGTTGCGCCGTGGCACGGGAATTTCATCATAAACACGGGGAATGCCACCGCGGACGACATAAAGTCCCTGGTGGCCCTGATACAGAAAAAAGTCAGGGAGAGGACGGGATTTTATCTGGAGCCTGAGATTATTTTCGTCAACTAGGTTGCAAGTAAACTGAAACTATACCATAATGTGTGCGGAAAACCATGAGCTTGTCTCTGCGCTTTTAGACGGCGGACTGCGGATGGCCTTAAAAGTCTTTTCTGCGGACGGAATTCTGCCGATACAAAAGCCTGGGGATGTAGGTGGAGGAAAATGCTACAGCTTTCATTTGTGAATTTTACGCAGAATTCTTACATACTCATAGAAGGTACGCCTTCCGCCGACAGGTTTTTCATTATTCAGACCGGCAAAGCGCAGAGTTACCATGAGACGCCTGTTCCTGGACTGGCACCCGCGCTGCTTGGACCGGGCGATTTTATCGGCGTGGTTCCGTGCATGAGCGGGCACACGCAGACAGAGAGCGTGGTGGCGCTTACAAACGTAACCGCCATCATGGTGCGCCGCGAGCAGTATCCTGAGCTCATAGCGAACAACGCTCCGGTGGCCATGAAGATAGTGAGGGCGTTCACCAAGCAGCTCCGCGTCCTTAACGACAATCTTACAAAGCTCACCATTAAGAAGTCCGCGGTGGAAAGCCCCGAGAATCTTTTTTCCATAGCGGAGTATTACGAGGATATGGGCATGCTGGACATAGCGGTGTACGCCTATTACCAGTATCTTAAGGAGGTGCCGCAGGGAAAGAGTTACGACACCGCCTCCAAAAGGTTCGGGGCGCTAAGGAAGCAGTGCCGCAACGCCGTGTACTTTGAGCCGTCAGAGGACTCCGTGCGCCAGTATCCTAAGGACACCATGATTTTTGCGGAGTACCAGCACGGGCAGGATATGTTCATAATCCAGGAGGGCTCCGTAAAAATCGTGAGGATAGTTAACGGCGCGGAGGTCACGCTGGTGCTCCTTAAAAAAGGCGATATGTTCGGGGAGATGGCCCTGCTTGACAATGGGCTCCGCTCCGCCAGCGCCATAGCGTACGAGAACTGCAAACTTCTGGTGGTGAACAGGGCCAACTTCAACATGATGGTCTCCACGCAGCCGCAGTATGTGGCGAAACTTACCACAGTTTTCTCGGACCGCCTGTGGAGCATGTACCGCCAGATTGTGAACACCCAGCTCAAGGACACCCGCGCCCGCATGATAGACATGATAGCGCTACAGCTGGAGAACCGCAGGATTTCCGTGGAGAAAGGTGCGTCGTACCATGCGGACTTTTCCGCGCTTGACATCATGGAGCTGTGCGGCATTCCGCAGAAAGATCAGCGCCTGGCGCTCATGCAGCTTCAGACCGACCAGCATGTTAAAGTGAATAACGGAAGCCTTATAATACCGGATGTGCCTGAGCTCATAAAGCAGGCTACTTTTTACCGTAAGCAGAATTCAAAGCGGCAGAATGAACAGTAAGTTTTTAAGGAAGACATTTTCTTTGCTCGGCGTGATGGCGGCACTCTCCGGCGCGGCGCGGATTTACGCGCAGACGCTGCCCCAGGGGTTCAGGGGAGTAAGGCTAGGCATGACCGTGGACGAGGTGAAGGAGGAGCTTAAGAAGGATCCCCCGTACGGCTATAACGGTGACCGCGATGTGTCTCTTCTGCCGGGAGAGAACCGCGTCCTTATAGAGACAGACAGCTCCCGCATTTTCCCCGGCTCGTTCCTGGACAGATGTTATTTTCAGTTTTATCAGGACAAGCTTTACATCATCACCATAAACATGAACCGCTCCAAAATGGACTATCATTCCGTTTTCTCCGCCCTGCTCGATAAATACGGGAATCCGGACTCTCTGAATCCCCGGAAATCCGAATGGCAGGATGACGCGGTTATAATGGCACTGGAGCGCCCTCTTACGCTTAAGTACACGGACCGCGCTGTGTTCGAGAAACTTATGGAGGAGTCCATGGTGCAGAAATCCGCGGACGAGCTTACCCGAGAGTCTTTTCTGGAGGGTCTTTAGATGAAAGCCAGGATGCTGAGATTTTTTTCCGCTGTCATTGCGCTCTCCGCCGTGCTTCCGGCCCTTTGCTCCTGCTCGCCCAGAAAATACAATCTTCCTAAGGAGACGCTGAGCATAACGCGCGCGGACGGCGGTGCCCTTACGGTGGAGGCAGAGCTTGCGGTGAGGCCGGAGGAGCGGAACTGGGGCTACATGGGGCGGAAAAACATTCCGCAGGGCACGGGCATGCTGTTCGTGTTCGAGCAGGACCAGATACTGCGCTTCTGGATGAAAGACACTCCGCATCCTCTGAGCATAGCGTACATAGACAGCGCGGGGATTATACGCGACATTTTTGACATGACGCCGTTCTCGCTGGCGGACGTGACAAGCTCCCGCTCCGTAAGATACGCGCTTGAGGTTCCGCAGGGGTGGTTCGCGGCTAACGGAATAAAGCCCGGGGACACAGTGCGGCGCGGTGACGGAAGCCCCTTAAGAAATCTTCTGCGGCCGGGAAACTAAATACGCTCCAGCTGCATCCTTGCGATTCTGTCTTCCGGGTCCAGGGCCAGCACCGTCTCAAAGAATTTCCGGGCCTCGTCTTTTTTCCCCTGCTTAAGGAACAGGCAGCCCATGTTGCTTATGATTTTAGTGTTCTCCGGCTCAAATGAGAGCGCCTCCTCCAGACTGCCCATGGCCCCGCTGAAATCCCCGGTCTCCATCTGGCAGATGGCAAGCTCGTTCAGCGTGTCAGCGTTCTCGTCTCCGCCCTCGCATTCGCGCGCCTTAAAGAACGCGACCTTGGCATCCTCGAATCGCTCCAGCCGCCTTAATCCCCAGCCCAGCATGAACCACGCGTTCCACACCGCGGGATTCTCCTGAATGAATTTCCGTATCTCCTCCAGGCCTTTCTCCTCCTGCCCGGAGGAAATCAGCTCGTAAGCCAGATGGAATCTCTCATTCTCCAGCCTGCGGTTGGAAATCTTGTCTATAAGCTCCTGTGCCCTCTCGCGCTTGTACTGCCCGCTTTCTCCAAGCTCGTCGTCCTTGGCGTCTGATGTGAGCGCCAGATAGCTTTCCAGGCAGCCTTTGGCGTCAGCGTAGTTATGCTTCTTAAGGTGGAAAAACGCCGCGTTAAAGAATGCGTCAGGAATCTCAGGGTCGCAGTCCATGGCCTCACGGTAATAATTCAGCGCCGTGTCATCGTAAGCGTCGGCGTCCTCGTGCATGGAGTGCGCCCTCATGTAATCAGCCTTCTGGTCGTAAAAAATCGCCATGTTAAGGATTATGGCCTTGTCGTCAGGGTCAAGCCCGTGGAGCGCCAGATGCATCTCCTCCGCCAGGTTCCAGTCCTCGTCCCGCGTCTTAAGGATGGCCGCCTCAGAGAGCTCTTTCTTTATTCCGGGGCGTGCCTGCATGATTATGCCGCGGTAGTATTCCGCGTGCGTGTTCTTTGCGTCGTATGCCAGGACCGTGAGTATGCCCGAAAGAATCTGCTCCTCTGTGAGCGCCGATATATCCGGCGGACCGTCAGGCTCCCCGTCTTTTCTCTGCACGGGAATAGGAACCGCAGGGTCTATTTTAAGCGCGTGCTCAGAGAGCGGGAGCGTTCCAGGCAGTTTGATAAAATAAACTGACTCCAGAGGATTTGAAGGATTCATGAGTCTGCCCCTTGATGTTTATTGAGCGGGCTTGGCGGAGTCCGTGCCGTCGCCTTCGAACGTGGTGTTAAGGTCGCTCTTGCGTGCTGTGGTGATGAAATTGTTTATGTGCACCTTATATGCCAGCGGAGTGGTCTGCTCGTCGAATTTAATGTTCGCGATGATTATGTCCTTGCGGTTCTCCACGAACTGTGTGTCCATAATCATTCCCTTGAGTGAGACAATCTCGTGCGGCTCATCGAATTCAATCCGCATGTGAATCTCTTTGTTCACAAGGAACTGCGCCAGGCCCATCACCACTATTTTGGCGCCGCCGAACGACAGCTCCTGCAGTATGCAGTGGCGAGGAATATGCTGAATCATTATGATTGACTCTTTCTTGGGGATTCCCAGCTTGCGCAGGGAGTCGGGAGTGATTACGATTCTGTCATCCTTACGGCGTGTGGCGTTGGTGTTGGCGTCCAGCAGATGTCCCAGCATCTCTATGAAATCATCCGGCGGCCTCTGCGTAAAGTTTATGGTGACTAAAGCCAGGTCTTTTCCGCCAGTAAAAGATGATATGGTGGAGACTTTGCCCGAGATGAAAAAAGACGCGAGCTGTCCGTCCTGAGTGTAAAAGGCGAATCTTATGCTTACGGGCGGAGGGTCTTTCTTAGCCAGAATCTGAAACGCTCCTCCTGTGGTTCCCACCACTATCCTGCACAGCGTGAACGATGACGAGCTTATTATGATGGGCCATTGGCTTCCTGCGCATTTTATGTAAATCTGCCGTGGGTCCATGGCCAGCGCTTTTATTATCTCTTTTGAAAAAGTAATCTCCGTGTTCTGGTATTCATCGAAGTATCTAGCAATTATCTGGCTTGTAATAACTGACATGCAATAAGTATATGTCATAAAAAACCATTTTGCAAGTGAATTGTGTCCTGCTATCGTGTCCTGCCCGGGATTCTGATGCCGCGCCGAAAGCGGAAAGGCTTACGGCAGATGCGCGCGCGGACCGGCCTAAAAAAATCCACAAAAATATGGTTAAACTGTATGTAATAGTATATAATTATAGCGCTGATGTTGGTTATGAATTTCTTAAGGAAAGCCTTTTTATTTTCCGCCCTCTCTGCCGTTCTTACGACCGCCTTGTGCGCGCGGGTGGTGCGCATACCGTCATATTATTCCTATGACTATCTTTCCAGCGACACTCCGGGCGTGACCGCGCTGTACTACGAGACGCTTATGAGCGAGATTGCGTCCGAGGCGGACTGGGAGTACGACCTGGTGGACATATCGGGGAAATCCTCACTGGAGGCGCTCCGCGAGGACAGGATAGACCTGGCGTATGATGTGGTGCGCACGGAATTTGAGAGCGGGGCAGGCTTCGCATGGGGAGAGAACCCCTCCGGCGTACAGTACATCCTGCTGGTTACGCGCGAGGATAACATCAAGTACAACGCCACGTATCTGGCGAACCTTAACGGCGCGCGCATAGGTTACGAGGCGGAGAATAAATTCATCAAGAACATTCTGGATGCGTTCATACAGGCTAACAGGCTCATAGCGGTTCCTGTTCCTCTGGACTCGCGCGTGAATGCCGCAGCCCAGATGGCCAGCGGGAAAATAGACCTTTACGTCTCATCCCGCGCCATGCTCACTCCCGGCGAGAAAATAATCTATAACTTCGGGCATTTCCCGGTGCATTTTGTGGCGGGGGACCATAAGATTATAGAGGAGCTTGACTTTGCGCAGGCGGCCATGCGCAGGAAAAATCCGCTGTACATGGAGAACGTCCTTGTCCGCTCAAACGGGCTTCCCTCCGTGGGTGTGGAGAACATCACCGCATTGGAGAGGCAGTTTATAACGCAGAATAAAAAGATAACGCTCATAGATGACGACTTTAACTACGACGGCTCCGAGGGCGCCATACGGGAATCGTTCTGGTCCAGGATTACGGGGATGACGGGCCTTGAATTCGACATTCAGAAAGGTGACGGAAAAAGCTCTTTGTATCCGGTGCCCAGCATCTATGACGCGGTTATAACAGACCGTGTGCGGAATTCCGGCATATTCTACACCATACCGTATTATCATCTGGACGTCCGCGTGGTGTGCGCCCCTGGAATAAGCCTGCACAGCATAATGCGCCTGGAGCACTCTGACGAGTTCATACCCAAAAAAGAGCGGATAAGCCTCATAATCTCCCAGGACCTTATAAAGACGCTGCCGTATTTTTCTGACAGGTTCATTCCCTATGATGTGACCGTGGCAAAATCCACCTCAGAATGCCTGAGCGCCCTTTCCAGGCAGAAGTATGACGTGGCTCTGGTAAGCGACTTCTCGCTCCAGCAGCGTTTCTCCATAAACGACTACAAGAAGCTGCGCGACCAGGAGATAATCGTATTCCAGATTCCCATGAGCATAGTCTATAACGGCGAGGATTCGGAGCTTGTTACGTCCATAATAAACAAGGCCCTGTCGCAGCTGCCGTACAATTACTACAACTCGCTGCAGAGCAATCAGGGCCTGTACATAAACCGCGTTCCGTCGCATGAGGTGGTACGTTACCGCGTGCTTAACTTTGTGTTCCTGCTGTTCGCCATCTTCGTGTTCTATAACCTGGCTCTAACGCTGTGGCGCTCCCGCAAATTCCAGAAGCAGATACGCACTGACCAGCTTACGGGACTTCTTAGCATGAGCGGTTTTGAGGCTGAGAGCACCAAGATGATAAAGCTTCTGCCCTCTGACGAATTCATGCTCACGGAGCTTAACGTGCGCGACTTCTCGTTCATCAACCGGCTTTATGGCCCGGGAAGCGGAGACAGAATCCTAGGATGCATAGCCCGCACGCTTACAGACCTTTTCTCAGACAGGCCCAACTGCTTCATGGCGCGCGGTTATGCTGACAATTTTTACATAATGCAGCACGTGGACACCACCGTGGAGGACACTCTCAAAAACATGGCGGAAAGCCAGAACATCCTGCAGGAGCAGCTTCAGCAGGAGGAGGGCTACCGTCTGGTGGTTAAGTGCGGTAACGTAATAGACTGCGGAACCCCCGGGCATCAGCTGAGCGTAAAGGACATGATAAGAAAGGCAGGCTACGTCCGCCGTGCCAAGCAGGAGAGCCTGGCGGAGAATTTCTCCGTGTTCAATAACGAAATACGCAGGCAGCGCGAGGCGGAGGAGCGCATAGAGAGCACCATAGAGAAAGCCCTGGAGGACAAGGAATTCTTCATAATGCTTCAGCCCAAGATGGACCTTTCCACAAAAAAGTGCGTGGGCGCGGAGGCGCTTGTCCGCTGGCAGACAAAAGACAACGGTGTTCTTAGCCCCGACCAGTTCATCCCCATACTGGAGAAAAACGGCTACGTTACCAAAGTGGACTTTTTCGTTTACAAGACCGTGTTCGGCTACATAAAAAAGTGCCTTGATGAGAAAATTAGCATGGTTCCTGTATCGCTGAACATATCCCGCCTTAATCATGACAGCGCCACGTTCGTGAGCGAGGTTAACAATCTGTTCCGCGCCTATGAGATACCCTCGAATCTGGTGGAATTCGAGATAGAGGAGCGCTTCGCTGGCGCGAACGACGAGATTCTGAAAGAGATGACTAGCGAGCTGCACGAGAGCGGATATCTAGTGAACCTGGATGATTTCGGGGCGGACGAGAAGTCCCTGGACATGCTCTCTGATGTTCCCGTGGATGTGGTTAAATTTGACCAGAGGTTCCTGCATTATGCCGGTGTCTCAGAAAGCTCACGGGCCATTCTGGTGAACATGATAAAAGCGGTGAAGGAATCAGGGAAAAGGACAATCTGCGAAGGAGTGGAGACTTCCGCGCAGGTGGAGATTCTTCGTTCCGCGGGATGCGATACGGTCCAGGGATATTATTATTCCCGTCCGCTTTCCCCCGAGCGGTTCAGGGAATTCCTTCTGAAACATTCCTGATGCCCGGGGTAAGATAATGAGTCTGCTTGAGAATTTTTCGCACGTTCTGTTTGATTTTGACGGCACCATAATGGACACGTCGGAGGGAATATACAATGCGTTCGATTATGTGTGCGACCACTACGGCATGGAGCGCAAGGGAAAAGATTTTTACAGCAGGCTCATAGGTCCTCCGCTGCTTGACAGTTTCAGGACGGCCTTTAAGTTCAGCCCAGGGCAGTGCGAGGATGCCCTTAGAGTCTACAGGGAATACTATACGCCTAAAGGTTTGTACGAGGTTAAAGTCTATGACGGGATTCCACTGCTGCTTGAGAATTTAAAGCGCGCGGGGAAGATTCTGGCAGTGGCATCCAGCAAGCCCGAATGCTTTGTGAACGAGCTCCTTGAGCGCTTCGGCCTGTCAGGATACTTTGACTTTGCGGGCGGGAGCGACCTGGAGGAGACGCGCGTAAAAAAATGTGATGTGATAGAATACGTGCTCGGCAATCTTGGCGTTAAAGATAAAGCCGTGTGCGTAATGGCAGGCGACCGCAAGTTCGACGTGCAGGGTGCACTGGAGGCGGGGATTTCCTGCATAGGCGTGCTGTGGGGGTTCGGCTCCCGAGAGGAGCTTAGCGCGGCGGGAGCGCTTTTTACAGTCAGCACGCCGCAGGAGCTTTGCGTGATTTAAATCCGCGGAATATTTTCCTTGTGCTCTGCGAGATGTGAATGTAGAATTAGACTATGGAATTTACACTGCGGAATCAGACCGCAAAAGGACACTGGAATGAAAAAAGTTTTTAGGATTTGCGGAATCACACTGTGCTCCGTGGCAGGCGGCGCGGCGGCTCTCCTGCTGCTTCTTGCCGTCTTTCTTTCTGTTGGCGCGCGCGTTAAGTATCATGAGTTCTATTCGCTCATGAAAAAGGAGGCCAGGAATCCGGGTCTCTGGGACAACTACATTCCGCAGGGAATCACTTTTAACGATGACGAAAATTATTACGCCACATGCGGCTACATGAAGGACGGTTCCGCGAGCAGAATTTACACCGTGGACAAGGATACCGGGAAACGCGAGGTGTATGCCCTTACAAGCGGCGGCGAGCCTTTCACCGGGCACACGGGCGGGCTTCAGTATGCGGGCGGAAATTTTTATCTGGCGAGCGAGCAGCAGGGAGTGTTCCGTTTTTCAGCGGACAAGCTTGACGGCTCCGGCTCGGCGGAGATAGGTCCGTGCATTAAAGTGAACAACAACAGCTCATTTATTTTTGCCGATGATGACTTTGTTTATGTGGGGGAATTCGCCCATGTGCCCGCGTATCCGTGCGAGCATGAGGTAACGTTCGGCGGAAAAACTAACACGGCGATTCTGACCAAATACAGCCACGGCGACCTGGAGACTCCTGTGGCGGTATACTCCATCCCGGATGAGGCGCAGGGCGTGGTGCTGACGCCGGGCGGCAGCATGATTTTCTCACGCTCATGGGGGCTGGACTTCGCCTCCTACGATGTCTATAAGCCCGGCTCAGTTCATGCCACGGACATGCGGATGGACGGCGTGCCTGTTTATTTTCTGGGAGAGCCCGACCGCGTGTTAAAGTCAATCCTTTTCACCGAGGATGTGGATTTGGCAGACGGAAGGCTCATCTCCATGACGGAGGCCGCGGCAAACAAATACTACGTGGGGAAATTCATATTCGACTATTCCATTTTCAGCATAGGGCTTTCCGAGCTTGAGGGCTAGCGCGGAGAACGCTCCTGCACCAAACGCGGGAATTCTCCGTGACGGTATAAACTTGCGTAATGAATACACCTCTGATATAATAGGCGGTATGCAGATAATTCCGATAGCCAGCGGCAAAGGCGGCGTAGGCAAAAGTTTATTGAGCGCGAATCTTGCCATAGCATTAGGGCAGACCGGCAAAAAAGTTATAATCGCGGACTTGGATTTAGGTTCCTCAAACTTGCATCTGGTAATAGGGCAGAAAGCCTCCAAGACGGGCATAGGAACTTTTCTGACGGGGCAGACTTCGTTCGAGGAGCTCGTGCAGCCCACGGACTATGAGAACGTGCGGTTCATCGCGGGCGACTCGGAGATTCCCGGGCTCACATCGCTTAAAGTCAGCCAGAAGAATGACCTTGTGCGGCATTTCACAAAACTGGACGCGGACTATCTGATTCTGGATTTGGGCGCGGGAACCCATCTTACGATTCTGGATATGTTCCTTCTTTCACCGCAGGGAATCGTGGTCACAGCGCCCACCGTAACGGCCACGCTTAACGGCTACCTGTTCTTAAAGAACGTGGTTTTCCGCATGATGTACAACACTTTCCGCAAAGGCTCCGCCGCATACAAATATCTGGAGACGCTCAAGACCGACAGCGCCAGTCTCCAGAGGCTTTACATCCCCAAGCTCATAGAGACGCTGGAGCAGAAGGACCCTGAGAGCACGGCCCTGCTCAAAAAACGCATGCACGAATTCCATCCGCGCCTTGTCATGAACATGATAGACGACCCCAAGGACGCGGAGAAAGCGAATAAAATCCGCCACAGCTGCCAGCAGTATCTGGGGCTTGACATAGAGCATCTGGGCGTGATTTACCGCGACACAATGCAGGACAAGGCCCTGTCATCGCGTCTTCCGGTGGTGGTGTATAAGCCTCAGGCCATAATTTCCCAGGCCATTTACCGCATCGCGGAAAAGATAATGCAGTCCGAGACGCTCACCTTTGACGACGCTTACGACATCACCAAAGCCAGCGACACCAGTTTTGAGATAGCCACTGAGGAGGCCGCGGACGACTTCGGGCAGAAAATGGCGTATGTGGAGGAGCTTGCGGGCTCGGGCGTGCTTAGCGCGGGAGAGCTGGCGGAGGTTCTGAAGCAGCAGCAGTACGAGATGACCCAGTTGCGCGCTGAGAATAACCTGCTTAAGAAAAAGCTGGTTGAGGCGGCCGCGCAGGGATTTAAAGTTTGACTTCATGACGGGCAGGCCTTGCTGATCCGCGTTTGTGCCGTGGTCAGAGCCGCGCTCCGTGCGCTTTAAAAATTCCCGTCCGTCCGTTGTGGCAGGCGCAGGTATCATGCCGGCGGTCCTATGGAATTCAAAAGCAAAATAAAAACGAGGAAGATAAAATGGCAGACGCATTGCTTTACGTAAATTATCCCGGCTGGATACACCCGGAGATTTTCCCTGATGTTCCTGTGCTCGGACTTGTGCGCTGGTACGGCTTGATGTACATATTCGCCTTTGCCACCGCTTTCCTTGTTCTTCGCAGGGAGCTTAAGGAAGGTGCCTTGGACAGCCCCGGACAAAAAGCCACCGAGGACGACATTTTCAGTTTCATAGCGTGCGGAATAATTTTCCTGATTCTGGGTGCCAGGATTTTCAGCACGCTGGTCTATGACACCAGCAGGTTTTACTGGAAAAAGCCCTGGCTTATTTTCTGGCCGTTTGACACCGTCACAAAACGCTTTACGGGCCTTGTGGGCATGAGCTATCACGGCGGCTTCATAGGCGGGCTCATAGGCATGATACTCTGGTGCCGCATAAACAAGCGCCCCATGTGGAAGTGGATAGATGCCATGTGCGTGGCCATTCCGCTGGGATACACGTTCGGCAGGATAGGGAATTTCATGAACGGCGAGCTTTTCGGGCGCATAACCACCATGCCGTGGGGAATGGTTTTTCCCCGCGCGGAGCGTTTCAATGCCAGCTTGGAATGGGTAAGGGAATTCGCCGCCCGCTGCGGAATGACACTGGCGGAGGGGCAGCGCCTGGTGAATCTTCCGCGCCATCCCAGCCAGCTTTACGAGGCGCTTTTTGAGGGCGTTTTTCTTTGGTGCGTCCTGTGGCTGCTCAGAAAGCACAAGCCCTTCGACGGATTTATGGGCGGCATGTATACCGTGGGCTATGGCGCGGTTCGGTTCGTAATCGAATACTTCCGTGAGCCGGACGCGGACTTAGGGTACCGCATAAGCCGTGACGGAAGCGACGCAATTTACATGAACACATCGCTGCTGAATATAAGCACGGGGCAGATTCTGTGCTTCATAATGATAACAGGCGGCCTTGTACTGCTTCTTGTGCGGTGGCTCCTTAGCAGAAAGAACGATAGCCGCGCGCAGTAAAATCCATTCTTGATAAAAATCATCTTCCGTTAGCCCCGTCACTTTTGGCGGGGCTCCGTTTTCACTCATAATTCTGAGAAACACGCATAATCTAAAAGCAAAAGACAAGATATGTCCGCGCAGGTATTCTCATGGCACAAAAAAAGCCCCGTCCGGCAAGGCGAATCTTCTTGCGGACGGGGCTGTGCTTTCGCAGATTTAGACTTTCTTACACCGTGAACAAGTCTATCTGCGAGCCAATCTTCTCTATTACGGTCTGAACTTCCTTAGAGATGTCGCTCAGCGCAACGCCGGTCTCGTTGATTTTGCGGGCGCCTATGCTCATCTCCTCCATGTTCTGCTTCATCACCTCAGTGGCCTCGCTCAGGTTCCTCATGTCATGCACTATGGACTCGCGCTGGGTTCCCATCTCGCGTGAGGACTTGCGCACTTCCACCGTGGTGTCATTCATGGTGCGGAGCGCCTCCGTAATCTGCTTGGAGCCTTCGTTCTGCTCCTCCATGGCGCTCTTAATCTGAAGGACAAGCTGGTCTGTGTCCTGGATTTTCTGTGCCACGGCCGCAAGCGCGTCGCTGGATTCCTTGGATGAGTCAACCACTTCCGCAATGGAGCGCTGTATCTCTTTAAGCTGTACGCCTATGGTCTTGGACTGCGCCGATGAGGTCTCGGAGAGCTTGCGTATCTCATCCGCCACCACCGCGAATCCGCGTCCTGCCTCGCCCGCGTGGGCCGCCTCAATAGCGGCGTTCATGGCAAGAAGGTTAGTCTGGCTCGCTATGGATGATATGGCCACGTTGGCGTCATGCAGCATCTTGGACTGCGTCTCAATCTGCTTGATTTTCTCGTTAACCACCTGCTGCTTCTGGAAGCCTGTGTCGGCGTTGACCTCAAGCATCTTGAAGGAGTCGCCCATTTTCTCCACGGACTTGTTCACGGACGAGATGTTTCCAATCATCTCCTCCACTGCGGCGCTGGCCTGTGTCACGCCCGCGCTCTGCGTCTCTATCTGGCTGTCGAGCTTTGTGATGTTTGCGGA
Source organism: Treponema sp. (assembly GCA_022510925.1). Lineage (GTDB taxonomy): Bacteria > Spirochaetota > Spirochaetia > Treponematales > Treponemataceae > Treponema_D. Next base: position 74,025 of record JAFLSO010000001.1, read on the forward strand.
GATGGAGCTTATGGAGCCGTTGGCCTCCTGCACGTTGTTGCCCTGCATGTTTATCTGGCTGTGTATGCTGTCTATGTTCGCTATAATCTCCGTGATGGCGCTTGACGTGTCCTCGGTGCTGGCGGAAAGGTTCTGTCCGTTAAGCGCCAGAGCGTCCTTGGACTCCTTTACGTCGCGCATGATTGTCTGTAGCCTGTCGCAGAATTTGTTGAAGTTGCCCACCAGTATGCCAATCTCGTCCACGTGCTTGATTGTTATGCGCTTGGTAAGATCCGCCTCTCCTGTGGCCAGGTCCTCCACGGAGGCAGTGATGTTCTTGATGCGCTTCATGATGGTGTGTATGAACATGTAGCCCAGGAATATAAGCACGGCGCTCACCGCCAGCGCTATGGGAGAGGCCACCTTGACGGTCGTCCCTCTTATGGCCGCTATGTCTTCAAGCGATTTTCCTATGAAGAGCATGCCGGTGATTTTTCCGTCGTCATTAGGAATAGGATTGTAGATGGTGTAGTGGTCATGCCCCACCAGTGTGTTAAGGCCCACGTAAGTCTGCCCTTTGTACAGTACCTGCTGCAGTATGTTGTCGTTGTCAAGCACGGTTCCCACCACGTTAGGCAGTGTTGACACCACGCGCGTGTTGCCCGCGAATATGGTGCACTCCACGTTGTAGCCGTTCCGCATGAGGTTTATGAAATCCTCTGATGTAAGGTCATAGGTGAACACGGAGGCTCCCGCCAGGCGGCCCTCATGATAGATGGGGTAGGCGTAGGTCATGGCATAGGGAGTCTGGTCTATGGGCTCGTACGCATAGGCGGAATTCCCCCCCAGCGCGCGCTTCACCGCATAGTTAGAGGATATGTTTGTGCCTGCCTTGAAACCGCTCTCTCCGCCGGCCACCACGCGGCCAGTGCTGTCGGTGAACGCCATGAAGTCGTAGTCCAGCTTGCCGGTGTAGTCAGCTATTATGGAGCGCAGCTTGGGAGTGTCATTCTCCGCCAAGGCGAGCTGAACGTCTCCGCGCATCGATGAAATGAATGAGTATGAGTTCAGCGTGATCACCCAGTCCTCAAGAACGCGCTGGGCGCCTGCAGCGGTGTAATTGAGTTGCTCCTCCTCTTTAGCTTTTTGATTTTTATCAAAAATACCTAAAGTAAGGGCCGTGAACATTACCTCCGAGATAATAACCATTCCTCCGATTATGGCCGTAAGTTTTGTAGAAAGTTTGATGTCACGCTTGTTAATGTCTAATTTCGTCCTCTTCTCTTTCATTTGCAATATACCTCTCTGTTGCGTTTTTTCTATGACCCCTATATTATATTATATTATATATTGTATTGTAAAGAAAAAAGCACTGTTATATTGTAATAAGTGTATTTTGGTTCCGGGGCGGAATTCCATAATCTACTTGACTAACATCGCTTGTTTTGGTAACATCTGCATATACATGGGGGTGTAGCTCACCTGGCTAGAGCGCATGCATGGCATGCATGAGGTAAGGGGTTCAAGTCCCCTCATCTCCATATTTTTTCATAAGTTGCCGGCTTCTTGAATGTTGCCGGTTTTTTAAAACAAGTTTAAGAAATTGAATTATGCTGAAATCCGTCCGACCAGAGGCAATCCAGGAGAATGTTTTTAAACTGATAGGCAGGGACTGGCTGCTCGTTACCGCAGGCTCCTCGGTGACTGACGGGGAGGGGAACGGGCGCGTGAACACCATGACGGCCAGCTGGGGCGGCATGGGCATTCTGTGGAACAAGCCCGTGGCCACCGTTTACCTCAGGCCCTCCCGCTATACCAAGGAGCTTGTGGACTCAAGCGAGACTTTTTCTTTAAGCGTGCTGCCGGAAAAATACAGGTCCGCGCTGGACTACTGCGGAAAGCATTCCGGGCGTGACGGAGACAAAATCAGTGCCGCCAGGCTGAGCGTGGAATACATGAACGAGACTCCGTGGATAGCGGAGGCCAGGCTTGTTTTTGTGTGCCGCAAGCTTTACGCGCAGGAGCTGAATCCTTTCAGCTTTACCGATGAGCTTGTATGCAGGCAGAATTACCGCAAGGATGATTTTCATACCATGTACATAGGCGAGATACTTAAAGTCATGGTGGACGCCAAGGACCTTAAAAAATGAAAGTGTGGGAGAAAAGTTTCTGGCGCATGGCTTCCATAGCGGGGACTGTTTTTACCGCGGCATGCCTGGTGGTGAGCCTGTGGCAGTTTTTTGTGATGAGGCCCACCGAGGACTTTACCCCTCTTATGTATGTGGGCGTAATCGTGAATTCCATAGCGTTCTTTGGTTTTGTATACATACTTCTGAATCCCGTGAATTTCGCCATCTATGCCTTTGTGTTTTATGTTTACGGACTGGGGAATATTCTGGATAACGGGCATGCCCTGGGCTTTGTGTGCGTTTTCACTACGTTCGCTTTTATGTACGCGCTGGGAGTTCTTTCCACCCACAGGGCCCTGAAAATAACACTGCTCTCCATACTGCCGCTCGCGCTGACGGGTTTTCAGTTCTACCGCGAGGGCGTGCTGTACGGCATGATTACGGTGATGCATCTTATAGGCCTTGTCTTCATGCTGTTCTTGGTGTGCCTCTTGTTCTGCCCGCGCTTCGAGGAGCTTAAGGAGCGCCGCATAACGCGCGAGCTAAGCACGGAGGATTTCTCGACGCAGGACGTGGACTGGCTTACTAAAGTTCTTTCCGGCAAAAAGTACGTGGAGGTTGCGCACGATTCCGGCGTGTCGGAGAGCAAAGTCAAGACGCGCATGCTTGAGCTCTACCAGATGCTTGGCGTGCATGACAGAACGGAATTCCTTATGTTCTACCACAACTCCACGTTCGTGCTTTCGGATACCGTTCCGTCATTTGAGGAGAACCGCATTAACGCTGACATGCTGCGCTTCTGATTTTCTCTTTGACCTCAGCGCCGCACAGAATGCCCACCAGCTCCATGGCGAATTCCTCCGCCGCTCCGGGTCCGCGCGCCGTTATAAGGTCTCCGTCACGCACGAACGGCACTCCGCTCCTGTGACCGCTTTTGCAGGATCTGGACGTGTCGCTGTAGTCCTCCATTCCGGGATAGCACGTCCATGATTTTCCGTCCAGCGCGCCGGTAAGGCTTAGAACCACCGCGGGCGCCGCGCATATTGCCGCCACGTATTTTTTCCCTGAGAGCATGTTTTTTATGAAATCCAGCGCCATGGGATTACCCGCTATGTTTGACGCTCCGGGCATGCCGCCGGGAACTATCACCATGTCGGGCAGGGAGCCCTGCTCCATGAAGTCCCTGAGCGTCTTGTCCGCAGTTACGGGAATGCCGTGCGAGCCTGTCACCGTGAGTGACGTGCCGTCCGCTGAAAGGGTCGTGACATTCACTTCCGCACGCCGCAGATAGTCCACCGGAGTGAGGGCCTCTATCTCCTCGAATCCGTTGGCCAGAATGACCGCTGCTGTTCTCATTTTTTTCTCCTTTTTTACAGGACTCAGTTGTTTTGCTGTGACTTTGTGAATCCTCCTGAATTGTAGCACATAGCGGGGCCGGGAGCAATCGTGCCCGTCCTTGAGGCGTGCTGAATCATCCGCGGTTGAAATTATGAACCCAATAAAGTAGAATATGCGGGTATGAAACAAGTTCTGCTCATAGACACCACTTCCGTTTTCCGCGAGTATTTGAAGGCCAAACTTGAGGCCGAGCAGGTGCAGGTGGAGATGGCCACCAGCAAGCGCGACGCCTTCATTAAGCTTATCACCATGCTGCCGGATTTGGTCATCATGGAGTTGGAGAGCGGTTCCATGAGCGAGATGCAGCTGGACTTACTGCGCAAGAAAGTGCGCGACCCCAACGCGCGTAAGATTCCCATAGTGGCCACCGGGCCCACGCTTGCGCGCACAAAAATAGCCACGCTTGCGGAATTCGGCATAGTGAAGTATTTTAACCGACCCATAAAGTTCACGGTGTTTTTTGCGAGCATAGCGACTATTCTTAAGACCCGGTTTTCCGTGGACGAGACTCCGTGCATGGTGGACATGCACATTAACGGGAACATCATTTTCATAGAGATAGCGCAGGGCCTTAACCGCGACAAAATAGCCATGCTTAAGTACAAGCTCCCCGAGGTCATAGTGAGCAACAGCCTGACCAGCCCCAAGCTTATTCTGATGCTCTCTGACATGCACCTTACTTTCATAGATGGTGCGAACCTGGAGCTGCTTTTAAACAATGTGTGCGTGGGAAGCGGAATAACCATGAGGAACATAAAAGTTCTGACCACGGATCAGTTCGTTAAGGATTTGATTGCGGGGCATGAGCAGTACGCGGGCATGGAGGTGGGCTCGAAGCTCATGGATGTGGCGGGCGGACTTGTGGAGAACAGGCCTTTCGCGAGCCTTACAGAGATAGCCACGGACAGGATTCTGAATTCAGACGCGTTCGCGGATTACGGCAGCGTGGAGGTAAGGTTCGGAAACGACTCCGAGTCCGAGAGCGACGAGAGCAACGGAATCATACTTAAAGTGGCCATAGTTGACGAGGACGTGATTGTGCGCAAGCTTTTGCAGAACGCTTTTTCCGCCATAAGCGCTGAGTGCGTCCTGTTTGAGTCCGGGAATGAATTCGTCACTTCCGTGATAGAGAAAAAAACGTACGACTTTGTGGTGCTGGACCTGTACATCTCTGACATGGACGGTTTCAGCATACTGCGCACTTTGCAGCGCCACAATTTTGAGGCGCCTGTCCTTATTTACTCGCAGGCCGTGCAGCGCGACGCGGTCATACAGGCGCTGAGTCTGGGCGCGAAAAGTTTTCTTGTTAAGCCGCAGCATCCCACTGTGATAGTGCGCAAGGCGGTGGAGCTTCTTCACGCCGAGGATTAGTTTTATATAAAACTGTCCGCATTGCGCTCGGATATTGCCTTGGATGGAGGCCACGTTATGAGCGGGGATTTCATAAAAACCAATTATCACTGCCACACTTTGTTCTGCGACGGAAAGAATTCCGTGGAGGAGATGGTGGAGGCCGCGGCTCAGAAAGGATTCTCCGTGCTGGGCCTGAGCGGGCATTCCATGTATCCGTTCGCGGGACGCTGGCACATAGCGCCCAGGGAACATGGCGCGTACTCTGAGGCGGTGCGCGCGGCGGCGGAGAAATACCGCGGGCAGATAGAGGTTCTGTGCGGCTTTGAGGCGGACTACGTTCCTTTTGTCTGCGCGCCGGATTACAGGAATTACGCTGAATTCAATCCTGATTTTCTGGTCGGCTCGGTCCACTATGTCACTGACGGGCACGGGTATTTTGAGGCGGACGGAAGCGCGGAGTCTGTGAGCGCCGGGATAAAAAAAATGTTCAACGGCAGCGCCAGAAAAGCGGTGCAGACATATTTTGCTTTAGAGCGCGAGATGCTGGAGAAAGGGAATTTCACTTTCTTAGGTCATGCGGATTTAATACGGATGCAGAACAAGGCGCTGGATTTGTTTGACGAGAAAGACGGATGGTATGTGCGGGAATTAAAGTCCGTGGCGAAGGCTGCCTTAAAGGCGGGCGTGTGCGTGGAGATAAACATGGGCGGCATGGCACGAGGCTATTTTGAGAGTCCGTATCCTTCTCTGGATTTTCTAAGGATTTTCCGTGAGCTCGGAGTTCCCGCTGTGATAAGCTCTGACGCGCATCGGACGGAGCATCTGGACTTTGGCTTTGATTATGCGGTCCAGTATGCGCGGGAAGCCGGATATAAGGAGCTGCATTATCTTACCGCCGGCTCTCTGAAATCTCAGAGAATATGATGTGCCGGGCGGAATTAAGCGCGGATGAAAAGGATGCGCTGAATCTGCCGCACCGGTTCCGCGCCTGATTCTGACTGCTCTCTGCGGACGAATGCGGCTCTCCGGGAAGTTTACCTGGCGCTGCGCTCGGCTTTCTCCTGGCAGTCTATGCACATGACCGCATAGGGGATTGCCTCAAGGCGCGCCTCGGGGATGTTCTTTCCGCAGGACGGGCATACTCCGAACGTTCCGCGCTCAATGCGGTCCAGCGCGTTGTTTATGGCGGTGAGACGGTTCTGGTCCGCCATTCCTAAGGAATTCAGCAGCTGCCTGTCTATGGTGTCGCTGGCAATGTCCACGTCGTCTCCTGTCTCTGAGCCTGCGACTAATCTGGAGAGCTGCTCATTTTTTCCCGCCAATGTATCTAAAATCTCGTTGCGCTGCGCAATCAGTTTCTTTTTCAGTTTATCTTGAAATTCTTTCCTCATCCCTGTCCTCTTTATTGACAATTAAATCTGTTTAGTACATACTTAGTATACGCACAAAATCTTAAAAAGGCAATTATTTTTGGAGGTATCGTGGCTAACAAAGATGAGGCTATCGAAGTAGAGGGCATTGTGAAAGAGGCGTTACCGAACACCATGTTTCGTGTGGAGCTTCAGAACAAGCACGTTATTCTAGCTCACCTCAGCGGCAAGATGCGGAAGCATTACATCAGAATCGTTCCGGGTGACAGCGTGAAGGTGGAGCTTTCGCCATATGATTTGAATCGCGGCCGCATTATTTTCCGCGAGCGCTGAATTCTGTCTCCTGCGAGAAAGGCTGTCCTCAGGGGCAGCTTGTTTTGTTTTAAATCCGGCTGCATTTATTCCGCTGAGACTATGTAGGCTATGGCGCGCACCGCGTTGCCTATCCCCCGGAAAACCGCCACTCCGCATATAAGGCTTACCAGAAAACTTATGCGCCCGAAAATGAGCACGGCTCCCATGGCCATGACCGACTGCGCCACGCTCCTGAAGAACATTCCCCATGCCTGTTTCTTGGAGGGACGCTCCGTGCTCCGTGTGGTGCGCGTGTATGCGTAGCGGCTCTCGTCATCGTCATAAAAAGCGTCGCTGAAAAAATCCTGGAAAGGGTCGCCTGTGTGACCGCCGGGCCCGCGTCCGTAATATGCGCCTGAGCCGAACGGATTTCCGTAAGTGCCTGTACCCTGATAATACTGCCGGTCTGCGCGGGCGCTCTCGTCCGTCTGACCGTAGGTGTCATACTGATGGCGTTTGGTCTCGTCTCCCAGCACGGAGTACGCGGAATTTATCTGCTTGAATTTCTCCTCCGCCGTCTTGTCGCCGGGATTCCTGTCCGGATGATATTTAAAAGCCAGGTTGCGGTATGCTTTTTTTATCTCCTCCGGGGATGCCGTTTTTGTTACGCCCAGAGTTTGGTACAAGTCTTCCATCGCATAGAAAATAATCAATTTTTAAAATTGTTACAAGTGAGAATCTTATGTATAACAAATTATTTTATAAGAACCCACGTGGCCCCGTTCCCGCCGTTGTTGCGGTCGGGATGGCCGCTGAGCCCCAGTCGCTTGTCCTGCTCTATGAAAAGACGCACCATGGGCCCCAGGACAGGGTCGTTTCCTGTGGAGTGGTTGCCCTTGCCGTGGATGATGAGGATTTTTTTAAGGCCGCGTTTGTGGCACGTTGAGACAAAGGCCTCCAGTCTGGGCCATGCCTCGTCGCGTGTAAGGCCGTGCAGGTCTATGGTCGCCTGCGGGCGCAGGTCGTGCAGGTATTCCCTGTTGCTCAGGCGCGCCCTCTCCTCCGCCTGATCCGCAACCTTGTCCTTGTCCACCGTTCCGTAGCGGTTCAGCCATACCGTCATGGGGTTTGCTTTTCTGGCGCCGTCTTTCTGCATCTGATGCTCCGCCTGTTCTTGCAGGCTGTAGCCCTGCCGCATGGCCTCTTTCTCCTCTTTGGTCGGAGCGTTCGCTTTTTTATGGCTTTTTCCGTCCTGCGTCTTTTTTGCGGGGGCGTTTTTCTGCCGGGCGTCCCACTGATTCAGAATATCCGCGAAGTCCATTGCCTGCTCTCCTTGTTATAAGAAATTTACTCTATGAAAAACAGAGTGTCTTTTTTTACCCAGCCGTAAGTTTCCTCAAAGCGGATGTACGCCCATTCTCCCGCGAGCTCCTGAATGTAAACGCGTCTGGCCGCCTCAAGCGGAACTCCGGTCGAGAGGTTCTCCTCCGGCACCGCGCTCACAGTTCCTCCTGCGAATAGCGCGGTTTTTCTTCCCGCCTGAATTCCAAGTCCCAGAGACAGCGCAAGGAGCATCATGGAGATAATAAGAACCGCAGTGCCTGAGGATTTTTTTCTTATGGCGAGCAGTATTGTTCCGAGCGTGAGCGCGGCCGCGCCTGACAGCAGAATAATCATTGTCAGCGGAACGCTGGGCTCGTTTGCGCCGGGGACCATGCCCAGGGCCTCTTCCGTCCGTGCGCGGATTTTCCTGGCTTTGGAGAACGGAAATGAATGCCTTTCTTTTGACCGCAGTTTTGAGAGCGCCTCCACGTTCTCCGCGGAAATGCTTATGGTCTCCTCCTCATCGTTGTCTGTCTGCGCGCGGGTGAACGCGTATGCGAATGCGCCTGAGTAGGCGGGGCTTTCGTCCGGGGATTTATCTTTCTGCGGCTCAACGTCTATCTGCATGCGGGGAACCGCCGCCTCCACCTTTGCGCCGCCGTATGATGTCGCCGTAACAGTTATGCCCGGTATGCTGTGGCTTCCTGCGGTTAGCGGCTGCCAGTCAAAGCTTATCACGGGAATCTCGTCGGGATAGAATTCCGCGCCGCGCGTGACAGGCTCTGTTATCTCATAGCGCGCCGTTTCTGTGAATATGGCGTCCTCCGGTAAATCCCACGCTATGTCCAGGACCTGCACGGCATATCTTATGCTTACGGTGAAAACTATGTGGTCGCCGGTCATGAAATTCTCTTCAGGAATGCTCACGCTCAGCTCTGGTTTTAAAAGCCTGGGATCGTCGTAGACCTGCACGTTTTGGAAAGGAACGCTCATTCTCTTTCCGCGGACGGTTGCCCTGGCGGGAGGAAGGATGAGAGTCATGCTTTTAGCGCATTTAAAGACTGCCGTGATTTTTGCGGCGCTCTCTCCTGTGACAGATTCTTTCCGCATGGAGGAGAAGGACACGTCCTGCGGCATTTTGTCGAGCGTCACCTGCACCTCGCCTGGCTCCGCGCCCGGCACTATGAGCTCAAACACGCAGTCCGATGAGGTGAAGAAAAATTCCTGCGCGGGAATGAACAGTGGCGCCTGCTCCTGGGAGAATGTTTTTAGCGGCAGAAGAAGGGCTAATAGTCCCGCGCGGAAGGCTCTGGTTCTTGCTCTTGATTTTTCCATTGGTTCTTGTCGTTCTCCTTAAGCACGGAATATATGGCGTTCTCTAAAGTCTGCTCGTCTGAGTTTTCCTGCACGGGGCTCGTGACGGGCGCGCTGGAATTCTGGTGCGCTATGAATTCCTGAAGCGAAAGCTCCATGTTTATTTTTGCGTTTATGTTGGTGCCGTCTATCAGCAGCGCCTCCTTAAAGAACTGGGCGGCCCTCTCATACTCCCCGCCTTGATGGGCTATGATTCCGCTGTTGTAGAGCACCGCGAATTTTAAGGCGGGAGGGGCGTCGTCCTCTATCTGGGAGAATCTTTCCAGCGCGGCCTCGTTCTCTCCCTGCATCTGATAAGTGGCCGCCAGTGCATACAGCGCGTACTGTTTTATGTAAGCGTCGCCGTGCTCCTGCGCGGATGTGAGCGCCTTCAGGAAATGCGCCGCCGCCATCGGATAGTTCTGCCTGTTCCATTCAAGCCTGCCGCTGAAAATCTCCTTTCCGCTGTCAAACCGCTCTGAGCATCCCGTAAGAAGAAGCACGCACAGGGCGCTTCCCGTAAGAGTGATTTTCCTTATGCCCATGGGATTCAGTTCCCCCGCCATAAAAGACAGCATGAAGAGTACCAGCGCCGTCAGTATGAAAATGGGGCTGCGGTTTATTTTCTGCGTCTCGTATGAGATTACCGTGCTTCCGTTCTTTAGGCTGAGCATGTCCAGGAGCTTGTAGGCGCTGCCAGGCTCGGAGGCGTCCACGTAGATTACGGGCGGCGTCATGCCGTGCGCGCGCGGATTTTTTTTCTGTGCCTGTGCGATTGTCTTCTCTATGCGGTTTGAGCGCAGCGCGGTTCTGACGCGGGTCCTGCCGTCGCCCGCGAGCACCTCGCTTTCCCGCTCACTTCCGAATCCGATTATGGCCACGGGAATACCGTAGCTCATGGCCTCGGTGATTGATGAGAGCAGCGAGTCGTCCGTCTCCTCGCCGTCAGTGAAAAGCCATATGAACTGCGCCTGCGCGCTCTGCGGAGGAAACGCAGTGATGGCGGCCTGTATTCCTCCTCCCAGGCTTGACCCCGCGGAAGTCATAAGATGTGGGGAGAGAGAGTCCAGCAGCGAGAGAACTGCCTGAGTGTCGTCAGTGAGCGGCACCGCCACTATGCCCTGTCCTTTTGCCAGCACCACTGCCACGCTGCTTTCCTGCATATGCTCCAGAAGCTCCTGCGCGTAACTGGCGGCGGATTCCAGGCGCGTCATTCCGAGCGGCGCGTCCGTGGCCTGCATGCTGTATGAGATGTCAAATACCATGGCCACGGAGCGCCCGGACTTCTGCACGGGAACGGCGCTGCTTCCCCATGAAATCTCTGCCCATGCGCACACTAAGGCGCACCATGAGAGCGTCCTGCATAATGTGCGCAGAAAAAACGCCCGTGTCATTCCGGCAAAAGATTTTGAGCCTCTCTGAATGGAGTTGTTCTCCGCCATGGTGAGTATTATTCTCCTGTATTTGCTCAGAGTGTAAATCAGCGCGGGCACCAGAGGCGTAAGCGCCAGGAAGATTTCAGGATGCGTTACCGTAATGCTCATAGAATCTCCTGCAAAAGAAGCCTGCATAAAATCCATGCCGCCATGACGCATATCGCCGCCACCAGAATTAGATTCCTGTAATAGAATTTGTCCGTGCTCTTTATGTGATAAGTCTGCGCCACGCCCTCATTCTTAGAGATGGAGGACATTGCCTGCTGGAGTGACGTCAGTGAGTCCGCCTCATAAAAAACGCCGTCCGCGCTGGAGGCAAGTTTCAGTAGCTGCGCCGAGTCGTAGTTAGACTCCAGGTAGCCTGAGTACATGCGCCCTGTCCTGGGGTCGGTGTATTCAAGCGGAACGGAGCCTTTCGTTCCTATGCCCAGGACATAAAGCGATATGCCTTTCTGCGCCAAGAATCTGGCGGCGGTAACGGGATGGATTGAGCCGGCGTTGTTCTCGCCGTCTGTAATGAGGATTATGCTTTTTTTAGGCGCGGGTGAGCTTTTTAAATGGAAGGCCGCGCAGCTTAATCCTGTTCCTATGGCGCTCCCGTCCCCCAGCTCTCCTACTGTAAGCGAGCCCAGCCTGCGCATGAAAATCTCCCTGTCCATGGTAGGCGGAACCACAACCGCGGCCTCCCTGCCCATCTGCACCAGCCCTATGCTCGCGCCGCCGTGATCTTGAAGAAGGGTCTCTATGGCTTTTTTTGCCGCGTCCAGCCTGCTGTCTCCCGCCATGTCACGTGATGCCATGGAAGGGCTCGTGTCCACCACAAAAAGAATGTCCGCCCCGCGCGAGGTGTAGACTTTCTCGTGCATGTGCACTACAGGATTCGCGTATGCGGTTACGGCCAGAGTGAATCCCGCCGTGCACAGAATCCTTACCGTGACGGAGATGAGCCTCCGCATTCTGTGCGGCCACGAGAAACTTTTTCCGTTCCAGTCGCTTAAAGTGAGCGGAAAAGTTATGGGCGTGAATATTCTGATGCGGCGCAGAAAAAACAGAAGCGGGATGAATGCCAGCAGAAAGAACGCCCGGGGATTCTCAAATTCAATCATTGTCCGCCTCCTGCCTCTCCATGACCGCTATAATGCCCAGTGTGCTCTTTATAATCTTCTCACGCTCGCTCACGTTTAATGCCGCCGCATGCTCCTCCCGGGGCAGAAGCTGTGAGTCCAGCGAGCCCTGCGCGTACCTTATGTAATCCGTGCGTATGAAAAGCGAGCCCAGCTCCTGTGCCGCGTCCTGCATTTTCCCGCTCATAAGCCCTGCCGTCCGCCCGTTTATCTCCCTGAAAATGAAAGATGACGGAATGCCGCATATATCCATGTCGAGCCTTGATTTTATGTACGCGCGCATGATTCCCTGCCATTCGCCGCAGAAATCCTGGTCGCCCGTTCCTGCGCGCAAAAGCCTTATGAGCTTTTTCCTTGCGGCGCGTGCGTTCCTGTAGAATCCCAGCCGTACCGTCATGCCGTGTATGCGGGCCATGATTTTCCGGAACTTTAGGGCGCACAGTCCCGTCATGAGCAGAACCAGCGTCAGCAGGACCATAAGCGACCACAGGATGTAGTTAGTGCCGGGCAGTGAGATTGGCGGCATGGGCGGCCGCAGCGAAAACGCTCCCAGTTTCTGTGTGATTGACGCTATCTCCACCGGCTCCAGCGCTATAATGAGCGGCGCGTGCGGATTCTCGTCCTGCCATGAGACGGCCTCGTATAAATCGAACGGCTCGAATTCCACGGTTCCGTTTTTCCAGGCGGTTATGTTTATGCGCAGCGTGCACGTGTTCCCCGAGCGCTCCAATGCCGCGGAATGCACGGTGCAGTTAGGCTCTGCGGATTTAAACTGCGGAAGCGATGTGTCAAGCGGAAGCGGACCGTCTTTGGAAGGCCTCTCGTGCGTCCATGCGAAAAAGTCCGCGGGGGCCGTGAACGTGTATAAAATCTGCGCGTCATCGCCTATGAACACCTCCCTGGGAATGAGGGTCTGCGTGCGGCCGGGCTCCTGCTGCGCGAAAAGCGGCGCCATTAGGAGCACGAATGAGAGCGCGGTCATTTTCTTCTGTAAGCGCCTCATGCCATTTTCCTTTCGTTGAAAAAGTGAATGAGGGACGATGCCGCATCCTCATCCGTGGAAATCTCAAGCGGCACGGCGCTGCGCCTGATGCATTCTTTCTGCCATGCCTGGACCCTCCGCTCATCGCTCTCCCGCCACTGCCTGCTGAACCTGGCGTCCGATGTGGGCAGCACGGACAGCGTTCCTGTCTCGGGGTCCTTGAATTTAACTGAGCCTATGCGCGGAAGCTCCGAGTCCTGCCTGTCAGTGACCCTTACCGCGACCACGTCGTTTTTCTGCGCCAGTTTTGCAAGAGGGGAGGCCCAGCCCTCCGTCCTGAAATCTGATATTATTATGACAAGCGAGCGTTTTTTCAGAAGCTTCCACGCTCCTTTAAGGGCCGCGTCCAGTGCGGAGCCGTTGGACCTCTCCGTCTTGGAGCGCATCCTCTCAAACTGCGACAGAAGAATCAGCGACTGCTCTGCCCCGCGCTTGGGGGCGCACGAAAAGTTAATGGCGCCGTCAAAAATCACCGCGCCGACCGGGCTTGAATTCTTCTCGGAGGCGAGCGTGATTATGGACGCCGCGTCTATGGCAGTCTCCAGCTTGGACTGTCTTCCGCCGCCCGTTCCCATGGAAAAAGAATCGTCCACGACCAGAAACACATCCAGCTCCCGCTCCTCCTCGAACATTTTAACGAAAGGACGGCTCATCCTGGCGCTCACATTCCAGTCTATGGCGCGCACGTCATCTCCGCGCAGATACTCCCGCACCCCGCTGAATTCCATTCCGTGCCCGCGGTAAAGGGATTTGAACGTTCCGCTTTTCATTCCCGCCGCCAGAGTAAGCGCGTTCAGTCGCAGCGTCTTGGCGCGTTTTTCTAGCTCGCTGTGGTTCATGGCAGACTATGGCAGAGGCAGAAGCTCTATGATTTTGGATATCAGCGAGTCCGATGTAACGCCGTCAGCGGCGGCCTCATAGTTAAGCACCAGCCTGTGACGCAGCACGCCGTGCGCCACCTGCTGCACGTCCTCTGGCAGAACGAAGCTGCGCCCGTTAAAGAGCGCGTTCACTTTGGCGCATTTTAAAAGCGCTATGCATGCCCTGGGAGATGCCCCGAACGAGATATAATGCCTTATGTCATTCTTGCGGTTGGAGGCGCTGAGGGAAAGCTTTTTCTCGCTCATGTCATCCGCCTTGGGGCGCGTTACGTTCACAAGCGAGACTATGTAAGCCAGTATTTTGTCATCGGAGGTTATGCTTTCCGTGGCTTCCCTGCATCTTTTAAGCGCCTGCGCGTCAAACACTCTCTTTATCTCCGCGGGCTCGTCCACGCTGTTTGCGCGCAGAATGGAAATCTCCTCCTCCACTGAAGGATAGTCCGCTATAAGCTTTAGAAGAAAGCGGTCCAGCTCCGCCTCGGGCAGATTGTATGTCCCCTCCTGCTCTATGGGGTTCTGCGTGGCCAGTACAAAGAACGGGTCCGGCAGGCTGTGGGTGTCCTCGCCGATTGTAACCTGATGCTCCGCCATGGCCTCCAGCAGCGCGCTCTGAACTTTTGCCGGCGCGCGGTTAATCTCGTCCGCCAGTACTATGTTCGTGAACACCGGCCCCCTGCGCACGGAGAATCTGCCGCTCTGCTGCTCGTAGATAAGCGTTCCCGTAACGTCCGCGGGAAGAAGGTCCGGCGTGAACTGTATCCGCTTAAAATCCAGCCCGGAAAGCTCCGCGAACGTTTTAACCGAAAGCGTCTTGGCAAGCCCCGGAACGCCCTCCAGCAGGATGTGACCGCCCGAAATGAGCGCCATAAGAATGCCGTCTATGATATGCTTCTGCCCCACCACGCGCTTTGCCGCCTCCAGACGGCATGCGTTTATAAGATTCGCGCAGTATTCTAAATTCGCTTTGCTGGTTTGAGAGTCCATGTCCGTGAGTATAAAGAAAAAACGCCTCTTGTTCTATAGCATACTGACGGGGCGATTGCGGCGGACTTACAGAAGTGAAATAAAAAGAGCACACTTTTCTGAAAAATACCCCACTACCATTCCTGGGAGCATGGCGTGATACTTAACTGGATAAGGAAGGCTCACGAAGTCTTACCCCAAAAAAACATTAAGGAGGCTGTTATGAAAAGAATTCATAAGGCAACAATGGTCCTGGCAGGCGCGCTTCTGCTGGGAACGGGCCTGTTCACGGCATGTCCGAACGACCCCGGAAAGGATAATACCCCCCCCAGGTAAGTGACGGAGAGGGCGATACCGAGGAGGAAGAAGAGGAAAATACCTCGTCGGAGTGGACAGAACATACTGGGGGCTGGAAAGATGTAGGTGCATTTTCGTTTTATGTAGAAAATGGGGCACAAATCTCATATAAAGGTGGAGCCGAGTTAAACGATTTTATATTTAAGGTTGACAAGTCAAATTTTAGCGAGTGGGGACTGCAAGTACGGACAAAATCTTTTGAAACTGAAGTTGGGAAAGATTATAAGTTCGTAGTGGAGTATACCACTGATAACGACGAGGCGAATCCATTTTTAACAAAACTTGAGTCCGGTGAAGACAATGCCCATATGGATGGCACTGAGATAAAGGGAGAGCCTAATGACAGTAATAATACAGATTATAAACTTAAATATGGACTCAACACTGTAGAAATCCCGTTCACGGCAAATGCAACACTTACAAATGTATTTTTCCGTCTAAGTTATGTAAAAGTCGGAACAACATTTGAATTCAACAAAGTGGAGCTTATTTCTGTAGAAGGTGATGGCGATGACGACGAGACGCCCGCCGAGCCGGAACCGGGCGAAGAAGATGAAGACGATGGTGATGACGATGACGACGAGCAGTCCACCGGTCAGGAACCGAACGGAGATAACGATGGCGAATAAGCCGCCGGCTAAGTCTGCTGGGCGCTGATCGCCTGCACACGGCACTTCCCCTGCGGAGGTGCCGTTTTTTTTGTGCCTGCCGTCCGCGTCAGGGCCCCGCGCAGGGTTCATTCTTTTGCGAACAGCTCTTTTATGAGGGCGTTTATGCTTTCCGCGGTGCCGGGGCCTATCAGCTCCCTGAATCCCAGGTCCGCGGCCGTTTTCTCACGCTGCTTAAGCTTTGTGACAGGGCGTATCTCTCCCGCCAGGCTCAGCTCTCCCACCACCGCCGTTTTCTCAGGAAGCGCTATGTCTGTGCGCGCCGAGTACAGCGCGGCGGCCAGCGCGGCGTCTATGGCGCTCTCCGTAAGCCTCACCCCGCCCGCCACGTTTATGTACAGGTCCTGGTCGCTGAACTTTATGCCCGCGCGCTTCTCCAGTACCGCCGCTATCCTGCTTACCCGCGCGCCGTCCACCCTGTCTGAGTAGACCCTGTTCACGGCGGCCTTTGCCGGAACGGTGAGCGCCTGAATCTCCACCACAAAGACCCTGCTCCCCTCGAACACGGGGACGCACGCTATGCCCGCTGGGGTGCCGCCTGTCCTCCGCGTAAGGAAAAGGGCGCTGGGGTCCTTTACGCATTTAAGCCCGTCAGCCTCCATCTCAAAGATGCCCAGCTCGTCCACGCTCCCGAACCTGTTTTTCTGCGCGCGCAGGAACCTTACCTCGTCATTCGAGCGCTCGAACGAAAGCACTGTGTCCACCATGTGCTCCAGACTTTTGGGGCCCGCTATGTTTCCGTCCTTTGTAACGTGGGCGGTCATCAGCAGTACCGAATCCCGCTCCTTCACCCATCCTATGAGCTCGTTCGCGCAGTATTTAAGCTGGCTTATGGTGCCGGGGATTATTCCCGCCTGCACGGAATGCACGGTCTGTATGGAGTCTATTATCACTACCGCGGGGCTCAGCGCATCCAGCGCGTCCAGTATGTCTTCCAGGCGCGGCGTGCACAGCATCTCTATGCTGTCTGCGCTAAGCTTAAGGCGGGCCGCCCTGCCTTTTATCTGCGACGCGCTCTCCTCCCCCGAGACATAAAGGACTTTTCCCCCTTTAATGGACGCGGCGGCTTGTATGAGGAGCGTGCTTTTTCCTATACCGGGCTCGCCTCCTATCAGAATGGCGCTGCGCTTTGTGGCGCCGCCTCCCAGAACCCTGTCAAATTCGACTATTCCTGTGGAAATCCTGCCCTCGTCCTGAATGACCACTTTGCCCATGGGCACCGGCTTTATCCTTAGGGACGCTCCGCCAGCGCCTGTGCGCGGAGACGTCTGGTTGGGGTCCGTAATGTACTCCTCCAGGGAATTCCATTCGCCGCACTGAGGGCATTTCCCCAGCCATCCGGGCTGAGTGTAGCCGCAGTTAGAGCATTTGTATGCCACGGTGACTTTTTTGCCAGCCATTTAAAATCTCCCGTATTAAAGCGGCGCCGCAGCGCTCAGAATGATGTGGCGTCCAGCTCTCCGGGGCCGCCCTCTATGCGTATGAAAACGTCGTTCGGAAGGCATGCCCGCCAGTCGTTGGCGCGGAAAACCGGGCCGCCCTGCACGCAGGTTTTGTTGGGGCACGGCGAGTCCTCAAAGAACGCCTTCCCGTCCCTGACCTGTATCACGGACTCTCCCAGTGCTCCCGGAACGCGGTAAGTCCCGTCGCTGCGCATGGAATAAACCATCTCCGTGCCCCCGCTCATTATAATAAGTCTCGGGCTGCTGCTTTTACCACTCCTGAGCCGAAAAAAGCTTAAAAAAACCGCCAGAGCGAAAACCGCCAGTATGATTATGTCCGCCCTGCGCACGGAAAGTCCCATGCCCGTAGTTTGCGATAAAAGCGGAGTTTTTGCAAGACAATCCCCGGTCCAGTAGCGCGGAAGGCCGAATCCTTGCCCCGGGCGCCGTATCCCCGGGATTATTCTGCATAACTTTTGAATAAACCTTAAAATTTACTTGACAGATTCTGATGCTAGGACTATTATAGAGACAGCTTGTAATAAGCTGATAAACTCTCTCCGATGCCCTGGAAACGGGGCGCTTAGGCTGCCAGGTTGTGTTACAGTTTGGCAGCCTATTCTTTAAAAAGGCGCGGCTATGAATTCCATGGACAATTCTGTAGAAAGAATTTTAGAGTCATATCAGAGATACGGCGGGATAAACCTGGAGGAAAGCTCGAATTTCCCCAACTCCGAGAATGTCATTAAGGTCCTCAAAGACGTTCAGAGCCTCATTTTCCCGGGATATTTTATAGCGGAGGCCCTGGATGCCCAGACGCTGCGCTTTGTCACGGGAGAGCGCGTGAACCGCATAGTGTCCGTCCTCACGCGCGAGATTCAGAAGGCGCTCGTTTATGTGGTTAAGGACTCCGCCGTGGAAAAGTCTCACTGCTTCTCACTGGCAGAGAAAACCGCCGTCTCTCTCATAGATGAGATTCCTGAGATAAGGCGCAAGGTGGGGCTGGACGTGCAGGCCGCCTACGAGGGGGATCCCGCCGCAAAGTCCACGGAGGAGGTGACGGTGTCATATCCGGGGCTTGAGGCCATAGTGGTTTACCGCGTGGCGCACTTCCTGGAAAGGAACGGAGTCCCGGTGATTCCCCGCATAATGACGGAGTATGCCCACAGCAAGACCGGCATAGACATAAATCCCGGCGCTAAGATAGGAGAGAGTTTTTTCATAGACCACGGCACAGGAGTTGTCATAGGTGAGACATGCGTCATAGGCAACAACGTCAAGATATACCAGGGAGTGACTTTGGGCGCGCTCAGCGTAAAGAAGGAGCTCATGAACAAAAAGCGCCATCCCACCATAGAGGACAACGTGACCATCTACGCGAACGCCACTATTCTGGGCGGCGAGACCGTAATCGGCAGGGACTGCGTCATAGGCGGAAACACATGGGTCACAAAATCCGTGCCGCCGGGGACTACGCTCACACAGTCCGGCTCATGAGGGCATTCTCCGGCCGGATTTTCCTGCGCGCGGCATGCCTGAATTTTCCAAAAAATCGCCCTACTTGCCTTGACACATTTTTTTTATTTCGATATAGTTGCCAAACGACTATACCCGCTCTTGTAGCTCAGTCGGTAGAGCACATCGTTGGTAACGATGAGGTCAGCGGTCCGATTCCGCTCGGGAGCTTTATCTGTTTAAGGAGTAAAAGATGGCAAGCAAGAAAAAGACTGCTGTAGAGATAATCGCGCTGCAGTGCCCGGAATGCAAGCAGAAAAACTATACCACTTACAAGAACCGCAAGAACATAACCGGCAAGCTGGAAAAGAGCAAGTATTGTCCGTTCTGCCGCAAAGCCACGGTGCATAAAGAGACTAAAGTAAAATAAACCAGCGAAAGGAGCCTTCTTGTTCGCAGGAAGGCTTTAAATATTTTAGGTCAGTAGCTCAGCTGGTAGAGTCCCGGTCTCCAAAACCGGTTGTCGCGGGTTCGAGTCCTGCCTGGCCTGTAAAGCCTTAAATCAGTTTTTTAGGGGATGAGGATGAAAAAGTTTTTTCAGTTTTGCAAAGAATGCGTGGGAGAGCTTAAAAAGGTAAGTTGGCCTTCACGTGCCGAGGTTCTCTCATCCGTAAAAGTTGTTTTTATTTCCACTATCGTTGTCGCTGTAGTCCTTGGTTTGCTGGACTGGGTGTTCACCCAGGGCCTGCGCATGATTTTTTAGAATAGGTAGAGCAGATGGCTAAAAGCTGGTACATTCTTCAGACATTCTCAGGTTATGAACAGAAGGTTGAGCGCGAGATACGCCAGCGTTTAGAGGTGGGCGATATAGATTCTTCTGTTCTCACTGACGTAAAAGTTCCCATGGAAGAGGTTGTGGAGATACGCAACGGCAAGAAGCATTCCCGCAACAATAAGATTCTTCCCGGCTATATAATGCTGGAGATGGATTTGCCGCAGCTTGGCTGGAAGACCACGTGCAACTCCGTGCGCCGCATTCAGGGCGTGAACGGATTCGTGGGAACGTCTCCCATGGAGCGCCCCAGGCCTATCTCCACGGAGGAGGCCAAGAATCTTCTGCAGGTCGCGGGAGAGATTAAGGGCGAGAAGCAGGTCCGCGTGAAGCAGAGCTTTGAGATCGGCGAGACCGTCAAGATTACTGACGGCCCGTTCGCCACGTTCAGCGGCTCCATAGAGGACATCAACGCCGAGAAGAACAAGCTCCGTGTGAGCGTGCAGATTTTTGGCCGCGCCACTCCCGTGGAGGTGGATGTCCTCCAGGTGGAGAAAATCTAGCGGCTGGCGGCCGGGGCTTCGGTTCCGTCCGCTGATGTTTTTTGAAAGTTTTAGCTGTCCTGCGTGCCCATGCGCTCAGGACGGCTTGCTTTATTTGGGAGAGGCGCAGGTCCGTCGGACAAAGGCGCCTCGCTAGGAATGGGGCTGTCTGAAAAGACGCATGCTTCCCATATCCACACCATGTAAGGAGATTTATTATGGCTACAAAAAAGGTTACGGCTGTCATTAAGTTGCAGTGCCCTGCCGGCGCTGCTACTCCGGCCCCGCCGATTGGCCCCGCTCTTGGACCTCATGGCGTCTCTGCGCCTAAGTTCGTGCAGGAATTCAATGACCGCACCAAGAGCATGGAGAAGGGACTCATAATCCCTGTCGTTATCACTGTCTATCAGGACAAATCCTACTCGTTTATCCTCAAGACCCCTCCTGCCGCCGTTCTTATCAAAAAGGCTGTCGGAATACAGAAGGGTGCGGCTAATCCGCTCCGCGACAAAGTGGGGAAGCTCTCCGCAAAGGCGCTTGAGGAAATCGCCACCCAGAAGCTGCCGGACCTTAACGCCTATGACGTTGAGGCCGCGAAGAAAATTATCGCCGGTACTGCCCGCAGCATGGGCGTAGAAGTGGAGGCCAACTAATGAAGCACGGAAAAAAATACCGCGACTCGCTTAAAAAGTACGATGCCGCCAAAAAATATGAGATCGCCGAGGCCTGCAAATTAGTCAAGGATTTGCACTACGCCAAATTCGATGAGACGGTGGAGCTTTCTGTGAAAGTCAAGCTTGAGAAGAATCAGACCGTCCGCGACACACTGGTGTTCCCCCATCAGTTTACCGCCGAGAAGCGCGTGCTTGTTTTCTGCAAGGAGGAGCGCGTGCAGGAGGCTCTGGCCGCCGGCGCCACTTATGCGGGAGACGCGGAGTACATAGAGAAAGTGAAGGGCGGCTGGACTGATTTTGACATTGCCGTGGCTACCCCCGACATGATGAAGGACGTGGGCCGTCTGGGTATGGTTCTGGGCCGCAAGGGTCTCATGCCCAACCCCAAGACAGGAACCGTCACGAACGACATAGCGAACGCTATAAGCGAGCTTAAGAAAGGACGCACGGAATTCCGCGCTGACAAGACCGGCGTGGTCCACATTCCCGTGGGGAAAGTCTCCATGGACGAGAAGGACACCGCCGAGAACATCGCCGTGTTCCTGGCAGAGCTTAACCGCAAGAAGCCCCAGGATGCCAAAAGCGGTTTTGTCCGCTCAGTATCCGTAAGCTCCACGATGGGACCCGGCGTTTGGATCGACTATAAGGAGGAAGTGTAATGGCTATAAGGGCGAAAAAACTCCAGCCGGCTAAGACCGCCGCCATAGAAGAGACAAAGCAGATTCTTGGCGAGTACAAGAATTACATCTTTGTGGACTACCGCGGCCTTACCGTGGAGCAGATTACCAGGCTCCGCGACAAGCTCCGTGAGCAGGACGCGCAGCTCAAGGTGTTCAAGAACAACTTCGCGCGCGTGGCGTTCGGTGACATGAAAGTGGAGGCCGTTAACGACTATCTTTCAGGACCCACCGCCATCGCTCTTGTTAAGGACGAGGCGAACGAGTCCGCCAAGATTCTGTTTGACTTCGCGAAAGACGCGCCTACCCTGGTGGTGAAGGGCGCTCTGCTTGACAACGAGATTTATGACTCCGCCAAGATAGAGGCGTTCTCAAAGCTTCCCGGCAAGAAGCAGCTTATCGCCATGCTTATGTCCGCAATCAACGGACCCGCGCGCAAACTTGCGGGCACATTGCAGGCTTACGTGGAGAAGCTTGAGAAAGAGGGACCTGCGGCCGCACCGTCAGCTGAGGCCCCTGCCGCGGAATCCGCTCCTGCGGAGGCCGCCCCTGCTGAGGCTCCTGCCGCAGAGTAGAGCGGCGCAGAGTTCGGAATGTGGCCGCACGTCGGCCGCGTCCGTATGAAATTAAGCTTCCGGTGGTTTTACAACCGCCTGGGCCCACGGTTAGGCTTCTATGTGCTGATTACTATCCGTGGAAATAAAACTGGATGGGGAACAAAAGTTTCTGTATGTAACTTTCCGCACCAGTACAAGGCATCTTAAACAGATGTACCCATCAGAAAGATGGAGGAGAAGACAATTATGGCACTTTCAAATGACGAGATTCTTGAGGCAATCGCAAACATGACCGTTCAGCAGGCCGCTGACCTGGTTAAGGCGATGGAGGAAAAATTCGGTGTGTCCGCCGCGGCTCCTGTAGCTGTGGCCGCCGGTCCTGCCGCTGCCGCCGCTGAGGAGCAGACGGAGTTCACCGTTACTCTTGACGGATTTGACGCCGCCGCTAAAATCGCGGTCATCAAGGCTGTGCGCGTGGTTACCGGACTTGGTCTGGGCGAGGCTAAGGCTCTTGTTGAGGGCGCTCCCAAGACTTTGGCCGAGAACGTGTCCAAGGCTGATGCGGACAAAATCATCGCTGACATCACCGCCGCCGGTGGTAAGGCCAGCAAAAAATAAAATAAAAACCGATTTTTGCTTTGACAGTGAGCTTCGCAAGGTGTTCCGGACGCGGAATGCCGGGCGAGGCTTTAGCCGTCTACAGGGCTTTTTCTGTGGAATTATCGGAGCTGAACATCCGAGGGGCAGAGATGGAATCCGTCTGCTCCAAAAGGTTTCTGAATCTCGTGCTGAGCGGGAAATTCTCTTGTCAAGCGTTTTTCTTTTGCTTGTAGCGGTTTCAGAAAAACCTGTTTACCCACCTAAGAGGAAAAAATGTTCGCAAAGAGCAAAAAGATTGAGCGTCAGTACATCGGAAAAGACATCCATGACTCCATGGATCTGCCGAACCTCATCGACATCCAGCTCTCTTCCTACGAGGAGTTTATTCAGAGAGAGCGGTTAGAGAAAAAAGAGCCGCTTTTAAATCAAGGACTTCAGGAAGTCTTCAATTCCACATTCCCCATAGAAAGTCCTAACGGCGACATGACACTTGAGTATGAATTTTATGATTTGGATTATGACAACATAAAATTCACGGAGCTTGAATGCAAACGGAAAGGCCTGACTTATGCTGTTCCTCTGAAAGCCAGGATAGACTTGAATTTTGATAACGGGGCCATACTCCAGAAAGATATCTACATGGGCGACATTCCGCTCATGACAGACCGCGGAACGTTCATAATCAACGGAGCGGAGCGCGTCGTGGTGAGCCAGATACACCGCTCTCCCGGCGTTATTTTTCAGCACGAGAAAGGCGTGTACTCAAGCCGCATAATACCGTACCGCGGCTCATGGCTTGAGTTTGAGATAGACCAGAAGAAAGAGCTTATCTATGCGAAAATAGACCGCAAGAAAAAAGTTCTGGCGACCATATTCCTGCGCGCGCTGGGAGACACTTACGGCTGCACCACGCGCGAGGAGATTATAAGCGCGTTCTATAAAACCGAGACTGTGAAAGTCCCGTCAGACAGCGCCAAGCGTGAGGCCCTGATAGGCCGCGTGCTGTCACAGGCGGTGCTGGTTAAGGATGAGGAGTCCGGCGAGGAGAAGAAACTGTTCCGCGCGGGAGACAAGCTTCATCCGCATGACCTGGATGATCTGGCCGCTAACGGAATAAAGGAAATCAGCCTCATAGTTTTCAACGCAAAGAAAAATCCCGACAACAAGGACGAGGTCAATCCGTCCCTGAACAGCGAGATGATAGTGAACTGCTTTGAGCGCGAGGAGATTATCTTCGCAAAGGAGAACGGCGAGGTTTCGGACGAGCCCTCCAAGGAGGAGTGTCTTGCTAAAGTGTACGCCGTCCTTATGCCCGGAGAGACTTTCGCTACCGTAAA
The DNA here is from genome assembly GCA_022510925.1 of Treponema sp. Classification (GTDB taxonomy): domain Bacteria; phylum Spirochaetota; class Spirochaetia; order Treponematales; family Treponemataceae; genus Treponema_D. The sequence continues at coordinate 97,751 of JAFLSO010000001.1, forward strand.
GGCCGCGGAGGATGACCTTACCAGCATGTTCTTCACCAAGCGCCGCTATGATTTGGGGCGCGTGGGACGCTACAAGCTGAACAAGAAATTCGGCTATAAGGATTCTGTGGAGGATGTAACGCTCGTAAAGGAGGACATCCTTAACACCATGAAGCATCTGATTGAGGTGTACATAGGCGACGAGCCGCTGGACGACATAGACCATCTGGGGAACCGCCGCGTCCGCTCCGTGGGAGAGCTTCTGACCACACAGGCGTTCAAGCCGGCGTTCGCGCGCATGGAGCGCATCGCTAAGGACCGCATGAACCTTAAGGAGACAGAGACGCTTAAGCCGCAGGACCTTATAAGCATAAAGCCCATTGTCTCTGCGATTAAGGAATTCTTCGGCTCCTCCCAGCTGAGCCAGTTCATGGACCAGGTGAATCCGCTCGCGGAGCTCACCCACAAGCGCCGTCTTACGGCCCTGGGACCGGGAGGCCTCAGCCGCGACAGGGCGGGCTTTGAGGTGCGCGACGTCCATTACACTCATTACGGAAGGATGTGCCCGATCGAGACACCTGAGGGCCCGAATATCGGACTTATAGTCTCGCTTGCGATTTTCACTCGCATAAACGAGTACGGATTCCTGGAGGAGCCTTACCGCAAGGTTGTGGACGGAAAGGCCTCCGACAAAGTGGATTATCTTACTGCCATAGACGAGGACAATTATTATGTCGGCCAGGTAACGGAAGGAATGAAGGATGACGGCTCATTCCCGTCTGACTTTGTGTCCTGCCGCCACCGCGGAGACTACTCCAGCCGCTCGCCCAAGGACATTCAGTACATGGACGTCTCGCCGCGCCAGGTAATCTCTGTCTCAGCGTCACTGGTTCCGTTCCTTGAGCATGACGACGCGAACCGCGCGCTCATGGGATGCAACATGCAGAGGCAGGCGGTGCCGCTTCTGTTCCCCGAGCCTCCTCATGTGGGAACGGGCATGGAGCAGAAGACCGCTTATGATTCGGGCGTGCTCGTTAAGGCGCGCCGCGACGGCGAGGTTGTGTGGGTGGAGAGCGACTGCATAAAAGTCAAGCCCAAGGGAGCCAAAGACGGTGAGCTTGATGAGTACTCGCTCCTCAAATATCAGAAGACTAACAGCGACACATGCAATCACCAGCGCCCCACCGTGCAGAAAGGCGAGAAAGTGAAGAAGGGCGATATCCTTGCAGACGGTCCCGCCACTTTCAACGGCGAGCTTGCCCTGGGCCGCAACATTCTGGTGGGCTTCGTTCCGTGGAACGGCTACAACTATGAGGACGCGGTCCTTATAAGCCAGCGCGTGGTAAAAGAGGACATGTACACGTCCGTGCACATCCATGAGTTCCAGACTGAGATACGCGAGACCAAGCTGGGCCCGGAGAAGATTACGCGCGATGTTCCCAACACCGCCGAGAAAACTCTGGATAACCTGGACGCGGAGGGAATAGTGCGTGTGGGCGCCAAGGTGCGCTCCGGCGACATCCTTGTGGGCAAAGTCACTCCCAAAAGCGAGACCGAGACCACTCCCGAATTCAAGCTGCTTAACTCCATATTCGGTGAGAAGGCCAAGGAGGTTCGCGACACCTCACTGCGCCTGCCGCACGGAGTCAAGGGCGTCGTGATAGACATTCAGCGCCTTAAGCGCACGGAGGGCGACGAGCTTAACCCCGGCGTGGACGAGGTGGTAAAAGTCGTAATCGCCGACAAGCGAAAGCTTTGCGTGGGCGACAAGATGGCGGGCCGCCACGGAAACAAAGGCGTTGTGGCGCGTATTCTTCCCGTGGAGGACATGCCCTACCTTGAGGACGGCACTCCGCTTGACGTGTGCCTGAATCCGCTGGGCGTTCCGTCACGAATGAACATAGGACAGATAATGGAGTCCGAGCTCGGGCGCGCGGGCCAGGTTCTGAACGAATTCTACAACTCCCCGGCGTTCCAGACTCCTAGCCAGGAGCAGATTGCGGAGAAACTGGTTCAGGCGGGGCTTTCCCCTGACTGCAAGCAGATTGTGCGCGACGGATTCACAGGCGAGCCGTTCCTCAATCCGATTTTCGTGGGCGTGATTTACTTCATGAAGCTGCACCACCTTGTTGACGACAAGATGCACGCGCGCTCAACGGGACCTTACTCGCTCGTTACACAGCAGCCTCTCGGAGGAAAGGCTCAGTTCGGCGGACAGCGCCTTGGCGAGATGGAGGTATGGGCGCTTGAGGCATACGGCGCGGCGAACACTCTCCAGGAGATGATGACAATCAAGTCGGACGACATGAACGGCCGCTCGAAAGTCTACGAGTCCATCGTGAAAGGAGACCCCAGCGCACCTATAGGCGTGCCTGAATCGTTTAATGTTCTGGTGCAGGAGCTCCGCGGCCTTGCCTTAGACTTCACCATTTATGACGACAAGGGCGAGCAGATCGCTCTTACCGAGCGCGACCAAGATATGATTGACAAAGCGAAAGCGGGCTTTGACAAGGAGAACGAAGATGCGTGATATTCAGGATTTTGCAAGTCTTAAAATAAAGCTGGCCTCACCGCAGACCATAATAGACTGGTCCTATGGCGAGGTTAAAAAACCGGAGACCATAAACTACCGCACGCTGCGTCCTGAGCGCGACGGACTTTTCTGCGAGCGCATATTCGGCACCACCAAAGAATGGGAATGCTACTGCGGAAAGTTTAAAAGCATCCGTTACAAAGGCGTAATCTGCGACCGCTGCGGCGTGGAGGTCACGCACTTTAAAGTCCGCCGTGAGCGTACGGGGCACATAGTGCTTGCAGCCCCGGTGAGCCACATCTGGTACTATCATTCCGTGCCCAGCCGCATGGGCCTTCTTCTGGATTTGCCCGTGGCGGCCCTGCGCTCAATCCTGTACTACGAGAAGTACATCGTGATTGATCCGGGCGACACCGACCTGAATGCCAAGCAGCTTCTGACGGAGGATGAGTACATTCAGGCGCGCGACCGCTATGGCGAGACTTTCACCGCCGGCATGGGCGCTGAGGCCATAAAAACTCTCCTTGAGAATCTGGATTTGGACGCGCTCAGGGCCGAGCTCCGCGAGAAGATGATAGAGAAGGGCGCCAAAAGCGACAAGCATCTTCTTAAGCGCATAGAGATTGTTGAGGATTTCCGCACATCGGGCAACAAGGCCAGCTGGATGATTCTGGACGTGATTCCCGTGATTCCGCCGGAGCTCCGCCCCATGGTTCAGCTCGACGGCGGCAGATTTGCCTCGTCCGACTTGAACGATTTGTACAGGCGCGTAATCAACCGCAACAACCGCCTGAAGCGGATGCTGGAGATGGGCGCGCCGGACATCATCGTGCGCAATGAGAAGCGCATGCTGCAGGAGGCCGTGGACGCGCTCTTCGACAACACCAAGCGCAAGAACCGCGTGGTCAAGGGAGCCTCCAGCCGTCCTCTTAAATCCATAAGCGACATGCTCAAAGGAAAGCAGGGCCGCTTCCGCCAGAATCTTCTGGGTAAGCGCGTGGATTATTCCGGCCGCTCAGTAATAGTCGTGGGACCCGAGCTCAAGCTCTGGCAGTGCGGACTTCCTGAGAAAATGGCGCTTGAGCTTTTCAAGCCGTTCATAATGAAAAAACTTGTGGACAAAGGCGTCGTGTTCAACATCAAAAAGGCCAAGATTCTTGTGGAGAGCGAGGCCCCGGAAGTGTACGCGATTCTGGACGAGGTAGTGCGCGAGCATCCTGTTATGCTTAACCGCGCGCCTACGCTTCACCGTCTCGGAATCCAGGCGTTCGAGCCGGTCCTTGTTCCGGGAAAGGCGCTCAAGCTTCATCCGCTGGCATGCAAGGCGTTCAACGCTGACTTTGACGGCGACCAGATGGCCATTCACGTTCCGCTGACGCAGGCCGCGCAGATGGAGTGCTGGACGCTCATGCTCTCCGCCCGCAACCTGCTTGACCCGGCGAACGGCAACACGATTGTGGCTCCGTCTCAGGACATGGTTCTGGGAATCTACTATATGACATCAATCAAGCCTAACGCTAAAGGAACGGGCAAGATGTTCAGCTCCGTGGACGAGGTCCGCCTTGCTGCATCAAGCGGCGCAATCGAATGGCAGGCGGAGATAAAAATCCACCGCAACATACTCAACAAGTGCGTGGCGGGAGATGCCGGCTCAGACTCCAAGTATCTTCTCACTTCGGCGGGCCGTCTGGCTTTTAACGAGTCCATGCCTGACGAGGTGGACTACCAGAACGACCAGCTGGGCGACAAGAAGCTTAAGAAGATGATAGAGACTGTCTATCACAACGAGCAGACATCGGACAAGGCGCTCAAGGCTCTCATAGAGTCCAAGTATCCTGTGGACGTGCCGCTGGAGGAGTACGCCGCTAAAGTCGTGCCGCAGGTTCTTTCTGACTCCATGCTCCGCAAAGAGATAGACGCCCTCTACAACCGCACGGAGCCTTACTCTGACGTGCAGCTGCAGAAGCTTGTCGCAGGCATTTATGCGAACGACCGCGCGTGGCTCACGATACAGATGCTCGACGCGATTAAGTCCTGCGGTTACAAGAACGCCACGTTCTATGGCGCGACACTCTCCATGGACGACATACTGATTCCTGACGTTAAGAAGGAGATGGTTGACGAGGCCAACGCCGAGGTTGAGAAAATCGTGGCGCAGTGGTCCAAGGGCTCCATCACCGCCACGGAGCGGTATAACAAGAGCGTGGAGGTATGGGAGCGCACTAACGACAAGCTCACCGAGATTATGTATGACAACATGGCCAAGGACAAGGACGGCTTCAACACGATTTACATGATGGCGGTGTCCGGTGCCCGCGGCTCACAGAAGCAGATTTCCCAGCTCGCGGCGATGCGCGGCCTCATGCAGAAACCTAACGGCGACATCATAGAGCTTCCCATCCGCGCGAACTTTAAGGAAGGACTTTCCGTCATTGAGTACTTTATCTCCACCAACGGCGCGCGCAAAGGTCTCTCTGACACGGCCCTTAAAACCGCTGATGCCGGTTACATGACCCGCCGCCTTGTGGACGTGGCGCAGGACGTTGTCGTTAACGAGGACGACTGCGGAACCATAAACGGAATCGACTACACCGCCATAAAAGACGGCGAGACCGTGGTTGAGACCCTGGAGAGCCGCATAGCAGGTCACTACACAATCGAGCGCGTCATAGACCCCGTGTCCGGCGAGCTTCTTGCGGATGTTAACACTTACATAGACGAGACGCTGGCGCGCAAAATAGATGCCGCCGGCGTGGAGAAAGTCAAGCTGCGCACGGTGCTTACATGCGAGAGCAAGTACGGCATCTGCGTTAAATGCTACGGAAAAGACCTGGCCCGCAACAAAATCGTGGAGATAGGAGAGGCGGTGGGAACCATAGCCGCCCAGTCAATCGGACAGCCGGGTACCCAGCTCACTCTGCGGACGTTCCACACCGGCGGTGCGGCGGAAAGCAAGAGCGAGGACAACCACATCTCCATGCAGTATGCCGTTTACATCGAGAGCGTGTCAGGAACACACGTTGTCGCTAAGAGCGGAGACTGGATTTTCACACGCCGCGGCTCAATGGTCGTGACCAAGCTGTTCGGGAAATATCCGTTCGGCGGCGCGGACGAGGTTCTTGTAAGCGACGGCTCACGTGTGCGCAAGGACAGCGTTATTCTCCGTCAGAACGGCGTGGAGGTAAAGGCAGGCGAGACGGGACGGATTATAATCCGCGACAACGTTCTGTATCTTACCGCGAACGAGCAGAAGATGGAGGTCTCAAACGGCTCCGTCATTTACGCTAAATTCGTAAACGGAAGCGCAGTGGCGGAGGAAGGCGAGCCTATCGGCGAGATGGACCTTTACTCAGAGCCCATCATAGCGGAGGTGTCGGGCTATGTTCATTTCGAGGACATAATTCCCGGAGCCACGCTTGAGGAGCGCACAGACGCCAAGACCGGCAACACTGAGCGCCGCATAACGGACCTTCACCTGGAGGTAAGGCAGCCGCGCATTCTTATAACTGATGAGGCGGGCAACGAGCTCGGCTCATATCACCTTCCTGTGGGAGCGATTCTTACCAGGGAGCTGCAGGATAAGAAACGTGTGGAGGCAGGATTCACGCTTGCAAGGATAGCGAAAGAGGCGTCAAAGGCGAACGACATCACGTTGGGTCTGCCGCGCGTCTCCGAGCTGTTCGAGGCCAGGAAGCCCAAGGTGCCGGCCGTAATAGCGCAGATTACAGGCACCGTCAAGTTCGGTAAGATTGTGAAAGGAAAGCGCACCGTCATAATCGAGGACGAGTATGGCAAGGAGTACAATCACCTTGTCCCCATGACCAAGCGTCTGCTTGTGCGTGACGGCGACCAGGTGGAGGCGGGCGAGAAGCTCTCCGACGGCGGCATAGACCCGCACGATGTTCTTGCGATTCTGGGCGAGGATTCCCTGCAGAACTTCCTCATGAACGACATCCAGGCGGTTTACCGTCAGCAGGGTGTTGTCATAAACGACAAGCACATCGGTATAATAATCCGGCAGATGCTTAAGAAAGTGGAGATTATTTCCGTGGGCGACACCAAGTTTATCTTCGGCCAGCAGGTGGATAAATACCACTTCCGCGAGGAGAACGAGCGTGTGATAGCGGACGGCGGCCAGCCGGCGATAGCGCGCCCCATGTTCCAGGGCATAACCAAAGCGGCCCTGGCCACGGATTCGTTTATCTCCGCGTCTTCTTTCCAGGAGACCACCAAAGTCCTTACGAATGCAGCCATAGCCGGCAAGGTGGACACGCTGCACGGTCTTAAAGAGAACGTGATAATCGGCCACATGATTCCGGCGGGAACAGGCATCCGCAATTACCATAACATCAAGCTTTCGGATTCCTCCGCAGCGGACTTGGACGCCAAAATGGAGGAGATTCTGGAGCAGCGCCGCATAGAGAAAGCCATGGAGGCCGCCATGGACGACATGTCCATGATTACCACGGCGGACTTAGGCGACGAGGATTAAGGAGCGAATTTGCCGAATTTGCATGAAATCCGATTGACCAATCAAATGCAAATTCGGTAAAATGCTCGCACCTGTGATTTGTTTATACTGCCGGGAGTGCTGCCCGGCATAAAATAGGAGAAAAGGCCAATGCCTACAATAAATCAGTTAATTCGCAAAGGTCGTCAAACCTCTGCAAACAGGACCAAGGCCCCCGCACTTCAGTCCTGCCCGCAGAAACGCGGCGTATGCACCCGTGTGATGACGATGACCCCTAAAAAGCCTAACTCTGCGCTCCGCAAGATTGCGCGTGTGCGCCTGAGCAACGGCATTGAAGTTACGGCTTACATCCCCGGTATCGGACATAACCTGCAGGAGCACTCCGTGGTGCTTGTCCGCGGAGGACGTGTAAAGGATCTTCCTGGTGTGCGCTATCACATTATACGCGGCACAAAAGATACTCTGGGCGTGGACGGACGCAAGCGCGGCCGCTCCAAGTACGGTGCCAAAAAGCCCAAGGCATAATGAGGAGACAGCGAAATGGGAAGACACAAAAAGTCAGTTAACCGTCCGATTATGCCGGATGAGAAATACAATAGTGTGGTCGTTACAAAGTTCGTTACACGCATGATGCTTGACGGAAAGAAATCCGTGTGCACCAGAATCGTTTACGAGGCTTTTGACAAGCTTAAGGCAAAGACCGAGAAGGAGCCCCTTGAGGTGTTCCTTAAGGCCCTTGACAACGTGAAGCCTGTGGTGGAGGTGAAAAGCCGCCGCGTAGGTGGAGCCACGTACCAGGTGCCTATCGAAATCCGCGAGTCACGCCGCGAGGCGCTTGCCATGCGCTGGATGATTACTGCGGCCCGTAACCGCTCAGGTCACGGCATGGCGGAGACTCTGGCGGCGGAGCTGCTTGACGCTTACAACAACACTGGCACCGCTTACAAGAAAAAAGAGGATACCCATAAGATGGCGGAGGCGAACAAGGCGTTCGCGCACTACCGCTGGTAGGACTTGAGGTCCGGCCGCGTAATGTTTTAGTGCAGGGCGTGGCGGTTTTCTCTGGGAAGGGCTCCGCTCGTTAAGCGGGGCCTTTTTTATGAATTCAGCCGAATTTGCGGAAAAATCTGTAAAAATCCACATAAATTTCCGCAAATTCCCTTGAAACAAATTTGCAAAAAGTATATAAATAGCGCACTGTCTGTACCCGTAAGGGTAAGGGTTCTTTGAGATGTCGGGCAGACATTGGGGAAAATGTCTGGTAAAAGCCGTAAAGTCAGCTGCGTTTCCCCGCAGTTTTCAGGTTTTTGCACCCTTAGGACGTTGGATCTACCGTCGGTGGGTTCGTAGATTGTATGGCATCCTGGGGCTTCCCGGCAGGCGGACGTAACGGCCGCCGCTAAAGGTCAGAGATGCCAAACCAGTCGTCAGGTTTTGATGGTGATGGTGGTGCCTGCCAATCCGTTCCGAAAAGATGGGGCGGCTTGCGACACGGAGATTCCGTGTGCTTATCCACGTTAAAATCACTGTCATATATTGTTCAAAGTGTGTCTGCGAAAGTGCCGGACGTCTTTCAGAATCCGTCATTTTCTGGCTTAAAGTGCAACACATTAAATAAAGAATGCCGCAGAAAATCTGCAAGGCAAGGAGAAAATCATGGCAAAGGAAGAGTTCAAACGAACTAAACCTCACATGAACGTTGGTACCATCGGTCACGTAGACCATGGTAAGACTACCCTTTCGGCCGCTATCACCGCTTACTGCGCTAAAAAGTACGGTGACAAGCTGTTAAAGTATGATGAAATCGACAATGCTCCGGAGGAAAAGGCCCGTGGTATCACAATTAACAGCCGCCACCTTGAGTATCAGTCAGACAAGCGCCACTATGCACACATCGACTGCCCAGGTCACGCTGACTATGTTAAGAACATGATTACTGGTGCTGCTCAGATGGACGGCGCCATTCTTGTTGTCTCGGCTCCTGACTCTGTTATGCCCCAGACAAAAGAGCACCTTCTTCTGGCCCGCCAGGTAGGCGTTCCCAAAATCATCGTGTTCCTTAACAAAGTGGATATGCTGGACGGTGACGAGGAGATGCTGGAGCTTGTAGAGGCTGATGTCCAGGACACTCTCCAGGGATACGGTTTCTCTGCTGACACACCTATCATCAAAGGCTCAGCGTTCAAGGCCCTTAACGAGTCTGACAACGCCGACAACACCAAGTGCATTGAGGAGCTTCTCTCCACCATGGACACTTGGTTCGACGATCCTGTCCGCGACGAGCAGAAGCCGTTCCTTATGCCGATTGAGGACATCTTCACAATTTCCGGCCGTGGTACTGTTGTTACCGGTCGTATCGAGCGCGGCATAGTGCACCTCTCAGACCCCGTGGAGATTGTGGGTATCCGCCCCACGGCGAGTTCTGTCGTTACCGGCATCGAGATGTTCAACAAGACTCTCTCAGAGGGTATGGCCGGCGACAACGCTGGTATTCTTCTCCGCGGTGTTGAGAAGAAGGACGTTATCCGCGGACAGGTTCTTGCTGCTCCCGGAACAATCAAGCCGCACACCAAGTTCGAGGCTCAGATTTACGTTCTTTCAAAGGAAGAGGGCGGACGCCATAGCCCGTTCTTCTCCGGATACCGCCCGCAGTTCTATTTCCGCACCACGGATATCACAGGCACTGTGAATCTCGCTGACGGCGTGGAGATGGTCAAGCCGGGTGACAACGTGAAGATTCTCGGTGAGCTCATCCATCCTATCGCTATGGACGAGGGTCTTAAGCTTGCTATCCGTGAGGGCGGTCGTACAATCGCTTCTGGTCAGGTAACAAAGATTATCGAGTAGATTTATTGTCGTGGCATGGCATCCTTGTGATGCCGTGCCACGCAGACTAGGAGAATTCAGATGGCAAACAGCAAGATTCGTGTAAGGCTTCGCGCTTTTGACGTGGCCCTTATCGATCAGAGCGCAAGAGACATCGTGCAGCAGGTTCGCAAGGCGGGCGCCAAGGTCGCGGGACCTATCCCCCTTCCGACTAAAATCAACAAGGTGACAGTGCTCCGCTCACCGTTTGTGAACAAAAAATCTCGTGAGCAGTTTGAGATGAGAACGCACAAGCGCCTTATTGATATTTTTGAGCCCAGTTCAGAGGTCATGGACTCTCTTATGAAACTGGAGCTGCCGGCAGGTGTTGATGTAGAAATCAAACAGTAATTCCGCTTAGCCGGAGTTGCTGAAATAAAACGAGTACGGTTCCCTTGGATCGGGAATGGCGGCTTATAGGAGATTCAGATGAAAGGTCTGATAGCAAAAAAAGTGGGAATGACGCAAGTTTTTGACGAAAACGGAAACCTTACTCCGGTGACCGTGATCCACGTCGAGCCGAATACCGTCATTGCCACAAAGACAGAGGAGAAATGCGGCTATAACGCGGTTGTGCTCGGGCTTGAGGATTTAAAGCCCGGCAAAGTTTCCAAGCCTTATGCCGGTCAGTTTCCCGAGAATGTTACCCCCAAACGCCACCTTAAGGAATTTCGCGATTTTGAAGGCGAGGTGAAAGTTGGCGACCAGATTGGTGTGGAACTGTTTGACAAAGTTCGCTTCATTGACGTTACCGCTACCTCAAAAGGCAAGGGTTTTCAGGGTGTAATGAAGCGCTGGGGCTTCCACGGCGGACGTGCCACTCACGGCTCGAAATTCCATCGTGAAGCCGGTGGTACTGGAGCCTGTACAACTCCGGGACACACTTTAAAAGGTGTGAAGATGCCCGGTCACATGGGTAACGAGCGCGTTACTGTACAGAATCTCAAGGTTGTGAAAGTTGACCCTGAGCTGAAGGTTCTTATGGTGCGTGGTGCTGTTCCTGGAGTAAAGGACTGCACTCTTATCGTCAGGGCCGCGGTTAAGAAATAAGGTCGAGGAATAGTTAGTATGGAAAAGAAAGTCTATTCAATCGATGGCAAAGAACTCAGGACAATCAATCTTGATGATAAAATTTTCGGACTTCCTGTTAACGAAGATGTTATCTACTACGCCATCACCAACGAGTTAGCAAATAAACGTGTGGGCACCGCCTGCACAAAGACACGCGCCGAGGTGCACGGCTCTAACGCTAAGCCTTACAAGCAGAAGGGTACAGGAAACGCGCGCCGCGGTGACAAAAAGTCTCCGATTACTGTGGGCGGAGGTACCATTTTCGGACCCAAGCCCCGTGACTACACTTATTATATTCCTAAAAAGGAAAAGCGCCTTGCGATGAAGTCCATCCTCAGCATGAAGGCTCAGGAGGATACCCTCACGGTTATAGAGGACTTTACCGTGGAAAGCGGAAAGACAAAGGATTTGGTGAAGATTCTTAATAACTTTGCCAAGGACGAGCGCACTGTAATCATTCTTAAGGATGACGACAGGCTCATAAAACGTGCGGGCCGCAACCTGCGTAACGTTTATTTCCTTTCGTATAACCGTCTTCGCGCGCATGATCTTTTTTATGGGCGCAAGGTTATCCTGCTTGAAAGCGCTGCCAAGAATCTTTCTGAATTCTACGCCGCTTTGGAGGCTGAATAATGAATTACGAGGACATTTTAATCAGACCCGTTCTTACGGAGCGGGCCACTGAGCTGCGTGAGCAGAATAAGTACACTTTTGTGGTGCTGCCTTCTGCCACTAAGTATCAGATTAAAGAGGCCGTCCGCAAACTTTTTAATGTGAAAGTAGTGGACTGCACCACAATGAATGTGCGCGGTAAAACAAAGCGCCTTCGCGGACGCCCTGGAAAAACATCCAGCTACAAGAAGGCCATTGTGAAACTGGCACCCGGCGAAACAATAAAGATATTTGAAGGCGCCTGAGCCTTTGAATAGCAGATAAGGGGAACCATATGGCTCTTAAAGTATATAAACCTTATTCAAAAGGTACACGCGGACGCATAGATTTAGTCCGCAGCGCAATTACAGCCGATAAACCCGAAAAAAGCCTTACCTCAGGCCGCCATTCAAAAGGTGGCCGCGGACAGGGCGGACGTATTTCTGTGCGGCATCAGGGTGGCGGTCATAAACGCAGATACCGTGAGATCGACTTTAAACGCGACAAGCACGGTATTCCCGGAACTGTAAAGACGATAGAATACGATCCTTTCCGCTCCGCAGATATAGCGCTCATCGCTTATGCGGACGGAGAGAAACGCTACATTATCGCGCCTAAAGGTCTGACCGTAGGACAGAAGATTATGTCCGGCGAGAACGCGACCCCCACTGTGGGAAACGCCATGCCGCTCTCTGTGGTTCCTGTGGGCTTTACAGTGCATAACATCGAGCTCACTTTGGGCCGTGGCGGACAGCTTGTGCGCTCCGCCGGAACGGGCGCTCTGGTAGCCGCCAAAGAGGGCGATTATGTGACCATAAAGCTTCCTTCAGGCGAGCTTCGCCGTGTGCACGGAAAGTGCTATGCCACAATCGGTGTGGTAGGAAACGAAGACCGCATGAACACTAAGCTTGGTAAGGCCGGCCGTGCCCGCTGGAGAGGCGTGCGCCCCACAGTGCGTGGTATGGCCATGAACCCGGTGGACCATCCGCTTGGTGGTGGCGAGGGCGCAGGCAAAGGACATCAGCCTGTCACGCCGTGGGGTCAGCCGTGCCGTGGTTATAAGACCCGCAACAAGAGAAAGACGTCTGAGCGCTTTATCATAAGCCGCCGCAAAAAGTAGAGTAGGAGTTAATCGTGTCAAGATCAGTTAAAAAAGGACCTTTTGTCGAGAAATCCCTCTACAAAAAGGTTGAGAAAATGAATGAGGCCTCAGCAGCTGATAAGAAGATGATTAAGACTTATTCACGCTGCTCGACAATCATTCCTGCGATGGTAGGAAACACCATTTCTGTATACAACGGAAAATCCTGGATTCCCGTATACATTACAGAGAACCTGGTGGGTCATAAGCTGGGCGAATTTGCCGCCACACGCACCTTCAAAGGTCACGGTGGGGACAAGGGCGCAGGTAAGTAAGGAGTAAGAAATGGCTGAGAATACCGGATACAGAGCAACCACTAAATTCCTTATCGCTTCGCCAACAAAGGTACGCCCGGTTGCTAATGTTATCAAGCAGAAGTCAGCTTCAGAGGCAATGGCAATCCTGGAGGCGATGCCCCAGAAGGGTGCCAGGCTCATAAGCGGAACCTTAAAGTCCGCTGTGGCCAATGCACTGGACAAAAACAAAAAGCTCGATGAGGATATGCTGTATGTGAAGGAAATTCGCATTGACGAAGGTCCCCGTCTTAAGAGGGTGTGGTTCCGCGCGCGCGGACGTGCTGACAGGCTCTTGAGGCGCATGTGCCATATCACCGTTGTAGTCGACGAGAAGGCGGGAAAGTAAATGGGTCAGAAAGTTAATCCTATCGGTTTACGCCTTGGTGTAAACAAAACATGGCAGAGCCGCTGGTATGCGGATCCTCGTGAGTATGCGGATTTGTTCCTGGAGGACATGAAAATCCGCAAGCTGGTGAATGAGCTGCCGGAATGCAAGAATGCGGACATCGCGGAGATTGAGATTGTGCGTCATCCCCAGCGTGTGACAATCGTGATTCACACGGCGCGCCCCGGTGTAATTATCGGTGTGAAGGGTGCCACTATCGAAAAAATCAGCGTGGATATCCAGAAGCAGCTGACTAAAAAGGTGCAGATTAAAATCAAGGAAGTTAAGCGCGCCGAAGTCAACGCATCTCTTATCGCCCAGAATATCGGCCGCCAGCTGGCGGGACGCGGCTCATTCCGCAAGGCTTTGAAGCAGGCTTCCGCCAACGCTATGAAAGCCGGTGCCCAGGGCATTAAGATTCGTATCTCCGGCCGTTTGGGCGGTGCTGATATGACCCGCTCCGAGGAGCATAAAGAGGGCCGTGTGCCGCTTCATACTCTTCGTGCCGACATAGACTACGGTACATACGAGGCGCTCACCACTTATGGCAAGATTGGCATTAAAGTGTGGGTGTACAACGGTATGAACTATGGTCATGAGCAGAATGAGGATGCCGGTGACATTGTGAAGAAACCGCGCCGCGACCGTCCTGTCTCAGGCGACCGCAAAGGTCCCCGCTCTCCTAAATCAGAGGGAGGAAAAGTAGAAAATGCTTAGTCCTAAGAGAGTTATTCACCGCAAGGTGCAGCGTGGCCGTATCAAAGGAAACGCCACGCGCGACAACTTCATAGACTTTGGTGATGTGGCGCTAGTTGCCATGGAGCCTGTTTGGTTGTCTGCGAAGCACATCGAGGCGGCCCGTGTGGCGATTAACCGCTGCATGGAGCGCAAAGGCCAGATTTGGACCCGCGTGTTCCCCGATAAGCCTATCTCCAAGAAACCTGCTGAGACACGCATGGGTAAGGGTAAAGGCTCACCGGAATTCTGGGCGGCCAGCATAAAGCCCGGCATGATTCTTTTTGAGGTTGCCGGAGTTGACAAGGCGATTGCAGAGAGGGCAATGCACCTGGCTGCAAGTAAGCTTCCGATAAAAACAAGAGTGGCGTTCAAGCCTACAATCGACTAAGGAGTAAGAAATGGCAGATAAAAAGAAAAAAGACAGCGAACTTTCTTACGACGAACTCGTTGCTAAATTGAACAAAACTAAGAAAGATTACATGGACATTCGCTTTCAGGCGGTTGTGGGCCATGTAGACAACCCGTTGCAGAAACGTACCCTGCGCCGCGAAATCGCACGCTTGAATACGCTTATTCATCAGCACGACCTGGAGAAAATCCGCGCCGCTGCTCGTGAAGCAATCACTGCAGGAAACTAAGGAGCTGAACCGTGGAAGAACAGAAAGTTCAGAAAAAGGCGAAGCGTTCATTCGTAGGAATAGTCACCAGCGATAAAATGGAGAAAACCATTGTCGTGACTGTTAGCTCTAAAAAGATGGACCGCCTTTATAAGAAATATGTTACCCGTAGTAAGAAGTACAAGGCTCATGATGAGAAAAATGAGGCCCACACTGGCGACACAGTCCGCATCGTGGAGTGCAGTCCCATAAGCAAAGACAAGTGCTGGCGCCTTGACTCTATCGTAGAGCGCGCTAAATAAGGAGGCGGGAATATGATTCAGATGCAGACAAATCTGACCGTTGCCGATAACTCCGGGGCCAAACTGGTTCAGTGCATAAAAGTGCTCGGTGGCACACACCGCCGCTATGCGGGTATTGGTGACATTGTTGTGGTAGCAGTGAAGGATGCAATTCCCACTTCTACGATTAAAGAAGGTTCAGTGCAAAAGGCTGTAATCGTTCGTGTTGCGAAAGAGTACCGCCGCCCTGACGGAACTTATATCCGCTTTGATGACAACGCTTGCGTTATTGTGGATGCGGACAAGAACCCCAAGGGAAAGCGTATTTTTGGACCGGTAGCCCGCGAGCTGCGTGACATGGATTTCATGAAAATCATCTCACTCGCTCCGGAAGTACTGTAAGGAGTTGTGAATCGCTATGCAGCAGAAACATAAGATTCATAGGGACGACAACGTAGAAATTATTGCCGGAAAAGACAAAGGCAAGCGCGGAACGATTGTGCGCGTGTTTGAGAAAAACGGACATGTGCGCGTGATTGTTAGCGGAGCGAACCTTGTGAAGAAGGCGATTAAACGCAGAAGTCAGCAGGATGCAGGCGGAATTGCAGAGATAGAGGCACCTTTGGATATTTCAAACGTGGCGCTTGTATGCAAGAAATGCGGTCGTCCGGTGAAAGCTGGCTATAAAATCGACGGCGACAAGAAAATTCGTGTTTGCCGTAAGTGTGGAGAAGCACTGTAATGGAAAATTACGTACCACGGCTTAAGAAAGTCTATAAGGAAACAATCGCTCCCGAGCTTTTTAAGGAGCTCGGTTACACATCTACCATGCAGATTCCCAAATTAGAAAAAATTGTGGTGAGCATGGGTGTCGGCGAGGCTCTCGCGAATAAGAAACTTCTTGATGCTGCAGTTACAGATCTTACTCAGATTACCGGTCAGAAGGCTGTTAAGACAAAGGCTAAGAAAAGTATTGCAAACTTCAAGCTTCGTGAGGGCAATGAAGTGGGTGTCATGGTAACGCTCCGTGGAAACATGATGTATGAGTTCCTGGACCGGCTTATCAATGTGGCGCTGCCTCGCGTTAAGGATTTCCGCGGTATCAAGGCCACCGGCTTTGATGGACACGGCAATTTCTCTCTTGGCATTACTGAGCAGATTATCTTCCCGGAAATCGATTTTGATAAAATCGTCAAGATTTCTGGTATGAACGTCAGTATAGTTACCACTGCCCGCACTGATGCAGAGGCGCGCGCATTGCTGACTAAGTTCAATATGCCCTTTAGGAAGTAAGGAAGTAGTTCATGGCTAAGAAATCAATGATTATCAAGGCTGCAAAAACACCTAAGTACAGCACACGCAAGTATAACAGGTGTCAGATTTGTGGTCGTCCGCACGGATATTTGCGCAAGTTCAAGATTTGTCGTATATGCTTCCGCAAATTAGCAAGTGAAGGCCTCTTACCAGGCGTCACAAAGTCATCTTGGTAGTGACAGGAGAGAAAAATGGCAGCTTCAGACCCAATTGCAGATATGCTATCAAAAGTCCAGAATGCGGCTCGTGCCGGTCATGAGAAGGTTGACACACCAGCCTCTAAGATGAAACTGGAAATTGTAAAAATCCTCAAGACTGAGGGTTACATCAAGAACTTTAAGAAAGTGCAGGATGATGACGGACACAGCATTATCCGCATCTTCCTTAAATATGACGATTTAAACAAGGCTGTTATCCACGGAATGAGAAAAATCTCTACTCCCGGCCGCCGTGTTTATTCTGGATACAAGGATTTGCCCCGTGTTTATAACGGTTATGGCACCTTGATTGTCTCAACTTCAACTGGCGTGACCACCGGCAAAAAAGCCACTGAGAAAATGGTGGGCGGCGAGTTGATTTGCACCGTGTGGTAAGGAGGAAGTTATGGCATCTAAAGTTGGTAAACTTCCTGTGGCTATCCCCGCGGGCGTTACAGTGACGGTTGCGGATTCTCTCGTTACCGTGAAAGGCGGCAAGGGGGAGCTTAAGCAGGCTTATAATCCCGGCTTGGTTAAGGTGGAGGTTAACGGCGCTGAGGTTATCGTTACTCCCGTGGCTGAGACAAAAGCGGCGAGCGCGGCTCATGGCCTTTACCGCAACCTCATAAACAATATGGTGATAGGCGTCTCCGCAGGTTTCTCCAAATCTCTGATTATAACGGGCGTAGGTTATCGTGCGGAAGTCAGGGGAAAGGAGCTTGTCATGAACTTGGGATACTCTTCTGAGTTTGTGGCGGTTATACCTGAGGGACTTACTGTCACAGTGGATCAGACTGGTAAGATTACCATTGCTGGAATAGACAAGCAGCGTGTGGGTGAATTCAGCGCCCAGATTCGCAAGCTGCGCAAGCCTGAGCCGTACAAAGGAAAGGGTATCCGTTATGAGAACGAGGTTATCCGCCGCAAAGTCGGTAAGACTGGTGTGAAATAAGGTAGGGTGAAGATATGCTTAGAAAAATGACTGATAAACAGAGGAAGCGCCTTCACAGAAAGGTTCACATCCGTAAGTCCATATACGGCACTGCGGAGCGTCCCCGTATGTCTGTTTATAAAAGCGGACGCAACCTGTATGTGCAGGTTATAAACGATGATGAGGGCAGGACTCTGGCCTCTGTCTCCACTTTGGAGAAGGAATTCATTGATCTTAGGGCGAACGTTGCCAGCGCAGAGAAACTGGGCGAGGTAATTGGACAGCGCCTTAAAGACAAGAATATTACGAAGATTGTGTTCGACCGCAACGGATATCTTTATCATGGTGTGGTCAAGGCTCTCGCCGACGCTACCCGCAAGACCGGGATTGAATTCTAGGAGTTGTTATGGAACAAGAACGCCAGAAACACAATGATAGGAACGACAGAAGAGCACAGGATGAGTTTATAGAGAAACTTGTTAAGCTCAACCGCACTTCTAAAACTGTAAAAGGCGGCCGCCGCATGTCATTCTCCGCTCTTACTGTGGTAGGGGACCAGAAAGGCAGGATAGGCTATGGTTTTGGTAAGGCGAACGATGTTACGGAGGCAATCCGCAAAAGCATCGACAAAGCCAAATCAAATCTTACTACGCTTCCCATGAAGAATGGCACCATTCCTCATGAGGTGCTTGGAAAATACAAAAGCTCTGCGGTGCTTCTGAAGCCTGCTTGTCCCGGTACTGGCGTTAAGGCCGGTGGTCCGGTTCGTGCGGTGATGGATGCCGCCGGAATCACAGACGTTATTTCCAAGTCTCAGGGCTCTAGGACTTCCGTGAATGTTATTCGCGCGACTTTTGACGCGGTCGCTCAGATGATGAACGCTCGCTCTGTTGCTCAGAATCGCGGAAAGACTCTTAATGATATGTGGGGCTGATTATGGCAAAGAAATTACGTATTCAGTTAGTAAGAAGCACTATAGGTCAGAAGCCCGCAAAAAGGGCGACTGTGCGCAGCCTTGGTCTTAAGAAGATAAATTCAGTGGTTGAGCATGACGACAATGATTCCATTCGCGGAATGGTCGCCGCTGTCTCGCATTTGGTAAAAGTTGAGGAGATAGACTGATGGCAGAATTATTGTTGCATGCACCCAAGGGTGCCAATAAGAAACCCAAGCGTGTGGGCCGCGGCTCTTCTTCCGGTCTGGGAACAACAGCTGGCAGAGGTAACAAAGGCCAGCAGTCCCGCTCAGGAAAAAAACAGCCGTATGTGGGTTTTGAGGGCGGACAGATGCCTCTTTACCGCCGCATAGCCCGCCGTGGTTTCTCTAATTATCCGTTCCGCAAGGAATATGTGATTTTTAACTTAAGCGAGCTGGAGACCAGGTTCGCTGACGGCGACACCATAGACCGCGCGTCTCTTCTTGAGAAAGGCCTTATCAGACGCTCAGACAAGTATGTGAAAGTGCTCGGCGATGGTGAGCTTACCAAGAAATTCAGCGTGGACGTTGATAAAGTCTCTGCTTCTGCTAAAGAGAAAATCGAGAAAGCGGGCGGCTCCGTGAAAGTCTCCGCAGAGCCGGAAGCGAAGGCTAACTAATCGGTGGAGTGTCTAGAAAATGGCAAACAATCCTGTTGTGAACATGTTCAAGGTAAAAGAACTTCGCTCCAAGCTCTTCTTTACACTGCTGATTCTGGCGGTGGTTCGCTTGGGCTCAGTGCTTACTATCCCTGGAATCAATGCGACACTGTTGCTGCAGTATTTTGACACTCTTGCCAGCGGTGCGGAAAGCGCGTTTGCCAGTTACATGGACTTCTTTGCGGGCGGAGCGTTCGAGAGATTCTCTGTGTTTATGCTGGGTGTCATGCCTTACATATCCACGCAGATTATTCTCCAGCTTGCGCTTGTAATCTTTCCGGCATTAAAAAGGATGGCTCAGGAAGAGGGCGGCCAGCGGCGTGTTCAGGCTTGGACTCGCGTGGGCACTATACTCGTGTGCGTCATTCAGTCCGTGGCCATAACGGTTTATGCTGAGTCCATAAACCAGGCGGTTCCCGGCGCTGTTATGTTCGAGAGCAAAGTGTTCTTCAATGTGCTGGCTATCCTCACCGTTACTACAGGCTCCATGATTACGGTATGGCTGGGTGACCAGATTACTGCGCGCGGAATAGGAAATGGTATTTCCATGATAATTTTCGCCGGTATAGTTGCCCGTCTGCCAAACGCGGTCTGGGAGCTTATAAGCAGCGTCCGCAATGATGATATAAACGTGGTGTTTGTTATCGTGGCGCTTGTGATGTTCCTGGTCGTAATAGGCCTGGTGGTGTATGAGCAGTCCGGCGAGAGAAAGATACCCGTTCATTACGCCAAGCGTGTTGTAGGAAACAAAATGTATGGCGGTCAAAGCACATACATTCCGTTTAAAATAAACCCGTCGGGAGTTATACCCATTATTTTTGCATCCGCGTTCCTGACGTTCCCGCTGCAGATTGCGAACAGCCTTGCTGGAAGAGCCACATGGCTTATGAAAGTGAGCGCCGCTCTTAATCCTTTGGGAATATGGTACAACGTAATCGAAGTTTTGCTGATCATATTCTTTGCATACTTCTACACTCAGGTAACACTGAACCCCACAGAAATCGCGAAGAATATCCGTGAGAACGGTGGTTCCATTCCAGGAATCAGAACGGACAAAACTGAGGAATATTTACAGAGGGTTTTAAACCGTCTGATTCTGCCTGGCTCACTGTATTTGGCATTGATTGCCATCATCCCTACAATCATCCAGATTCTGTTCAAGTTCCCCGCGTCTATCTCCATGCTGATGGGAGGCACCTCGCTCCTCATTCTCGTGGGCGTGGATCTTGACACAATGGCCCAGGTGGAGGCCCTTCTTAAAATGCATCATCATGATGGATTTACAAAGAAAGGCTTGAAGTCACGAAATTTGTAAATTTTTTATGAAATTTTGTGATT
The DNA here is from genome assembly GCA_022510925.1 of Treponema sp. Taxonomy (GTDB): domain Bacteria; phylum Spirochaetota; class Spirochaetia; order Treponematales; family Treponemataceae; genus Treponema_D. The sequence goes on from JAFLSO010000001.1 coordinate 118,193, forward strand.
AGGTCTAGATTAAATTATGGGAAATGTGGTAAAGTAGCGCACTGTTTGCAAAGGCAGTGCGGTTGCTGAATTGTAGCCCATGGCGGTTTGTGCCGCTTCGGGTTGCCATGATTCAGAGAGCATTTACAGTACATTTTCCATGGGGGACTTTTATGAAAGTACGAACAAGCGTAAAGCCCATCTGCGACAAGTGTAAGGTTATCAAGAGAAACGGAATAATCCGCATTATCTGCGAGAACCCCAAGCACAAGCAGAAGCAGGGTTAAGGAGTAAAGATGGCACGTATTGCGGGAGTCGATCTCCCTAACAAGCATGTCAATATTGCATTGACGTATATCTACGGCATCGGCCGCTCCTCCGCCAATAAAATCTGCGCGGAGACAAAGGTTGATCCAAACGCTATGCTGAATGATTTGTCAGAGGAAGATCTGGCAAAGCTTCGCAAGACTATCGATGAGAACTATAAGACGGAGGGCCGCCTGCGCTCTGAGATAGGTCTGAACATCAAGCGCCTTATGGACATAGGCAGTTATCGTGGTCTTCGCCACCGCAAGGGACTCCCGGTCCGCGGTCAGCGCACCCGTACTAATTCACGTACACGCAAGGGTAAAAAGAAGACTGTCGCTAACAAGAAGAAGGCGTAGGGCGGAGGATTGCAATGGCAGCTGTAAAGAAGAGAAAAGAGAAAAAGAGTGTTTACGAAGGAAACGTGTATATTCAGGCTACCTTCAACAATACTATCGTTACAATTACAGATCTCAAAGGCAATGCTATTTCCTGGGCGTCTTCCGGCGGCCTGGGATTCCGCGGGGCAAAAAAGTCCACTCCGTTTGCCGCTCAGTCCGTGGCAGAGACTGCCGTGCAGAGGGCGGCGAGCTATGGTCTGCGTGAGGTTCACGTGTTCGTTAAGGGACCGGGAATCGGACGCGAGAATGCCATACGTGTGCTGGGAACGCTGGGCCTGAAAGTAAAGTCTATTTCTGACGTTACGCCCATTCCCCACAACGGATGCCGCCCCCGCAAGACACGCCGCATGTAAGATTATGGTCTTCAGGCGGCTCTTCCTTAAGATTTGCCTGGAGAATAAACAAAGTGGAACTGGAATAATGTTCCCGAATAAGGAGTTCAGATGGCTCGCAAAAATCTGCTAAAAGGGTTTAAGAAGCCGAAAGGTATAACATTTGAGCATCTTGATACGAATCCCAACTACGGTAAGTTCACCGCTTATCCTTTTGAGCCGGGATTTGGCACCACCGTGGGCAACACCCTGCGCCGTGTGCTGATTTCTTCGATTCAGGGCTATGCGATTTCTTCCGTGAGGATTACATCATACGATGCGGACGGTGTTCCCCATGTAATTTCCAGTGAATTTGAAACTATACCTAATATTTCAGAAGACACTCTGGAAGTTTTAAACAGCTTGAAACAGATTCGTTTGCGCCTGCCGCGTGATGTTGAACAGAATACGTTACTATTTGAATTTCAGGGTCCTGGAACTGTAAAAAGCAATGACTTTGAGAGAGAGGGACAGCTTGAGGTCATGACAAAAGATCTGGAGATCTTTACCATGATGGATGGCGCTCATCTGGAGTTTGAGATTCAGGTAGATTTGGGACGCGGCTATACGCCGGCCGAGGAAAACGAGCATTACATAGAGATTGTGGGAACAATCCCCATGGACTGTATATTTTCTCCGGTGACCAAAGTTAAATACTCTATTGAACCTTGCCGCGTAGGACAGCGCAATGACTACGACAAGCTGATTCTTGAAATCTGGACCGATGGTTCTATTCAGCCAGATGATGCTCTTGCTGAGGCCGCAAAAATCGCAAAGGACTACTTTACCATTTTTGTGAACTTCAATGAAAGCGAATACTCTGGTGCCGATGAACTGGACGAAGGCGATGAAGTTGTGCGTCAGTTGCTTAACACTTCAGTAGAAGAGCTGGAGCTTTCTGTGCGCTCTTCTAACTGCCTTAAGAATGCAAACATCAAGACTATTGGTGAATTAACTAAAAAAACGGAAGATGACATTACCAAAACCCGTAACTTCGGAAAGAAAAGCCTTGAGGAAATAAAGGCTAAGCTGGAGGAGCACGGTTTGACTTTAGGAATGACTGATTACAGCCACCTGAAGGATGTTAACTTACGCAAAGATAAGGACGAGAACGAATGAACCACAGAAATGGATTTAATCCGCTTTCACGTACTTCTGCCCACCAGCGTGCTATGTCGCGCAACATGGTGACATCACTGTTCCGCTACGAACGCATTACCACTACCCAGGCCAAGGCCAAAGAAGTACGCAAGGCTGCAGAAAAATTGATTACCCGTGCAAAGGTTGACACCGTGCACAACAGACGTACTGCCGCTAAGTACATTAGCGATGGAAAGATTCTGAACAAACTGTTCACGGAAATCGGGCCGCGCATGAAGGAGCGGAACGGCGGTTATACCCGCATTCTTAAACTGGGATTCCGCCAGGGCGATGCCGCTGATGTGGTAATCTTAGAGCTGGTAGACTATAAGTTGCCAGAGGCAGATGACGAAGCAGACAAGTCTGCTGCAAAAAAGCCGGCAAAGAAAGCCGCCGCTAAAGAGGAGTAAGCCATGTCTAAAGCACATCGCGGAACTGGTATCCGCAAAGAACCTAATCATGCACGCGGAAAATGCCCTGTCTGTAACAGGGAGGGCGTGAAGCTTCTTTATGAGCAGGAAGTTGACGGTACCAAAGTGAAGATTTGTAAGGTTTGCAAGGCGCAGTTCAAGAACAAGGCTCGTGTTGCCGCCAAGCAGGCTAAGAAAGCCGCTCCCGCGCCGGCCCCGGCAGAGGAGTCTTCCGCACCCGCAGAGGAGGCGCAGGCTTAATATAAGCCTCTGTGCCCGCTAGCCGCCCGGTATGTACGGGCGGCGTTTTTGTTTTAAACCGCAGGTGAGATGCCCCGCGCTTTTAACAGAAAGTCTTTTGGTGCGGTGCGTGTTGATTTAAAGATACAAAATCACTATTATGTGGCGCAGTAGGAGGATTTTATGAAAGAGGCTTTTAAAAAGTTTACGGGCGTGGCATTGGCCGCATTGACCTTTGTGGCTGCAGGCTGCTCGGGTAAAGATGACTCTGTGATAAAAATTGGCGGTGTGGCTCCGCTTTCCGGTCAGTACACGGAGTATGGCCTTAAATGTAAGAAAGGAATTGACCTTGCGGTGGAGGAGATAAACGCCGCCGGCGGTGTTCTGGGCAAGCAGCTTAAATTTGTCTGCGAGGATGACGAGGGTGTTCCCGCTAAATCCGTGAACGCTTACAAGAAGCTTACCTCACAGGACAGAGTGCGCTTTGTTATAGGCTCGCTTACTTCCGGCGCGACGATATCCATAACGCAGCTGGCTCAGGCTAACAAAGTGGTGCAGATTGCTCCTGCCGCCACCGCTGTGGCCGTAACTGAGGCGGGAAACTATATTTTCCGCACATGCTACACAGATCCTTTCCAGGGAAAAGTGGGCGGTAAATTTGCCGCGGTGAATTTGGGCGCTAAGAGGGCGGCCATACTTTACGACATAAGCAATGACTATTCCGTGGGCCTGATGGAGAATTTCGTGGCGGAGTATGAGAGCCGCGGCGGCGTGGTTGTGGCCCGTGAGTCCTACAACACCGGCGACAAGGATTTTAACGCCCAGCTTACAAAAATCAAGGCGACGAACCCTGACGTGGTTTATCTGCCTGATTATTACAGCACGGTGGCTCTTATAGCGAAGCAGCTCCGCGCGCAGGGCATTGATGTGCCTATGGTAGGCGCGGACGGATGGGACGGCCTGGTGGGACTTTATTCCGGCGAGGGCGGCGATGAGGTTCTGAACGGATACTATTCGAACCATTATGCTTCTGACAGCACAGACGGCGCGGTTCAGCAGTTCGTAAGGTCCTTTGAGGAGAAATACAATGAGACTCCGAACAGCTTTGCGGCGCTCGGCTATGACAGCGTGTATCTTCTGAGGGACGCGATGCTTGCGGCGGATTCCGAGGATGCCGAGAAAGTGCGTGAGGCTCTGGAGGCTACGGACGGAAATTACGTTACGGGGCATCTTACTTTTGATGAGCTGCATAATCCTGTGAAGTCTGCGGTTATGATTAAGCTTGTCAAGGAGAACGGTAAGCTTGCTACCGCTTACGAGGCGACCGTAGACATTAACGAGTAAGTGAGGCCGGTATGAAGGGGCGGCGCAGCCGTTCGGAAGCGACCTCTGGGAGCGGACGAATGAGCGTGAGCGAACCCCGGAACACCGTGATAAGAGAAATTTTTTGTTTGGCGGGTCGGCTCATGTGATGTGAGAGGCTCCGTTCCGTAAAATAAAAAAATGCACGAAGGGGTGCGCTCTGTGATTTAAGGCGGAGTGTGCCCCTTTTTATTTTGCTTGAAATAATGTAAAATACTGCGGTTTTTGGAGGATACGTTGGATACGTTTTTTAGACAGCTGGTGAACGGGCTTTCGCTTGGCGGGATTTACGCGCTGATAGCGTTGGGCTACACCATGGTGTACGGCATCGTGAAGCTGATTAACTTTGCGCACGGCGACGTTATGATGATAGGCGCCTATGCGGGGTATTTTGTTCTGCGTGCAGCGGGAGCGACCCCGGCGGGATTCTGCGCGGCGCTTTTTGCCGCGATGCTGGCGTGCGTGCTGCTGAGCCTGGTCATAGAGAGGTTCGCCTACAGGCCGCTGCGGAATTCGCCCAGGTTGAATTCGCTGATTACCGCCATAGCGGTGGAGCTTATTTTGCAGAACGTGATGCGGGTGCTGCCGTTTGTGGGACCTAATTCCCGTCCGTTTCCTACGCTTGCGAGCAAAACCTACCGTTGGGTTACGCCGGCGTTTCCTGACGGCATAATCTCTGTGTCTACGATACAGATTATAGTGATAGTCTCTTCCGTGGTGCTTATGCTTCTTCTTACACTGCTTATAAATTATACGCGCACGGGAAAGGCTATGCGCGCTGTGAGCTATGATTTGGGCGCGGCGAGCCTTATGGGCATAAACGTTAACAGGACCATAGCGGTTACTTTTGTGATAGGCTCCATTCTGGCGGGCGCGGCAGGTGTTCTGTATGCCACGGCGTATCCTCAGATAGATCCTACGATGGGCTACGTTCCCGGACTTAAGGCCTTTGTGGCGGCGGTTCTAGGCGGAATAGGAAGCGTGCCGGGCGCCATGGTGGGCGGCGTTCTTTTAGGTGTGGTGGAGACTATGGTGAAGGCTTACGGGCCCTCTCAGTATGCCGATGCCATAACTTACTGTATATTGATTCTGATGCTGCTTGTGAAGCCCAGCGGCCTGCTGGGAAAGAAGCAGGTGGTGAAAGTGTAGGGGAGTCAGACAGATGAGAGATAAGATAGTTAGAAATATGCTGATTCCCGGAGTGGTTGCCGTGGCGGTGGTGATTGTGCCGGCGCTTCTGATTCAGCTGAGGGTGATACGGGAATATCCCGCGCAGATTATAACGCTGGGCGCTCTTAATGCGATTCTTGCCATAAGCGTGAACATGGTTAGCGGAATCACAGGACAGCTTTCTTTAGGACAGGCGGGCTTTGAGGCGCTGGGAGCTTATGCTGCCGTGCTTATGACGCAGAGCCTTCATGTTCCTCTGCCGGTGAGCATTCTTCTGGGCGCCATGGTGGCGGCGCTGTTCGGGTTTCTTATAGGCTTTCCCACTCTGAAGCTTGAGGGAGATTATCTGGCCATAGTGACACTGGCGTTCTGCGAGATAATCCGCGTGGTTATGGTTAACTTAAAGAGCATAACCGGCGGTCCTAACGGAATGCAGTTCTCCACTCCGTTCACTGCCTCCCTGCGGTGGGGCGCGACCATTAGCTACACGTCGATAATGCTGGCGCTGGTTCTGGTTGTAATCTTTTTACAGAATTTTTTGCGCTCCACTTACGGGCGGGCCATTCTGGCGGTGCGCGAGGATGAGGTTGCCGCTAACTCGAACGGAATAAGCGTGTTCAGGTACAAGATGATAGGATTTGTGGTGGCCTCTTTTATCGCAGGTCTTGCGGGGGCGTTATATGCGCCGTTCATAGGATTCATTCAGCCTAAGGATTTTGACTTTAACTCCTCCATAAACGATTTGATTTATGTGGTTCTGGGCGGAATGGGAAGCATAACTGGCGGCATACTGGCGGCGTTTGTGCTTACGGCGTTGCAGGAGATTCTGCGCTTCCTTAAAGATTACAGGCTGCTTATTTATCCTGTGATTCTGGTTCTTGTGATGCTTTTCAGGCCGCAGGGTCTGCTGGGCACCAAGGAGCTTAGTTTCGTTAAAGTGTATGACGGAATCCCCGGGTTCGTCAGGAGCGTGGTGCTCAGGCTGCGCGGCGGAAAATCAGCAGGGAAAAAGGAGGCTGACTGATGCTTAGGCAGGAAGATGCACAGAACAGGCAGGGCGAGCTTCTTTTACGTGCGAAGGACATAAGCATAGTGTTTGGCGGACTGCGCGCCGTGAGCTCCTTTAATCTGGACTTGCACGAGGGGGAGCTGGTGGGTCTTATAGGGCCTAACGGAGCGGGAAAGACCACTGTGTTCAATATGCTTTCCGGAGTGTATAAGCCCACTTCTGGGACCATAACTTTTGTGGGGCGCGACGGAGTTCTTCAGGTGACGAATAAGAAATCGCCCGCGCAGCTTAACCGCATAGGAATAGCCAGGACATTTCAGAACATAAGGCTGTTCGGGAATCTTACCGTGGCGGAGAATGTAAAGATTGCGCTTCATCAGAGCCGCTCCGTGAATCCGTTTGACGTGCTCTTCAGGACGGCCGGATTCCGCGCGGACGAGAGACTCATGGATGAGAAAACCGAGCGCCTTCTCTCTTTGTTCAGCATAGACGGCAAAAAAGACGAGCTTTCAAAAAATCTGCCTTACGGTGAGCAGCGCAAGCTGGAGATTTGCCGTGCGCTGGCAAGCCGGCCGAAGCTTCTGCTCCTGGACGAGCCTGCGGCGGGCATGAACGGGCAGGAGACGGAGGAGCTTATGAACATGATTTCTTTTATACGGAAAGAGTTCAAGCTTACGGTTCTTCTTATAGAGCATGACATGAAACTGGTCATGGGAATCTGCGAGCGGCTTATGGTTTTAAATTACGGCAGCGTGATAGCGAGCGGAACTCCCGCGCAGATACAGAGCAATCCCGAGGTCATAAAGGCGTATTTGGGTTCAGAAGGCGGTGCGCAATGAGTATGCTTGAAGTAAAAGATTTGCATGTTTCTTATGGGGCCATAAAAGCCTTGCGCGGCATTTCGTTTGATGTGGAGCAGGGCGAGGTTATAACTTTAATCGGATCCAACGGCGCGGGAAAAACCACCACGCTGCATTCCATAAGCAATCTGGTAAAAAAAACATCAGGGTCCATAACTTTTATGGGTGAGGACATCACATCCCTGGGCGCTGACAAAATAGTGCGTCGCGGTTTGGTGCAGGTGCCGGAGGGCCGCCGTGTGTTCGCGAATCTGAGCGTTAAAGATAACCTGGAGATGGGCGCTTTCACACGGAAAGATTCTGCCGGCATAAAACAGGATATGGAGTGGGTGTTTGAGCTTTTTCCCCGCATGAAGGAGCGTGTGAGGCAGTCTGCGGGAACGCTGTCCGGTGGAGAGCAGCAGATGCTTGCCATGGGACGGAGCCTTATGACCCGCCCCAAACTGCTGCTTCTGGACGAGCCGAGCATGGGGCTTGCTCCCATTCTGGTGGATGAGATTTTCAGCATAATAAAAAAGATTTCCGCCGGAGGAACGACCATTCTTCTGGTGGAGCAGAACGCGTACAAGGCTCTGGGCATAGCTGACCGCGCGTACATTCTGGAGACAGGCGCCGTAACTAAGTGCGGAAAGGCGGGTGACCTGATAAACGATCCCGCCGTGAAAAGCGCCTATCTGGGCGCGTAGAATCATTCATAAGCCCGTAAAATTTGGAGGATAAGATGTTAGTAAAAAGCGTAATGACTGCGAATCCCGTGACGGTTCAGGCGGGAACTTCCGTGCCGGAAGTAAAAGATGTGATGACGAGAAATAAAATAAACACTCTGCCTGTGGTTGACAAAAACGGAGCGCTGACCGGGATAGTTACCCGCGCGGACCTGGTTAAAAGCACACCGAGCGATGCCACCACGCTTGATATGTTCGAGCTGAGCTATCTTCTTAGCAAGTTGAGCGTGGATAAAATCATGGTCAGGAGCGTGAAGACCGTGGGCGAGAACGAGACTGTGGAGGAGGCCGCGCGTCTTATGGCGGACTACGGGATAAGCTGTCTGCCCGTGATGCGCGGAAACCTTATAGTGGGCATAATTACGGAAAGCGATTTGTTCCGGGCGTTCATAGATATGTTCGGGACGCGGCATGCGGGTGTGCGCGCTACGTTCACTATGAATGACAAGCCCGGCGCCCTGAATGTCTTTACGCAAGCGCTCGCGGAATTGAACGGAAACATTGTGAGCCTTGTTACCGCGGACGTGGACTCCCCTGACAGCCGCAAAGTGACCATCCGTGTCACAGGCGTGTCTAAGGAGCAGGTTGAGTCTGCCGTGGGAAAATGCTCCGGGGTCCTTGAGGATATACGGAACGTCTAGCGCACAGACCCGTTCATATCTCTGTAAGCGGTCCGTGCGTCTTTAGTGCTTTTGCGTGAGGCGCGCGGGCTGCATTTTTTTACCTTACATGGAGAAGTCTTTTCCCAGATATATCTCGCGTGCCTGAGGGTCTGCCAGTATCTCTTCTTTTACTCCCTGCGTTATAATCTGCCCGTTAGATATTATTATGGAGCGGTCCGTAATCTCCAGCGTGTCGCGCACGTTATGGTCCGTTATAAGAACTCCTATCTCCCGTTCCGCCAGAAGAGTTATGATGCCTTTTATGTCGGCCACCGCTATGGGGTCTATGCCCGCGAACGGCTCGTCCAGCAGAAGGAATTTGGGCTCTATGGCCAGAGAGCGGGCTATCTCTGTGCGCCGCCTCTCTCCGCCGGAAAGCGTGTATGCCTGCTGCTTACGTATTCTGCCTATTGCGAATTCCTCTATAAGCTCCTCAAGCCGCTGCTTTTTCTGCTCTTTGGAAAGGTCTTTCCGCGTCTCCAAAATGGACCAGATGTTTTCCTCGACGGTGAGTTTCCTGAACACGGAAGGCTCCTGCGGCAGATAGGATATTCCCATCTGCGCGCGCTTGTACATGGGAAGGCCCGTTATGCGCGTGTCATCTAAGAAGACCTCGCCCTGGGTGGGCTTGTAAAATCCTACTACCATGTAGAACGTGGTGGTTTTTCCTGCGCCGTTTGGTCCTAGGAGCCCCACTACCTCGCCCGTGTGCATTTGAAAGTCCACTCCGCGCACTACCTGTTTTTTTCCGAACGATTTATAAAGTGACGCTATGCGCAGTGTGCTTGCGGGAACGGAGCCGCTCTCCTCCTGAATGCTTACTGCGTTTTCGGGGCCGGCCTCTGCATCATTGCTGCTCATCTGCATCCTCGCTTTGTTTCTCTGTGGTTGTGACGGAGCCGCGCACCCTGCCGTCCAAAGTTATCTCCTGTGTCTCCAGGTTCAGGGAAATCTCCTGCGCGCGGAATGTGTCATTTCCCTGTACTACCTGAGGATTTCCGCGCATGTCCAGAATCTGCTCTTCTTTACGGTAGATGGCATAGGAAGCCGTGCAGGTGTTGTCTTTTTGCTTTAAGGAGACTGAGATTTGCATTACGGCTATCTCTGTCTCCTGGTTGTATTCTATGAGCTCCGCGCTCGCGTTCACCTCGTTCTTTATGTCTATGAGGTTCACGCCGTTTTCCAGCGTGGCGATTTTTGTCTCCCTGTCATAGGTCATTCTTCCGCATGTAAAATCCATCTCGCTCTCAGGGTTTTTGCCCGTCACTGAGCCGACCGCAAGTATGTACCTGAAATCCTCGCCGTAAAGCTCTATGCTGTCGGCCGTTATGCTCATGCTTTCCGTGTTCACTGCGGCAGAGCCTGAGAGCACCGTCCGGCTGCTGCTGTCTCCCGCAGTGCCCGTCATTCTGTCTGCCGAGAAAGTTATGGTCTCCGCGCCTGCCGTAAAACACAGGAGAAAACCTGCGGCCATGAGAATCTCTTTTATGGTAAAACGTGTGCGCCTCATTCTGTTACCTCAATCCTCATCCTGCTGGTTCTGCTCCGTATCGGACGCCGTCTCTATGGTTCCGCTTACCGGCGCGTCAAACGAAAAAGTCTGCGACACTCCGCTGGCAGAGAATCCCGTGCCGTAAAGCTCCATGTTGTCGCGGTGCAGAAAGACTGTGTCCGTTTTGCCGGAGGTGAGCTGCTCCGTTTTTCCGTTCCACTTTAAATTCTGCGCCTTAATCTCCATGTTCTGTTTGTAGTTCTTAAGGAGGATGTTGCTGAACATGGTGTATATCTCCGTGCTTGAATTTATGCCCAGAAGGGCGCACGTGCCCTCTGTCTCAAGCTCGCCGGAATCGCTCCATGTGAGGAAATGCGCGTTGCCTGCGAATGAGCCCTGCGTTCCCTTGTACTGCTCCAAAGTGTCGGCCTCAAGCCGCACGGAAAGTTTTCCGTCCTGATAGCGGCTGTATGTAGAGTTCCTGAAAGTAAGCTCGGGGACCTGCGCCGAGGCGTTGACCTGCTCCCCGTAATCCAGCGAGCATGCGGAGAGGAGGAGCGCCGCAATGACTGCGCAAAGCGGCTTTACGCCACGGAGCGCGCGTTTGTTCTCTCTCATGCCGTAATCAGTTCCTGTAAGATATGCAGGCCCTCACGAACGAAGTGAAAAGCGGATGCGGTTTAAAAGGTCTGCTTACGAATTCCGGGTGATACTGCACTCCTATGCCCCACGGGTGCTCCTGCCATTCAAAGCCTTCCGTCTGGCCGTCGCTTGCTGATACGGCGCATGTGATAAGGCCGTGCTCCGTCATGTCTTTGGTGTACCGGCGGTCGAACGTGTATTTGGAGCGGTGCCTCTCCGATATGCCCACGTTGTTGTATATGGAGAAAAGCCTTGTGTCCGGGATAACGGTGATTTCTCCCGCGCCCAGTTTCATTACGCCGTCAGAAAGGCCCGTCTGCTCCTCCGGCAGGCTTATCACGGGATGCTCGGAGTTCTGTATGAATTCAGTGGTGTCCGCGTCCTCCCAGCCGCAAAGGTTCCGCGCAGTGTCTATGGCCATGAGCTGCATTCCCAAATCTATGCCCAGAAACGGTATCTTGTTCTCCCGGGCATAGCGCACGGCGAAAAGCAGCCCCAGGAATCCGCGCTGCCCGTAATTTCCCGGGACCACGATTCCGTCCACATCCGCGAACGCAGACTCAAGCGCTTCCTGCGTGTTCTCCGAGTGCTCCAGATTCTCCGCGTCTATCTTCTTTATGCTTAGCGCTGAGCTGTTTCCCGTTACCGCCGCATGGAACAGTGATTCCTGCACGCTCTTGTAGCAGTTGTCCAGGTAGTCCTTCTTTCCCACCATGGCGATTCTCACGGTTTTCTCGGGATTATTCAGCCTGCTCAGGAAGTCGGTCCATTTGCTTATGTCCGTGGTGCCGTTCCCAAGCTCCAGCTTATCCAGTATTATTTTGTCCAGTCCCTGCTCATGAAAAATGACCGGAAGCTCATATATGGATTTCTCTATGTCAGGGGAGGCAAAGACTGATTTCTCGCTCACGTTGCAGAACAGGGCGATTTTTCTTTTCATACCGGCCTCTATGTTTCCCTCGCAGCGGCACAGCAGAATGTCAGGCTGTATGCCCACCTCCTGCAGCTGTTTCACTGAATGCTGGGTAGGCTTGCTCTTTAGCTCCCCGCCGGTAATCACAGGAACTAAAGTCAGGTGCACGCTTATGGCGTTGTTTTTCCCAAGCTCGCGCACAAGCTGCCTGGTGGCCTCCAGATACGGCACGGCCTCTATGTCGCCCACGGTGCCGCCAATCTCCACCACGACCACATCGGCTCCGGTGGATGTCCCCACGTGCCTTATGCAGCGCTTTATCTCGTCGGTTATGTGCGGGATTACCTGCACGGTGCGTCCGTTGTAGCGACCCGCGCGCTCATTCTTAATCACATTCTCGTAAACTTTACCTATGGTAAGGCAGTGCTCCCCGCTAAGATTCACGCTGGTGAACCTGCTGAAATTCCCTAGGTCCAGGTCAGTCTCCGCGCCGTCCTCCGTAACGTACACCTCGCCGTGCTGGTAAGGGCTGATGTTCCCTGCGTCCACGTTTATGTACGGATCGCATTTCATCATCGCTATCTTAAGACCGCTGCATTCTAAAAGGCTTCCTATGGTGCTGGAGGCGACCCCCTTGCCCAGGCTGGAGCATACGCCGCTTGTAACCAGAATGTATTTGCTCATGCACGGCATTCTAGCACTAAGACCGCGTTTTGTCATTAGGTAAATCAGGGCCGTGCCTTCCGCGTCAAACCGCCCTTGCGCCCTTCGCTGGCGCTCATTGCTCCGCTTCGCTGCGCAACTTCGGGGCTCCACGGCGGGGCAGGCGTTCATCCGGGCGATTTAAAAGCGCATTCAAACTTACGTGCCCCGCGTCCGTCTCCTGCGCGCTAGATGCCGCCCGCCACCTCTGAAATCTCCGCCTTTCCCGGCAGCGGATGGCATCTGGTTATGAGGAACACCGTCAGCGCGGAAATGAACAGGAACGCCAGGACAAACACCGCCTTTACGCCCTCGCCCGCAGGAGCATTAAAGAGGCTCATCACGGGACCTGCCAGAAAAAATCCCAGCACCGCGGCTGCGAATGGCACCAGCAGCGAGAGAATCCCCTGGACCGCCTGTACTTTTGCTCCCGCCTTTAAATGCACTATGTCGCCTGTTCTTATGGGAAGATTCCTGGGGTTGTCCACGGGAAACGCGGAGCCCTGCTTTGCGCAGCCTGCGGCGCATGTGACGCACTCGCTCTTTAAAAGCGGAAGCACCAGAATCTCACCGCCGTCTATTTTGCTTATTATGGCTTTCTCAGTTTTCATACGGAATCCTTTTTGATGGCCGACATTTTCTTTGCGCATTCCTGGGCGCCGGCCGCATTGCCCATCTCCGTGTAGCAGTCGCGCAGATTGTAAAGGGCGTCATAGTAATACGGGTTTATGGTAAGTGCCTGCTCGAACGCCTCGCTCGCGCTGCCGTAATCCTGCTGGTTAAAGTACGCCACGCCCATGGTGTTCCAGAGATGCGGGTTGTCAGGATTTATGTCAAGGCCGGCCAGACAGTACTGCATGGCGGAGGGTAAGTCTCCTTTCTCAAAGCACATCACCGCCAGATTCTCTATGACCTCCTCATCCCCGCCGTTTATTTTAAACGCCTGCTCCAGGGACATCACCGCGCTGTCTAAGTCCCCGGAGTCCCGGTACGTCATTCCCAGATTGAACCACAGAAGATAGTTCTGCTTCTCAAGCGATATGGCGCGCATGAAGCACGCTATGGCCTCATCATAGGAGCCCTGGGATGCCAGCAGTATGGCCTGGTTGTTAAGTTTCTCTGAGCTCTCTATCATTTGATGACCTCTGCAGGAAACATTTCTTTAAACAGTGTGTTTATTTTGCCGCATGCCTCGGTGTCTCCAAGAATATCGTTAAGCTCCCGGCAGCATGAGCCTGTCATCTTTAGGCCATATTCTTTGGCCTCTTCCACGGCGCCGCTCTCGTTCAGAATTTTTATGGCGCTCTCCACTGCGGGGCTTCCTATGCCCTCAGATGAGGCGGCCTTAAAATATTCCTGCAGCTCTTTTAAAGGCCCTGCTCCGCATCTTCCGGCGTACAGCAGGACCGGCAGGGACTTTTTTCCCTCCACTATGTCGTCGCCCCTGTCTTTGCCTTTGTTGCCTGAGGTAATGTTCGTAACGTCGTCTATGATTTGGAAGCCCGCGCCTATGCCACGCGCACACTCTGCGGCCCTCTGCGCTTTATCCGCGTCCGCGCCCGCAATCAGAAGTCCGGTCCGTGCGGCAAGCGATGAGAGAGTTCCCGTCTTGCTTTTTACCATGGCAAGATATTCCTGCACGTCAGGGAAAATCTCCGCGTTCCTGTGCCATGCTATGTCCATGGCCTGTCCTAGATGCAGCCTTCTGGTCTCAAGCGTGTATGCCATGAGCAGCGCGTTCTTCATCTCCTGCGTGGCGCAAAGACTCTCAATGCACATGGGCGCCGCGAAATATAGCCATGAGCCTGCGTTAAGGGCCGTGTCAAGCCCGTGACTTATGTATGCCGCGGGAAAATTCCGTCTGGTGGTGGCGCGGTCCTCTATGTCGTCATGGATGAGGCTTGCCGTGTGGACGAGCTCCACGAGCGGGGTAAGGTGATATGCGCTCTCCATGAGCTCTTTCTGCCTTTCGCCTGAGATGCCCTGCTCCTGCATGAACGCCTCCGCGCACAGGACCAGAAGAAGCGGCCTCCATCTTTTTCCGCCTGCCAGAACCAGCTCGCGGGTGGGCGCGATGAGAGGCGAAAGATGCCCGGGTACCACCGCCTTGTCCAAGGGCCCGAAACATTCCGTGCGCCACTGCGGTCCCGGCTCCTGGGGAAGCGCGCTCAGGATTTCTTTTTCTATGAGGTTCAGGTAAGGTTCAAAGACAGCGTTCATTTTTTTAGTATACCGCTTTTTTCCGCGGAAAACAAGGAAGCTTAGCGGCGTAGCGCGGAGGGCTTACGCCCGATGGTAACGGCGAGCGGAGCGAGTTGCGCAACGCAGTGGAGCAATGGAGTTTACGGAACCGTGGACAGCGGGGCACGGAACGCGGCGTCTGTTCGGCGCGGGCATAACGCGCGCAGGGGAAGGCTCCGTACAGGGTCCTACCAGTATAATTTTTTTTTTCGTTGTGATATAATCCGGGCATGAAAATTGTAATCATAGGAGCGGGCTTCACCGGCGTTCAGCTTGCGAAGCGGCTCATAAACGAAAAGAACGACGTTATTTTAATTGACAACGAGGAGGAGACTGTTCGCCATGCCTCTAACCGTTTGGACTGCACCGTGCTTCAGGCGGACGGCAATGACCTGGAGGTTCTGGAGGAGGCGGGCATAGCCAAGGCGGACGCGCTTGTTACTGTAACTGAGAACGATGAGATTAACATGATAACATGCTCGCTCGTGGACGCGGTGTATCCTCATCTTCTGAAAATCGCGCGTGTAAGGAACTACGCCTACTACGTGAACACTAACACGGCCGCAAAGCATCACGCGGAGACGTTCGCTAAAAATCACAGGCCGCTCTACGGCATAGATTTTATGATTCACCCTGACGTGGAGGCGGGAGAGGCCATAGTGCGCGCCGTGGAGCATGGCGCCGTGAGCGATGTGGTCAGTTTCGGCGAGGAGGAATTTGAGCTTACAACTCTGCAGGTGACCAAGGGCAGCAAGATAGACGGCATTGCGCTTAAGAACATACGCACGCTTACCGACTGCAGGTTCATCGTGGTTTACGTGGAGACTAAGACCGGTGCGTCCCTGCCGTCAGGAGAGTCCATACTGCGTGCGGGAGACGCCGTGGGTGTCCTTGCCGAGACAAAGGATGTCTCAAGGCTCATAGAGCTTTTCGGCACCAAGGTGGATCAGCTGAAAAAAATAGCGCTTGTGGGAGCGGGAAGAATAGGAACGATTGTGGCGGATCATCTTATAGAGAAGAGTAAGTCGTCTTTCTTTAAACGGCTGTTCGGAGGCTCCGCTAATAATCTGGCGCAGAATTTTGTCATAGTGGATTCCGATGAGGCTTTGTGCAAGGCCGCGAGCGAAAGGTTCCCCGGCGCGCAGATTTTCCGCGCGGACATAACGGATGAGACTTTTGTGCGCGAGGAGGGGCTTGATAAATTTAACCTTGTGATTTGCGCCACCCACAATCATGAGCTTAACATGGTGGTGTCCGCATACCTTGAGTCTCTGGGCGTGGAGCGCACGGTGGCTCTTGTGGCGCATTCCGCGTTCGCGGACATAGCTCATAAACTGGGCGTGGATGTGGCGGTTCCCCTGCGTGATGCGGTGGTAGATTCCATTATGAGCCATCTGCGCGGAAAAAGCGTGACCGGCATCCACACTGTGGCGGGCGGAAAATTCGAGATAGTGGAGTGCGACCTGCCTTCTTCCAGTAAATTCGTGGGAAAGACTTTAAAGGACATAGCGAATCCCGGAGAATTCCTTCTGCTGCTGATTAAGAAACCCGGCAGCGCAAACTACGAGCTTCCCGGCGGAGACACCGCGCTTTCGGCAGGGGACCATCTGGTTCTTATAGAGAAGGCGGGAAACAAAAAGGTCTTGCAGAAATTCAGCGGCATAGAGCTTTAGTTTTATACGAGGAAAAACATGATCGGTTCGTTTATAAAAATAGTCGCCTGCATTTTAGGTATTGTGGGCTTTACATATATTCTTCCGGTCTCGGTGGCTTTGGTTTACCACGAGACGCAGGTGGTTTGGTCATTTTCGGTTCCTATGATAGCGAGCCTGGTTTTTGCGGCGGCGAGCCTTCTGATCTGGCGCAACCAGAAAATCCGCTTCAACACAAAGACTTCTTTTGTAATCGTGGCGGTCGCGTGGCTTGCGGTGAATTTATTCGGCGCCATTCCGCTTTATGTTAGCGGTGCGATTCCCGCCCTGGTGGACGCGGTGTTCGAGAGCTTTTCGGGATTCACCACCACAGGAGGCACAATCGTTACGGACGTGGAGGCCCTTCCGCGCTCCATAAATCTGTGGAGATGCCAGACGCACTGGCTGGGAGGCATGGGCATAGTCGCCCTTACGGTGGCGCTTCTTCCGCTTCTGGGAGTGGGCGGATTTCAGCTTATAAAGGCGGAGACTACCGGACCTGAGAAAGGAAAGCTCACTCCTAAAATCGCCACGACCGCTAAAGTCCTGTGGTTCATGTATATAAGCCTTACGGTGCTCCAGACGATTCTTCTTCGCGTGGCGGGAATGGATTTTGTGGACGCGCTGAGCCATGCGTTTGCCACATTGGGCACAGGCGGATTCTCCACCCGGAATTCCAGCGTGGGCACATACGACTCGCTTGCGATAGACATCATAGTGACCGTGTTCATGTTTCTGGGCGGAATAAATTTCTCCATGTATTATTATGCGTTCACGGGAAAAGGCTCGGAGATAAAAGAGAATTCCGAGCTCAGGAATTATCTGGCCATAGTGTTCATCTCCGTCCTTGCGATTACGCTCCTGGAGCTTAAGAACTACGGCGGATTCTTTAACTCGCTCAGATACAGCTCGTTCCAGACCATCTCCATAATGACCACCACGGGATTCTCCACTGATGATTATCTGAACTGGACCAGCGCCAGCCAGGTGATAATTTTCCTTCTGTTTTTTATAGGCGGATGCTCAGGCTCCACTGCCGGTGGCGTGAAAGTCATCCGGTGGGTCATACTGGCCAAGCAGTTCCATAACGAAATTCAGAAAATGCTTCATCCCCAGGGAATTTTCACAATCCGCATAAACAAGCGCGCGGGAAGAAAGGACGTGGTGTTCAACGTGGCCGCGTTCCTGTTCATTTACGTGATTATGATTGCGGCGCTCACTCTTTTCGCGTGTATCTTTAAGCTGGACATCTTGAGCTCGTTTACGGGGGCCCTGAGCATGGTGGGAAACGTGGGACCTGCGTTCGGAAAACTGGGGCCCTCATGCAATTATGCGTTCCTGCCTGCCGCTGTAAAATGGGCATACTGCTTTGCGATGCTGGCCGGCCGTCTGGAATTCTTTACGATTGTGATTTTCCTGAGCCCCAGCTTCTGGAAAAAATAAATGCGATTGCCAAGCGCCGGCACCGGAGAATTTATGGGCAAAGTCGATGCTGTTATATTTGATTTGGACGGAACTCTGCTTGACACGCTGGAGGACATAGCGGACAGCTGCAATGAAAGCCTTTCTGAGCTTGGCATGCCATCACGCGGCATTGATGAGGTGAGAAGCTTTGTGGGAAACGGACTTGGCGTGCTTATGGAGCGGGCCGTTCCCGGCGGTAAAGCCAATCCTCTGTTCCGGGAGGCGCTTTCCTTAATGCACAGAAATTACGCCCGGAATTCCCGGAACAAAACCAGGCCCTATGACGGTGTTCTGGACTTAATATCCGCGCTGAATGAGCGGGGCATAAAGACTGGCATAGTCTCAAATAAGCCTGACGCGCAGGTAAAGGAGCTGGCGGGCATTTACTTTAAAGGTCTCATAAATCCTGAGGATGCCGCGGGCGAGAACGAGGCCGCGGGCATTAAGCGTAAGCCTGCGCCTGACTCCGTTCTTGCGGTCATGAGAAGCCTGGGCGTGAGCGCGGACAGGTGCGTTTATGTGGGAGACAGCGACGTGGACATTCAGACCGCGCGCAACTCGGGCCTTCCGTGCATAAGCGTGTGCTGGGGTTTCAGGACCAGGGAATTCCTGGAGGAGCACGGTGCCACGGTTTTAGTAAGTAAGCCTGAGGATATCATGGACATTCTGCTCGTGTGCAACCTCCGCCTAAAACGCGCCGCATGTAACAGCCGTCCTTCCCGTGCGTTTACATTTTGAGAGTCAGGACTCTGTCTCCCTTACATGGATTTTTTTCTTAGAATACATTATAGTTTGCCTCATGGAAGACGCTTTTTTAAAAGGAGAGACTGCCCGCGAGCTTGACTTCTACAGAATCCGCGATGATATATCCGGCTTCTGCATTAGCGAGGAGGGTAGGTTATGCCTGCTTGAGCGGGAGCCCTGCTCTGATAAAAGCAAAGTCGAGGAGCTTAAGGCTTTAGGCCGGGAATGGAGCGCGTACATTCATTCATCATGCGAGTGCGCCATAAAAAGCTGGGAGCCGGTGGGGGAGGCTTTCAGGCTTCTGGGCACGGACGGCGCTCAGCTTAGCCAGGAGCAGATTTTCAGGCTGGGGATTTTCTGCGTCTCATGCATGCACGTTAAGTCTGTCTTTTCCTCCGCGGCGATGCAGGAGAATTCAAAGATACAGATTCCGCATCTGGAGGAGAAGGCGTCCTCCATGCCGGACCTAAGCCCTGCCCGCGAAAAAATTTTCTCTGTGCTCTCATCTGACGGCGAAGTAAAGGACCTGCCTGCCCTGCGTGCAATCCGCGCCCGCATTCTGTCATTGCGCAAAGATTTGGATGCCGCCGTGCGCCGCTATGCATCGGATCCTGTGACTGGCGGCGCATTGCAGTCAACCGTGCCGGTCCTTAGGAATGACAGGCAGCTTCTTGCCGTGCGCGCGGACCATCGCGGTGACATAAGCGGCATAATCCATGAGGTGAGCGCCTCCGGCCAGACCCTTTTCATAGAGCCCTCCGATGCCGTGATTATAAACAACGAGCTTATTCAGCAGGAGTTCCAGTTGAACGCGGAGTTAAAGAAAATATTCCGCGAACTTACGGAAAGCCTTGGCGCGCATAAAGAGGATTTTATGCTTTGTCACAAAACCATGCTTCTGCTTGACTCCGCTTATGCGGCCGCACGCTGGCAGGATTTTGTCCATGGAGTTTTTGCGGAGCACTGTGAGCGCGGCAGCGAGCCTCCCGCCATCATACAGGCGCGCCATCCGCTTTTAAAAGAGCGCGCGGTTCCGGTGGACATAAAATTTCTGGCGGACAAAAATGTACTCATAATCACAGGCCCGAACACTGGCGGAAAGACAGTGACTTTAAAGACAATCGCTCTTTTCGCGCTTCTGAATCAGGCGGGATTCCCGGTGCCCGCCGCGGAAGGAACCAGGCTTCCTCTGTTCACTGAGATTTTCGCTGACATAGGGGACGAGCAGTCCATAGACGAGTCACTGAGCACTTTCTCCGCGCACATGAGGCGCATCGCGCGCATGATTGAGCATGCCACGGACACAAGCCTTGTGCTGCTGGATGAGCTTGGAAGCGGAACGGACCCGCAGGAGGGAGGCGCCATAGCCATGGCCGCACTGGACACTCTCATAGAGCGCGGCTCCTTCGTCATAGTCACCACCCATCACGGGATTCTGAAAAACTACGGATACACGAACGCGAGATGCATAAACGCCAGCGTGGAATTTGACTCGGGCTCGCTGTCTCCCACATACAGGCTGCTGATGGGTGTGCCGGGAGAAAGCCATGCGCTGGACATAGCGGAGCGCTCCGGCCTGAGCCCGCTTGTGATAGAAAAAGCACGCTCCTACATTTCTTCCGAGCAGGCGGATGTGAGTTCTCTTATAAAAGGTCTGAGCGAAAAGCATGCGGAGGTTGACTCTCTTCTGGTAGAGCAAAAAGAAAGGTCCTTTGCTTTGGAGCAGAAAGCCCAGAAACTGGATGAGAAAGAGCTCCGTTTAAAAGAGCGCCATCTGGAATTATGCGAGAGGGAGCACTCGCAGAGCTCGGAGTTTCTGCGAGAGACCAGAAGCCTGCTGGAGAATCTGGTGAGGGAGCTTCGCGAGGGTGAGATAACGCGCGAGAAAACTCTCTCTGTGAGGGCGTTCATAAACAATGTCACGGAGCAGGTGGACGCGCAGGAATCCGCCATGGAGGAGCAGAGAAAAGATTTGGCGGAGCAGACGGAGCGAATAGCGGAGAACGGAATCAGAATATCTTCGGCCAGGGAGCGTTCCCAGTCAGGCAAAAAGAAAGGCAGACGGAGGCTCTCGAACGCAGAGGCCCTCAGGCTTGCCAGACCGCAGCCTTCCGTCTCAAAAATGGATGATATAAAATCCGCGGCAAAACCGTATAAAAGAGAGATGGAGCCGGGCATGGAGGTGCTTTTCGGAAACGAAAAAAGGAGAGGCATACTTATAAAACAGAACAAAAACCAAACATGGCAGGTGCAGTTCGGCTCCTTAAAGATGAGCGTGCCGCAGTCGCAGCTCTCCCCAGTTTTCTCCGCGGACGGGAATCCCGTCTCCTCACCTGCGGCGGCCGATTACACGGTGGAGTCATCATCCTCCAAACCTGAGATGCCCGCGTTTGAGCTGAGGCTTCTTGGCATGCGCTACGAGGACGCGGTGAAAGCCTTGGAAAGGCAGCTGGACCTCTGTGCCATCCGGAACTTTAAAAGTTTCAGCGTAATCCACGGAAAAGGAAACGGTGTCCTTCAGCAGGGCGTCCACGACTATCTCTCCCATTATCCCGGCGTAAAAGAATTTCATTTTGCCCGCCCTGAGGACGGCGGCTTCGGGAAGACTTACGTTAGCCTGGAGTGAATTTTGCCATTGTATAAATATGCATTCTTATGTATACTTTGGTGGAATTTCCGGGGCTGCCCGGATTGCGCGGCTTTTGGAAATTCACGGGGAAAAAATGAAAGAACGTCTTACAAGACTTAAAACTGTCCGCAGGCTCATAAAAAATAACAGAATAGAAAGTCAGGAAGAGCTTCTGGGGCTCCTTCAGAAAGAGGGCTTTGAGGTTACGCAGGCCACGCTCAGCCGCGACCTTAAGCTCCTGCGCGTGGGAAAAATCAGCGACGGTCATGCGGGCTATGTATACACACTGCCCGAGGAGGACGAGCGCCGCGAAAGCGAGCAGATTTACATACAGGATTTTCTGCGGGGATATGTGAGCATAGATTACAGCGGGAACATAGTGGTCATAAAGACGTTCGGCGGTCATGCGGATGCTGTGTCAAACGCGCTGGATGCCATGAGCATGGATGAGATTCTGGGAACAGTTGCGGGAGAGAACTGCATATTCGCCTGCCTTAAAGAGGGTGTCACAGGAAAAGAGTTTATGCGTAAACTTAAGAGCAGGATACCTGAGCTGGAGGATGAATGATTTTGCTAATTAAAAACGTGAAAAATATATTTTATACGGAGGCGAAAAATGGCTTCAAAAATTGAATGGAACAACCTCAACAAAATGGAAAGCTTTAAGGAGCTAAAAGAATTAAAGGGCGGCGTTTCATTGCAAAAGTCACTTAAGGGTGCTGCGGGCGTAAAACGCGTGGAGGAATTCAACATCCCCATGGCGGCAGGGTTATCGTACAATTATGCCGCCAAGCAGATTGACAAAAAGATAATCTCCGCGTTCAAAAAACTTGTCAAAGAGGACCAGCTTCTTGAGAAATTCGCGGCGCTCTATAACGGCGAGGTGATTAACACAGGCGAGAAACGTCTTGTCCTTCATCATCTTACACGCGGGCAGCTTGGTGAGAAAGTTATTGTGGACGGAGTGAACAAGCGCGATTTCTACGTGAGGCAGCAGAGCGCCATCGCGGACTTCGCGGATAAAATCCATTCAGGGAAAATCACTAACGAGAAAGGGGAGAAGTACACCACCGTCTGTCAGATAGGCATAGGCGGAAGTGACTTGGGGCCGCGCGCCATGTATCTGGCTCTGGAGAACTGGGCCAGGGCGTCCGGCACATTTAAAATGGAGGCGCGCTTTATTTCCAACGTTGACCCCGACGATGCCTCCGCTGTTCTGGGCTCCATAGACATATCAAGGACCATATTCATTCTGGTCTCAAAAAGCGGAACCACGCTTGAGACTCTTACGAACGAGTCATTCGTGAAGGATGCCATTAAAAAAGCAGGGCTCACCGTGGGAAAGCACATGATTGCCGTTACCAGCGAGACCAGCCCGCTTGTGGGGAACCCTGATTACATGGCGGCGTTTTTCATGGACGACTACATCGGCGGGCGCTACTCGTCCACCTCAGCCGTGGGCGGAGCGGTGCTGAGCCTGGCGTTCGGTCCTGATGTCTTTGCCAGATTCCTGAAGGGCGCGGCGGAGGCAGACAAGACCGCGCTGGAAAAGGACGTGACCAAAAACGCGGCGCTTATGGATGCCCTGATCGGAGTCTATGAGCGCAACGTGCAGGGCTATCCCTCCACTGCGGTTCTGCCGTACTCCCAGGGGCTCAGCCGCTTCCCCGCGCATCTTCAGCAGCTGGACATGGAGTCAAACGGCAAGAGCGTGAACCGCTTCGGTAAGAAGATAAGCTACGTGACCGGGCCTGTGATTTTCGGTGAGCCGGGAACAAACGGCCAGCACAGTTTCTATCAGCTTCTGCATCAGGGCACTAACGTTATTCCCCTGCAGTTCATCGCGTACCAGAAAAATCAGACAGGAAAGGACGTGAGCATACAGGGCTCCACGAGCCAGAAAAAATTGTGCGCTAATGTGGTGGCGCAGATAATCGCTTTTGCCTGCGGTAAGGATGACAAGGACCCGAATAAATTCTTTTCCGGCGAGCGGCCGTCCAGCCTCATTTACGGAAAGCAGCTTACTCCCGAAAGCCTGGGCGCGCTCCTTGCGCATTTCGAGAACAAAGTTATGTTCCAGGGATTCGTGTGGAACGTGAACAGTTTTGATCAGGAAGGCGTGCAGTTAGGAAAAGTCCTTGCAAAGTCCGTCCTCTCAAATGACATGGAGCCTGTCCTTAAGGCATACGCAGATCTGCTCATATAATTTTATGCGGCGCTTTCCTCTGATTTGAATATCAGGCGCCTGGCAGGAGCATAATCCTGTCAGGCGTTTTTTTTGTGACAAAAGATGAAAAAAACGCTACACTTAGGGCATGACCGCATTAGAGAAACGTGAGAGAAAAGAGCATCTCTTGGATGAACTTACGGCGCTTGCCGAGCGTGGTGTAGTCCATCTGAGGCTTCAGGATGAGGACTCCCTCTTTAATCCGTATGATCCTGCACCCGCAGAGGAGCGTGATTTAAATCCTGATGCGGTGGATTATCTTATGGAGCAGCTGGACAAACAGCCCGGTAAGCTTCGCATTGAGGCTGACATCTCCGTTCCCGGCGCGGAAAAATACGGCGCGCATACGCTCTGCGAGGCGTTCAAAAATTACTTTGCGAAAAAAGCGGAGGAGCAGATTCTTACAAACAAGAGGGTTTTCCGCAAATGGACGGTCAACCTTATCTGCGGCCTTGTATTTCTTGCGGTGTGCCTGATTATGGCGCACATTTTTAACATGAACTCGGAGCGGCATCCGTTTTTCAGCGTGCTGGGAGAAAGCCTTAGCATCATAGGCTGGGTCGCCATCTGGGAGCCGGCAACATATTTCTTATACGGCATACGCGGTGACTTAAAGACTTTGCGCGCGTACATGCTCCTGCACCGGGCGGAGGTAAACATTGTGACCGCAAAAGACCTGCATTCCGCAGTAAGCGGCACGGAGGAGAATACCGCGCGTGAATGAGTATGCGCTCCGCATGAATTTCTGATTCGCTTGCAGGCGCTCGCCTTCACGGGAGAAAAACGCTTATGAATCTGCTGTCCATAAAAGACATCGCTAAAATCGGACGCGAGGCCGCGCTTTTCACGGACGTCACGTTCGGTTTGAATTCTGGGGATAAGGCGGCTCTTATCGGAAAAAACGGAACGGGAAAAAGCACATTGCTCTCAATCATCGCGGGAGTCATTCCGCCTGATGCAGGAGAGGTGGTGGTCAGCAAGAGCGCAGGAGTCTCTTATCTGGCGCAGTCTCCGTCATACAATGAGAATGACACTATACGCGAGCATATTTTCTGCGCATCGTCTCCTAAACTTTCTGTGATACGCGAGTATCAGGAAATCTGCGCTCTTATGGAAAACGGCACAAGATCGTCATTGCAGGAGCGCTATCAGGCTTCCATGCATAAAATGGATTCGCAGGGCCTGTGGAACTATGAGGCGCAGGTCCAGTCCGTTCTGGGAGTGCTGGGCATTCATAGCATGGAGCGCAGGATGGGAGAGCTTTCCGGCGGCATGATAAAGAAAGTCGCTCTGGCGCAGGTGCTTGTGGAGGATACAGGACTTCTGCTTTTAGACGAGCCCACGAATCATCTGGACATAACCACAATAAAATGGCTTCAGGATTATCTTTCGCAAACCGAACGTTCGGTTCTTATGGTCACGCACGACCGCTATTTTCTGGATGCGGTGTGCAATCATATTTATGAGCTGGACAGACGCAGGGTAAAACTTTACGTGGGTAACTATTCTGAGTATCTGGAGAAGAAGCAGGTTGAGGCGCAGATAGAGGTGAACACGGAGCGGCGCATAGAGAGCGTGCTGCGTTTTGAGCGCGACTGGCTAATGCGGGGGCCATGCGCCAGAGGAACTAAGGCAAAAGCGCGCATACAGCATGACATGGCGCTTATTAACCGTGAGAAATTCCAGGCCGACAAAGGCTTTACTTTTGAGGTACAGGGAAGAAGGCTGGGCGGAAAAATTCTGGAGCTGCACGGCATAAGCAAGAATTACCCCAAAGGGTTCGCAGGGGAAAAAGCACCGCGTGTTTCTGAGGACGGCGGCCTTTCAGATTCCGGCGAGAAGCTCATGCCCGTGATAAAAAATTTCAGCTACACTTTTAACAAGGGGCAGAGAATAGGAGTGTTCGGAGAGAACGGAAGCGGCAAGACCACACTCCTAAACATAATATCAGGAAGCATTCCTCCGGACAGCGGCACAATCATAAAAGGCGAGAACACTATGCTCGCTTACTATCAGCAGAATCCCGTGCTAAAGGATTCGGGAATAACCGTTCTGGAATACGTGAAAGAGAGCGCGGAGATAATGCGCATGAATGACGGCACCACGCTTAGCGCCGCCCAGTTTCTGGAGCAGTTCGGGTTCACGGGAAAAATGCAGCACAGCGCGGTCTCATCCCTTTCCGGCGGTGAAAGAAAGCGTCTTTTTTTAGTGCGGCTCCTGCTCTCAAATCCGAACTTTCTGATTCTGGACGAGCCCACGAATGACTTTGACATTTTTACGATGAATATTCTGGAGCAGTTTCTGACAGGATTCAAAGGCTGCCTTTTAGTCGTGAGCCATGACCGTTATTTTATGGACAAAGTGTGCGACACGCTCTTCATTATGGAGGACGACGGCTCTGTCTCAGGATACGTGGGTAAATGCAGCGAGTACATACAGTACAGGGAGATTCTTGAAAAAGAGAGGCAGTCCGAGAGAAAATCTTCCCGTGAAAACCAGCGCTCATCATCCTCTGCCGCATCAAATTCAGCATCCGTGACATCAGGTCCCCTTCCGGATGCCATGACGCAGAAGAAAAAACTTACTTTTAAAGAGCAGCGTGAATTCGAGCAGCTTGAGAGAACCATCGCGGAACTGGAGGAGCGTTTGAAAATCCTTGAGGCGCAAATGCTTGACGCGGACTTTACTAAAGCCTCAGACGCAAGCAGCGAGTACGCCAGAATCCAGTCCGAGCTTGAGGCCTCCTACGCCCGCTGGGAATATCTTGCGGCGCTGGCATAGTGAGAGCGCGGCCCTCGCATTGAAACAAACGTGCCATTTCACTAAAATACGCAGATGATTAAGCGAGGTAAAAATGCTTTCTCAACGTTTAAAAAAATTACATCCCTACGTTCCGGGCGAGCAGCCTGATGACCGCGAGTACATAAAGCTTAACGCGAATGAGAACGCGTATCCGCCGCACAAAAGCGTGACGGAGGCCGTGTGCCAGTCTGCCAGCATGCACTCGGAGCGTCTGGCCCTTTATCCCGACCCGGACGCAAACATGCTTCGTAAGTCCATAGCGGATTTCCTGAACAGTACGGGCGGCGTGCTGGAGCGCGCGGAGATAAACCCTGACGGAGAATGCTCTCCCGCGCCGCAGGATAAGATTCCGTTTACTGTGACGCCGCAGATGATTTTCTGCGGGAACGGAAGCGATGAGGTCCTGAGCTTTTTGTTCTATACTTTCTTTGACAGTGACCGCCCGCTTATTATGCCCGAGCACACTTACAGTTTCTATCCTGTGTACTGCGGTTTCTATGACATACCGCTGAAAAAAATCCCGCTGAAAAAAGACTGGTCGCTTGACATGGATGCGATGTGCGCTGCCGCCGCTGAGAACAAAAGCGCCGTCATCTTTGCGAATCCGAACGCGCCCACGGGCATGGCGCTCACACGGGAGCAGGTAAGGGAGGCATTGAAATCTTTTCCGCAGGACAGGGCGTTCGTGGTGGACGAGGCTTACTGCGACTTTGGCGGGGAAAGCTGCATTCCGCTTCTTAAAGAGTTTAAGAATCTTGTGATAGTCAGGACTTTCAGCAAAAGCCTTTCTTTTGCCGGAATGCGGCTTGGATATGTGGTGGCGGCCCCGGAGCTTATAGACGCCATGCTCACGGTGAAAAATTCATTCAATCATTTTCCCGTGGATTTCATAACCCAGAGAGCGGGAATAGCGTCATGCGGAGCCGCCGGGTATTATGCGCGGACCGCCCGTCTCATAGCGCAGGAGCGCGAGTCTTTCTCCGGTTTTTTAAAGGAGCGCGGATGGCTCGTGCTTGACAGCAGGACTAATTTTGTGTTCGCGAAAAAAAACGGCGTGGAAGGGAAATATATCTATGAGAGCGCTAAGAGAGAAGGCATACTTATACGGCACTTTGACACGCCCGGCATAGAGGACTTTGTCCGCATAACGATAGGCACCCCTGAGCAGATGCTGCTGCTGCGCTCTGCGCTTGAGAACATTTAGTAGGCATGGATGCTTTTAAAAGGCTATCTGCTTGAGGCTACCCTGAATCCGAAGTAATTGTAGGATTCGTTCGGGTCATAGGAGTATCTGTCTGCCGCGGCGAGCGACAAAGTGTACGCATGCCAGCTTCCTCCGCGCATCACCCTTTCTGAGCCGAACTCAGGGCCTGCCGCGCGGGCGCCCTCCTTGCATTCAGTGTACGGACCGTACCAGTCCCAGCAGAATTCCATCACGTTCCCGCTCATGTCAAAAATGCCGGACGCGTTGGGATTACCGCTTCCTGGAGACGGCGGCGCGCTGGGCACGAAAGGAGTTCCCGCTGTTCCCACCACGTGTGTTCCCTCCGCATTGTCGCTTGACCACGCTACCTCCTCCGCGGGAATGGAGACCCCTTCCTGTCCCTCCAGAATTATTTGTCCGCTTGCAAAATCCCCTCGCTGGAATCCTGTCCGCATTTTACGCGCGGCATATTCCCATTCCGCCTCCGTGGGAAGCCTGTAGCCGTCTGCGTTAAAATCGCACAGCGCCAGGTCGCATGCGGCGGTGTCGGAAGAATTCCTGAGGACCTGCTGGGCATAGGTATAGCACGGGGTAAGTTCCTGCATCTCGCTCAGCGCGTTGCACCACACCACGGCATCGTACCAGTTTATCATAGTCACCGGCTCGTTCCCGTTCACCTGTCCCGGTGCCCGTCCGCGTCCTCCCAATGAGCCCTGCTGCCCGGGATTCTGAAACTTGTAGCCGTTCTGCTCCGCCCACACCCGCACTTTGTACCACAAAGAATATGTGGTCTCGTAGCGGTTTATTTTAAAGCTGGATATCCACCTGTCCGCAGTGTAAGTCTGCGCATTCTCCCCTATGATGAATTTCTCTGTTCCGATGACAGGGCCCATCTTAACCATGTCAAGCTCGCTGAACGATGCCCCCGCGAGCACGGTCTGGAGCCTGTTCTCCGCGGCGCTCTGCGCGAAGCATGCCGCTCCCAGAATCTCAAGCGCGATAAAAACAAACGATGCCGCGTAAAATTCAAAGCGTTTCATTTTTACCTCCATGATTATTGGAATTCTTTTCTGCAAGCCGCTCCTGCTTACGGAGGAATCTTTTCTGCTTGCGCTCGGAGCGCCTCTGCTGTATACGCTTATGCGGCACTACGATCGGAGACGCGTATTTGCTTGTGCGGGCGATTATGTACCATCCTGCGAACGCCGACGCTATGCAGATTATGCTGATGAAAAGCATTCCCCAGAATCCTGCCTGCATCCATGGCAGAGGCACGTTCATTCCAAAGAAACTGGTGATGAATGTGGGAATCATCATTACCAGCGAGATGATTGTCATGCGTTTCATTACTATGGCCAGATTGTTTGAGATGAGGGATGCGGACGCGTCGTTCATGTGCGCCATGATGTTCGTGTATGTGGCCGCCATCTCCATGGCCTGCCGGTTGTCAATCTCCACGTCGTCAAGCCAGTCCTGGTCCTCGTCGTCTAGTTTTATTATGCGGGTCTTTCGCAGTTTCTCCAGAAGAAGCTGATTGCTTTTCAGAGATGTCTCAAAATACAAAAGAGATTTCTGAATGTTCAGGAGCTGCAGGAATTCATGGTTCTCCACCGCGCGGAACATCTCGTTCTGAATGGTGGTGGCGCGCCTGTTAAGCTCTTTAAGATAGCGCAGGAACAGAATGTCAGCGCGGTCCAGGAACCTGATTGTGAACGCGGGAAAATCAGAAAGGGAAAGCTCCTTTATGCGGTTCGCGGCAAAATCTTTAAGGACCTCGCAGTCCGTCCAGCAGATTGTTATGAAGAATTTCCCGGAAAGTATTATGCCCAGTGGCGCGCAGAAATAACTGATGTCATCGCTGGGAGAGAAAACAGGAAGCCGCATGATTGTGAGCGTGTAGCCGTAATCGTCATTCCGCTCCAGACGTGAAAGCTCGTCCGGGTCCAGTATGTCAAGCATGTTCTCCGCATCTAATGAAAATTTCTGCTCAAGCTCATGAATATCGTCGCGGGTTACGGAGCGGGCATCCACCCATGTGTTTTTCTCCGAATCCAGCTCCTCGTATTCCTTTGTAACCAGCCTTCCGTTTTCCTGCTGCCAATATGTAATCATAATTTTACCCGCCAAAAAAATATGTAGTAAATTATGCCGCAGCTTACAGTTACCTTAAAAAAATCTCGTACTGAAGTTGAGGCGCTCACATCTAAAACTACTGCCGTCACCGTCCATAAAGTCGCCTCCTCTTACAGCGGAAACACTCATCCGCCAGATTCTAAAAGTGCTTAAGTCTAGCATATAGAGCATTTTAGGGCAAGTTCTTGACTAATTTTACCAGATACAATTCCACGTAGCGTTTAAGGGCCGGATGATTGTGTATTTTAAGCATTACGGGGCTCTCCACCAATGAGTCCGCGAGGCTTGATATGCGCTCCATGGAGAAATTCTCAGTTTTGAGGGAGCGCATTACTTTCCTCAGATAGTCGCGTATCAGGGAGTTCACGTCCTGCGTCAAATCATCGAAATTCTGCTTGCCTATGCGGTCATTCCACTCATGCAGATAGCCCTCAAGCTCACGGTCCAAAGATGACGATGAGGGGACCAGCAGTTTCTCGGCCTCTCCTGCCGCTTTCCTCAGCTGCCTTTTGCGGTTCTTGGATGCGTCGCCCCTGTCCTTGACATCAAGCTCGCGCTCCTTTTCCTCCTCCTTATGCCTCTTCTCCTCCATAAGGGCGGCGGTGGCGGATTTTCCGTTCCGTGCTTTATTGCGCTTGTTTTTGGGCGGGCGTGCCAGAAGCGATATTATCCATGATATGCCGGGTATGGTGTACCAGAACGGAAGCTTTATGCGCGCGTCAATGTAAATTTCCGCTCGGCTCAGCATCAGCAGCTCGCTCAAAGGAATGAGCGCCTCGTTGCGGTAAAGGTTTATGTGGCCCGGCGTGTGGTCTTCCAGCGATATGACCGGCAGGAAAGACGCGCCCAGAATGGCGTGCAGTATGGGAGCGCAGCTTTGAATCTCCTTGGAGAGGCAGCGCTCGAACGCCGCGTTGTCCTTCATCTCGGGCAGGGTGTCCCACTCGCGCATTATCTTATACCAGGACTTTATAAGGCTTTCTCGCACAAGAACGCGCGCGTCGCTGGTAAGGCGCATTATCAGCGGCATGACTTTCTCTTTCAGAATAAAATAGCCCTCGTTCTCCGTTATCCTGAAAATCAGAAGCGGCGGAAGCTCTCCGTCGGAGGAGTCCTGCGTCATGTGCTTAAGGTGCGCGTTAAGGTCCTCCTCGCTGTACTGCCCCAGAAGAGGCGCTCCGTTGGAGTCTTTAAAATCCTTTATGTCGGAGTGATTGTAGTAATACGGCGGCTGGTTAAGCTGCAGCTCCAGAATCTTAAGCGCGGCGTCTCTCTGCTGCCTTTCGGTGGCCTTGGTCTTGTAATATGATGTTGCCACTTCCAGTATGCCCACGCTCTGCAATATGTTTATGTCCTCGGGAGTGAAGTCCTTGACCTTTATGTAATCCTGCCGCAGAAAATAGCACAGCTGGCTCCAGTAGTAGAAAGTCTCGCCGGTGTTGCTCAGAAACTCCAACGCCTCATCCGCCTTGGAGCAGAATTTTTTAAAGAAGTTCTTGGCGGAGATTTCTTTTCCCGGATTTGAGATAGTGAGCTTTTTAAGGAAGTAGTCGTGCACTTCGTCCTTGTGCATTATGTTCTGGATTTTTCGCAGGGCCAGGTTCACTATGGTTGTGGCCGGAACGGTGGATGGAACAAGAAGCGCGGGGATTCCTTTTGCCACCGCCGAGCTGTACAGCACAGGCTCCGCGTCCTGCGTGCCTTCCAGCATGCTGTAAAGAAGCTCCGCCAGAGGCTTTGTGGTTACAATCTCGTGCGGAGTATGCTTGCCCAAATCATTGAAATTCGGAAACGGAACCGCTATGTTAGCATCTATAAGTTTGTAGGAATTCGCAAACTGCTCCACATAGCTGGGGACCACGTGTATGAAATCCTTGTTTCCAACCGGCGCCACAATAACCTGATGGTTTGCGGTCAGCTCGCTTATCTCCGTGTCCAGCGTCTGTGAGCTCGCTCCCATGTACTTTACCAGATCCGGGTTCTCCTCCAGATGGTGGCCCGCGTAGCGGCGTATGTAATCCGCGAACTCATCGTAATCCACCATGGGACTTTTCTGCTTTGACGCATAGAACTTTAAAAGCGTAAGTATATTAGCGGTTGTAGCCATAAAGCCATTATATCCTAATAGGACATAATCCACAAGGCCAGTTGTTTTAATGACCCCGCATGGATTCATGTCCGCCGCACATAAAAAAAGCGCGCCTCCATCATGGACGGAAACGCGCTCTTCCATGCACAGTTCTAAGACTTATCAGCCGTTCGCGTGATCGTGGACAAGCTTGTTCATCTCGTCCGCCATGTTCTCAAGCGACACCTGCTTCTGAACCGCGCCCAGCTCATACGCGGCTTTGGGCATTCCGTAAACGATGGAGGATTTCTCATCCTGCCCCAAAGTCCATGCCCCCTGCTTGCGCATCTCGGCAAGCTGAGCCGCGCCGTCACGGCCCATGCCTGTCATAATCACGCCCAGGCAGCGGTTCTGGTACACTTTGGCCACCGACTCGAACAGGACGTCCGCGGAGGGCCTGTGTCCGTTCCTCTGCGGCTCATGCGACAGCCTTATGACATTGCAGAGCGTGGACTTCTCCACCACTATGTGATAGTCGCCGGGCGCCACGTAAATCTGGCCGGGATGTATAAGGTCCCCGTCCTCGGCCTCCTTTACGTTGAGCGGACAGATTCTGTCCAGTGACGCAGCGAATTCTTTGGTGAAGCCGGCGGGCATGTGCTGTACCACAAGTATGGGGCGGGAGAATTTGGGGTCTATCTTGGCAAAAACCTCGCGCAGGGCGTTTGGTCCGCCTGTTGATATGCCCAGTGCCACCAGCTCTATGGCGCCGGGGCTCCGCTCCGGGGTGATGACGGCCGGCTCTTTTTTCGTGGTCTGCCATAAAGTGGGAGGGATGCTTGTGGGCTTGCCTGCGGCGGGCTTAACTTTGTCCAGTATGCCCTCTTTGGCAGCGGCGCTCTCCGCCTCCTTAAGCTTGGCCTGCTGCATGAAGAATTCAGGGGGATAGATTTCCTTGCCCTTACTGCGCGCGTATCGTCCGCCGTAAGATGCTATTCTTTCTATAAGCTCGCTGGATACGGAGGAGATGTTGGATGACACCGAGCCGGAGGGCTTCGTTATAAAATCCGATGCGCCCAGCTCCAGACATTTCATGGTGACCGTGGCGCCTTTAGTGGCTATGGAAGAAAGTATGACCACGGGAATGTTTATGCCCTGCTTCTTGCGCTCCTCCAGGAATTCCACTCCGTTCATCTCCGGCATTTCTATATCTAGGACTATAAGATCCGGATTAAGCTGTGGAATTTTCTGCAGGCAGAATTTGCCGTTCATGGCGGTTCCCGCCACTCTCATACCTTCCGTTCCGTCTATAATGCGAGAAATAAGGTTTCTCATAAGGGCGGAATCATCACACACTAAGACCTGTATATCGTCCATCTTTTGCCCCTCATATAAAAAATTACACCGGACACTTTCCTGCTGCCCGGTGTCTTATTAACAGTTTAATGTCCTACTCGTTCTTTTGGTACAGGCACGCCCACTGCGTCTTAAGGAATTCAAATTTGGTGTCCATTCCGAAAAGGCTCTCCGAGTGTCCTATGAACAGGAACGAGTTGCGCGCCATGGAATTCCAGAAGCGGTCTATGGTGGCCTTCTGCGCGGCCTCGTCAAAATAGATGAGCACGTTGCGGCAGAAAACTATGTCCAGATTGCGCGCGCCTGAGTCAAAGCGCAGGTTATGGTAGTCAAAGCGGATTGTCTTCATCAGATCCGGCCTTACCTGATAGCCCGCGTCAGTTTTGGTGAAGTAAGTCGCCAGATAATTCTGAGGAATGCCCGTAATACGGCTCTCGGGATAGAATCCCTGCTGGCCCACCATGAGCGATTTAAGTGAAATGTCCGACGCTATGATGTCGAACGTGTATGGTGCCGGAAGCTTGTCTTTTAAAAGCATGGCGATAGTGTACGGCTCCTCGCCGGTGGAGCATCCCGCGCTCCATACGTGCACTTTGGTGTCGCCGGTTTTCTTTTTATTCTCCAGCACATGAGGTATCACGTAATTGATTAGCGCATCGAAATGCGGCTGGTTACGGAAAAAGCGTGTGAGGTTCGTGGTTATGCTGTCCAGGAATGTCTTGAATTCTCCCTGATCGCTTGTGACCAGTTTGTAATATTCCTGTAAGTCCGTTAAGCCCTTTTCCCTGAGGCGCTCTTTTAGGCGGCTGTCGAGAATGGAGCGGTTCGTTTCTGAGAACGTGATTCCGCTTGAATCATAGATTAGTTTGCGGAATTCTTCAAATTGTGAATCTGTAAGCAAGTCTGCCATAAGTACCTCTAATTATATGCCAGAAAGCGCAAAATGTAAACCTCAAAATATCATTTCCATAGATTTGCGGGGTTTACGGTGCGCCCGTTTTTGTAGACTGTAAAATGCAGGTGAGGACCGGTGCTGAGGCCTGTGCTGCCGACTTTTCCCAGGACTGTGCTTGTGGTGACGTTCTGCCCGACCCATGCCGTGCGCTCGCTCATGTGCCCGTACAGAGACTCGTAGCCTGAATGGTGCCTTACGACCACATAGTTCCCGTACACGTCGCTCCAGCCGGACTTAACCACCGTGCCGGCCAGCGCCGCGTAAATCTTGGTTCCTGCGGGGCATGCCATGTCTATTCCTGCATGGAAAGTGCGCTTGGAGGCATCGAACGGATTCTTGCGCCAGCCGTACCAGGAGGAGTAATAATAGCGGCTCTGCAGCGGCTTCTTGAACAAATCCCCGTTTATCTCCTGCCGCGTTACCCAGTCCAGCTCCGCGTCCGGCACAAAAATGGTCCTGCCCTCGCTGAGCGGCTCGTCCAGGGAGACGTTGTTCACGGAGGCGCATTTAAGGGCATCCACTTTGTATTTCTCCGCTATGGCCGTGACATCCTCTTTCCCCGTGCGCACCGTGTACAGTATACCCGGCATAGAGGGGATTTTAAGGTACTGTCCGGGCTGTATGAGGCGCGATGCCTTTATGTTGTTCACGCTGATTATGGTGTCCTGCGTCACGCCGAAATCGCTTGCGATGAAGCCTATCATGTCGCCTTTCTTTATGCGGTACGAGATGTACGAGAGCTCGCTGTCCTGCTCCGCGCCCTGAAAGTCGTCAGAAACCGCATGGCTTTCCGCGTCCGTGCTGAACGAAGAGAAGCCTTCCGCGGTCCGGGGGGAGTCCAGCCCTCCTTTACCATGAGAATTATTGTGATGCATTGCACCCAGGGTTATGCCCGCCACAAGAGATCCTGCGCATACAGCGGAAAGCACGCACACCAGGCCGTATTTTATATAGAGACGCATTAAAGTCCGCCTACTGTAGCATATTTCATTAAAAAACTCAAATTTTTTCATCCCGCACCTTCTTGCATTTATTCTGATTCAGTCTTTTCTTTCTTGGATAAGCCCACTAAATATGTCTCGAAGGATTCCTGCCTGCACGCCTGGGGCTTGAATCCTTTGGCCGTGCTGAAAATCTCCCTCATCTGCCTGAGGAAATTCTGCTGGTCGCCGTTCTGGAAGATTTTCACGCAGAAATTCCCGCCCGCCCTGAGCATGTCCTGTGCGTACCAAATTGCCATCTCCACCAGGGACTTTGAGCGCGCCGTGTCCACTGTGCGGTTTCCTGTGGTCAGGGGGGCCGCGTCGCAGACCACCAGGTCGAACGGACCGTGCTCTTTTACTTGCGCGCGTATTTCCGCGCTCAGGAGGTCGCCCTGCAGGAACACCAGGTCCGCGCCGGTAACATTTTTTGCCAGGGGATTTAAATCCACGGAGACCACTTTACCTCCGCCCTGAAGATTGCGCAGAAGCCACGTGGTCCAGCTGCCGGGCGCCGAGCCTAAGTCCAGCGCCTTGAGATTCTTTTTTAAAAAACTGAATTTGGCATCCATCTCCTGAAGCTTATACACGCTGCGGGCAGGATAGCCTTCCTTGAATGCTTTCTGAGACCAAAAATCCGGCTTGGAGTACGAATTTTGCTTTGAGGGCATATCTTTATTTTCGGAAGAATTCGCCTCAAAGTTTAACGCGCCGCCGTGGGCGCATGTGCCCTATGCGGGGGATGCCCCTGTCTTTTTTATGAGCACGTCCAGGTTCGCTCCGATGAAGCTTGCGCTGTATATGGTCACCGCGCCTGCGAAGACCAGATAGAACGCTATGAGCATATTGCGGTCCGACGCGGGATTCTTAGCGCCCGGGAAGAACAGCAGCGCCGCAATCATTATTATGCCCACCGTAATCCACAGCCACAGCGGTATGCGGAATTTCCTGGGCTTGTAGAGCGGGTCCAGAGACCGCGTTATGTTCCTTATGGAGTCTGACTTTATGGGAGTGGGGATTCTGAGCGGCTCCGCGGCGATTTTTTCGGCATGGGAGAGGGCCTCCACCTGTTTTCTGCATTCAGGGCACGTAAGCAAATGAAGCGAGAGTTTCATCGGAATTCTTTTTCCTTTGTCCAGCATGAGGTACTGCTCCATGCGTTCTTCACAGTTTAACTTCATCTTTCAGCTCCTTACAAAATCTTGCAGTCTCTCGCGCAGGATTTTTTTAGCGCGGAACACATGCGATTTTATGGTGTTTATGGGGAATGTGGTTATTATGGAAATCTCCTCGTATGAGAAGTCATGGAAAAAATACAGGTCTAAGCAGATTTTCTGGTTCTCCGGCAAATCCTTTAGGGCCTCCCGCACGGCAAGTATGGTGGTGCGGTACAGATGATTCTCTTCCGGCGTCCTGCCCTTGTAGGCAATCTCCGTCTCATCCGCTATGGACTCGTAATTCTTGGAGCGCGCCTTGGCGTTCAGCGCGGTGGTGTATGCTATGCGCGTGAGCCATGTGGAGAATCTGCTTTCGCCGCGGAACTGGGGAAGGCTGGTGTATGCCTTTATGAAAACTTCCTGGACAAAATCTTCTACGTCGTCAGGATTGCGGAAAAAACTGGCCCCCACAGCCTTTACCCTGCCCTCATTCAGTGAGATGAGCCTCTCGAATGATTCCGTTCTGCCGGCGAGCGTCTCTTTTACCAGGCGCTCGCTCAGTCTTTTGTCCGTGCCGGAATGAGGTTTCGCGGAATGCTCAGGCTTCATTTTCCTTTTTAAAATCCGGATTTATTTTATAGAAGATGCAGACGGCCACGCCTATGGCCAGCGGAAGAAGCCCGCCTAAAAGCGCCCAGCATACTCCCTCCAGCAGGAAGAGCATTATGGAGAGGACCAGCCCCACGCCTATGAGCGTAAGCCCGGTAAGAAGGCAGAACGGCTTGAAGTTGAATTTTGCGGGAGCGGGCGCGCCGGAGTTTATGCGCTGCTTGGTCTCCTTGTGATGCCATAGAAGCGCGAAAAAAAGCAGGACGCTTCCGCACGCTATGCCCACTATGGGAATTATGCTGACTATGATTTGTGCCGCTGTGGATTCCATCTTTTTGCCTCTGCTATGTTTGACACTTAAAATCTCCTGCGGTTGCGCCTGATTCCTGCCGTTGCATCGCTCAGCGTCCGCAGGCGCTCAGTCAAAGAACACGTACTCGTTGAAGTATATGGCGCGGATTTTTCCCAGCACCAGCTGCCCGTTTATAAGGTCCAGGAGCTCGGCCTTTACGGAATTCTCCCCCATGCTCAGAAGCTCCCGGGCGGTGTGCGAGGCGAAATACTCCGTGAGAATGGCCTTGGCCTGGCGCTCTTTCTGTGACAGCTCCTCGAACAGGACCGTGTCGCCTGCGGGGTATGAGAACCACGGCGAGACTATGACAAGTGTGCCGCGCTCCTCGTCTGACGGAGCCTTTGTGACCGCGCGTATCTGCCCCAGATGCGTGTAAGCGTCCAGCGCCTCTCCTGAGCGCCTGCTCATGTTCATTACTTTCTGCGGCTCGGGGTCCGCCCTGCGCCATGAGTCCGAGGGTGAATTCTTCTGCGTAACAAGCGCTACGGCGGTTCCGAACGTCATTATTATTATGAGCGCGATTGCCGTAAGAAAAAGCACCTTGTTAAGTTTTCTCTCAAGCATGTCTTACTCTACCAAATAAGGAAGCAGGAGGGCAAGTGTTCTGGTGGAGGCCCTGAGCTGGGATTCTCCAGTGAGGATGTCTTTCTGCTCGCTGAGCGCTCCGGGAATCCGGGCCGTAAGCCTTATGGTTTTCTCAAGCCACTCCTCGCTTGTTATGGTGCCGCCCCGCCTGGCGGTCTCCACTAAATCCGCGCGGTCCATGGGCAGGATGAAATTCCTCTCTGAGCCCAGCAGCTGCTCCGTGACCGCGCTTATGAGCGTGCTGAATCCTTCCTGTGTCCTGGCGCTGACTTTTATGGGAGGCATGCAGGCCCCTGTGTCCGAGAAAATGCTCTCCAGCTCCGCGGCCCTCACGGTGTCGTCCTTTATGCGGTCAGTTTTATTTAAAAGGATTATGAACGGAACCTCATGCGCGCCTATCTCCTCCAGGACTTTACGCACCTGGGCGAACTGGGCTGCGCATTCCGGGTCGCTTGAGTCCACCACCAGAAGCAGCAGGTTCGCGAATCTGGCCTCCTCCAGCGTGCTTTTGAACGAGTCTATCAGTGTGTGCGGCAGGTTGGAGATAAAGCCCACCGTGTCCGTAAGAAGCACGGTGCTTCCCTCCGCAAGCGGCAGTTTGCGTGTGGTGGGATCCAGCGTGGCGAAAAGCTTGTCCTCCACAAAGGCGTCCGCTCCGGTAAGCGCGTTTAAGAGACTGGATTTTCCGGCGTTGGTGTAGCCCACCAGGGCGCAGGATGCCGTGTATGTCCGCTCCCTCTGCTTTCTCTGCGTGCTGCGGTTCACCTGCACCTGCTCCAGCTCTTTCTTTATCTGCGCTATCTTGTCCTCTATCTGCCGCCTGTCCAGCTCCAGCTGCGTCTCTCCCGAGCCTTTTGCGCCGTATGAGCCGCCCCTCTGACGGGCCAGGTCCCCGTACATGTGCGAGAGCCTGGGCAGAGAGTACTGCAGCCGCGCCAGCTCCACCTGAAGCGTGGCCTCCTTGGTCCGGGCCCTCTGCGCGAATATGCGTATGATTACCTCGTTCCTGTCAAACACGTTTATGCCGGTGAGTTTCTCCCAGTTGCGCTGTTTCCTGGGGTCCAGGTCAAAATCGAATATTATGCAGTCCGCCGCAATCTCCTTGGCGCAGTCGGCTATCTCCTGTGCCTTGCCGGTGCCAAGTCCGTATGCGGGGTTGGGCTCTATGCGGCTCAGCGTCATTATGCGCGCGCATTCCATGCCCAGGGTGTCCGTAAGGCCCTTAAGCTCTAAAGGAGGCTTCCCGGGGGCCCCTATGAGCAAACATTTTGCTTTTTTCTCTTGTTCAGATTTGATATCTATCATATTATATGAGTATACAGGAATTCTCCCCGAATGTATGCATGCGGCGGTCAAATTCCTGCGTTTATGGAACCTGGTGCAGATGAATACGATTCAGAAGATTATAGCGAGTTTTTTAGTATCCACTCTTCTTTTTGTACTGACCGTTGTGGTGGCTTACAGCGGCGCTTTTAAATACATAGAGGTCACGTTCTTTCAGCCCAGGGTAGAGCATTCCATTTCCGCGCAGATGAGGAAGGCGTCCTCCGAATTCAATGAGTATTATGCCGAGATGAACGAGGTTTTCGCGGAGTACCTGGTGCAGGATTCGGTGAGCACTTACATAAGCTCCATGGTTTCGCGGCAGGACCTTGATCTAAGGCAGAGCCTCACCGGATATCTGTTCGTGCGTGTGCGCGGACTGGAGGGCATACGCCTTGTGGAGAGCGACGGCGTGAACGTGCACTTCAGCACCTTCCCCGGGGATGTTATGCGCGAGATGGACGGCATAACGATATACCGCAATTACGACACCATAAATGACGTTCCGTGGAAATACGTGGAGGCCAACAGCAACGGAATAATAACGGATTCCGTGGAGCGCATAAAGAACAGCTGCCACTTTTACATGGACTCGGTGAATAACCGCATGCTTTTCTCTTATCCGCTCTACGACTCTTACACGGCGTACAGGGGCACTTTCATCTTCTATGTCTCCGCGGACGATTTTACGCGCCATCTTTTAAAGAACAACATACTGTCGGTGAACGACCGCTCCATAATCGTGGGCGACAGGGGCTTTGTCCTGGGCATGCCGTTCGTGGGGCGGGAGGCGGTCATAAGCGGCGTGGAGGGCGCATGGAGCCGCGAGGACCTGGGCCCCGTGAAGATAGTGGAGGGCATAAGCGCGGAAAGCACATGGTTCCTCATCACGGAAAGGAACGAAAAAAAGGACGTGCTCTTCGGCTCCGTGAACACGCTCACGGACCTGAGCATATCCACGGATGAGAAAGTATTGCTCCTCATAGCATTGGCCATAGTCCTTTTCCTTTTGATATTCATGGCGCTTAACGTGCGGCATGATGACATGGTGGTGATAGAGAACAGGATACGCAAGTTCCAGTTCGCCATGCTCAGGATGTACATAGAGCGCAAGGATTTTGACGAGTGGGACGATCTTTCTAACGAGATAACCAAGCGCAAGATGGATGTGAATGACGAGCTCAAGAAAACCCTGGGACGGCGCGGAGTAAAACACAGCCAGCAGATAGACGAGATGCTGGACAAGGCGTGGCGGGATATAGGCGGCGCTTTCGGCGGGCCGGCGGGCCGTGAGATTGTGCAGCATTATTACACTCCGTTCCCGGAGCGGCCGTTCGAGGGGCAGGGAATGGGCGCGCGCACTTACTCTTCCCCCGCCGTTCCGTCGCAGAGGGAGTCCAGCAGGCGGTTCGCCTACTCCGTGGCCGCAAGCACCATGACGAACGGCTCAGGCTCGGATTACAGTCCGGGCGCGCCCAGGGCGGAGCCCATAAAGGTGGAGGACATCACGCCTAAGGAGGAGCTGGCGGAGCTTCTTCCCGCGGAGGACGATACCGGTCACCACGCGCAAAAAGCCAGCGAGGTCTCGGAGCTGGAGTCCATATTCAATCTGGACGCGGTTCCTGATCATTCCAGGGATACCTCCGCCGTGCCCATAGGCGAGCTGGAGCCGGTGGATGACGAGCCCATGAGCTGGACCGTTACACCCAATCCCAAGATAGCGAGCCTGGCGCAGGAGAACGCCATGCTTCCGCTTGAAGACGAGAGCCAGGGGCAGGATGACGGCTCGTTCGAGATGGACCCCATGGACGCTCTGGTGGCGTTCATAAACAGGGCGCAGGAGGAGCTTGACGCGGAGATGGTGGGCCGCCCCGTGGAGGAGATTACCTTAGAGGAGTACATGAGCCAGAATTCCATCGTGAGGCCGGAGGAGGAGTCCCCCGAGGATGAGGAAGAGTACAACTTCACTATGTATGTGCCGGATTTCTCGGCACTGGACCCGGAGTGAGCGCAGGAAAGTCGGTAAGAGTTATGGCGGAGAATAATCTTAGGCAGGACAGTCCTGCTCTGGCGGAAAAAAAGCCCGGCCCGCACGGATTGTTTTTCAGGGCACTGGCGGCGGAGAAGAGGCTCGCGGAGGAAAAGCGCGGTGAGCAGAAATCCCCCGCGCAGGCAGTGAATCCCGGGAACCAGGAGCCGATAGTGGAGGCGGACGGCATTTTTTCCATCAGCGGTAAAATAGAGACATCCGCGGTCAAACTGG
Source organism: Treponema sp. (assembly GCA_022510925.1). Taxonomy (GTDB): domain Bacteria; phylum Spirochaetota; class Spirochaetia; order Treponematales; family Treponemataceae; genus Treponema_D. The sequence goes on from JAFLSO010000001.1 coordinate 159,360, forward strand.
ACCCGGACTTCAAGGCGCTGGTGGACTCAGTTCTTAATTAGCGCCAGAAGCAGAGGGCTTAAGTCCCTCCACCATGAATTCTTTGGGCAGGGCGGAAGGCTTGTTATCGCGCACAGAGGCCCATGTCACGTCCGCCTCGGCGCACACAGTGCCGTCCTCTTTCTTTATTATCTGATGAAGGGTTCCGCTCACGGCCCCCAGCTTCCTGGGCTCGGTCTCTATGATTATTCTGTCATCCAGGAACGCGGAGCTTTTGTAATAAATGTCTATGTGGGTCACATAGATGTACCATCCGGCTTTGACCACGCCCTTGTAGTCGAACCCTATCTGATGCAGGTAATTCATGCGGGCGTGTTCCAGATAGTTCAGGTACACCGCATTGTTAACGTGACCGTAGCTGTCGCACTCGTATGAGCGCACCACCAGATTTGTTACGCAGGGCATATCACTCCTCGTCAAGCTCCACGGAGAAAGTCTGCATCAGCTGCACGAACATATAAATCTTTTTGTATACGTCCACGCACATGTCCTTAAGCTTGCCTTCCGCGAAGTGGTCCAAATCTTTCCAGTTCATTATAAGCTCGCTGCGGGGCTGCTTTACGAAGTCCTCCAGGCACATCTTAAGGTTGCGGTCAAACGCCACGAACTGCTGCACGGAAAGAAGAATCATGGAGCCGGCCGCCTCGTTAGCGTCATTCAGCAGGGTTTTTATGATGTTCCGCGCCTCTTTGTCGCGCTCGGAGCGGGGAAGAAGCGTCTTGAGCTTAATGCCTATCTCTCCTCCCTCCTCGTTCATGCGGTTGTCCAGGGTGATTATGCGCTCCGCTATGTCCATGAGCTGATGGAAGCACTCGCTCATGGGCGTGGCAAGCTGCTGGTTCGCCCAGTCTCCGCGCACAAGAAGAATGTCCGAAAGCTCGCGGATGTCTTTTTTGGTGTACTCAAGCAGGAACTGCTTAAGATAGCTCAGCGGCTCCGCGTACAGGTAGCCGTCAAAATCTTTGCGCGTGAACACGGAGCTGTTGGTGTCGTTGTAGTTCTTGAGGCCGGGAATCTCCGTAGTGCCGAAAACCTGAGTAAGGAGGCTGTCCACTTTGCCCGCGGTCTGCTTTGCCTTAAGCTGCGCCAGCGCCGTCTCCATGTTCTTTTTGGTCTCGCTCAGATAGTCGTCCGCTATGTGAAGGTCCTCCACTTTGGGAACCTCCCGCCATGCGGGATCCTCAGTTATGAGCTGCACCATCATCTCCAGCACGTGGCGGTCACGCAGTCCCCTGAGGCGCACAAGTATTTTTTTCCATACTGTAAGCGTCACAGGCTCCACGCCTTTAACCGCGCGCATAAGCTTGAACACATCCTCCCAGTCCGCCTCGAACGGCATGCCCCACGCCACGGCCATGAAATTCTTCAGGTCCTCCGCTATGTAAGTGCCGTTTATGTTCTGGAACCTAGGAGGTGCGCTGAAGTTATGCTCCTTTATGCTGTTGTCGAATTTCTTAAGCAGGAAGTAAAAGTCATACTGGCAGAAGTTGCTGAACTGCACCAGCTTGGTGTAGAGCAGGTCTATGCGCGCTATTTTCTCGCTGGAGAATTCTGCGGAGAGAAGCTCGTAGCTTTCGTTCACTTTCTCCGTAAGATCCTTTATCTTCATTTTTTTAGCGAGCTCGTTTATGGAATTCTCGCTGAGCGTCTCCACCGCCTCCAGCTGCTTTTCGCCCAGAGTGGAATTTATCACCATGCTTTTCATGGCGTTGGGGGTGGTGTTCTGGAACATGAGCTGCGCGGGAGAAATGGCCTTGTAAATGTCGTAGAAGAATTTCGCAAGGGTCGCGTCCACCTCATGAGAGGAAGGCTTGTAGAAATGGAATTTTGATTTCTGCAGGTTCTTGGCGATGTTCTTTAGCATCCGCTTCTTTACCGCCTCCGGGTCGCCTCCTCCGAAAATCGATGAAATCAAATCCTGAAAAAAATTGCGCTTCTTGCCTTTTGCTTCCTTTGCCATATACATACTATACGAGATTCTTGCGAGCCTGTCAAATCATGCGCCGCGTCTTCCGTGCTTTCCGGGGCCCCGCGGAGTCTGACCGCGCCACTATGTGACAAGAGGCGCATAATATTGTATACTGGTGCCATGACAGAACTTTTAGCACCGGCCGGAAACCCGGAGTCTCTTGACGCCGCCATAGGGGAGGGCGCAGACGCGGTTTATGTGGGATTGAAAAGCTTTAACGCGCGCCTGCGCTCGTCGAATTTCGCCTGGCGCGAATTTGAGGCCGCTGTCCAGAGCGTGCACCGCATGGGAAGGAAAATCTATGTCACCGTGAACACGGTGTGCGAGGAGCACGAGACCGAGAGGCTTTACAGGCTCCTGTCCTATCTGAATAAGATTGGACCCGACGGGCTCATAGTGCAGGATTTCGGCGTGGTCAGGATGTGCCAGGAATTTTTCCCCGGACTGGAGCTCCACGCCTCCACGCAGATGAATGTGGAGAGCGCCGCCGCCGCGAACCTTTTGTGCAGGCAGGGGATTAAGCGCATGGTGCTGGCGCGGGAGCTGGGCCTGGATGAGATAAAGTCCATCCGTGATAAAACAGGCGCGCAGCTGGAGATTTTCGTGCACGGCGCGCTGTGCGTCAGCGAGAGCGGGCTGTGCCTTTTTTCAAGTTTCTTGGGCGGAAAGAGCGCTAACCGAGGAATGTGCACGCAGGCATGCAGAAGATTCTACAGCGCGGAGGTGTCCAGCGGCTCCAGGGAAGGCTATTATTTCTCACCCTGCGACATGCAGCTCATCTCCCACGTGCCTGCGCTGATGCAGATGGGAATAGAGAGCTTTAAAATCGAAGGCCGCATGAAAAGCGCGGATTATGTAGGCGCAGTGACGGCGGCATACCGCTACGTTATGGATCACTGGGAGCAGGATAGAAAAGGCTCCATAGCGGAAGGCAGACGAATTCTGAGCACGGATTTTGCCCGCGCCAAGACGGACTACTGGTACGGGTTCAAGACCGTGCAGGACGGTGTGGAGGAAGCGGGACAGAAAATCCTCAACCCTGACCAGGCCGGCGGAACAGGAATTTATCTGGGGAACGTCTCCGCCGTGCGCGATGCCCTGGATCACGAGAAAGCACAGCTCCAGCCGGGCTCGGGCCCCGTGAGGATGGCACTGATAAGAGGCGGAAGCTATGACCCGGACCCCGGAGACAGCATACGCCTGCACCGCAGCGACGACACCGGCCGCGAGAGCCATAAAGTGCGCGTAGTGACCATGGATGACAAAGGCCGGCGCTGGGTGGACATACCGCCGGGATTCTCTGGCGGGGACAGCGTATATCTCTTGCAGACTAAATCCATGGGAAAGCGTTACCGCAGGGTGCTCCCGCAGGACCTGTCGCGCTTCAGAAGACAGCCCGGGGCGGAGCGCCTTCCTGTAATGGACCTAACTCCGCTGGATAAGAGCGGGCTTCCCTGGTTCCCCGAGGGCGTGTGGGCCCAGGTGTCCACAATCGCGGACGCGCACACCATACAGGCCCTGCATCCCGTCCGCACGATAATAGAGCTGAACCGCGAGACCGAGTACGATTTACTGAACAAAGATTCCGCGGAAAAGCCGATTCTTCCTGTGCCAAAGAAAATGACCGTCATATCATTGGACCCGTTCTTCGCGGAGGGCGGAGCGGAGCATGGCGCAGAGGTCCTTGACGCGCTGTTCGACAGGGGCTACAGGACTTTTGTGGTGAACAATCTGGCCCACATAAACCTGCTGCGCGGAAAGGACGGCGTGCGGCTCATAGCGGGACCGTATCTCTACACTTTCAACAGATGGGCGGTGAGTTTCCTGGAGAACCAGAACATAATGGCGTTCCAGATGCCATACGAGAATTCCGCGCGGAATCTGGAGCAGACTTTCATTGACGCGCAGGAGCGCTCCCGTGTGCTTATTCCCGTTTTCGCGTATCCCGCCCTGTTCAGGATGAGATTTAAAATGCCCGCCAGCTATGACTTCACGTATTTCAGCGACAAGGAGGACATGGGCTTTAAAGTGAACAGCACGGACGACGGCTCGTTTGTGGTGCCAGAGGTTCCGTTCAGCATAGCGGATAAAATCAGCGTTCTAAAAGGCAAGGGCTGGAAAAGGTTCCTGGTGGACTTCTCCAAAACAAAAGTTGGAAAAAGCGACACCCGCGCGCTTCTTTCCATAATGCAGGGCAGGTCCGTGATTCCGCAGGCGCACCGCTTTAACTGGAAAGACGGGTTCTATGACCCGGAGAAACTAGAGGCGTATCAGAAAGCCGCGGAAAGGAACGCGGCCGCTTCTGCCGGTTCCGCCGGTGGCGCGGGTAAAGGCAGGAAAAGCCCTCGCCCGCAAAAATCTGCGGGGAAGGGAACCGGCAGGCGCTAGAACGGAGTGCGGCCCCCTCCGCCGCCTCTAGAACACCACCTCCTCTCCTGCCTCCTGCTCGCTCTGCGCGGCCGCCGCTGCCTCCGCCAGCATTGCAAGTTTCTTCCGCTTGGACTCGCTCGCGCCGCTTGCATCCTGCTGTCCGGGAATTTCCTCCCCCGCGGAATCCCCGCCAGACTTTTTAAAGAACGGCTTGAATTCCACATGCTCCGCTATGACCGTAATCCTGCTGCGGTTTTTCCCGTCCTCATCTTTCCAGCGGTCCTGCTTAAGCCTGCCCACCACGCGCACACCGCGCCCCTTGGGGCACCATTTGGCGCAGTTGTCCGCCAGAGTGCCGAACGTCTCCACGTCAAAATAAGAGACCTCGTCGGTAGGCTGCCCCTCGGCGTTTTTAAAGCGCCTGTTCACCGCCAGTGGCAGCGTGCACACATGCCGGCCCGTTTTCGTCTGCCTTACGGCAGGCTGCACGGTAACGTTGCCCTCCAGAATAATCTGATTCAATGGATTCATAAAATTCTCCTCCGCAGCATAAAGCCATGGATTTTGGGATAGCCCGGACTCAAAAGGATTCCGGGGCGATTGCACTGCGCGTAAAAACTGCGCGCCGCTTTCACTTGCGCCGTACACTCTTATATGTAGCGGGAAAAATAAAAAATCGCAAAAGACAAAGAGAAATTCATTCCGCGGACACCGAAAAACTGAAACCTTTCTGAAAACGCGCGCGCTACCATTATTGCCCGCCAAGCGTGATAATAAAGCGTGGGAAGAGGCGCAATGTCTCTTGTGGCAATTAAAAAATAAAGAGGAGACTTTTATGAAGCTAATTAGAAAAGCGGCATTGGCGCTTGCGGGCGCGGCCCTTGTTTTGGGAACGGCTGTTTTTACGGCTTGTGATTCCAACGTACCGCCTGTAGATGGTGATACCCCCCCCCGAGTATTAAGTGAAATCTCGGTTGACACCATCGGTGCCACGACACGATTTAAAAGCGGGTCAGACGCGTTCACCAGTGCAGGCCTTGTCGTAAAAGCGGTTTATTCTGACACTGATAAAGTTACGCTCACCGACAACGACTACACAGTAACGGGCTATGAGGCTTATGAAAATGAGGACGGAAAGCTGGTTAGAGGAGCCGATGCCGCCGACCCCCAGGAAGTAACAATCACAGTAACCTACCAGGACAAAACCAAAACTTATAAAATATACATCTATACGGATGAGGAAAAATTGCCGCCAGTGCCGGATCCAGATCCTCAGCCGGGTCCGGGAACCCCCAAACCTCTTGTTATCATACCGGCAGGAAATCAAGATACAAAAGTTGAAGGTGCTGGCATTTGGATTTATCTTGATAATAAAGACCTTGGAATCTCAGGAGTAAATGCTGGAGATGTCATAAAGAACATTGATGTTGTTGTAACAGATACTGCAAATAATAATGAAGAGATTCCTATCCAATCCAAAGAGTTTAATGACTTCGGAGCAGGAGATGCTACTGTTCGATTGTATATCGTGTTGAGTGAGGCTCATCCTAACATCAAAGTTAACATAACAGGAACTATCAACGGAACTGAGTACAAGGGCGAGGTTGAGTTCGTGGAAGGCCTTTACCAGTTTGATTTTGTAGCGACGGCAATAAGTCTTGAGCCGAAGGAAAAAAGCGTTAAGCCTGGTGAGGAGGTAGTATTCAAAGTCGTTTCCACAGCGCCATATAAAGTGGATGTTACTGATAAATGTACTTTCACCATTCTGGATGAAGATTCAACTGGTTCTGAGCTTATTAATAAAAACACGCTTTCTGCTGGAAGTTCTGAGGGAACTGTTACGGTAAAAGCCTCCTACAATGATGAGGTTACAGCGACAGCAACTATTATAATCGATGCAAATTCTCTGCCCACGGTGCTTTCAAATTCCAGAATTGAAGGATCGGGTATAGAAGTTTATATCTCAAAAGATGTTGTTAAAACGGTGCCATCAAAAGAATCCGTTGATATTATCGGAACGCTTAAAACAGATAACCCTGCATATAAAGTTTATGAGAGCGATGATCTTTTATTGACCATTAGAGAAATAAATGACCAGGGAACCCAGTTCAGAATTTACTTCACACAGCCTGACGGACTCCCCGCTGAAGCGGAGGCCACGGAGACATTTGTTATCACTTTTGACAATGTTACTGTGAATGTTGAATTCTATGGAAATGCTTTAAAGAGCAGTTCTATAAAAATAGAACAGTAAGTTTTTTGTAGCCCCTAAAAACAAACGGCACTCCGCATCGGGGTGCCGTTTTTCTTATCCCTTGTTACACAGATACTTTTAGTTTATAATCGGCGTATGGAGAAAAAGAAAAAATCAAAGGCCAAGGCCACCGGAGTCGCGGCGTCCTTATGGCTTTTGGCGGCGCTTATAATTCTTATTCTGTTTCTGGTTAATCAGGACAAGATATTCTCGAACCTTAAGACCACGGATTTTTTCAGCAGGGTTTTCGGAAAGACGCCCGCTTTTGTGGAGAACGCGAGCCGCATAGAGGAGGCGCCTCAGGAAAAGAACGATGTGGGGCCTTTGGGGAGCGTGGAGCTGGACATAACCGGCGGCGAGGAGCGGTCCGTGCCTGACGAAGCGGGCCTGCTGCCTTCCGCGCAGGATGAGGTGCCCCCGCCGCAGGATAAGACTGAGCCCGCGGTGCCCGCGCAGGATAAGGCTCCCGGTGCCGTTAAAGAAAAATCTCCCGCGCAGGAGGAGAGCGCGAAGCCTAAGCCTGCTGAGCCCGCGGTAAGGACCATGAACCTTAAGCTTTACTTTATGGCCATAAACAGCGACGGCTCGGTGAGCAGGCGCGAGGTCACCCGCCAGATGAAAAAAAGCGACAGCCCCCTCATGGACGCCGTGAACGCGCTGATAGCGGGGCCCACCACGCAGGAGCAGGAGGCCGGCTGCCGCTCGCTTGTCTCCGTGGGGACACGGCTCATAGGCGCGTCGGTTAAGGACGGCACCGCCACTCTGAATTTCAGCGGGGAATTTGAGTTCAACCAGTACGGGATAGAGGGCACGAGGGGGCAGCTTCAGCAGATTGTTTACACCGCCACCGCGTTCCCCACAGTGGACAGCGTGCAGTTCCTGGTGGACGGAGAGAAAAAAGAGTATCTGGGCAGCGAGGGCGTGTGGATAGGAACCCCGCTCAACAGAAACAGTTTCTGATTTCTGATATGCCGTGCGCGCGCGGCTTCCGTGGCGGGAATCCCCGCCACGCCTAGTGATGGAAAAGCCTTATCCCAGTGAACGCCATGACCATGCCGTACTTGTCGCAGGTCTCAATCACATTGTCATCGCGTATGGAGCCGCCCGGCTGCGCTATGACTTTGGCGCCGCTTCTGTGCGCGCGCTCTATGTTGTCCCCGAACGGGAAGAACGCGTCGCTTCCCACCGCCACGTCCGTGTTCCGGCTTATCCACTCCCTGCGCTCCTCGCGGGTGAACGGGACGGGCTTTGTGTTGAACCACTTCTGCCACTCTCCCTCCGCCAGAACGTCGTCCGCGTCATCGCCAGTGTAAACGTCTATGGTGTTGTCCCTGTCCGCACGCTTTATGTCCGCCTTAAAATCCAGTGACAGAACCTGCGGTGCCTGACGCAGCCACCATTTGTCCGCCTTGTCGCCCGCCAGTCGCGTGCAGTGTATGCGGCTCTGCTGTCCCGCGCCTATGCCTATGGCCTGCCCATCCTTTACGTAGCACACGCTGTTGCTCTGGGTGTATTTTAGGATTATGAGCGCTATGATCAGGTTTGTCTTTTCCTTGTCTGAGAGAGAGTTGCTCCGCGTTACGATGTTATTAAGGCAGCCGTCATTTATTTTTATGAAGTTATGCCCCTGCTCGAACGTTATGCCGAAAACCTGCTTTCTCTCGGTCTCTGCGGGAACGTAGCCGGGGTCTATCTGCAATACGCAGTAGGAGCCTTTCTTTTTTTCTTTTAGAATTTGCAGCGCGTCATCATCGTAGCCCGGGGCGATTATTCCGTCGCTCACCTCTTTTTTTATCAGAAGCGCGGTGGATTTGTCGCACCTGTGGCTAAGGGCTATGAAATCCCCGAAGCTGGACATTCTGTCGGCCCCGCGCGCCCGCGCGTATGCGCATGCCAGCGGAGAAAGCTCCACGTCGTCAGTATAATAGATTTTTCTGAGCGTGTCGCTCAGCGGAAGGCCCACTGCGGCGCCCGCAGGAGACACGTGCTTGAAGCTTGTGGCCGCAGGAAGCCCCGTGGCCTCCGTAAGCTCGCTCACCAGCTGCCATCCGTTCAGCGCGTCCAGCAGGTTTATGTAGCCGGGCTTGCCGTTCACCACTGTAATGGGCAGCTCCCCGTCCTCCATGTAGACTCTGGCGGGTTTCTGATTAGGATTACAACCGTACTTTAGCTCAATCTCTTTTTTACTCACTGGAATCTCCTTTATGACAGCATAGCGGAAAAAAAGCCTGTGTGCAATATTCATGCGCTTAGACTGCGCGCGGGGAACCTGCGCCCTGCCGTAGCATAAATCCCGCAGTTTCGCTATAATGTGCGCATGAGCAGAAAATCAGTTTTTGCGGCGCTGACCGCCTTTGCATTTACCGTGGCGGCGTCTCAGTGCTTCGCGCAGTCGCCCTCTAAGACTGCGGGCAAAGGGCAGCCCACCGAACGCCAGTACGCGGAGATAATAAATTCTCTTTTCTATTACATTCAGCAGAATTATGTGGATGAGGTTGACGCGGAGAAGCTTTACGAGGGCGCCCTTAAGGGAATGCTCGGAAGCCTTGAGGACCCTTACTCCGTCTACATGGATAAAAGTGAGTGGAGAAGTCTCTCCGACACTACGGTGGGGAATTTCGGTGGCGTGGGGCTGCAGATTACAAAGCCGCTGGAGAGCACTCCTGAGAAGCCCGCTTATGTGGAGGTGGCTCAGCCCATAGACAACTCGCCCGGAGCCCTGGCGGGAATACACGCGGGGGACTTCATAATCCGCATTGACGGCGTGGACACGGCGGGCATAACCATGGACGAGGTGCTGAACATGCTGCGCGGAACAGTGGGCGAGAGCGTGACCGTTACCGTGCGCAGGGGAAAGACGCTGGAGTTCGACAGGACTCTGGTGCGCGCCGTCATAGAGAATCCCACCGTAAAATACGGCTTTATAGATGACACCTCCATAGGATACGTGCAGATATCTAGCTTCTCCGCCAACACCGCCTCGCGCGTGCAGGAGGCGCTGGACTCATTTAAAAAATCCAAGTTCACCGGTCTTATCATAGACCTGCGCAATAACGGCGGGGGGCTTCTCTCCTGCGCGGTGGACATAGCGGACAAATTCATTGACGACGGGCCCATAGTCTCCACCAAAAGCAGGATAAGCTACGAGAACACAGTTTATTCCGCTACCCGCAAGAACACTACGGTGCGCGGCGTTCCTGTGGTGGTGCTCATAAACCGTGCCAGCGCCAGCGCCAGCGAGATTCTTGCCGGCGCGCTGAAGGACTCCAAGACTGCGTACCTTGTGGGCGAGAAAACCTACGGAAAGGGAAGCGTGCAGGTTCCCAGCGCCCTGCTTCTGAACGACGGTTTTAAAATCACCGTGGCGCGGTATTATACTCCGAGCGACACCAACATCGACAAAATAGGAATAGCCCCCGACAGGGCCGTGAATTTCCCGGATTTTACGGCGGAGGAGGAGAAGGCGTTCGCTGACCTGCTTTCCTCAGGTGAGATAGAGAAATATGTGGAGGCGCATTCCGAGATGTCCGATAACGACATAAGGACTTTCGCCGATGAGCTTGTGAAATCTTACCGTCTGGACGGACGTGTGGTGCGGAAGCTCATACGCAACGAGGTGGACCGCACCAGGCCCAGCCGCCTGTACGACATAGACTACGACCTGCAGCTTCAGGAGGCCGCGCGCATTCTTAAAGATGAGAATTTCGCGGAGCTTCTGGCGGGCGCAAGGACAGTGGCAGAGCTTCAGGCGGAATCCTCCGGGGCAGCGGAAAAATAATGCGGGGCCAGGCGTATGAGGCAGTTTGTAGCGGAGCGCATGCCTGACGATAACGGCGTCATCCTTGTGCGGGGAAAAAGTTTCCATCATCTGCACGATGTGCTAAGGGTAAAAGAAGGCTTCATGGTTCACGCCAGGCTTCCTGACGGCTCCCTGCAGCAGATGACGGTCGCGGCGGTGGACCCGGCCGGAAAGAATATGACGCTGAGCGTGGCGGGAGAAAGGTCCTCCGTCCGCGCAAAGGAAATACCCGAGCTGTGGCTTTTCCAGTTCGCGGCGAGGCCTCCTAAAATGGAGCTTATACTGCGTCAGGCGGTGGAGTGCGGCGTCTCGCATTTCATACCGGTGGCGGGGGTTTTCTGTCAGGGAGGCAGCGTGGAGTCCGCCAGAAAACGTGCCCGTGAGTGCGCGTTAAAAGAGGGCCGCTGGCAGAGCATAATCACGGAGGCCATGGAGCAGAGCGGGAGCGCAGGGGCAATATCCGTGCATGAGTGCGTGACCGTGCGCGAGATGTGCGATTTATGGAAAGGCGCGCGGCATCCTCCCGTAACCGGAGAATCCGCCGTGGCAGTGCATGACGCGAGGTTCGCGCTGGCGCTTTACGAGCGCTCCGAGGGAACGTGCACCGTGAGCGAGGCGGCCGCCCGTCTAAAAGAGCAGATGGCCTCTTGCAAAGATAAAGGCGGCGCTCATGTGGCGGGTGCTGTGGCTGTGGGCGCGGAGGGCGGCATAGAGAGCGCCGAGCTTAGGCTTCTGCAATCTGCCGGATTTATCCCCGTGCATTTTTCTACGAATATACTTAGGTGCGAGACCGCGGCCCTTTACGGTGTGGCCGCCGCTCAAACCGTGCAGGAGGAATTGCTATGCCAGTCCAAAGAATAGATGTTTTAGGCGTGCCTGTGGATATTCTTCCCCCGCAGGAGATGGAGGAAACTCTGCTCGGGCTTCTGGAGAAAGAAGGCACCAAGCAGATAATCTTCATGACCATCTGGGACCTGCTCAGGGCCCGCCGCAAGAACGACTACGCGCAGTGCGTGCGCGACGCGGACCTGATTCTGCCTGTCTCAAAAAGCATACTGCGCGGCGCCAGATTCCTGAAGCGTCAGGTGCCCGTGCGATACAATCCGTTCAACGCCGTCATAAGCATACTCTCCGTGCTGGAGGAGCATCTGCAGACACTGTACATATTGGGCGGCAGGAAAAAGACTTTGATGACCGCGGAGAAAAATGTAAGGAGCACGTTCAGGAGCCTTCAGATTGTGGGGCGCTACGTGGGATACTATCCCAAGACCGTGGAGGACGACGTGATTCAGGCCATAAAAAAATCCTCACCGTCACTTGCGCTTATAAGCGAGGGCGTGCGGGAGAAGGACTGCTGGTCATACAACAGGCGCGAGCGTTTCTCAAAGAGCATTTTCCTGTACTACCATGACGCGGTGGGAATTTTCAGCGAGCGCATACGCAGGGTGAACGAAAAGACTTTCGAGCGCGGAAACGAAATCTGGAGCGAGATATTCAAGAATCCGCTTAAGATAGTGTTGATTTTTCCGTTCCTGTGGTATACAATTCTTTTGGTTTGGCACAGGCTTTTTAAGAAGAGTTAAGCTTCAGGATTTTTAGTTGCACAAAGAAAGGATAGCCCTGATTTCTCAGACAGCGGCTGTATGCTCCTGGTGCACAAAAGAACTTGCAGATGTTTATACTGTAAAAATTTATTCTCCGTCGCACATAATGTCTTCCTGTTTGTGCTCAGATAATATCCGCTCTGTTTTAGTGGATTCCCTCGCTTTCCGAGAGGTGGAGCTGTGCGCCCTGTGCATGGCGCTTCTTAAGCAGGATGATTTCTCCATAATTATTCTGATGCCGCCGCGCGGCGTGCATGACTGCATAAAAGAGCTTTTCCCGCACGTGCAGTTCGCCGGCATGAACGACCCTGCGGGCGACCTGAAAACAAAAATCATGAGCGGCGAGCGCAGGCTGTCTTCCGCGCGCATCATAAAATACGGCGGGTCCTCCGTGCCTGAGTCCATGTTCTCCAGGGGCACGCGCAGATTCTTCTCACAGATAAAGAATGCTTTCGGAAGCGACTGCTCCGTCCTGCTTCTGGGCGAGAGCGGATGCGGAAAAGGATACACCGCTGAGCTTATACATAAAAAATCTTCCAGAAAAGATGCCGCGTTCAGGGTTGTGAATCTGGCGGAGCGTGAGAGCAATCTGCTTGAGAGCGAGCTGTGCGGCACTGTGCGCGGCGCGTTCACCGGCTCCGAGAACACCGAGGGAATCTTCTCTGAGGCGCGGGGAGGAAGCCTGTTCCTTGACGAAATATCGGAGATGGACCGCTCCATGCAGGGCAAACTTTTAGGCGTGCTTGATAACGGCGTCTACAGAAAAATCGGAAGCAGCAAGGAGCTTAAGCTTTCCGCGCGCCTTATCTCCGCCACGGACGCGGATCTGGTGGAGATGGTTAGGGACGGGAAATTCCGCCGCCAGCTTTTTTACAGAATCGCCGTCATGGTCATAGAGGTGCCGCCGTTGCGTGAGCGCATGGAGGATGTGTCGGTGCTGGCTCTGGAGTTCGCCTCCGCGGAGAACAAGATGCTTTCCTCAGGCGCGCTTAAAAAACTTAACGGCCACTCATGGCCCGGGAACATCCGCGAGCTTAAGAACTGCATAAAATGCGCGTGCAACGCATCTCCCACCGAAAGCGTGGGCGAGGAGTCTATAAATTTCGTCCGCTCTGATTTTTACCGGCAAGCCCTGCCGCCTTGCTGAAAATCTTTTCCAGGTACCTGGCCTCTCCCTCGCTCAGTGCCGCCCTGGAAAGTATGGTCCGCCAGAACTGCTCCATCTGGGGCCTGCCCGTCACGGAGAAAAAGCCTATTTTCTGCAGGCTGTCCGCTATGTGCGTAACCGCGCCGTCTATCCTCTCAAGCGGAACGGGAGTGTACCCTGTGTAATCCCTCTGCGTCTCCCTGAAAAGATGATACGCCATAATCTGCACCGCGTGGCTCAAGTTCAGTGACGCGAAATCCGCGTGTGAGGGTATGGTGACTCCCATTGTGCACTCCGAGAGTTCCGCGTCCGTGAGCCCGGTGCGCTCGTTCCCGAAAACCAACGCCGCCTTTCCGCCCGAGCCGGTAATCCTTCCCGCGAATTCCGTGAACTCCTCAGGAAGCAGCAGCTTTCCCTTTCTGTTTTTGCCTCGTCTTCTTGTGGTTCCCGCCGCGCAGACGCAATCCTTGGCGGCCTCAGTTATGGAGCCGAAGAACTGCGCCTCATCCCAGATGCATGCGGCGTGTATGGCAAGCACCCTGACTTTCTCCCCGTCAAAATCCTCCCGCCTGCCCACTATGCGGAGTGTCCGTAAGTTGCTGTTCGCCATGGCCCTGCACACGGCGCCCACGTTACGGCTCTCCTCCGGGCGGCACAATATTATGACCACATTGCCTAAATCCATGGGCTAACTATACACTGTTCGCGAACTTTGCGCTACAATGGGCGCATGGAGAATGTGCGCGGAAAAAGAGCCCTTGTTGTGGGCGGGACCAGCGGAATAGGACTTGAGCTTGCGGAGGCGCTCCATGAGAGGGGCGCGGTTGTCACAGTGACAGGCACGCATGAGGGGGGGCGCATAAGAGCGTCCGGCATAAAATTCCTGCGGCAGAGGTTTACTCTTTGTAATATAATGCACCCGCTTCCCGGGAAATTCCGCGCGGCATTGGACTCGTCTCAGATAGCATGCGTGTGCTACGGTCCGTTCATTCAGAATTCCATGTCAGGCACCACGCCTCAGGAGTGGCGGAGCATGGCGCTCTTTAATTACGCCCTGCCTGGAATCATATTAAGCCGTCTGCTTGCCGCCATGAAAAAAAACGGCGGAGGGAGCATCATGGTTTTCGGAGGCACGCGCACATCATCCGTGAACGCATTTAAAACCAACGCGGCGTATGCGGGCGCCAAGACAGGGCTTTCGGTTCTGGTAAAGTCCGCGGCGCAGGAGGGCGCTCCCCATGGAATAAGGTGCAACGCTGTGATGCCGGGCTTTGTCACCTGCGCGCCGCGCGGCGCCAGGCTTCAGTCCGCGAGGTATGTGGCAGAGGCCGCTCTGGAGCTTCTGCTGGATGAGGAGAAGAGCGGCGTGCTTTTAGACCTGGCATGAGCGCCTCTCATTTAGGCGCGCTTGAATTTTTCAGGTAAACTGACTATACTCTGCGTGGGGTTTTCTCAGATCCCGCAAAATCACTGAAAAAAGGCAGAATAGAATCGGCGGATGTAAAAACGCTAAGGAGAAAAAAATGAAGAGAATAGGTTTGCTCGCATTGACAGTCGCTCTTGCCTGCATGATCTTCGGATGCAAGACGATTGAGGTCAAAGGCTCCGGCATCAAGGGAAAGACCGCTGCCGTGGAGAAAAGCTATGTTAGGATTCTGGATTATCAGGGAGCCACATTCGGCTCTGAAATACCGCTGTGGGTCGTGGAGCTCGGGAACGGAAATTACGCGTCTGCATATTTATCTTCCATCATGCCGGGACTTGAGGGAAAGAAGGCGTTCGTGACCGTGGCGCGCGGGGACAACCTGGAGTTCACCAAGCAGTGGACGGATTTGGTTGACGCCGAGGTTATGGTGGGCGACGAGATACAGCGCATCGTGACAAAGGGCGTCCAGGCGGCGCAGCGCGGAAGAGGGGCGCAGGAGGGAGACGAATTCGAGCCCACTGTCCTTGAGCAGGAGCTGGACATGTACAAGGCCGCGGTCTCCAACGTGGAGATTAACGGGCTTGAGAAAATAGCGTCATACTGGATTCTTAAAGAGGTCAAGACCAGCAAAAAGGCAAAGGACTCCAAAGTCTACTATGAATATTACGCAGTATGGGCCATGAGCCAGAAGCTCTACAACCAGCAGATTAAGGACGCCATGAAAAACGTGTCTGACAACACGGATGCGGGCAGGGCTCTTAAGGAGATAATGACAAAGAAACTGGAGGACATGCTCGTGTCTTCCAACGATAAGGATGTCACTGACGAGGCTGATGACCAGCTTTTCGATGACTATGAGTACCGTTTTGTGTTTGACTGATTCCTGCCGTGCTCATGCCAAGGCCCCGGATTCCCTGCCGCAGAGAACCCGGGGCCGTTTTTTGTGAGGGCCGTTTGCCGCGCCTGTATGCGCACAATAGATTTGACATAATGCGCTTAAATGGTTAAAATAGTATGACAGTTGGCATTATATGCGCTGGATTTATGGAGGAATATGAACAACAACGATCTTGTGCCCGGTTTTAATGATGAGCATGATGACAGCTTAAGGATAACACTGGAAAAGGTGGAGGATATTGAGAATTGTCTTATGGTCATTTTAAATGGCTATATAGATACTTATAACTCTGTGTTTTTCCAGAAGCAGGTCAACAAAATAGTAGCCACTGGCTTTGTGAATTTGATTTTCAGCTGCGCGAACCTTAATTACGTGTCTTCCACAGGCATAGGCTCCTTCACCGCGTTTCTTAAGCTTGTTAAGCCCAAGCAGGGGGACATAGTCCTGCTTAACATACAGCCTAAAGTTTTTGAGGTGTTCCAGCTTCTGGGATTCAGCCAGTTCTTCAATATCAAGGACAACCTTAACGATGCGCTGGCGTTCTTTAAGAATGCCGCCCCCGTGGAGGTGGCCATGTTCCCCAAAGTGTTCTCATGCCCCGTGTGCTCCAGGAAGCTTAAGGCCACCAAGGCGGGACGTTTCCGCTGCTCGGACTGCAAGTCCATTCTGGCCATAAATCAGGCGGGGCAGGTTTTCTTAGGATAGTATACGTACAGGTAAGCCTTACAGCCGGTGCCGCGCGCGCCGGTTTTTTTATGCGCGGGCCTTTGAGCGCGGGGTTTTAGGCGCCGGATATTCTGTTACGGACGCCGGGACCTACGCCCGATTGCAGGGGGCGCGGAGCGCTTGCAGGGCAACGTAAGCCCCGGAAAGCGGGGGACGGGGCGCATTGCGGTTTGCCGCGGGTGATGTCATTCCGTGGCCGGGCTCCGTCCTTAAAAACAATGCCCTGTCCTGCGCCGGTCATGCGGTCTTTTTCCGCTGGAAATTCTCGCGATTAAGTGATATTCTATAAATACGGATGAAAACTTACGTAGCGACCGCACTGAAATTATTGCTGTCTTATCTTCTGATAATTGTACTTGGAACTCTTCTGGGCGCAGTGCTTTATATGATTTACAGCCTGTGCACTACTCTGGTGGCGGGGCAGGGGATAGCGTCGTTTGAGCCGGTGGTGTTCGTGCGCGGCATATTCCTGTGCGCGCCCATAGTGATGATGGCGTCAAGCCTGTTCATGGTGATTTATCTTATATGCCATCCCTCTCACTCATGGCTTCCGCTCAGCGTCTATGCGGTGCTGTGCTTCGTGACATGGCTCGTTTTTATTCCGCTGGTGTTCTCAGCATGGTTCTCGGTGTCGGCGGGAGTGGAGCAGGCGGAGGATAAAAAATCCGTGCTTCTTTCCCCGGGATATTTTCGTAATGAAGGAAGGAGCCTTTTTTTCTACACGCGCGTTACCGAGGATAATGTGGCTGACGGCGTGTGCATAACGTTTGATAAGTCCTCCGGCGAGCTCAGCACTTTTTCCAGCGTGGAGCTTCCGTACTCGGATCGCGGTTTCACTGACTCGCTTATACGGGAGTCTGTGGGAATGCCGCGTCTGGTCTTTGTGCTTACTGCGGGCTTTACCACGGTCCTGCACATAGCGCAGACGGAATACGCCAAAGGATATCTGAGCTGGCTGTGCTTTTCGAGCATGGCGCTGGCGTTCTTTGCGGCCGCGGGACTCAGGCATGTATCCAAATGGCGCCTGGTGAGCCTTATTTTTGTGGGGTACTATTTGTTCGGCGTGATTATTTTTAACGGGCTGTGCTATTCTGATTTCATAGTCACATCAGTCCAGGATGCCGTAAACGGCATTCTCAAAAATTACATTCATGTGGGGAATCCTTTCCTTGTAATCTGCAACCTTCTGCTCGCGGTGATTTTTGCGGTCATAGGCCTGGTCCTGGACGTTCACCGTAAGGCGGAGCTTAAGGAGAAAGGGGCGGACTGAAAATGAAAAAAATACTGGCCATACTGGGGATATACACCGCCATAATTTTTATTCTGTGCCTGCTCGCCTCGTTTTTGCGGGGCGGTGTTCCCGTGGTCCTGGACGGTCAGCCGGGCTCTTATAAATTCCTGCGCGGAGCGTACTGGTTCCTTTTTCTGCTGCCCACCATATTCTTAAGCGGCATAACCGTGGCAAGCGGAGTGGAGTGGAAGAAGAACGCGGGGAATTCAATGCGGCGTTTCTCTGCGGCAATGCTAATGCGTTTCAGGAACCTTATGTTCGTTTCCCTGGGCGTGGTTTTCATTCTCACCATGAACAGCGAGTTTTTTTTGCGCGGGGCAAAGAACAAGATGGAGGCCATGCGGAACGCGCCCGTGGAGCTGAACGCGAATCTGGAGATGGCCGAGGATTTTCTGCGGGAGGAGCTTTACGCGCTGGCATGGCAGTACGCGCAGAGAGCCGTTTTTATAGCGCCTAAGGACAAGCGCGCGCAGGATATGCTTAAGCGGACCAAGGATGCCGCGGAGCTTGCCAAGGATGCGGAGCTTCATCAGGGGGCGGAGCGCGTGACCGTAGAGGAGGCACAGCGGCCTCTGCACACTAACGACCGCGCCTATACCGTGCGCCAGCTGCTGGTGCGCGCGCAGGGTGCCATGCGTGACGAGAAATATTTTGAGGCGCATTACTGGGCCAGCCTGGCACAGGAGGCGTGCTCCGGCACTGACACAAATCTTCTGGACGCGCAGATTATCGCGGGTGCGGCATGGAACGCTCTGAACAATCCCGTGCGTTTTAACAACGATGCCGAGCGCCGCTATTATGAGCTTAAGCGCAAGGGATATTCCGCCCTGCGCTCAGGAGACAGCCTTAAGGCGTATTATATCTTTAAAGAGCTGGAGTCGCAGATTCTGCAAGGAAAGACAAGCCACAGGGTCGACCCGGACGTGACCAGGTTCCTGGCCCTGGCCAACGAGGATGTGGAGAGCCGGTATTTTTTCTTTGACGAGACTGAGAATATGGCTGAGCTTGAGAACAGCCACAACATCTACTTCTCCATAGTGAACAAGGATTCCACACGCCTGGTGGTGTTCATAAAGGGCGCCATGGACATAAGGCGTGACGGCGGGCTTGTGCGCTACCTGAACAATCTTACTGTGGTCACTTTCTCAAAGAACGGTGAATTCATACGCGCCATGAACGTGCCCTTCGCAAAAGTCATATCGCAGAGCGTGTCAGATTTTGACAAGGAGACTCAGGACTCGCTCGGAATTCTTCCCGCATGGAAAACCGTGCCGTCCATAATACTCCAGTCCGTGGACAGGGAGACGGAAGGTCTTGTAAGCCGCCCGGAGTATTCCTATTCCGTTACGGGGCTTTCTCCCGAGACCATGGAAAGGTTCGGGCTCAGGAATGCCTCCGACGAGGCTTCGCTTTCCGTGGCCTCAGCGCGGCAAAGGTTTGTGGCGGCGGGCATGCAGGAGCCGAACGTGCTTATTCTTCCCATGCCGTACAGTGATTTTGTGATGATAAATGAGGTGTCGCGCGGCGCTAACGACATATCTTTACCCACGCTTAATTCGTTCATCTCCAAGGCGCCTGTCTATGGGTTCTCCTCTGAGATATTCGCGCAGAGCCTTGTGAACAGGAGCATGTATCCGTTCTTCATACTGATTTTGTGCATTTTCTCCGCAATAATGGGATGGATGTTCCGCATAGAGGATGAGCGGATGATTTTCAGGCTGGGCTTCATAATGCTTGTTCCCGTCTACAGCGCCATGATGTATGCTTTCCTGCGGATAGCGGGCTACCTTTACAGCATACTGAATTACGTTATGGTGGGGCTCTGCGGCGGCGCGGCCGTTATGGTGGCGCTGGTGGTTTACGTGCTGATTCTGATTTTATTCTCATTTTTGTTTGTGTCGCGAAAAGCATAAAAATTTACGGATTTAAATAATTTGACACTTGACAAATCCTGCGGGTGAACGTAAGATATTTGCATGGACTTAAGAACCGTATTAACACCAGAAACCGTAGACCTCCACCTTAA
The DNA here is from genome assembly GCA_022510925.1 of Treponema sp. Lineage (GTDB taxonomy): Bacteria > Spirochaetota > Spirochaetia > Treponematales > Treponemataceae > Treponema_D. Next base: position 178,909 of record JAFLSO010000001.1, read on the forward strand.
GGGAGCTACCAAAGAAGAGATTATTGACGAACTGCTGGAAGTTCTTGTGAAGGCGGGAAAAGTAACAGATAAAGTCGCGGCCAAAGAGTGTGTGCTTGACCGCGAGCGCAAGATGTCCACAGGAATGAAGCATGGAATCGCCATTCCCCACGGAAAGACGGATACCGTGTCTGACCTGGTGGCGTGCATCGGAATCTCTGATAATGCAGTGGATTTTGACAGCCTTGACCAGGAGCCGTGCCGTATCTTTATCATGACGCTCTCCCCCGTGAACAAGACAGGGCCGCATCTTCAGTTCCTGGCAGAAGTGAGCCTTCTGTTCAAGTCTGCTGACAAGCGCGCTCAGATTCTTGGTACGCAGGATAAGGCAGAGGTCATAAAAATTCTTACCGAATAGCCCTGAGCCTTTGCGCTCTTTACGGCAAAAGATTCCCCGTCTTTTTATGGCGGGGATTTTTTATGCTCATGAGCAGGCGAGCCGTGCACGGTCCTCTTAATCTAAAAATATTCTTAAAAAGTTCTGGATTGCTAAAATATTTAGTGACTTTTGATTTTCGCTGTGGTATAATTTTTCAATCGGTCTTAAGAAATAAAAAAGACAAATGAATCTCTAACGACAGGCTTAATCGTATGGAAAAAAAAACTGGTGTTGTGGTTCCTCTCGCCGCCCTTTACACAAAGGAATGCGCCGCTGTGGGTGATTTTCTGGCACTTAAACCGTTCGCTGACTTCTGCAAGAAAGCGGGCTTAAGCATAATTCAGCTGCTTCCTGTGAACGACACGGGCACGCATTCATCGCCTTACTCAGGTCTTTCCGCGTTCGCCCTGCATCCCATGTACATCCGCCTGGAGGCACTGCCGGAATTTGACGACGCCATGAAAAATGACAAAGCGTTCGCCCAGGCGTACCGAGGTTTCATAAAGGAGCTCAAATATCAGCCTCGCTTCGATTACGCCAGGGTTTCTTCTGAGAAAGTGCGTCTGCTTCATCTTCTTTACGCTTACATAGACAAAAAAGTTTCAGGCAAGGCTAAAAAGTCATCTTCCCGCGCCGCCGTTAACGAGGTTACCCTTGAGGCCGGGGATTCTTTTTCAGCGCAGTTTAACGCCAGCCTGGACCGCTTTGTAAAGGAGAATCCATGGGTCATTCCTTACGCCGTTTTTAAGAATCTTAAGGATGCGGCCATGCAGGCGTCATGGAAAAGCTGGGATGAGAATCTGCGGCATGTTACCCGCGACCAGATACAGCTGCGGTGGGCGAACAGGGCGCTGCGCACGAGCCATAATTTTTTTGTGTGGTGCCAGATGCGGGCTGCGGAGCAGTTCTCGGAAAGCTCCGGGTATGTGCGAGGGCTGGGCATTACGCTTAAGGGCGACATCCCCATACTTATGAACGAGGACAGCGCCGACTGCTGGGCTTATCCTGAATTCTTCAATCAGGAGCTTAGGGCGGGAAGCCCCCCTGACGGAGAGAATCCCGTGGGGCAGAACTGGGGATTCCCCACCTACAACTGGACCAGCATAGCCGCTGACGGATACTCCTGGTGGAGGACGCGCGTGCAGGTGGCGGCGCGTTATTATGATGCGTTCCGCATAGATCATATACTGGGATTTTTCAGGATATGGGCGGTTCCCGAAAAGGACACCACCGCTTTTCTGGGACACACCGAGCCGTGCAGGACCATATCCCGCGCGGAGCTTAACGATGCGGGATTCTCTGACGACAGGATAAGATGGCTTTCCCGTCCGCACGTGCCCACCGGCCTTGTGGAGGACATAACATGGAACCATGACGAGGCGGTGTCTGACCTTGAGAAAGTCTGCGAGCGGGTGGGCGGCGAGGAGCTGTGGCTGTTTAAAGAGGAGCTTTTAAGTGACGGCGGGCTTTATTCTGTAAGGTTCCATGAGGATGAGAGAAAAGACTCCGATGTGCGGAACGCGCTTATTCTTAAATGGCGTGACAGGGCCCTCATAGAATTAAAGAAGGATGTGTTTGTTCCCGTCTACAATTATGAGTCTAGCACCGCGTGGAGAAGCCTGAGCGATGATGAGCGCCGGAAACTTTCCGGGCTGTTTGAGGAGTGTGGCAGGGCGCAGGACGCTCTGTGGAGGGAGCAGGCCATGAACGTGCTTGGTCCCATAGTGTCCGCGAGCAAAATGATACCGTGCGCGGAGGATTTGGGCGCGAACCTCAGGGTGCTCCCGGAGGTGCTTAAAGAACTTAACATACTGTCTCTGAAAGTCATAAGATGGAACCGCGACTGGGCGGAGAAAGGGCAGCCGTTCTATGATTTCTCAGATTACCCGGAGATGAGCGTGTCCACCACATCGGTGCATGACTCAAGCACGCTGCGCCAATGGTGGAATGAGGAGAAGAATTCTGCGGAGGCTTACATCGCCATGTGCCGCTCGTCAGGCACGGCGGAAAATCTTCCTGAGGCATCGGCGGACTTTAACGCGGACATAGCGCAGTTCGTTCTTTCTGCGGCGGCATGCAGCGCAAGCGCGTGGCTCATAAATCCCATGCAGGACTATTTGTATCTGGAGCAGAGATATTATCTGGAGGACGCGCAGAGCGAGCGCATAAATGTCCCCGGCTCCGTGAATGATTTTAACTGGACGTACAGGCTGCCTGTGAGCATAGAGGAGCTTTCGTCCGACGAGTCCCTTGTGCAAAAAATAAATTCCTTGGTACGTATACATGATGAAAAGCGATAGGAGAACAATATGACGGAAAATTTCATGAGAATCTCTTACAATGAGTTCCACATCAGCCGTGCCGTGCGCGATGCATGCGGCTTTGACCAGTCTTTGTTCGCTTCAAGCGGCAATGTGATTTTCGCGAACTTTAAGGCGGTCCAGAAATTCCAGCTTAAGCTTAACGCACTGTTTGACGCGCGCGACGAGAAAGAGAAGCGCGTCTCCGCCGGCAGCATAAATGCCATGGGCCTTATAGACGAGATTTTCCACTATGTGTGCATGCTTTACCGCCGTGACAAAAAGCCGGACGCGTTTAAAAATCTGCTGGCCGACCTGGACACGTATTTCGGCAGGGATGCGGTGGACGAGCTTCTTCTGCAGTTCATGGATGAATTCCCGCCGACCGAGGTTTATCAGAAAAAACTCACAAGCAAGGATTATCTTTTTCAGGACTGCTTTGACGAGGGCACCAAAAGGCAGCGCAGCAACCGCGAGCAGGTTCTGGAGGAGCTTATACTTCTTCACCTTGCCAATGAGAATCCCGCTTTTCATCCTTTCCAGATTTTGTTTGACGACAGAAAGCTTTCCTTAAATCCCAATTACATAAAAGTCTGGAACCAGATAAAGGCTTACTTCCTGACCCTGCCTGTGTTCGGGCCCAAGAACAATGATCTTATAAGCATGCTTAAGGAGCCTGTGAACGCATCTCCCACGTCTCTGAAAGGCCAGCTTGATTACATACGCACTTACTGGGCGGATTTGCTCGGAGAATGGCTCAGACGGCTTTTGGAGGGCATAGACACTTTGAGCGAGGAGGAGAAGGCCGCATGGCATCCTACTAACGGCGGAAGCGCGGATATGATGCCCCCTGACTACAACAGCCTTCTTAAGGAGTATGAGAGGTTCAGCCCTGACAGGGAGTGGATGCCCCGTGTGGTCCTTATGGCCAAGACAGTGCTTGTGTGGCTCTATCAGCTTTCCAAAAAGTATAACCGCGAGATTACCAGGCTGGACCAGATTCCCGATGAGGAGCTGGACCTGCTCCATAACCAGGGATTCACCGGGCTGTGGCTCATAGGCTTGTGGGAGCGCAGCTACGCGTCAAGGCGCATAAAGCAAATTAACGGAAACCCCGAGGCGGCCGCGAGCGCTTACTCACTTCTGGACTACGACATTGCGTGGAATTTAGGCGGATGGGACGCCCTGGACAATCTGAGGAGAAGATGCTGGGCACGCGGAATAAGGCTTGCGAGCGACATGGTTCCGAACCACACCGGCATGGACGGCAGATGGGTCATAGAGCATCCCGACCGTTTTATAAGCACCAGGGACTGCCCGTTCAATTACAGTTTCAGCGGCGAGAATTTAAGCCAGGATTCCCGCGTCTCAATCTATCTGGAGGACAATTACTACAACAAAACGGACTGCGCCGTATGCTTTAAGCGCGTGGACAACCAGACCGGGGACGTGACATATATTTATCACGGAAATGACGGTACGGGCATGCCGTGGAACGACACCGCGCAGATAGACTTCCTGAACCCCGAGGCCCGCGAGGCCGTCATACAGAAAATAATGCTTGTGGCGCGCAATTTCCCCATCATAAGGTTTGACGCCGCCATGGTGCTGGCTAAAAAACACATACGCCGCCTGTGGTATCCTGAGCCCGGCCACGGAGGAGACATAGCCAGCCGCAGCCGCTGGGCGCTCACGAACGAGGAATTCGAGGAGCGCATACCGAACGAATTCTGGCGTGAGGTGGTGGACCGCTGTGCTGAGGAGATGCCGGACACCCTGCTCCTTGCGGAGGCGTTCTGGATGATGGAGGGCTACTTCACACGCACTTTAGGAATGCACCGCGTGTACAACAGCGCTTTCATGAACATGCTCAAAAAAGAGGAGAACCAGAAGTACCGCGACACCGTCAAGAACACCATAAAATTCGACCCGCAGATTCTTAAGCGCTACGTGAACTTCATGAACAATCCTGACGAGGAGACCGCCGTGGCGCAGTTCGGCCGCGGAGACAAATACTTCGGCGTGTGCACCCTCATGGTCACCATGCCGGGGCTCCCCATGTTCGGCCACGGCCAGCTTGAGGGCTTTGAGGAAAAGTACGGAATGGAGTACACGCGCGCATACCGTGACGAGCAGGTGGACCAGGGCCTTTATGACCGGCACTGGAGGGATATTTTCCCGCTCATGCACAAGCGCTATCTTTTTGCCGGCGTGGAGAACTTTTTGTTCTACGATGTGTGGAGCAACGGTGCGGTGAACGAGAACGTGTTCGCGTACTCAAACGGAATAAACGGCGAGAACACAATCGTCTTCTACAACAACAAATATGAGCGCGCGGAAGGCTGGATAAGGCAGAGCTGTGAGTATGCCGTTAAGACAGGCAGCGGGGAAAATGACAAGCGCATGGAGAGCCGTTCCCTTGCGGAGGGACTGGGCCTCACGTCCGGGGCGGACCATTACTGCATTTTCCGCGAGCACAGGAACGGCCTCTGGTACGTGCGTAAAAGCGATGACATAATCAACGGCGGCATGTATGTGGCCCTTAACGGATTCGAGTACCAGGTTTACCTGGACGCGCATCAGGTTGTGGACGATGCGGACGGTAAATATTGGCATCTGCACGAGATGCTGAAGGGCTCAGGTGTGCCTGACCTGGAGGTGGCGTGGCAGGAGTACCGCTACAAGGACCTGTACGCGGCGCTCTCAGAATTCATCACGCCGGAATTCCTTGAGAAAATACACACCATGTTCACGCCTGTGGCGGTGCTTAAGGCGGAGAAAATCCCCGCAGTAACGCCTAAGGCGCTTTACGAAGAGATAAAGGATGCCGCCATAGCCTATTACACTGCCGAGGCTAAATTCGCCGCAGAGACGCAGAAGTCCGGCGGCGCTAAAACTAAAGTCTCTCCCAAAGTGGGCACGCAGAAAGAGGCGCGCATGACTGAGAAATCAGCGGCGCTGGCACCAGACAAGCGTTTCGAGGCGTTCTGCAAGCAGATTGACTATCTTTACAGCACCACGGCGAGCGCGCAGGGAGTGGGAAAGACCGCCACGGAGGGAACCCGCACCCGCACAAGGACATCAAGCTCCGCGTCCAAGGTGACGTTCGACAACGTGATTTACGAGGGACTGTCAGAGAACAGGAATTCCGCCGAGATACTGGTGGCGTTCGCGGCCGTATCTTCCGCGGGCAGCGAGAACTGCCTTAAGTGGGGCTACGACAGAAAACTGTGCGAGCTGATGGCGCGTAAGGTGTCGCTTTACGGCGGAGAGAAGGACACGTTCAGGCGGCTCTTCATCTGCATGAAAATCCGTGACATGAACTTTGGCGCGGCAAGCCAGGCCAAGTCCGCTTACGATGCGGCCAGGCTCCTTGTGGACGGCGACTGCTCATGGCTTCTTGCGGGCGTGAACGAGTTTAACGGAATCAAGTGGTTCAACAAAGAGGTGATAGAGACCACCATGTGGTATGCGTTCGCGGCCGTGGTTATGTACAGCCCGCGCATTTTGCGTGAGCAGATTTACCGCCTGTACAGGACCCTTAACGCGGCAAAGGAAAGCTCGGAGTATCAGTGCCAGAAATTCACGGACGCTCTTAAACCCGCCAAGGCCTCCAGAGCCTCGGGGACTTCCGGTGCGGTTAAGACCGCAAAGACCGCGGAGAAATCAACTGCGGAAGCTAAGGTTGCTAAGTCAGAGACTGCCAAGTCCGCTAAAACAGAGAAATCTAAATCCGCCGCGGCGCCCAAAACCAAAACCTCCAGGACGGCCGGTAAAAGCGCGTCTGAGCCTAAGTCGGAGAAATCTGCGTCAAAGTCCGGGACTGTAAAGTCTGCGGCAAAAGGCAAGGCTTCCGCCAAGGAGACCGCCGCTAAGACTGAGAAGACCAAAAAAGCGTCTGCCTCTTCCGTAAAGAAAACCGCGTCCGTCTCCAAGGCCGCTAAAACTGTAAAAGAGGAGAAGCCTAAGAAAGCCTCTGGCGCGGTTAAGGCCAAGACCTCTAAGGCATCGGAGAAAACCACTGTGGCCGTCAAGTCCGCGAAGGCAGAGAAGTCTAAATCCGCTGCGGCGTCCAAAACCAAAATCTCCAAAACGGCCGGTAAAAGCGCGTCTGAGCCTAAGGCAGAGAAGTCCGCGTCAAAGTCCAGGACTGTAAAGTCTGCGGCAAAGGAGAAAACAGCAAAGACAGAGAAAACAAAGAAGGCGTCCGCTTCCGCCGCAAAAAAGACTTCCGCCTCATCTGCAGGAGCGAAAGCCTCTAAAGCTAAGACAGGGACTTCTGCCGCGAAGAAGACTAAAAAATCCTCAGCAGGTTCAAAGAGTTCAAAACAGAAATAAGGGCTTCCTGGTCGCCTGGCTTAATTGCCGGGCGGCCGGTCTCTGTCGTCTCAAACGCGCGGCCCAGCTCCCCGTCCATTACGGGCGTCTCACCGGTGTTGTGCCGTATGAAATCCACGTCCAGCGACGGGGCGTTGCAAGACACCAGCACCACAGCGCCGTCCTCATCTTTGGTTTTGTCAGTGCGCATTAGCGTGGCGGCATAGGCGGCAGAAAGGTCAGAGTCCGCGTAAATGCCGTACTTCACGAACAGCTCCTTGCATGCGCTCTCTTTCTGCTCTTTAGTTATGTTGGCGGGATAAACAAAGCTCCTCAGCATAAGCGCGTTCGCTCTGAATATGTGCTCCAGGCGCTCTATGTTAAGCGGGTCGGACGGGTCCGCCTTTATGCGGTGCTCCAGCGGAACTATGCTGTCGGGCATCATGCAGTTTCCCTTTAGGTCCTGCAGCAGATACGGAGTGGAGGGCAGGATGAAGCCGTTCACCGGCAGGGCAAGCCTCCAGCTGTACAGGCCCGAGACCAGCTGCCCGTAATTCCCCGCCCCGAGCGCGTAATAAATGTCGCCCGAGATATGCTTTTTAAGGCGCGAGAAAGCGAACGTGTAGAAGAATGCCTGCGGCAGAAGCCTTCCGATGTTCGCCGTGTTTGCCACGGTAAGATTGTATTTCTCCACCAGGCTCCTCTGGGCAAAGATGTCGCGCACCAGATTGTGGCAGTCCTCCTCCGTGCCGTCCACTTCCACAGGATACAGCGCCCCGCCGTTCCACACAAAGTCCGACTCTTGTATTCCGCGCAGTTTTCCTTTGGGGCATACAAGCACGCTGGTAACAAGTCTCTTGCCGCGCAACGCGCTTGCCATGCACGCTCCCATCTCACCGCTTGTGGCGTCCAGAAGAATTGATTTCTCAGAGTCCATGGTCAGTATGGTCTCAAGCGTGGCGGTAAGATAGGAGATGCCGTAATCGCGGAAAGTGCCGGTCGCTCCATGATAGAGCTCCAGCAAAAAAAGGTTGGAGTCCAAGCGCTTAAGTACCGGGTCCACGGGGAACGCTTTTGTGGCTATGGCCTCGCATATAATCGGGCTGAATTCTTCGTTTATGAGCGCGGACGTAAGGGTGCCCGCCAGGTTCGCGAAAGAAGTGCTCTCATTCGCGTATAAAATCCATCTGCGTAAATCCTCCGCGTTATCAGACGGAACATAAAGTCCGCCGTCCTGCGGCAGGCAATCCAAGACGGCCTGCTTAAAGCTTACTTCTCTGGAACTGTCACGAGTGCTAACAAAACGCATGGCTCATTATAACATTCAGAAAAACATTCTTCTATAGGTTTGAGGATAAAAGTTTTCCGGAACGCCACGTGATATTTTAGAAATGATAGTATTATTCAGACTAAAAATAGGATAATTAAGACTTTTTCTGATAAAAATCCGAGGAAAAAATATAAAATTCGTTGCACTGGAAAAAAATCACCTATATACTACAGGTATCTTACAAAAATCCGTTTTTTGTCATTTTGGAGGTACTCCTATGGAGCAGGAAAAAACACTTCCCAAACTTATGCGGAGATCGGCGCAGCGCTGGCCCGAGATAAACGCGCAGTACTCGCGCACTAAGACAGGCGATTTTATTCCCACTAACTATCATGACATGTTTCAGAACGCGCTGAATTTCTCCGGCGCGCTTTTAAAGCTGGGGATAAAGAGGGGCGACACCATAGGCCTCATAAGCGACAACCGCAAGGAATGGGAGCAGGCGGACATAGGTCTGCTTTCCATAGGGGCGGTGGACTCTCCGCGCGGCTGCGATGCCACCGAGAGCGAGCTTTCCTACATCCTCTCCTTCGCGGAGTGCCGGACGGTAATCCTTGAGAATTCCACGCAGGTAAAGAAAATTGTGAACATAAAGGATAAGATTCCTTCCGTGAAAACCCTGATCAGTTTTGATGAGGTGGAGGACACGCTTAAGGAGTCATGCGAGCAGTGCGGCTTTAGTCTTTTTCTGTTCGATGACCTTGTGAAGGAGGGCCTCCAGTGGAGGAAGGATAATCCTGATGTGGTTGAGAACGAGCTGGAGAAAGGGCAGTGGGATGATCTGGCCTCCATAATTTTTACGAGCGGAACCACCGGCACCCCAAAGGGCGTTATGCTCACGCACGGAAACTTCATAACCCAGCTGGACGAGGTGGTGGAGCGCATTTTCCTGAATCCCGGGGAGAGGGCGCTGTGCGTTCTGCCTGTGTGGCATGTCTTTCAGCGCGCGTGCGAGTACGTCATTTTAAGCCAGGGCGCGGCCATCTGCTATTCAAAGCCCATAGGAAGCATTCTGCTCGCGGATTTCCAGAAACTGAATCCGTATCTTTTGCCGGCGGTGCCGCGTGTGTGGGAGGCCATTTATGACGGCATCTGGCGTAAGATGCGCAAAGAGGGCGGGCTTACTTTCATTCTGTTTAAGTTCTTTGTCAATGAGAGCATACTGTGGTGCGACATAGACTGCAAGCTGCGCCGTAAACGCGCAAGGTTCGGTCCTGACCATCTGGGCTTCTGGTGGCCTGCGCTTGTTATCCCGTGGCTTCTTCTGTACATTCCCAGGATTTTAGGAAAGCTTCTGGTGTTCAGAAAACTTAAGGCCGTGGTAGGTAAGAATTTCCGCGCGGGCATAGCGGGCGGCGGAGCGTATCCTGAGTACATAGATAAATTTTTCTGGGCGGTGGGAATAAAAGTCGTGGAGGGCTACGGCATGACCGAGACATCCCCGATCATAAGCGTGCGCCCCATCGTGGCCCCGATAATGCGCACTGTGGGCACTCCTTTGCGCGGCATACAGGTCCGCATAGTGGACGACGACGGCATAATACAGCCTCCCGGAGTGAAAGGAAATCTGCAGGTGAAGGGCGGATGCGTGATGCAGGGCTATTACAAGAGGGAGGATCTTACTTCCAAGGTGATGACTGTGGACGGATGGTATGACTCCGGCGACCTTGCGATACTTACTGTGGACAACGAGATACAGCTGCGCGGCCGCAAAAAAGATACCATAGTCCTTATGGGCGGAGAGAACATAGAGCCTGTGCCCATAGAGGCGCAGCTTGTCACATCCCCGTACATAGCCACGGCGGTGGTGCTGGGCACGAATGAGAAGGACGAGGACCAGCGCTATCTTACAGCGCTTATTCTTCCCAGCCAGGAAGAGATAGAGGCATACGCAAAAGAGAACGGAGTTATTTTCTCTGACTACGAGGAGTTGGCTAACAGCGCGGCGGTGAACAAGCTTCTGGAGACGGAGATAAGCGAGCTTGTGAACGCCAAGAACGGATTTAAAAGCTTTGAGCGCATAAATAAATTCTCCGTGATAACCAAGCCGTTTGAGGTGGGCGTGGAGCTGAGCGCCAAGCAGGAGGTCATGCGCTACCGTGTGCGCGAGATTTACAAAGATAAAATCTCGGACATGTACAAGGACTAGAATCAGCGTTTCCTGCGACGCGGCACTGCGGTTTCAGTCCAGCTCCAGTATCAGCGCGCCGCTTTTTTGGTCAGTGGAGAGCGGACGCTGCGGGAGAGTGAGCGAGCAGCACTGCCCGGAAAAAAGATTTTCATGCGTCACAACAAGCAGAAGTCCCTGTTCACTGCAAGCGTAGTAACCTGTGCGCTGTTTGGGAAGCGCGATGGGGTCGCTCGCTATGCGGAACGTGAGCGTGCCTGAGCTCCCCCCGGACTTTGCGCCCTGTGAGTTTTTCTCCGGGGATGCTGCGGTTTTTGCGGCTATGAATGAAAGCACCGCCCTCTCCTTGGGAAGTCCGGATTTCTCGGAAAGTTTTCTGAGGGTTTCGGGGGCGTCCTCCGTGCTGAAAGCATAATTGCACCATTTTTTCCCGCGCTCTCCGCTCATGGGACAGGCTCCCGTGTGCGGGCACGGTGAGCACGGCGTGAATTTTTTTCTCAGCATGGCATCACGCATAAGGCTCAGAAATCTGGCGCTCTTAGGCACTCCCGGCTCTATTATAAGGAGCCTTGTGTTTTTTTCTGTATACGTGAGTATTTTCTCTAAATGCTTTTTCGCCAAAAAATCAGGCGGAACTCCTGCCTCGTCTATGGCCTCGTTAAACATATTGGCGCACGTGACAAAAGCCGCTTTTTGCCTCACAGGAATTCCCAGGCTTCCTTTTATGCGGATTATTTTCCACGGCTCGCATTGAAGTTTCGCCGCTACAGACAGGAATATATTCTCTCCTGCCGAAAGCGCCTGCTGGGAAATATCCATGCAGTACCATGTAAGTTTTTTTCTGCGTAAATCCGGGCGCGAAAGGAACAGCGCGATGGGCACTGTGAGCGGCCCTGAGCCTATGTCCAGGCAGATGGAATCTTCGGGTATGCTGAAAAAGTCTTCCTCTATGTTCGCGAAAAGGCGGGTGAGGCGGACTAAATTCCACCACATGAAATAATGCACGTAAGCGCTCAGGGTTTCGGTTCTGTTCATGTAGCCCAGCCTGCGCTCTCCGCGCTCGTCCGTGAGCAGATGGCTGAGCTCCTTTATGTGATGCGGCAGCTTTGCGATTTGCTTGGAGCCTAATGGGTATGCTGAGAATACTATGCTCTGGAATTCATCCAGGATCTCCGCGCATTCTTTGGGAAGAGAGTTTATATCAAAAAGGGAGCCGTGTGAGCTTACCGCCATGCCCCGCGGATGCCCGGAACCTGCGCCGCGGACAGTGGCGTTACGGCGCGGCATTGAGGAATGCGGGCCTGATTTTTTCTCACCGCCGGAATTCTCTTTTGAAGTCCGGGTCTCTTTAAGGGCAAGTTTCTGTCCGCGGATTTTATTTTCATTTATGCGCTTTTTCTTTGATGCCGTAAGTCCGCGCTTTTTCTCGTACCATGTGAGCTCCGCGTCATCATCATTTCTCATGAAAATATTCCTTTTGTTTCTGAAGCGTAAGATATATGGCGCTCAGTTCCGAGCGTATGTCGTGCAGGGCCTGCACTGTCTTGGCGTTGTCGCTGGCGGCGCTCGTCTCTTTAAGGATTTGTTTCCTCGCGCCGTCTATGGTGTATCGCTCCGTGTAAATCAAATACTTCAACCTGCGGACCATGTTTATCTCGCGCTGTGAGTAGAATCTTCTTCCGCTTAAATCTTTCTGCGGCGTAAAGCATGGGATGACTTCCTCCCAGTAGCGAAGCACGTAAGGCTTTATTCCTGTAAGCTGCTCGACTTCTCCTATAGAATACTGTGCCATCAGCGATGTTCCTGCTCCGCCCTGTCCTGCCATTTCTGCCGGCTGGCCTTGATTTCTACCTGCACGGGAATCTGATCAAATCCCAGATCCTGCCTGATTCTGTTTTTCAGGTATGCCACATAACTTTGCGGAACATTGTCCGGGCGCGTGGCGAATATAAGGAAGTTCACGGGATTTATGCTTGTCTGCGTCATGTAGCGCACTTTAAAGTGTATGGCTTTGGTTGCCGGCGGAGGATATTTCTCAATCCAGTCATGCAGCGCCAGGTTGCTGGCCGCGGTATCCACTCTGTGGGTCAGCTGCTTGTAGACGTTCAGGGCGGTGTTCATCAGATTTTTTATGCCCTCTTTGTTTTTTGCGGAGATGGTGACTATGGGTGCGAAATTCATGTGACCGAACATGGTGCGTATGTAATCATTCACTGCGCGGATTGCCTTGTTGCTGCGGTCCTCCATGAGGTCCCATTTGTTCAGGATAAAAATGACTCCGCGTCCGCGCTCGAATGCCAGCGACGTGATTTTTTTGTCCTGCTCAGAAAGTCCTTCCTGCGCGTCTATCATGATGAACGCTATGTCGCATTCGTCCAGTGTTTTTATGGCGCGGTTAACGGAATAGTATTCAACGTTCTCTTTTACTTTTGACTTCCGCCTTATGCCCGCTGTGTCCAGAATCTGTATGCGTTGTCCGTTGTAGATGAAGCTGCCCTCCACCACGTCGCGGGTTGTGCCTGCGTAGTCGCTCACTATGCTTGCCTCGCTGTGAGTGAGGGCGTTGCTCAGCGTGCTTTTGCCGGTGTTAGGTTTTCCCAGAATGGCGATTCGGATTGCGCTCTCTTCCTCGCCCTCCGCCGCGCGGCTGAAATCTAAATCCCTCACGAGCGCCTGTGAAAGTTCCTGCAATCCTTCTTTGTGGCTTGCGGAGATAAGATACAAGTCTTTGAAACCATACTGCGCGTAATTGTATGCCAGACCCTGATTCTTTCCGCCTTCCGTTTTGTTCACAGCGGCGATTACTTTGTTCCACATGGGCCTGAGTTTTTTTATGAAATATTCGTCCTCCGCGGTGGCTTCGGTCGCATCTAAAAGAAGAAGGATTCTGTCCGCGCGAAAAAGCATCTCCTCGGTCTTTGCCACTACAAGGTCGTCCATCTCGCTCTCTCGCGTGGAAGTGTCGCGTGTGAGCTTGTATCCTCCGGTGTCCATAAGCCGCACTGGCCTGTCCGCTATGAAGCATGTGCCTTCCACCGGGTCGCGCGTTACGCCGGGCGTGGGATCGGTTATGGCGCGGTTTGTGTGTGTGAGCGCGTTGAACAGCGTGCTTTTTCCTACGTTAGGTCTGCCCGCTATTACAATGAGCGGAATGTTCGAGTATGTTTTCTCCTCAAAGAATTTCTGCGCGGGATTCTTACGTATGCTTGTAATCTCCTGCTCGGATGTCTTGGGATTCTGCCCGGCATCATGATTGTCCGCATCTGCATCCGCGGAATTTAAATCCTGCTCCAGGATTTCTTCAGTTTTTTTCTCCGGCTTGGGCTTTGAGAAATCTGGCTTGGATTTTTTTACACGGCGCATGATAAACCTCTGCTCTATGCGATGGAGCGGCTGGAAATGTTCTCAAGCTCTTGTATGGTGAACTGGGAGAGCGTCTCTTTTATGATGGGGATTTGTTTGGGTGTCATGCTCAGTGCCCTTATGCCCATGCCCGCAAGTATTATGGCGCTCTCTTTTCTTCCTGCCATCTCACCGCATACCGAGATCGGGATTCCGACTTTATGGGCGTTGGCGATTGTGAGCTTTATCATGCGAAGCACCGCTAAATGGAATTCGTTATAGAACGGGGCCACCGCTGGATTCTCTCTGTCTATGCCGATTATGTATTGCGTCAAATCGTTTGTGCCCAGCGAGAAGAACGCGCTGTGCGGCGCCAGGCAGTCCGAGCAGATGGCGGCGGCGGCGGTCTCTATCATGATTCCTATGGGCACATCTTCCTTTATGGGAATTCCTTCCGAGCGAAGGCTTTCCCTTACACCACGCGCTATTCCCAGAACGGTCTCCACCTGGGACACGTCCGTTATGAGGGGAAGCATTATGCGCAGGTTTCCGTATACGCTGGCCCGGTACAGAGCCCTGAGCTGCGTTCTGAAAACTCTGGGATAAAACAGAGACTGCCTTATGGCGCGCAGTCCCATGAGCGGATTTTTCTCCATGAGCGTGGGCATGTCAACGGAATCTATGAGCTTGTCTCCGCCCGCGTCCAGAGTGCGTATGGTGACCGGCCTCTCTCCCATGGTGGAGAGGACCTGCTTGTATGCCTCGAACTGCAGATCCTCAGATTGCTTTGAGGAGAGCTCCATGTTCTGATCGAACTGCTTCTGTAATGTGCGCATGAAAAGGAATTCCGTGCGGAAAAGCCCTATGCCGTCCGCGCCCTCATCCAGCGCTATCTGCGCCTCTTCCGGTGTGCCTATGTTCGCATAAAGCTTGAACTCCGTACCGTCTTCCGTAATCGCTTTTTTGCTGCGGAATTTTTTCAGCGCCTGAATGTATTTCTCTTCCGCGGCGATTTTTATCTGGTACTGGCGCAGCGTGGTGTTGTCCGGGCTGAGTATGACCTCCCCTGCGGTTCCGTCTATGATGAGGCTTTCGTTCTGCGTTACCAGATTTGTTATACCCTCAAGGCCCACCACGGCAGGGATGCCGTAGCTTTTAGCAAGGATGGCCACATGGCTTGAGACGCCGCCCTCTGTGAGCGCAAGACCCTCGATGTTCCGTTTGAAAAGAATGACGGTGTCGCCGGCTTTCATGCTGTCCGCCACGACTATGGCGCCTTCAGGAATCTCCTCATAATTAAATTTATGGTAGCCTAAAAGAAAATCCTGCACGCGGCCGAACACATCCTCTATGTCGCTCGCGCGCTCTGAAAGATATTCGTTGCCGCTGTTCCTGAGGCGCTCCGTGTATTCCTTTACTTTTAAATCCAGCACATATTCCAGATTCTGTTTGCTTTTCTCCAGAGACTGCTTTACTTCTTTTATAAAGACAGGATCGCTCAGCATGAGCAGGTAAGTCTCCAGTATTGTGTGCTGAAGATTGTCGGGGGAGATTGTCTTTAAATAATCGCTTATCTTGCCCTGCACCACAGAACACGCGTCGTCGAAGCGCTTCCATTCATGCGCTATTTCCTGCTCCTGTATCTCACGGTGAGGTATGGACCGCTCCTGCTCCTTTGGCAGAATGAATGCCTTTCCTATGCCCATGCCGCCAGATGCGGAAATGCCTAAAATCGTGTTCATTCCTTTATATTATCAAGACTTAGAGTTTTAGTCAATTTAGCGCGGATTATGAGGGAGCTGCATCATGGCCTGACGCCGGCGCTCGTAGAGCAGCACTCCTGCGGCCACGCTTACGTTAAGGCTGTCTATTTTACCGCATGTGGGGATGCTTATCATGGAGTCGCACTGCACTTTTAAAAGCTTGGCGATTCCGTTTCCTTCGCTTCCCATTATTATGCATGATCTGGACCCGAATTTTATGCCGTTCAGAGACTCGCCTGCCGCGTCCGCGCCGTAAATCCAGAAGCCCTCCTGCCTGAGCGTCTGGGCCGCGCGCACCAGATTGGTGACTACCGCCACGTTTACCCATGCGTTTGCTCCCGCGCTGGAGCGGGCTATTATTTCGTTGTCGTTTATGTTGCTTGCGCTGCGGCGGTCCGGCATTATGACCAGGTCCGCGCCGAACTGATCCGCGCTGCGCAGAATGGCGCCCACGTTGTGCGGGTCAGTCACGCTGTCCAGCATGATGGCGGTCGCGTTTTCTGGACAGGATTTTATCCACTGCTCAAGCAGGACTGAATTCTTTGCGCGGACTTCCTCTCCCTCCGCCACGAGTATTATGCCACGGTGGTCACGCGCCTCTGGCGGAAGTCTCTCTGTCATGGAGCTGAGCGTCCTGTCGTCCGTCTGCTCGCATGGAATGCCGACGTCTTTTGCCTGCGAGAGGATTTTTTTTATTCTGGGCCCGGGATTGGAGTAGAAGATTCTAAGCGATATGTTCCTGCTTTGTTTCCCGGATGCGTTTCTGACACGCTCTTCTACCGCATGAAATCCCGTGTAAATGCTTTTTTCCACTTGTGTTTCCCCGGAGGCGAATCCCGCGTTGCGCCTGAAAATGGAAGCGCGCCGTATAAGAATCTAAAGGTTCTTTCCGCAGCACTGCTTGTATTTTTTTCCGGAGCCGCACGGACAAGGCTCGTTGCGTCCTACTTTCCGTGTCTCGCGCACGACTGTGGTGGGACGGAGCATTCCCTCGCTGTAGAGCCACTCTCCGTTTATTTTCTTGAATCCCGCTATCTCGTGGTGGACGTCCCGGATGTTTTTCTGCGTGTAAGTGGCCTCGAATTCCACGATGCCCTCGTCATCGTTCTCGGTGCCTTTCTCCGTGCGCAGAATCTTAAGTCCGTGCCATGTGCTTTTGTTGCTCCAGTCTTCCGTGGCCTTTCTGTCTATCTCCGCGATTTTATCCCCGGTCTCGCAGCTGTTGATTATGAAATCAATCTCATGCTTTACGTACGCGCTGTACCGTGCGCGCATGAGGGCTTCCGCGGTGCTGGCCTTTGATGTTCCTTTGTGAAGGGGCTCGCAGCATTCCGCATAAGTTTTTCCGCTGCCGCATGGGCAGAGGCTGTTCGTGTTCTCTGTATCGCTCATGCGCTCATTATAATGAGATTTTGCGCAAGTGACAATAATGCCCTGCAGTTCTCTTGAGGACAAAAAAAATCCTTCCCGCATGCATGGCATGGCAGGAAGGACATGAGCGCTCTCTGCGGCGCGTCAGTTTGTAAGCAGAGTGTTGATGGCTTTGACGAATTCCGCGGGATCCGAGAGCTCCTCGCCGCTTACGAGCAGCGCCTGGTCCAGAAGAACTTTGCTCACGTTCGCGGCAAAATCATCGGACACGTCTCCCTCAAGCTTTTTGACCAGCGCATGGTCTCCGTTAACCTCAAGTATGGGCTTCACCAGATTGGCGCTTCCCTGTCCCATGGCGCGCATCATCCTCTCCATCTGCAGGCTGGGATCGTTTTCGTCCACGACTATGCAGCTGGGGCTGTCAGAAAGTCTTTTTGAAAGAACCACGTCCTTTACTTTGTCGCCCAGCGCTTTTTTGATTTTCTCCTGCACCGGTTTGAACGCCTCCTCTTTCTTTTTGGCCTCCTCTTTGTCTATGCCGAGCTCATCGTCGCTGCCTGCGCGGTTCACTGCCTTCAGCTCGAAATCCTTGTACTTTCCGAACGCGGGAATGACAACGTCGTCTATGTCGTCTGCCATGATAAGAACCTCAAGCCCTTTGTTTTTGTATGCCTCAAGCAGGGGGCTCGCGCGCAGGTTCTTCTCGTCACTGCCGGTAATGTAATAGATGGCCTTCTGCTCTGGCTTCATGCGGCCCACGTAGTCTATGAGGCTTGTCCATTTGTCCTCGCCGTTGCCTGAGTCATCCGTGCTTTTAAAGCGCAGTATCTCGGCTATCTCCTCGCGGTTCGTGAAGTCTGAGTAAAGTCCTTCTTTTAGCGGGCGGTTGAAATTCTTTACGAACTTGTTCCATTTCTCAAGCGTGGCTTTCTCGTCATCACCCGCATCCTCTTTGCCGCGAACTTTGTCCGCGTTCTCGCCCAGCTTTTTGAATTCGGCAAGAAGTTTTTTCACGGACTGAGTTTTTATGGTCTCAAGGATTCTGTTCTGCTGCAGAATCTCGCGGCTTACGTTGAGCGGCAGGTCCTCAGAGTCGATTACGCCGCGCACGAAGCGCAGGTAGCTTGGAAGAAGCTCGCGGTCATCGTCTGTGATGAAGACACGCTTTACGTAGAGCTTGACTCCGCTTTTGTAGTCCGCGTTGTACATGTCGAACGGAGCGACCTGCGGAACGTAGAAGAGCGTGGTGTATTCCTGCGTGCCCTCCGCGTGGGTGTGCAGGTGCATGAGCGGGTCAGTGCCGTCATGGCTGAACGTTTTGTAGAATTCGTTGTAGTCCTCTTCCTTAAGCTCGCTCTTTGATTTTTTCCACAGGGCGCTGGCGCTGTTGACCTGCTCGTTCTTTTCCTCCGTGCCCTCCTGCTTTCCGTCCTTGTCGTACTTGTTCTGTGTGTAATGCAGGTAGATGGGGAACGCTATGTGGTTGGAGTATTTTTTTATGAGCTCGTCTATTTTCCAGCGGCTGGCGTATTCCGCGGACTCATCGTTAAGATGAATCTCTATGGCACTGCCTGAGACCTCCGGTTTGTCGAAGCCGTATTTTTTCGCGGCGTCAGAATCTGGGGGAAGCTCCTCTATCTCGTAAGCGTTCGTTCCGTCTGAGCTCCAGTGCCATGCCTTGCCCGGACCTGCGGCCGAGCCCTCCGCTTTGCGTGTGTACACGTCTATGCGTGATGCCGCCATGAACGCGCTGTAAAATCCCACTCCGAACTGTCCTATAAGGTCTCCCGAGCCTGAGCCGCTGGCGGAAAGTTGCTCTATGAACGCCTTGGTTCCGCTCCGGGCGATTGTTCCCAGGTTGTCGCTCAAATCTTTCTCATCCATGCCTATGCCGTTATCCTGCACGGTGAGCGTCTTTTTATCCTCGTCAAATGTAATGTTGATTTGCGGGGAGAATACCAGGCCCTTGAACGCATCGTTTGACACGGTCAGGTATTTTAGTTTGTCGAGGGCATCGCTTGCGTTGGATACTATTTCCCGCAGAAAAATGTCTTTGTTAGAATACATGGAATGAATAATCAGCTTTAAAAGCTGGTTCACTTCTGTCTGAAACTGATACTTTGCCATAGTCTTCCTTCTTTTAGATTTGAGAGTTAGTTTGCTGTATCATAATATAATAAAATTTACTGCGATAGGCAAATTCTTATGCGGAGATAAATTCCCGGAATGCCGGAAATCCGCCGCAGGGCACGGATTTAAAAGTTCTTACTGTTCAAAACGCGCAAAGTATGGCATAATTAAGAGACTTTAAGGAGAAAATTATGGCAGATATTTCCGCCCGTATCACGCGAAAATCTTTGGCGGCTAAACGCAGGGCTGCGGTCAAGACCATAAAGCAGCAGGCCAAGGAGAAAATCCGTGAGGTTCAGATTGAGTACAACACCAACCCTGAGCGCCTTAAGGCGAAGGCTCAGGAGAAAGAGCTTAGGCAGCAGCTACGTTTGCAGAGAGCCAACGCCCGCCTGGCATATAACTCCCGCCACCCCAGGGAATTCTCTCTGGGCGAGGATTTGTTCAATTCCATAAGCCACGGCATAGGCGCTGGGCTGAGCGTGGCCGCGATTGTTCTTCTTGTGGTGCGCGCGGTGTCACATGCTCCCGAGGGAAATATTCCTGTAAGCACTTATGTCTCCAGTTTCGCTGTTTTCGGCGCGTCACTCTTTGTGCTTTATATGTTCTCCACGCTGTATCATGCTGTGACGCCGTATTTGGCGCGGAAAATTTTTTCTGTGCTTAATCATGATGCGGTTTATTTTCTTATAGGCGGAACCGCGACTCCGTATCTGCTCACCAAAGCGCCGGGGAGCCCGGGTCTTGTGGCGTTCATAATCCTGTGGAGCCTGTGCGCGGCGCTCATAGTGCTGTATTCGGTTTTCGGAGCGCACATGAGGGCGTTCTCTGTGTTCACATATTTTGTTCTGGGATGGGTTTATATCCTTGCGTTTGTTTTCTATCCGCTGGGCACCACTCTGCCTGCCGTGAGCGAGGCTCTGCTTCTTGCGGGCGGGCTCGCGTACACTGCGGGAGGCGTGTTCTTCCTGATGCGTAAAATAAAATGGACGCACAGCATATTCCATCTGTTCGTCCTGGCGGGAAGCATACTGCATTTCTTCAGCGTTTTCTATTCCGTGTGATTTTTATTTTAAGTGCCTGGCTTTAAGCGGGGATTCGGTGCCTTACATTACGGGCATTGCTCCCCGCTTTTTTTATCCGCGTTACGGTCTGAGCGCGACGCGGTCCTTCTTCCGGAACACGCTAGAACTTTCCGCCGCCTAAAGTCGCTTTCAGTTTGAGTGCCACCGTGGGCTTCTCTTCCCATGAGAGCCACGTTAGGTACGGCCCCGTGCTGAGCGTAAGGTTGTTTATGGGCGAGTAGTTTATCATGCCGGAGATAATTCCGGCGTAAGGGTTCAGCACGCTTCCGCTCTGCGCCAGAGCCGCCAGGTCCTGCAATGATTCGGGCAGCGCGGACTTTCCTATGTTGAAGAGCGCGAAAATGTTTGCGGTGAGGCTTGTTGTCTTTATGCGGCCGAAATTCACGGTGCCCGCTATGTTATGGCCTTTGGTGTAGTACTCGTGGTCATCCGCGTCTCCGTCATAGTAATACTGCGCGGCGAAAGTTATGAGCGGGTTCTTCCACCAGTAGCTTGCGCCCAGTGTCAACTGCGCTATGTGGGTTTTGTCATCCCATGCCTCAGGCGAACTTTCCCACTCCGCGTTGCTTCCGTAACGGTACACGCCCTCCGCGAACACGCTCACTTTTCCGTTTATGATGCTGCCGGTGGCGGTGAGCATTGCCCTGGGAGCAGACTGCCATTTGTAGAACGCGCCTATGCCCAGCTCCCAGCCTCCCAGCACTATGTCTCCCTTCAGGGCCAGGGCGGTTTTCCGCGCGTCGTAAGGATACTGGGCGCTCCTCAGATAGTCCTGGATTGTGCCCTGCGATGAGTTGGTGATGCTGTCAGGAATCACGTACAGCCACAGGCAGTCCTGCGTTCCGCTGAAAGTGATTTGCGTGCGCAGGTTAAGGGAGCCGTTCACCTGCTCGTCAGTGTCCTCGGGGTTTATGGAGCTGGTGTTCAGTATGTCGCTCACTGGGCTGAAAAAGTATCCCGCGCCCCATGTTACGGTGTGAAGCCCGAACCTGAAGAATGCCCTGTCCGCTATGGAGAAATCCGTGAACAGCTCCTTGACGTAAAAAGAATTCTGTATTGTGGTTACGACGCCTGTTGTGACTGGCAGTTTAAGAGAGGGCGGCATGATTTCATATTCTCCCAGAATGGGATAGCTTGATGCGGTGACTGTGTACGGATACCTTACGCCGGCCTTCGTGTACATTCTGAGCGTCTGGGTGGGGCGCGCATCTATATAGAGCTGCGCGTCAGCTGTGGGCGAGATTCTGGTTTCCGAGATGTTGTCCCCGAAAGATTTATCCTCATCCGCGCCGTCATATAGCATGGTGTAAGTCTCAAGCGATGTGTCGAACGTGCCGCCGATTTTTATGCTGCCGTTCTGGAACAGTATTCCGTGCGCTAAATCCGTGGATGTCTGGCTGAGCGCCCTCTCCTCCATCTCCTCTATGTTGTCGTCGGAGAAAAAATCATCGTCGCCCTGGCTTTCTACGCCTGCGCCGAACAGCGCGTCATCGTCATAGAAATTTATCTCCTGCGCGAGCGCGCACGATAAAATCCCCGCAAGAAAAGCAATGGCCGCATGTGTCCGTGAGATTCTCATCAGTTAAGTCCTTCCAGATATGCCTTGGTGAAGATAGTGTCAGGCAGCTTGTCGAACGTGAGGTCAGAGATTACTTCCTGCGTGTTCTCGCCTTTGTTGAGCTCATCGCGGATGAGTATCTGCGTGGCCACATAGCCTGAGGGAACTTTTGTGTATTTAGGGCAGAGCGTTGTTCTCATAAGACGCCCGCTCGCGGAGAAATCCTCCTGCTTAAGGATAAGCGGAATGTCAGTGCGGATGTGATATCTTACGAGCGCGTAGGACGGCTTTGTGGTGACGGCGTGCAGCGTGATTATGTGCACGGGATATTTCCCCAAAGTTCCCTCTCTGTATTCCGTTACCTCATAATTTTTCCGCCACTGGTTCTCCTCCTGGTTCACATCATCGATTTTTATGTCGCTGTTGCCAAGCGCCTCTTTGAGAGAGGAGTGCGTGAATTTGCGGCTTATGGGATCGTAAGCCCAGATGTTGTCGCCGTCGCGCAGATAGCCGTTGCCTTTGTCGGCCTCGGGGAAAAGCTGGACCATGGTCATCTTGTCTGTGTGCGTGCGCGCGAAAATCTTGTACTGCAGGTTCTCCTTGGGTTTCCCCGGCTTCTCTATGATAAGCGAGATTGTAGCGGAATAGTCTCCGTGATATGCCAGTGCGTCGTCCGTCTGGTCCATAATCGCGAACGCTTTCTCCTGTGTGGCGGGATCCGCCGGAACGGAGGACGGCTCAGCGCTCAAACCTGCGCTCAGGCTTACGGCAAGCGTTGCCAGAATCAGCACGGCAGATATCTTAGTGTGCCTCATTTTAGAATGTCTCCAAAAATTAAGATAGCGTAGTATAGCAGAAAAATTCTTCCGCTTCTATATGATTCATGCTCCCGCTCACTTTACTGTGCGCAGTGCCTCGGCCGGTGTCATGCGGGCGGCGTTTTTGGCAGTGCCGCGCACCGCAAGCGCCGTGAGTATTATCATCAGCAAATACTGCATGAATATGGCCGCCGGAGAGAGCTCGAACGTTATGTGGCCCGCGCGCAGGAAAAGGTCCACGCTTGGGTTTGAGATTTTAAAAATTCCCAGGACCAGCATCACGAGTATGGCAAGCAGGAATCCTGCGGCCGCCCCCAGCACGCTCAGCACTACCGCCTCCAGCGTGAACACCCTGCCTGTGTCGTGTCCGCTCATGCCCAGGGCCCGCATGGTGCCTATCTCCCTTATGCGCTCATAAAGCACCATTCTGTAAGTGTTGGAAACTCCCACCATCGCTATCAGCAATATCACCAGAAGGATTATGGTGGTTACGGTGTGGACTATGCTCACTACGGTTTTAAGCTGCGACGCCGCGTCGTTCATGCTCTCCACGCCGTACTTGGTTCCCTCCCAGTCATAGTCGCTGCCGTAAAACTGCTTGTCTATGCCGCGGTCCGGTGAGTTGGGATAGTTCGCCCTTGCCCAGCGCAGGTCGCAGACCGGAACTCCGTCCGCCTCTATGGCGTCCTGCAGTTTGAGCGCCACGCGGTTCTGCTCCCTGGAATTTTTCAGATATATTGAGTAGAAGTTGTATCCTCCCTGCGGGATTCCTATCAGGCTGTTAAGGGTCTCTATGTTCACGTATGTCCAGAGTCCTGTAAGGAAATTGGAGTCGCGCGTGATCATGGCCACTGTGAATTCTCCCACCTCATTCTGTCCGTAGATGGTCTGCGTGGTGTAGAGGATGGTGTCGCCCACCTCGGCTTTTAGAGTGTCCGCGGTTTTCTGGCTGATGATTATTGCGCTCGGGTCCGTGTACAGCGTCTCCACGTTCCCGGATACTATGCTCAGCGTGTCTATGAATTCTTTGTCCGCTGAGAAATCGCGGCCGAAGGTCTGGGTCAGAATCCTCTTTCCGTTGAAAAGAATCTGCCCCTGCGCCTGCGTGTAATGAGAGACGAATTTATAGTTTATGCCCAGCTCCTCCACTTTGCGCGCTATGTAGTCGTGGTCGCGAATCATGAGGATGCCCTTGCTTTTCTCCGGATTGTCAGGGTCGCGCACTTTCTCTCCGCCTGCGACAAAAACCGTGCCGCCTAAAAGCTGCGTCATCTCGTACTCAAGGTTCGCCACGGCTCCGCTTGCAAGTCCGTCCACCGCAGTCACCACGAAAAACCCGAACGCTATGGCTATTCCCAAAATAATGTTGCGCCTTTTGCTGCGGGTTAAATTTCTTACGGCAAGTTTCAGCAGTTCCATTTAGTCGCCTCCTTTTGAAAGTGCCTTGAGCGGAGTGATTTTTAGCGCGGAGGAGACGGGGTATATGTTGCTTAGAAAACTTCCCGCCACCGCGATTATGAGCGTGGTCATGACTATAAGCGCCGTGGGGCTGAACTGTATCTGTCCTCCGCCCAGAATCATTTTCGCGAAATCATTTGTGATTGTGAGCTCCAGGCTGTTGAAAACCGCTATGGCTATGAATGCGAGCATTACGCCCGCGAGCGCGGAGACAAAGGTTATGAGCGTGGCCTCGGTATAGAACAGGGCGCGGACGAACGATTTCTCCGCTCCTATGGCGCGCATCGTTCCTATCTCTCCCGTGCGCTCTATTATGGAGACCACCATGGTGTTCATTATTATGATGAACACGACCACGGCAAGGATTATGACCAGTATGTTGAAAAGTATGTTTATGCCCGCGAGCGAGTCCGTGTAAGAGGCGGCGGCTCTTTTCCAGTTCATGGCGTGGGCGTCTATGCCCAGTTCCTTGAACCTGCGGTTAAGCTCCGCCGTAATTTTGTCCGCCTCCTGCGGATTTGATAATTTGGCCTGGACGTAATGCCAGCTGCCTTCCGCGCTCCTGTTAAGCTCATCGCGCAGGGTGGTGTCGCCCAGAATGGAGTTGAAGTCCACGTCGTTGATGGAAAGGATGTTGCTGCCGTCAGAGTTTATCATGTCGCCGAAAAAGTCATCATCCCCGCCGGAGCCGAACAAATCATCTTCTGAGAACGCGCTGAGCTCTGTGTCTATGCCGGATGGAAGCCCCTCCGCGAAACCGCTTGCGTAGGTCAGGTTTCCGAACGTGCGCGCGAAGCCGGGCGAGCAGTAGATGGTCTGGAACATGGCGCTGTGCTCGTTCGCGGGAGTAAAGAATCCCACCACTTTTGCCTCGCGCACAATGCCCGATGTGTTCGCTCCTGCCACCAGGACTGTGTCGCCCACGTTAAGCTCTTCCTTCCAGAATTTCTGGAACCGCGTCTTTATCCTGGTGTCAATGAAAAGCTCGTTCTCGGTGCTGGCGGGATCCAGGATTCTGCCTTCCGTTATGTGCTGCCCGCCGAACATATCGAAGTAAGTTCCTTCCTCGCCTGCAAAAAGCATGAACACCGGCGCGTCCATAAAACTTACGGAGTCGTCATCCAGAAAACTCGCGAAGTCCACCTCCAGTCCTTTTACGATAAGGGCTTTGGCGGAGATAAGTTTTGTGGTGCGGCTTATGTCTTTGAATTCGGCAAGGACATCCTCCACCTCGTGCAAGTCCGTGAGCGCGGGAATCTGGGGTATGTCGCCCGTAATGGAAATCTCGTTCGCTCCGAAAATGTCGGCGATGGTTCCCTCAGGAGGAATAGCGCCTATGGTTATGTCGCCCGTGTAGTTGGCCCTGAAATCTTTCTCAAGTCCGCGGTTCACGGACTCCAGGAAGGAGTTCCCTAAAATCACTATGGCGCTTCCGAACGTTATGAAAAGCGAGATGATGATGGTCTTGGTCCTGTGCGCTCGTAAATTTTTCAGAGCGAGCTTTAAAATCACGCCCATGATTTATTCCGCCTCCCCGTAAACGTCGCTCCCGGTTTTGTGCTCGTCGCTGGTTATCTTTCCGTCAAGCAGATGCACCACGTGGTCGCACATGCCCACTATGCGCGCGTCATGCGTGGAGAAAATGAATGTGGTCATAAGCTCCTTGTCGCGGTTAAGCGTTTTCATGAGGCTGAGAATCTGCTTTGAGTTGGCGCTGTCCAGGTTGGCGGTAGGCTCGTCTGCCAGAATGACAGGTGCCTTTGTGACCAAGGCGCGCGCTATGGCAACACGCTGCCTTTGTCCGCCTGAAAGCTCGCTGGATTTATGGTCGCGCCATTCCGTGAGACCCACTTTCTCTATGAGGAAATTTATCCAGTCCTCCTTCTCTTTTTTAGAGAAATCGTCCACGGGACTTTTTGCCATGGGATTCTTGCTTTTTATTAGAAGCGGGAATTCTATGTTCTCGTAGACGTTAAGCACGGGAATCAGATTGAAAGTCTGGAAGATGAAACCCAGATGCGCCCTGCGCAGACCCGTGATCCGTCTGTCCAGTTTGGAGGGGATGGAGGCGCGCTGTTTTTTTCTGGAATTTTTCTCACCGCCTGAGGATGCCCATCTGCTGTCCTTTACCTCGGCCTCGCTAAGATTCACACCCGCGTAAACATCGGTGCCGTCTATGATTATGGAGCCTGAGCTGGGTAAGTCTATCAGGCCTATCATGTTCAGTATCGTGGATTTTCCTGAGCCGCTGGGACCGGATATGGCCGCGAATTCGCCGCGCTCCACGCTGAACGAGACGTCCTTTACCGCCTGAACCTCTTGTTTTCCGAGCGGATAGTTTTTGCATAAGTTGGAGATTGTTATAACAGACATGGTTGCTCCTTGATTAAAGTAGGTACATTCTATAGAAATAAGGGCTTTTGCACAATGGTAAGCGGGCGGAGGACCATGTCATGCTCCGCCCGCAGGATTCAGGACGCTATGCGAAGATGGGGCGCACGTTTATAACGCCGTCAATCTTTGAGAGGGAAGCGACGGTCTCATCGTCCACTCTTCCGTCCACGTCTATGAGTGCGTAAGCAAGGTCCGCGCGGTTCTGGTCAACCATGCCGCTTATGTTCAGTTTTGCGGAGCCCAGCACGCTTGTGAACTGCGCTATCATGTTGGGGACATTCTTATGCGCTATGCAGAGCCTGGTTCCGTTTGCGGGAATGGGCTCGTCCATCCTGCACTTGGGGAAATTCACGCTGTTCTTTATGGCGCCTGTCTCAAGGAAGTCACGCAGCTCCTTTACCGCCATGACTGCGCAGTTGTCCTCCGCCTCAGGTGTGCTTGCCCCCAGATGCGGCATGCAGATTATCCTGCTGTTGTTCAGAAGCTCCTCCGCGGCGAAGTCCGTGACCATGCAGGAGATTTTTCCTGAGTTTATGGCGCTGAGGACATCCTCGTTGTTCACAAGCCCGCCGCGCGCTATGTTTATTATGCGCACTCCGTCCTTCATGTTCTTTATTGTGCCCGCGTTGATGAGGCCCTTTGTGTCGGGGGTCTCAGGCACGTGGACCGTGATGTAGTCCGCCTTGGCAAAGAGTGTGTCCAGCGTCTCGGCATGCTTTACCTCTGATTTAAGGCTCCATGCGGCGTCCACGGAGAGGAACGGGTCGTAGCCTATGACGTTCATGCCAAGCTCTATGGCGGTGTTCGCCACCATGGCTCCTATGGCACCGAGCCCTATCACTCCCAGGGTTTTTCCCTTCACTTCCTGTCCTATGAAATTCTTCTTTCCTTTTTCCGCAAGGCCCGCAATCTCCGCGCCTTTCCCCGCCAGTGTGTCCGTCCATTTGTTGGCGGCTATGACCGGGCGGCTGGCAAGCAGAAGCGACATGATTACAAGCTCCTTTACGGCGTTTGCGTTTGCTCCGGGAGTGTTGAACACCACCACGCCTTTCTGCGTAAGCTCCTTTACCGGGATGTTGTTCACTCCTGCGCCCGCGCGCGCTATCGCCTTTACAGTGGGGTCCAGTTTCTCGTTCAGCATGTCGTGGCTTCTTACCAGAATCGCGTCAGGCTTCATTATTTCGCTCGCAATCTCATAATCATCGCGCGGAAAATTATCAAGTCCCTTGGCGCTTATTCTGTCTAAAGTCTGAATCTTATACATAAATTTCTCCTTGAGCGTAAGTCTTGTGGCCGGCCAGCATAAAGCTCAGCGGTTCTCCTCTGCGAATCTCCCCATGAAATCCACGAGCGCTTTTACTCCGTCCAATGTCATGGCGTTGTAAATGGACGCTCTCATTCCTCCCACCAGCCGGTGTCCTTTTAAGTTCACTAGTCCCGCGGCCTCCGCCTCCCTCACGAACTTGCCGTTAATCTCTTTCTCTTTGGCGGCGGCGCTCTGGTCGTCTGCGGCATGGTCTGAGTATTTTGTGAGGAAAGGCACGTTCATCATGCTGCGGCTTCCTTTTTCCGCGGTGGCGTGATAAAAATCGCTTGTGTCCAGGAAGTCATAGAGATAGTCCGACTTTTCCCTGTTGCGCGCCAGCATGCCCTCCGCGCCCCCGTTCCTCTCTATCCAGTGAAGGACTTTCCCCAGCACATATATGGTGTAGCAGGGCGGGGTGTTGTACATGGAGCCGTTGTCGGCGTGAGTTTTGTAGCAGAGCATGGCAGGAGTTCCCGGAAGGCATTCCTCCTCCCCGCATATCAAATCCTCGCGTATGATGACGAGCGTGACGCCGGCGGGTGCGAGGTTCTTCTGTGCGCCCGCGAACAAAAGGCCGAACTTTGACACGTCCAGCGGCTCGCTCAGCACGCAGCTTGAGATATCCGCCACAAGCGGAATGCCGTCTGTCTCGGGAATGTATCCGTAGCGCGTTCCCATTATAGTGTTGTTAAGGCAGATGTATGCGTAGTCGTAGCCGCCGCTTATTCTCTGCACCTGCGGAATGTACGAGTAGTTCCTGTCCTTGCTTGAGGCTATCACGTCCACGTCTATCCCCAGTCTTTTTGCCTCGGCCGCTGCTTTTTTTGCCCACACGCCGGTCTCTATGTACGCCGCCTTTCTGTGGGCGCGGGCCAGGTTCTCCGCGACCATGGCGAACTGCGTGGAGCCTCCGCCCTGCAGGAAAAGCACTTTATAGTTGTCAGGCACGCCCATGAGTTTTCTGACCATGCTCTCCGCGTCCTGTATGATGGGCTCGTAATCTTTTGAGCGGTGGCTCATCTCCATAACGGACTGCCCGCTTCCGTTGAAGTCCAGCATCTCGTCCGCGCACTCTTTAAGCACTTCCTCGGGCAGGGCGCTGGGTCCCGCGCTGAAATTGTAAACTCTGGCCATAATTTTCTCCTTGTGTATGAATCCTGTCCGCGGGGCGTCTCCCGTGGCGGCGAGGATTTTTTTGTGAATTTTATCACAGTATTCTGTCTTGTTTATATCTGATTTTATAGGGATTTTAGCCTTTAGTCAAAAATAAATTCCGCGTTCCGGCTCTGGCGCGCTGAATTCCAGTGATTTTTAATGATTTTTGCGTTTATTGTGATTTTTCTCACATTATGCGGGCCTTAACCTGACGCGCCTTCTGCCTCCGATGCGCCTTATGATTCGGCGGCGGATGCGTTCCTGGCGGAGAGAAGCTCCAGGGCCGTGAGCAGGGAGACGTTCTCCACCGCTATGCCTTTAGGCACATGGAGCACGCACGGGGTGTAGTTTACTATCCCGCGTATACCGCATCCTGCAAGCCTTTCCGCCGTCTCCTGCGCCTCTGACGGAGGAGAGCTCAGTATGGCGTACCTTATGCCTTCCTCCGCTATTATCTGCTCCAGTTTGGTGGTGGGATGGAGGGGGAATGAGGAGCGCAGGACCTCGGTGCGGTTCACGTTGGAGTCGAATCCCGCCACAATCGTAAAGGGCGATGACTCAAGCTCCGTGCTCTCAAGCAGCATCTGCCCCATTCGCCCCAGTCCCACTATGCAGCACTTTTTTCTCTCCGTTCCCGTACCGAGCATAATGCCCAGGGCGCTCCGCAGGTCAGAGACTTTGTAGCCGTTTGATGCACCGCATTTTACGCCCAGCAGGGATATGTCCTTTCTGGCCAGGGCCGAGCCCCAGCCCGTAAGACGCTCTATCTCCTGTGAGGTGATTTGCTTTTCCTTGTACTCTGCAAGAAGCCTGCCCAGAAGCACGAGCCGCCTCTGCGAGGGTTCCGGTATGTTTTCCATGCTGCTTTGAGTGTGCCTGTGCTTGGAAGCGGGATTACGGTCTGCTTCCGCGGGGAAACCCCGCTTTTATGCGGGGCCTTTGGCGGGCAAAGGAATTTGCTACAGCGGTATGTTGCCGTGCTTTTTTGCGGGGGCAACGCTCTGCGCCTTGTCCGAAAGGAATTCCAAACTTCTGGCTATGCGCGCTCTGGTCTCCGCGGGGTCTATTATCTCGCTTATGTAGTCGCGCTGTGCCGCCACAGTGGGCGTCATTATGGTGTCGCGGTATTCCTGGGACTTCTGCGCCACAAGCTGCGCCTGCGCCGGATCTTTCATCTCCTTTGCGTAAAGGATTCCCAGCGCGCCCTCCGCTCCCATGACCGCTATCTCCGCCTTGGGCCATGCGTACACGAAGTCCGCGCCCAGATGCTTGGAGCACATGGCTATGTATGCGCCGCCGTAAGCCTTGCGCGTGATGAGCGTTACCTTGGGGACCGTGGCCTCGCTGTAAGCGTATATGACTTTGGCTCCGTGGCGGATTATTCCTTTCTGCTCTTCGTCGGGGCCGGGCAGGAATCCGGGAACGTCCACGAACGTTACGAGCGGGATGTTGAAGCTGTCGCAGTAGCGGACGAACCTGGCGATTTTATCAGATGCATCGCAGTTTAAAAGTCCGCCCAGGAACGCGGGATTGTTTGCGACTATGCCCACGCTTTTGCCCTCTATCTTTGCGAATCCCACCACGCTCACCTGCGCGAATTCCGGCATCAGCTCAAAGAAGCTGTCATCGTCCACCACGCAGTCAATCACGTCGCGGATGTCGTAGCCTTTCTTGCTTTCCTCAGGTATTATCTCCGCTATTTTCCTGCTCTTCTTGTGCTCGTCGAATTTGAATTTCTCCTGCGCCACAATCTCCTCGCCGTAATAGTGGGGGATGTAATCCAGAAGCTTCCGCACTTTCTCATAGCACTCTTTCTCCGTTCCGCACCTGAAGTGCGCCACTCCGCTTTTCTGCGAATGGATGGCGGCCCCTCCCAGGTCCTCGGCGCTTATGTCCATGTACATGACGCTCTTAACCACTTTGGGCCCGGTTATGAACATCTGGCTTATGGAGTCCACCGCGAATATGAAGTCAGTTATTCCGGGGGAGTAGACGGCGCCGCCCGCGCACGGACCTGCTATTATGCTTATCTGGGGGACCGCGCCGCTGGCGCGCACGTTCTGATAGAAAAGGTCCCCGTAACCGCAGAGAGCGTCCACGCCCTCCTGTATGCGCGCCCCGCCGGAATCGTTCACGCCGATGACCGGGCATTTTGCCTCTATAGCCTTGGAAATCAGCTCCGCGATTTTCTGCCCGTGGACTTTTCCAAGCGAGCCGCCCTGCACGGTGAAGTCCTGCGCGTAGACCGCCACTTTCTTGCCGTTGATTTTTCCGAATCCCGTGATTACGCCGTCATACGGAATGTCTTTTGTCTCCATGCCGAAACTGGTGCATGTGTGGCGCGCGCCGGAATAAATCTCGCAGAATGAGTCCTTGTCGCAGAGGGCGTTTATGCGCTCTATCGCGTGAAGCTTTCCTTTCTCGTGTTGTTTTTCGATATTGTAATTAAAATGTGCCATAGTGGAAAAAGTGTATCATCTGTGACGTAAAAAGTCAACATGACAAAAAATGTAATTTTGTCATAAAGAGGGCCGTGAGCGTTCCGGGCGCCGGACTTTCGCTCGCGCGGGAATTCACCGTCCTACTGCGCGGCCTCAAGGATTTCTGAATTCGTGCTGAGCCACGGATATGTCTCGCGCAGGTCCGCGGTGGCCTTGAGCACGTTCCCGCCGTTCTCCTCAAGCAGGCGTGAGTACCGGTCCTGGAATTCGCTCAGGCTCAGAATGACCTCAGGCTCCGTCTGCGTGTGCGTGAGGGAAGTTATTCTCCACCTTCCGCTCTTGAAAACCAGGGAGAGGGTGTCGGTGTACTCCAGCACGCTGAGCGAGTCCTCGTCCTGCGTGTGGACCAGAAAATAATGCGCCGTGCGGTCTTTTATGTCGCCCTCGCGTACCGGGCTTCCCGCATCCTCCGTTATGCTTCTGGGGCTGTCCTTTCTTTTGGGTCCGCGGAAAAACAGGCTCTGCTTTTTGCCGTCCACCGAGAACTGAGTGAGCCCGAAAATGAACCGGGGGAATTCGCCGGTGCAAGAGAGCCACAGTGCGGGGGTGACCGTGGAATTCGCGGAGGTTGAGGCTATGTACATGCCGCGCGCCTTGGAGCTTACGTACACGTTCCCGATTATGTTCGTGAATGCGGAGACGCTGCTTTTCTCCCCGCAGATTTGTGCGCCGTCTATGTCAAGCATGTTGAACGCGCTGTAGAACATGGAGACCGTCTGCTCGCAGCTTAATCCTTTTGTGGTGCTCTTTGACTGCTGGCTTGACCAGTAGGAGATGCCCGCAAGCATTACCGCAGTGAGAGCCGCGCCCGCCGCTATGAGGGAGCTTTTGCGCGCCCTGAGCCAGCGCTTTATTCTGAGCGTCCTGTCGAACATTCGCCTTTCTTTTTTTACGCGCGCGTCGAACGTCTCCTGCGAGACGGAGCCTTTTCTTATTACGGAAAGAAGCTCCTCTCCGTTTGTGCATGCCTCCTCGCTCGCCAGCCCCAGCTCCCTGAACAGCTGCCTGAGCGGGAACTGGTTTTTCTGCGGCGGAAACGATGCCGTTTGAGAGGGCTTTAGAGAGAGGATTTTGTCCACCGTGTCCGACAGGTCTTTGTCCAGCGCCCATACCGCGCTCCTGAGCGGAAGATAATTTCTGTCCAGGATGTCCTCCCCGCGTTTCCGTGCGTCGCGCTCCGCGTATGGAATGTTCCCGGTAAGGGCCTTGTATGCGATGGACGCCTGAAGGAACCTTAGCGCACAGTCCCCCTGCATGAATTCATTCAGGTAGAGCGAGTTGCCGGATGCGCTCTGCTCCTGGCCGCGGAAGTCCGCGCAGGATGCGAAGATTCCCTGCGGCAGAAAAATCATGCCGGTAAAATCAGATGAGATGAACATTCCGTCCGCGCCGTTGCAGGGAATTTTTTCCCCGGCCTTTATGGCTGTCTCTATGACCGTGACCGCAAGTCCCGCCGCCCTGGCCGCGTCCGCCCGTTCCCTGGGCCCCGCGCTTTTTTCCTGCGCGGCATCCAGAAAATCCCTGAGCGTTTTACCCTCGAACGAGGGCGATGAGAGAAAAACGGACGTGCGGTTCTCTACGGTAAGCTCCTCTGTTCCTGTGAATGCCCATGGTGAGAAAATCCAGCCGTTGCCATGTATCACGGCCATGGTGCCTTCCTCCTGCATGCGCGTGGAGAGGCGCGATTTTGCGAAATCCGCCTGCGTCTGGGATGTGTTCAGAAAAAGCTTTCCGTAGCTGGAAAAAACCAAACCGTTCATGCGTCTCTCCGCCAGGAATTCAGCGCCTGCCGTTCGGATTGTACATGTACTTGAAATAGTCCATGCTGGTGCTGTATGTGGTGTCAAAAGTTCCCATGGTGCTCTTGTAGCTCTCAAGGCTCTTCCAGAATTCATAGAACTGCGGGTCGCGGCTGTATGCCTGGTTGTAGATTGCGGCGGCCTCCGCGTCCGCGCGTCCTTTTGTCTCCTCGCTCTTGCGGTACGCCTCGCTCTGTATGGTGCGCTTTTCGTTCTCCAGCTTTCCAAGCCATTCGGCTTTCTTTCCCTCGCCCAGTGAGCGGTATGCCTGCGCCACCTGGTTCCTGTCCTTTATCATCCTGTTGTACACGCTGGTGGTAAGCTCATCTGAGTATTTTATCTGTCTGGGAACTATGTCTATGAGCTCTATACCGTACTCTCCCACCATCTTGCGCGCGTCCTCCGCCATCTCCGCGCAGAGCTCCCCGCGTCCGCGCAGGACTGTCTCGTTGTTTGAGTTCACGCTGACCAAAGCCTCTATCTCCGCGCTGTCATCCTCCTCCATGCCCGCCAGATGCGTGTCCTCGCCGGCGGAGTTCTCGTTTATTATGTTGCTGGAGCGCACTATCTCGCTGAGCCTGTTGCGCGTTATGATTGTGCGCGTGGATGAGTCTATTACATCGCTGAGCTTGTTGTACGCCGCGTCCAGGGTTTTGAACGACTGGTAGAACAGCGCGGGGTCCGATATACGCCAGCGGCTGGTGGTGTCCACTATGATGAACTGGTTCTCTTTTGTGGGGATGCGGGTGGGGTCTCCGTCCAGGCTGAGTATGCGGCGCGGGTACGTGGTTATCACGTCTATGAACGGGATGCGCATGTAAAGCCCCGCCTCAGTGCGTGTGGCCACTATCTGACCGAACCTTGTCACCACCGCCTGGTTCCCCTCGTTCACGATATAGAACGGTCCTGCCGAAAGGAACAGAATGATGATGAGCGCGACCGTTCCTAAGCGTATGTATATTTTAGTTTTCTTTTTCATGTTCTTCTCCAGATTCGCAATGTGATTTCAGCTAGTCTTTTCCCAGATTTTTTATGGGGAGCATGTTGTCCAGCTCGCTGTCTATAAGGGTGGGCTTTTTTCCTTCCTGTCCGTTCGCGGTGAAAATCTGCTCCATGGTCTCCAGGTACAGACGCTCACGCGTTATGGCGGGCGCTTTCCTGTATTCCTCGTACACGGCGTTGAATCTGGCCACGTCTCCGCGCGCCATGTTCACACGCTCCGCCGCGTATCCTTCCGCCACCTGCACCATTCTGTCAGCCTCTCCCTGCGCGCGCGGAATCTCCGCATTGTAGCTTTCTTTACCTTCGTTTATGAACCTGTTCATGTCCTGTATGGCCTTGTTCACGTCCTCGAACGCGTCCTGCACTCCTGCGGGAGGAACTATGTTCTGAAGCTTTACGGCGAAGACATTTATCCCCATGCCCAGCTGCGAGAACTGCTCGTTCATCATGCTCACGGCCAGGCTCTCTATGTTGCTGCGCTCGCTGCTCATCACCGCGAGTATGGCGCGGTCGCCCACCAGAGTGTTTATGACCGAGCGGCTTATGTCCCGTATAGTCTGCTCCCGCTCCTGCACCGTGAAAAGCCATGCCCTGGGGTCCACTATGCGGTACTGTATTATCCACTCCACGTCCACTATGTTAAGGTCGCCGGTGAGCATGGTGCTCTCTTTGGTGATGTTGTTCTGGTACTGGTTGGTTACGCCCGCGCGCGTGGTCTTGAATCCGAACTGCTGCGTCTGCACCACTTTGTTCCCGGGAACTATGTATTTTTTGTCAATCTCGAACGGAATCTTGCAGTGCAGCCCGGGGCCCAGCGTGGTGTGGTATTTGCCGAATCTTGTTATCACGGCCTGCTCTGCCTGGTCCACCACAAAAATGCTTGAGCTGAACGCCACTAAAAGCACCAGCACTATTACGGCCGGAATAATGAAAGACGGCCTAAGGAATTTCCTCCAGGTCCTTTTTAATTTCTCTGATTTTTCAGACATACCTGCTCCTTTTAGCATGGGTTGAAAATTAGCTCTTTTAAATATAAGTAAAATGCCTGTAAAATACAAGCGGAAACTTATGCGGGAATTCAATCCGCCGCGCCGCAAGGTTGTTGATTCGCGAATCCTGTAGTATACTATAATGTGTATTGTATGATGAGGAGTTTTTTATGGAAAAAGAGAGACCTCGAAGGCTAGGTGTGAGGGGCCTTCTGTGGATAAAAATCACACTGCCTCTTGTAGCGGCCGCGGTTCTGGTGTGCGCTGCCCTTGTGTGCCATAAAAAAGTGAGCTCTGTAAAGGTGGAGAGGCTTAGCGCCATGGTCTACAGCCAGGTGGAGCGTGTGGCCGAGCTCACCGTTATAAAATACAATTACGGGAATGTGGCGGTGCCTAAAAAATCCGCGGTGAACGGAATGGTCAGGGCGTACAGCATCGTTAAGTTCCAGGGCGTCATACGCATGGGCCTGCGCGACATAAGCCAGGTGAGCATAAATGTGCTGGGCGGAGGCAGGGCCGTGGAGGTGGTTCTTCCGCACAGCGAGGTACTGGACAACACGCTTTTCTCGCAGGAGGTGTTCGACGAGAAAAGAAGCATATTCGTCCCCATAGCGACGCAGGAGATTTTTGATGAGATAAAAAGCGAGATGGTGCGAACCGAGGAGCTGGTGGTGGAGGAGGGCTTCCTTCAGGAGGCGGACGAGCGCATGGTGCAGCTCATAAGAGCCATGCTTCAGGGCGCCGGCATAAAAGACGCGGACGTGCGCTTTACGCGCTGAGAAAGATATAATTGGAGAGTGGCAATGTCATCTAATCTGCTTTATCTGGAAGTGAACAGCATCTGTCTTCTTCTTTTGCTGTGGATTATACTTACCGCGGGCCGTAACGAGGATTTCCAGACCCGCAACGTGTATTTTTACCGCGAGGTGTCGCTTACCATGGTGATACTTCTTATGGACATGCTGTGGGTTTCCGTGGAGGGGCATGCGGGCCGCCTGTTCTATATTGTGAATGTGGTGGTGAACGTCCTGTATTTTGTTATGTCCAGCGTTATATGCGCGGGCTGGGTCATATTCGCCATGTATCTGTTCAACAGCCGTAAGATTTCAGCAAGCAGGACCAAAAAAGCGCTCCTGTTCTTTCCGCACGTGGTTGTATGCCTTCTGGCGGTGACCTCTCCGTGGACGCATTTCACTTTCTTCATAGATTCCCATAACGTGTATCACCGCGGGCAGTTCATCTGGATAACGGAGATCATAATATGCCTGTATCTTTTCGTGACTTTCCTTATCATCCTGGTGCACATGGCGAACCAGATGAGCGCAAGGACGCGCAGGAACCACTTGTTCGCACTGCTGTCGCTCACCGTGCTGGTTTTCTCCTCTGGTCTGGTGATGTTTCTAATGCACGGGTTTGACACCTTGTGGCCCCTGTTCTCCATAATGCTTTTTGTGGTCTACACGGACATACAGATGGAGCGGATAACGCTGGACTCTCTCACAGGCCTGAGTAACCGCGCGTTCTTTGACCGCCGCCTTGCCGACGTCA
Source organism: Treponema sp. (assembly GCA_022510925.1). Lineage (GTDB taxonomy): Bacteria > Spirochaetota > Spirochaetia > Treponematales > Treponemataceae > Treponema_D. Next base: position 215,621 of record JAFLSO010000001.1, read on the forward strand.
CCACGGGCCCCAGACCCGAGGGGAAAGAGCTTTATCTTTATGTGATGGACGTGGATTTCTTTAAAAGAATAAATGACACTTACGGACATTTGGAGGGAGACGAGGCGCTGAGGCGCACCGCGGAAATCTTGCGCTCGGTTTTCTCCGGCGAGCAGACTGTTCTGGTCCGTTACGGCGGAGATGAATTCGCGTGCCTGTGGTACTGCGAGAGCGAGAGAGAGGCGGAGGAGCAGCGTGAAAAGGTGATGGACGCTTTCCGTGAGCGCAACATGGACCCCAGCTCCGCGTTCCCCATAAACATAAGCGTGGGATTCGCGCGCTTCGGCGCAAACGGAATCCATAACGACATAGAGCTCATAAACGCCGCGGAGGAGGCCTTGGGCCGCGTTAAAATGGTCTCCCACAGAAAAATGCGCCGCCACCGCTGAATTTGTTGTGAATTTTTCTGGATTTTAAAACATTAAGGGCATAAGGACATCGCTCCGGCAAGGCCCCGCTCACGGGCGGCGGCAGTCCTCGGCGCGTCTGGTCCGCTAAATCCATTCTCTAGGAGAAAACCATGATAGCGTTCTTATGCCTGGCGCTGTTCTTTTTAGGCTCATGCAGTCTCTCCGGCTCCGTGCCTGCGGAAAACAGCGCGGTAAGCCAGCAGCTGACTGTGGTTAGCTGGAACGTGCAGACGTTTTTTGACGCCCAGACGGACGGCATCGAGTACAGCGAGTTCATCAGAAGCAAAGTGTGGTCCCAGAATTCATACATCAAGCGCGTGGAGCGCCTGTGCGCCACCATAAAGACTCTGGACGCGGATGTGTTCGTAATGGAGGAGGTGGAGAACAGCGGCGTTCTCTATGACATAAGCAATTTTCTGGCGGGCGAGTGGAATTCCAGAAAAATCTATTCATACGGATGCTTCGCCAAGGACGAGGGCAGCGGGATAGGATGCGCTGTTCTTTCGCGGTGGCCGCTTGAGGACCTGACGGTGCACGGTTTCTGTGTGCGCGGTAACGGCGGCACTGAGCTTAGCGTGCCCGGCACACGGCCGCTGATGCAAGTCACTGTGAGAAAAAACGACCGTCCGCTTGTGCTGCTCATAAGCCACTGGAAAAGCATGAGCGGGGGAGAGGAGGAGACCGAGCCGTGGCGCATGCGGCAGGAGGATGTGCTTAGCCGCCGGGCGGAGATGCTGGTCGCTGACGGCAGGCCTTTTCTGTGCGCAGGTGACTTTAACCGCAGTGTGGAGAATTTCTCGGTGGGCGCCAAGGACGATGAGGGCGCGCAGGTTTTTCTGCGTCAGATTCAAAACGGTAGGGAGGGCAGAAGCGTTCTTGTCCATTCGCCGTGGTACCGTGCCTCAGGCTCCCTTATAAAGCCCGGAAGCTATTATTATAAGGGCGAATGGAGCCGCATAGACAACATGTTCCTGGGAGGCGGAGCCATATCGCTTGGCTTCATGCCCTGCACTAACGGCCCGTGGTGCGATGAGGAGACAAGCGTTCCCGTGCGCTACATAATAAACACCGGCACAGGCTACAGCGACCATCTGCCCATAAAAATAGAGGTGAGCTTTTAGGATTCCGCTGCGGGGCGGCCGTGATTTTAATGAAAGGATAAAACTAATAGTCGTAGACAGCGTAAAGCTCAGTTATGTTGCCTTGCGCCATGACCTGCAGGGAGGCCTTGATTTCCTTTGCGGTGGAGAATTTGAATTCCTCTCCGCTTGAATCAGGCGATGTGTTGAAGGAGAGGCTCACCGTCCTGCCAGTGCCTTTCTCAATGGCCTCCGCTATGCTTCTGCAGAACGAGTGGAATTCCTGAGCGGCCATGACCTGCTCATCTTCCGGCGGAACGGAGAACAAAAGGCTGGTGGTTCCCTTGTAGCCTGAGATTGTGGCCTCCAGGGCAAGCTCCGCCGTAAGCGCATAAGTGTTCTGAGGGCAGTTGTCATTCAGGGCCACCTCGTATGAGGGCGAGGATTTTTTTGCAGGAGAATCGCCCGACGGAGCGGGAGTGGAGGCGCAGGAGAAGAGAATGCCCGCTCCCAGCGCCAGGATGATTCTGCCTGTCACACAGAAAAAGCGCGCATTCAGCGAATGACGGCTCATTTCTTCCCCTTCATCATTTCAGTGACTTTCTCCAGCCTCTCCAGAGCCGCCTTGTCGGCTGCCTCCGCAGCGGTCTTGAGTTTCTCCGTAACGGTGTTGATGTTGTTCACCATGTATACCGGCTGCAGCGTGGCGTCAAGGCAGTCCCTCCACAAGGAGCTTTCGGGGTCCACTATGTTACGCTTCAAAGTGGCCATGGTGATGGGAATGTGAACGTATTTGTCATGCACAAGTCCGATTACGATTTTGGTCTTTCCTGCCATGGCCGCGTGCACCGCGTTGTTTCCCAGACGCTCGCAGTAGATTGAGTCGTTTGCCGTTGTGACCGCCGCGCGCACCTCGTAGCTGGGGTCTATGTATTTAAGGTTTATGTGCATTTTTTTAGCGGCGAAGTATTCGGTTATTTTATCGCGCAGGTACACGCCTATGTCCGCGAGCTTTTTGTTTCCCGACGCGTCCGTCTGATTGGTGCTGGTAAGAAGGTCCTGGCCCGCGCCCTCCGCCACAACTATGACGGCATGATGGCGGCGTATGAGCCTGTCCTCCAGATGGGCCAGGAATCCGTTAGGTCCGTCCAAGTCGAACGGCACCTCAGGAATCAGGCAGAAATTGGCCTCGTGGCTGGCTATGGCCGCCGCGGTCGCTATGAATCCTGACTCGCGCCCCATGAGCTTTACCAGGCCTATGCCGTTCACCTGCGAGTGCGCCTCCATGTGGCAGCTGTTTATGGCCGTGGTCGCTTTCTGCACCGCAGTCTCAAATCCGAACGAGCGGTCTATGAACTGAAGGTCGTTGTCCACGGTTTTGGGAACGCCCACCACGGCGATTTTAAGGCCGCGCTTCTCTATCTCGTTGGCTATGTCCAGGGCGCCGCGCTGAGTTCCGTCTCCGCCGATTATGAACATGACGTTTATGTTAAGGCGCTCTATGGAGTCCACAATGTCTGACGTGCGGTTTCCGCCTCCGCGTGATGTGCCCAGGAACGAGCCTCCGATTTTATGTATGGTGTCCACGTTGTCGGGGTTAAGCTCCACGGTGTCGTAGCCCTCTTCCGTGAAGAAGCCGCGGTATCCGAACTGAATTCCGCGTATGCGCCTGACGCCGTAGCGGTTCCACAGGCAGCGCACTATGGCGCGGATTACGTCGTTAAGACCGGGGCACAATCCGCCGCAAGTGCAGATTCCCGCAGTGACGTGCGCGGGGTTGAAGTAAATTAGCTCGCGCGGGCCCGCCTTCTCCATGAGGTTTGACATGTCGTTTGCGTCGGCCTTGTCGTCCGCAAAAACATTCACCTGGTTCCGCACGAACGATGTCTCCTTGACGTACATCGCGCGGAATTCCCCGTGCTTGCGGGAAAGCTCTATGGGAGAGTGAATCTTGCATTCACCCAATGATTCAACGGAAAAATCATACTTAATCTTGGCCATATAATCCCCTGAAATACTTTCGTATGTATCCATACTAGAATAACCCTAAGCGCGTAAAATTTCAATAGTAGAATTTTTCGGAAAGGGGCTGCGGGGAAAAACGGGGCGCGGCTTACGCCCGGGGCGGAGGGCGCGGAGCGTTGCGGAACGGAGTGGAGCAATGGAGTTTACGGAACCCGGAGCCACGGGGATTCAGGGGCAGGCGGATGTTTGGCGCGTGGATGCCATGCCGTGATTTAAGTTTCGTCCTAAGTTAAGAATTCTTTTCTTGACGTTGGGCCTAAAATAAAATAATTTATTGGCATAGAGAATTTGGACGCGAGGTTTTGCATGAAAAACAAAGGTTGGATTATAGCGCTTGCTGCGGTTGCCGTGGTCGTGATGGTTTTTGCCGGAGGATACAATTCTCTGGTTTCCGCGCGGGAGGCCGTGAACGCGCAGTGGGCGAACGTGGAGAATCAGTATCAGAGGCGCGCGGATTTGATTCCTAATCTGGTGGCGACCGTTAAGGGCTATGCCGCGCATGAGGACAGCGTTTTTACGCAGATCGCGGATTCCAGGGCCAGGCTGGGCGGAACGGTGAGCGTGAATGTTACGGAGGATCCCGAGGCGTTCGAGAATTTCCAGAAGGCGCAGGGTGAGCTTACCGCTAGTCTGGGGCGGCTTCTGGCGCTGCAGGAGAATTATCCTGCGCTTAAGGCAAACGAGAATTTCATGGATTTGCAGAGCCAGCTGGAGGGAACTGAGAACCGCATTGCCACGGAGCGCAGGCGCTACAACGATTTGGCACGGTCATATAACGAGGGCAGGCTGAGGTTTCCGCGCGTTATGATAGCGAATATGTTCGGCTTTAAGGAGAAAGCGTACTTTACGGCGGATGAGAGCGCCAGGGAAGTTCCTAAAGTCCAGTTTTAATTGCGGGTAACTGAAGAATGAACACGAACACTCTTTTAAAGAAAATATCTCTTTCCGAGAAAGACTTTGAGGACATAGCGGAGGCCGTGAGGAAAGCGGAGAGCAGGACTACAGGAGAGATAGCGCTGGCGCTTACAGCCGAGAGCGCGGGCTACGCGTTCTGGGAGCTTCTGGCCGCAGTCACCACGTCTCTGGTTTTTCTTCTGTGCCTGGTTCCTCTGGGACCGCAGATTCATCTGTGGCTGCGCTCACTTTTCTGGGGAGATGTGTTCTGGTACACCGCCGTGTTCTATGCGCTGTGCGGAATCCTTATGTCGGTTTTCATGTACGTTCTTTATAACGTGCCCGCGCTGGACTCTCTGATTATTCCTGCGGGCGCCAAGACCGCCGCGGTGACAGGGCGCGCCATGCGGCATTTCGCTGAGAGCGGGGTTTACTGCACCAGGGAGCATTCCGGTATCCTTATTTTCATCTCTTACTTTGAGAGGGAGGTAAGGATAGTGGCAGACCGTGGCATAAGCGAGAGAATCTCCCCGGACCTTTGGAATCTTATTTCCGATGAGCTTTCCGAGGGCATAGGGAAACGAAAGACTAAGGACGCGATAGTCAGCGCGGTGGAACGCTGCGGTGATTTGCTTGCCGAGAAATTTCCCGCGGACGGCGAGAATGAGAATGAGCTTCCTGACGGACTTGTTATTTTGGAGAAAGAGAGATGGGCGTAATCGCACCTGAGCATAAGGGCAGAAAGGCCTCTCCCGGCAGCAACGGCTTCATGCTTATCGTCCTGCTTGTGCTGGTGGTGGGGATTCCTGTGCTTGTGATAAAAAACTGCACCTCAAAACCTTTGACTGTGCCTGACGCGGGGCGGGTGGCAGAGCGTGTGCCGCTCCCTGCGGAGACCGAGGCTGTGGATGACTTTGAGCATGACGCGGCGGACCTGGATGCAGGGCATGCTGAGGGGGCTTCCTATGGATATGGCTCAGGACTTAATCTGACCAGGAATTATGTGAGGGACTCAAGCGGTCTTTATGAGCTTACGGGCCCTGTGATGGACACCGCGCATGTTCTTACCCCATCCGACTTTAACGCGCTGAACGGTTTCCTGCTCGATTTGAATGACAGCACAGGCATTCAGATTGCGGTCCTTACAGTAGGCAGCCTTGGAAACAAGAGCATAGAGGAATTCAGCATAGCCCATGCGGAGAAGTGGAGACTGGGGCAGACGGGAAAAGATAACGGCGCGCTTCTTACTGTGGCCATGGCCGAGCGCGAGCTCAGGATAGAGACCGGCTACGGAACCGAGGGCATTCTTACGGACGCAGTGTGCGCGCGTATAATACGGAATGTGATAATCCCGGAATTCCAGAGAGCGGACTATTCCCGGGGAATTGTCATGGGCGTACGGAACATGGCGGGCGTCATCATGCAGGACGAGTCGCTTGTCTCAAAGTCAGTCTCATCTGATTCGGCGAATTCCTCAGTTCCGCTTCCCGTGGCTGTTTTTATGGCAGTGTTTCTGATTGTTTATGTCTCGCTGATAGTTTTCGGAATAAGGCATAATAAGGGCCGTGTCCACGTTTATGTAGGACCGGGACATATTCCCGGCGGACCGCACAGGGGCGGACCCGGAGGAGGCGGTTTCAGCGGAGGCTTCCGTGGAGGCGGGGGCGGCTTCGGAGGCGGAGGCGCGAGCGGCCGGTGGTGATGAGGGCTAGTCTTTTCTTCTTACTGTGAATTCTGAGCGCGGGAGCGACTTTGCGGCTTCCGCGTGTTTTTTATATTTGCGGTAAAGCTCTTCCTGCGCGCGGATGTCTTTATGCCCCTCGGCTTTTACAGGCGTCCATATTCCGTCTGCGCCAAGAGTGCTGGCATGTGTGTTGTCTTTAAAGTAAAGGAAGAGGTTCTCCTTTAGCTCCGTGAAAACCGCAGGATGTTTTATGGGGAACATCAGCTCTATGCGCCTGTCCAAATTCCTTTCCATCCAGTCCGCGCTTGAAAGATAAAGCTCCTCCGCGCCGCCGTTCTGAAAATAGATTACGCGGCTGTGCTCCAGGTACCTGTCCACCACGCTCACTACCTGTATGTTCTCGCTCATGCCCGGAACTCCCGGAACCAGGGCGCATATTCCGCGCACGTTTAGCTTTATGCGCACTCCTGCGCGCGATGCCTCGTAAAGTTTCTCGATAATCTCCTTATGGCACAGGTTGTTCATCTTTGCCACAATCATGCCGGGCTTCTCGTAAGCGCTCTGCTTTATCTCCCTGTCAATGAGCTCCATCAGCCTGCTTTTTAAAGTGACGGGCGCCATGCAGAGGTTGTGCATGCTCTGAACCGCGCTGTAGCCGGATATGACGTTGAAAAAAAGCGTGGCGTCGTTCGCTATGTCGCGGTTTGAGGTGAGCAGGGAAAAATCCTGATACGTCTTTGCGGTGGACGGATTGTAGTTTCCTGTGCTTAAGTGAACGTAGCGCCGTATGCCGTCGCTCTCTTTTCGCACCGCAAGGCATATCTTCGCGTGCACCTTCAGTCCCACCACGCCGTACACCACTATCACGCCGGAGTTCTCCAGCTCCTCAGCCATGGAGATGTTGCGCTTCTCGTCGAACCGGGCTTTTAGCTCCATGAACGCAGTGACCTGCTTTCCGTTCTGGGCCGCCTCCTGCAGCGCATGTACTATGGGACTGTCGTTTCCTATGCGGTAAAGAGTGATTTTTATGGCGAGCACGTTCTCATCGCGAGCGGCAGTGCGTATGAAATTTATGACCGGCTCGTAGCTTTCGTAAGGTACGTTCAGAAGAATGTCCTGCGTCCTGAGGCTGGACCATAAAGTCTCTTCCTGCGTAAGGCTCGGCGTGGAGAAATTCTTCCACTCAGGATAAAGGTACTGCGCGGCGTTCTCTATCTTAAGTAAATCCAAAAGTGAATTCGGATCCAGTATGCCCTGCACCAGATATACGTCCTGCTCCGACAGGGAAAGCTTGTCTTTCAGAATGCCGGTCAGCGTCTCGGAGGTATCAGTGCAGAGGATGCGCACCGCGAAAGCTGAGCGCCGTTTTACAAGGACCTCCTCCATCGCCTGTATGAAATTTGAGCCTGCGTCCTCGTCCACGGCAAAGTCGGCGTCGCGGCAGATTTTAAACATCAGGCTCTCCTTTACTTTGTAGCCGGGAAAGAATTCCGTGCCGCACAAAGAAAGGACATCGTACACGGTGGTGAACTGGCGCAGGGCGCTCCTGTCGTTCTCAGAGGGAAGCCATATTATCTTTGATATGCTGGACGGAAGCGGAACCAGAGCCATCACATTCTCCTGCTCCTTGGGTATGAGCGGATTCTGTTTTGTGTGGAGGCCCGTCATCTGCTCCAGAAGAAATGCCGCCGTAAGGCTCTGCGCGTCTAGATTCGGGAACGTTATGCCGTCAGTGCGCAGCGGAGTGAGCACAGGAAAAATGTCGTGGCGGAATACGCTTTCCGCGAACGCCCTCTGGCTCTCGCTCAGCCTGTCCGCCCTGATGTATTCCACGCCGGCTTTTTTCAGCTGCGGAAGTATGTCCTTGACCAGCGTCTCGTCCTGAATGCGCGTGAGCTCGTGGCAGCGCTCCGATATTTTCTTGAGCACCGCTCCGGGTGTCATGGAGCTTAGGTCCGCGGCATTGGGCTCGCTGCGTTCCGCGCGCTTTATGGATGCGACCCTCACCCTGAAAAACTCATCGAAATTGCTTGAGACTATCGCAAGGAATTTAAGGCGCTCCAGAAGCGGAACGTCGGGTCTGAGCGCCTCGTTCAGGACACGGGCGTTGAATTCTATCCAGCTTAGCTCACGGTTAAAAAAAAGATTTTTTCCTTCGATTCTCTCTGCCATAAAATTTCCCCGTGCCGTTATACGAGCACTATTTTATACCCGAAGACATTCTCGAACAGATCCCCTTTTTCCTGCAGGGCAAGTTTCTCCAGCCCCAGGTTAGGATGCCCGTTTGCCCGGAATGTGGCCGCGTCGTGCGTGAATGATACGGAGAGCTGTGAAAGTTTCTGGCTGTGGCTTCTGTCCAGCGCGTCCGCCACGCGCAGTATGGCGCTCAGCTTAAGGACTGTCATGCGGCTCTTTCTGGCCAGCAGGCGGAATTCCTCGTCGTCCTGGGGAAGGCGGCTTCCTTTATGGAATTTGGCGATTAGCGCCACCAGATTCGTGTCCTCCCTGCTAAGTCCGAAAATCTCTGCCTGCCGTATGATGTAGCATGAGTGCAGGTTGTGATCCTCCGCGCGGATGAACATGCCTATGTCGTGCAGGATGGCGCTCACCTCCAGCAGCATTCGCACGTGCTCGCTAAGTCCCAGCTCCTCCTGCATGGAGTCGTAGATCATTAGGCTCACCCCGCGCACATACTGCGCGTGCTTTTTGTCGCCCTGATATTTGTTAAGGAGCGTGGTGGCGCTGGCGATTATCTGATCCGTGAATTCCTGGTCCAGCCTTTCGTCCGGCGCGTAGAGCTGGCTTATGAGCAGACCCTCGCGTATGGAGGTCTCCGGGACTATGATTGTGCCCACGTTCGTAAGGCGCACGAACTGCCTGTATGCGAGCAGTGATATCTGGAACGTCTGCGCGTCCGTGTAGCTTAGTTTAAAGCGCGCCACGCATTCTTCCAGCGTGTATTGCTGTATCTCCTCCACGAACGAGTCAAAATCCGAGCGCTGTATCTCCCACAGGAACGCGGAGACAGGCTTACCCGCGAATATGGCCGCGAGCTTCATGTCATTCCCCAGCGCTATGAACTGCTGTATTCTGTCCAGATTAAGCTCTGTGTTCAAGGAGCCGCGCGTGTTGCGTATGAATTCCTCTATGAACAGCCTGGCGTCATCCAGTGTGCCGGCCATGGACTGGACCTGCTGGCCTATGATTACGCTTCCCAGACGCATGCTGTGTGCGCCCGCCATTCTTCCGCGCTCCATGAGCATCATCTCCGTGGCGCCGCCTGATATGTCCAGGATTATGGAGTCGCTCTGCTGAACGCTCACGCTCTCGTCTTTAAGGCATTCTGTCACGGCTATGTACATGAGCCGGTTTTCCTCTATGCCGTCTATTACGCGGACCGTGAATCCCGTCTTGACTTTTATGCGGTCCACGAAAGGGTCCCTGTTCGATGCCTCACGCACCGCGCTTGTGCCTATCACCGTGGTGCCTGCGCTGTTTATTCCCCAGCCCGCCAGCTGCTCGCTGAAAAGATTCAGAATCTGCGTGCATGAGAGCAGCGTGTCGCGGCTTATGAAACCTGTGGTGAAGACATCGCGCCCTATGGCCACCGGCTGCTCGCTGCGGTCGAGGATATTGAATTTTTTCTGCTCTGTAATCTCGGCGACCAGCAGGCGTATGCCCGTGGAGCCTATCTCTATTACCGCCTGTGGCGCTTGCATATCACAGTTTGTCTATGAGCATGGAGCATTTTCCGCTGGGGATGGGCAGTGTCTTTTTCTTTTGGTCCAGAATGTTGATGGTAAAGTAATAAAGTTTCTCACTTTCCATCTGTATCTCCCAGCCGCGGTTGCTCTTGTTGCTTAGGATGGTGATAAGGTTCCGCTTAAGCGAAAGTTTCTCTATGCCCATTATCTCCAGGTTCGGGATTACCCAGTCCACTGTTTTTCGCGGAAGGCTTATGTTAAGGCCTATGACGTTCTCTATCATCATGGCGATTGTGGACAGCCCCGCATAGTGCAGGCAGCGCTTGCGCGGGAATTCCGGGGTGCGGCTCATGCTGGCCGGCCCCTCCTTGCACGGCATGTAGGCCTCGTAAAGGTCGCCTTTCTGCTTGGTGTCTATGGGACTCAGTCCCTCCAGGATAAAATACAAGTGGCGTATGGCGCACTCGCGGGCAAAATCGTAGCGCTGATATTTCTCAAGCCCCTTTATGACCATGAAATTGAACGTGGGGTACACCGAGCCCTTGAACCCCTCGCCGTTTTCCTTGAAGTCAGGGCTGTCCGCGCTGAGCGAGGGAAAAGGATGCTCCGTGCCGAACGTTCCGGGGTTTGAGAGGTGGGATATGAGCTGGTCCGCGCGGTCAGCGTTCGGCAGCTCCGCCAGAAGCGGCCAGAAGCCCGCGATGGTTTTCTGAGGCAGCCGCTGCTCGTTCTTGTCCAAATCGTGGTAGAATCCCGTCTCAAAATCCCACATAAGGCTGTTTATGCGGGTTTTAAGGCTGAAGTACATTTTCTTGTACTGAAAGCTCAGGTCCTTGTCGTTCAGTATGTCTCCCAGGGCGCTCATGTGCGCGGCGTTTATGGCCATGCAGCTGTTGAAGTCCACCGGATAATACGTGCCCTTGCGCGGGGAGTTTGTCATGGTGGAGCTTTCTGCGGGGGCGGCATACAGGCCGTTTGCCTGCTTGAACGAGCGGTCTATCCACTCCATGTATTTCTGCAGGACGGGCATCACCTCTTTTATCCTGCGCTTGTTCGCGCTCTTATGATAAAGGTTGAATTCCGCCCATGCGAAAAGCGGGAGCCCTATGCCCTCGGGATTGCTGCGCTCGGTTATGGGCTTGTTCGTCTTGGCGTCATATTTCCAGCGTATCGCCCCGTTCTCCTCCTGGCGCTCGTAAAAATAATCTATGTTCTTGTTGGCGGGATAATTCCTGTTTGAGTAGACTAAAAAGAAAGAGGAGAAAATGGCTTCCGTCTGATCCAGTATGAATTCGCCTTGCTGTGGATAGATAAAATAGCCGTCAGAGGAAGGCGCGCCCGTGGAGGGGTCAATCCAGTAATCTGTAAGCCAGCTCCAAGTTTTATCGTAAATGTCCACAAAGTCCTGGTCATAAAAATGGATTTTAGGAAAATCTCGTCTGTTCACAATAACTCCTGTGCGTTGTTATTATAGCATAAGATGACGAAAAACGGTACATATTTGTGATTTTTTTTATCCTGCGCAGGATGTGTGCCCGGTGCGTGTTCCGGGCGGACTGATTTAAGATATTACCGCTATAGGCTCTGGTCCTGGTTTTCTGCGGCGGGAGCGGGGGGCTCCTGAGGCTCCGCGGGCTCAGCCTCCTCCGCGGCGGGAGCAGGGCTTTGTGCAGGAGAGGGGGGTGTCTGCTGCGCGGCCGGTGACGTCACTGCGCGGGCGCGGGTCGTTATGTGCTCTCCGCCTAAAGTGACGAATGACGAGGTGGGGTTGCAGAAAAGCCTTATGAGCTCAGTGCGGTTTTTATGCCGGCTCTTTATGAGCAGCGACCCTGTTCCCGCCTGGTAGACGTATCCTGAGGAGTTGTATGTCTCGAATCTGGGATCCGTGCGGAACATCATCCCCTGAATCTCTATCTGGCTGTTGAAATTCGGTATTCCGCTGAAGATTATGTAATGCGTGTAGTTGAGGGGGAATTCTATGTTTATGCTGGCTATGCTGTCGGCGCTCAGGGTGTATGATATGCTTGTGGCGCATGTCCATGCCCATACAGCCGTATTGTTGTAATAGCCCAGAATCTGCGTGTGCGGGTAGAACGTGTTCTCCACCATGAGCGGGTACAGCTCTCCAAGTAGATGCAGGTCCGCGCTGCCGGGGTTTGAGAGCGCTGTGCTCACCAGAATGCGCCCCGCATGCGCTGCCCCGGGATTCTCCAGTATGGCGCCGCTGTTTACGAGCGCTATGCCCAGGCGGATTACGGTCTCAGTGTCGGGCTGCGAGCCGTTCTCGTGGATTATGAGCCTGTCGTCTCTTATGGAGAGGGAGCCCTCTATGGTCTCAAGGCATTTTATGGCGCCGTCCTTGAGCGGGGATGCGAAGTAAGAGTCCGCCCTCTCCAGCGCCGAGTATACGCTGAGCAGTCCCGCCGCCTGTGACAGCGTGGGCTTGAATCCCTGTATCTTTGACGGCATCTCCAGGACCATCTGCGCGCGCGCGGTGCGTTTTATGCGCAGGAGATAGTCCGCTATTCCGTCTATGGTGAACAGGTCCGGGTTGGAGGAGGAGAGCGCGCTGTCCACCTGCGATGAGTATTTCTCCGTCTGCATTGTGAGCGTGCGGTTCATGCTCACCAGGTTGTTGAAGTAAGGCGATGAGGCGAAAGTGCGCTTGTTTCCGTTCTTGAAGCTTTCCGGCACGGCATCCAGCGCCTCCGTGTAGCGCCCGTTGAACGCCATCTCCGCTATGTACGCCATTATGTCCTTTTCCGTAAGGCTGTCCCTCTCCGTGCCGCTGAAACTCTGCGAGACCCGCTGCATAAGCGTGGCCCTGACCTGGCGCACGGTGGCGGCGTAAGTCTGCTCGTCTCCCCTGGAGAGCGCCAGAGCGGAGTCAAATGTGAATTTAAGCTCGGGATTGTACTCCGCGAATGTGGCAGAGGATTCTTTTCCCAGGAACGTGATGAAGTTAATGCCGTCCCGCTGCTCCAGAAGCGGCGCCGTGAACGCGAACCGCTTCGTCTTGGAGGAGAGTATGATTCTGCTCTCCGTTATGTTGTCCAGTGAATATCCGCTTGCCGTCCTGTACGGCAGTATGAGCCCCCGCGCGTCCGCCGAGGGGCGGGCCACCACGCTCAGCTGCGCGTCCGGCTCCGTGCCCGACAGGCTGAGCATAATCTCCGAGCCGTCCGTGAATCTGAATTCCGCTGATGTATCCCCTGCCTTCCATGACTCCAGCGTTAAGTTTGTATAGGTGTTGTCAGGGTTTATGGCCATGGCGGGATTGTTCTCATCAAAAGAGATGTAGATGCCTTTGAAACTCGCTTGAAGTTGGTTCTGTAATTCCATTATATTAGACTCAGACGCGGTTTGCGCCAGTGAGATGCGCAGCTCGCCCACCGAATGCGATATGACGGATTCGGTCTTAAATTGAATCACGAAAATGCCGATAATTACCACGGCATAGAGGATGGTCAGTCCCAGAAACTTTTTTACCGGATGATTGCTCATTTGGGGTATTCTATCCGTTAAAAGTACAAAATGCAATAAGGTATGCGAGTGGCAGAGAGAATTAAAAATGTCTCAGGGAGAAAGTTTAGATGAAGAGAAATAAGGGAGCCGGAAGAATTTTATGCGCGGCGTGCGCTCTGATTGCGTCAGCGGCGGTCGTCTCATGCGCCAGTACGTATGCGGGCAGCATTGCGGGGAATCCCTTCACGCCTGAGAGTTTCGTGGAGGAGCTGCAGGCCGCCCTTGAGACAGGAACCGCGCAGGATGCGCTCTCTCTGTACGGCAAAGTCCCGGAGAGATACGCTGACGATTTTGACCTGCTCTTTATAAAGGCATCCCTTCTGTTCAGCGCGGGGCAGTATCAGGAAAGCAGGGAGCTGTGCGATGAGCTGCAGAAAAGGGACCCGGACAACTCAAGCCTTCTGGAGCTCAGGGCTATGCTTGCGCGCGCGTCAGGGAACAACGCAGAGCGTCTCTCACGGCTGAAGGAAATCCTTGCCAAGGACAAGCATAACGCCATGGCTAACATAGAGCTCGCCCAGGATGCCGCCGTCAAGCGGAACTATAAGCTCGCTCGCCAGTACTATGCGCTCGCACTGGAGGGGGAGCCCGGGAACGAGGACGCGCTGTTCGGCATGGGGCAGGCCGACTATTTTATGGAGAATGACGACAGGGCAAAAAAAGAGTTCAATCAGATTCTGGAGAGAAATCCTAAGTATGCGCCCGCATGGTTCTATCTGGCCAAGCTCGCTGACGCCGAGAACGAGCGCTTCATGGCGGTAAAGTACGCGAGCAGGGCAGTGGAGCTGGACCCCGGTAACTATGACTATCTGGTGGACCTGGGAATTTACGAGAGGGCCATGGGACATTTCAAAGAGGCGCTTGAGGCGTGGACAAAGGCCATCTCCATACAGCCCGACTATTTCCTTGCATACGAGTACAGGGCCAGCCTTAACGATGAGGAGGGGAATTTCCCTGACGCGCTCTCCGACTATCAGAAAGTGGTGGAGCTTAATCCCGACTATTACTACGCATACGAGAGCATGGGCGTGCTTGCGGTGCATGAGCGGAAATGGGCCACCGCGGGCGCCGCGTTCATGAAATGCTACAACTATAACAAGACGAACATCTCCTATCCGCTCATGGTAACTTACTGCTACTACATGCTTAAGAATGATGTGGAGGCCAAGAAATTCAGCGACAGCGTCCTGCGCAAAATGGACCGCAACTCCATGGATTACGCCATGCTGCGCGCGTGGCACGATAAGGCCGGTGAAAAGCCCCTTCCGCAGAGAATCTCCCGCCTTACCAACAGCAACGAGCGGGGAAAGATGTATTTCTATCTGGCGCTGTTCTATGACATGATGGGCTCAAGCTCTCTGGCGAATGAATTTTACTCTAAGGTCATAGCGCTGAACAGCCCCATGTTCTTTGAGTTCCGCATAGCAGAATGGAATTTTAAAAAGGTGGACGATGAAGATGTTTTCAAATGATGATGTTGCGGCGGACAATTCCGCGTGCGGTGAATCCGTTCCTGTGAGCGAGGAGTGCGCCGGTGATGGCTCTTTTTCTGAGACGGAGATGAATGCTTCTGATGCTGGCGGACAGGATTCCTCCACGCAGAGGCATCTGCTTCTTGCGGGGCGCAGCATAATCCTTGTGGGAACGGCCCATGTCTCCGCCAAAAGCATAGAGGAAGTGGAGTCCGCCATATCCCGGGAAAGGCCCGACACCGTGGCCATAGAGTTGGACCAGAAACGGCTTGAGAGCATGAGGGATCCTGAGAGCTGGCGCAAGATGGATATAATCAGCGTCCTTAAAAAGAAGCAGGGATTCCTTATGCTTGCGAATCTGGTTCTGGCATCATACCAGAAACGCATGGGAAGCGGCGCGGACGTGACTCCCGGGGCGGAGATGGCCGCGGCGGTCAGATGCGCACAGTCCCTGGGAATTCCTTGCAGCATGGTGGACCGTCCCATAGCGGTGACTTTACGCCGCGCGTGGGCAAAGAATTCCCTGTGGGGAAAATGCAAGCTTCTCTCCGCGCTGCTCGCCAGCGCGTTCAGCAAGGAGCAGCCCGATCAGGAGGAGATAGAGAACCTTAAGCGGCAGAGCGAGATGGACTCCATGATGGAGGAGCTCTCCGACTATCTGCCCGCCGTAAAGGAAGTCCTCATAGATGAGCGTGATTTTTATCTGGCGAGCAATATATGGCAGTGCGGAGGAGACAAGATACTCGCTGTCCTGGGAGCGGGGCATCTGCCCGGAGTCCAGGCGCATCTGGAGAGGCTTGCCGCCGGCACGGAGAGCGCTGACTGCTCAGGAATAAGCGGCGTTCCCGCTAAGAGCATAGGCTCTAAAATCGCCGCGTGGATAATTCCTGTCCTTATAGTCGCGCTTATAGTGATGGGATTTGTTTACGGAGGAATTCAGGCGGGAAAGGAGATGCTGGGCGCATGGTTCCTCTGGAACGGAATACTTGCGGGGCTTGGTGCGGTCATTGCGGGCGGGCATCCGCTTACGGTTCTGGTCTCCGTTCTGGGCGCGCCGTTCACGTCACTGTGCCCGTTTGTGGGAATAGGCATAGCGTCTGGAATAGTGCAGGCCCTGGTGCATAAGCCCACTGTCTCTGACATGGAGAGGCTCTCGCAGGATGCCGCCGGGCTTAAATTTTATAAGAACAGAATTCTCCGCGTCCTTCTTGTATTCACCCTCTCGTCCATAGGAAGCTCTCTGGGAACGTTCGTGGCGGGAGCAAGTTTCGTAAGGACCATAAGCGGATTCTTTGATAATATCCTGCAGGGCTTTGTGAAAGGATAGCCTATGATTTTTAGCGCAGTGCTGTCCAGACCGCGCAAGGATGCGGAGCGGATTTTAGGGCGCGCCTACGTTCGTGTGCGCATCTGGCGGAATGCAGGAGCGTCGCTAAATACGGCGCCTGAATACAGCGCGGAATTCTTTACGCGGACGCAGAGTTTCCGTCGCGGCATGACGGCGTCCGAGGCGGATGATTTTATAAATCGGAATGCGGGAACTGTTTTCAGGAACGCACTTGTGCGGACTGAGGACAAGGAGCTCACGTATCTTTCGAACCGTCACGGCGAGGTAAAAATTCTGGAGAGGAAGATAAAGGGCGCATGCTCAGTGCAGAATTCAAATAATCTTTCGGGGCACAACCGCACTAAAAATTATATTCTTAAAGAGGGCGAGCCCGTCAGTTTTCTGGTGCGGCTCGGCGTTATGACGCAGGACGGAAAAGTCACCGCAAAGAGATATGACAAATTCAGGCAGATAAACAGATTCCTTGAATACGTTGCGGACATCCTTCCTTCCGTGCAAAAAATGCAGGACTTCACGGAGGAGAATCCTCTGCGCGTCCTGGACTTCGGCTCGGGGAAATCATATCTCACGTTCGCGCTTTATCATTATCTGCGCTACGAGAAAAAAATTCCTGTGCATATAACGGGGCTTGACCTAAAGGAGGATGTGATAGCGGACTGCTCCAAGCTCGCCAAGGACTGCGGCTATGACGGGCTTGATTTTGAGATGGGGAACATAGCGGACTATGACGGGACTGAGCGCCCCCACATAGTGGTCACGCTTCATGCCTGCGATACCGCCACAGATTTTGCGCTGGACTATGCGGTAAGGATGGGAGCGCTCGCGATACTCTGCGTGCCATGCTGCCAGCATCAGGTCAACGCATGGCTCTCGTCAAAGGACAGCTCCGCCGGAGTGCCGGAGGAATTCAAGCCGCTTCTGCGCTACGGGATTATCCGCGACCGTTTCTCCGCCCTGGTGACGGACGCCGTAAGAGCGGAGCTTTTGGAGTCGCGGGGATATGATGTGCAGGTGCTGGAGTTCATAGATATGGCGCACACGCCCAAGAACATTATGCTCCGCGCGGTAAGAAAAACAGGCGGCGCCGTCAAGGAGACAAAACCCTCCGCGCTTACCGCCGCTCTGGGAGTCACCGTTGAGCTGCAGTCACTCTTTGCGGGAGAAGCCTAGGTTCCGTTCCAGGCATCTTCCGCGCAAAAGGAGACATGCGTATAAAGAGAGACGTTGTGGCGGGTCAGTGCCTAGCGCACGAGCTTTCTGTATATCGTTTTGTGCGGATGATCCTCGTCTATGCCAAGCTCTTTTTTGCGCCACTCCGCGTACTCGCTCCAGTTGCCCTCAAACCATTTGACCTCGCTGTTGTTCTCGAACGCCAGAATGTGAGTGCATATCCTGTCCAGGAAATACCGGTCGTGGCTTATGACCATCACTACGCCCGCGAATTCGTTTATGGCCTCCTCAAGGCTGCGCGTGGTTGTTATGTCCAGGTCGTTAGTGGGCTCGTCCAGAAGAAGGACGTTCCCCGCCTCCTTGAACATCATGCCCATGTTGAGCCTGTTTTTCTCACCTCCAGAGAGCACGCTGATTTTTTTGTTCTGCTCCGCGCTGGAGAAGTTGAACCATGAGCAGTACGCGTGTGCGTTCACCTCGCGCACCGCTCCGTTAAGGGGCCGGCCTTTCTCGTCAACCGCGCCCAGTTTTATCATGTCCGCGCCGCCTGAGAGCGTCTCGTAAACGGTCTTGTTTGGATCAAGCTTGCTCCGCATTTGGTCCACGTACACAAGCTTCACTGTCTCGCCGATTTTTATGTTCCCGCTGTCCGCCTTTTCCTGTCCCATGGTCCCGTCCGGCATCTCCACTTTCTGCCCTGCCGCGCTTGCAAGCATTTTGAACAGAGTGGTTTTGCCCGCGCCGTTCGGTCCCACTATTCCCACGACCGCGCCTGCCGGAATATGAAAGTCCAAATCCTCGAACAGAACCCTGTCATCAAAGCTCTTGGTCAGTTTCTCCGCGTCTATCACGACGTTTCCGAGCCTGGGCCCCGCGGGAATGCTTATCTGGCTGTCCTTAAGCTGCACGCGCTTGCTTTCCTCCGCCAGAAGCTGCTCGTATTTTGTGATGTGCTCCTTATGCTTTGCCTGACGTCCTTTGGCTCCCGCGTGAATCCACTCCAGCTCCTCCTGCATCTGCCTCTGCCGCACGGACGCCTGCTTCTCCTCCAGCGCGAGACGTTTTTGCTTTGCCTCAAGCCACTCGCTGTAGTTGCCTTTGAACGGATACCCCTCGCCCCTGTCCATCTCCAGAATCCAGCCCGCAACGTTGTCAAGGAAATAGCGGTCGTGTGTGATTGCGATTATAGTGCCTGAGTAATTCTGCAGATGACGCTCAAGCCATGCCACGGTCTCCGCGTCCAGATGGTTAGTCGGCTCGTCAAGCAGAAGAATGTCCGGCTGCTGAAGAAGAAGACGGCACAGTGCCACGCGCCGCCTCTCTCCGCCGGACAGGACGTCCACCACCTGATCCGGCGGAGGGCATCTCAGGGCATCCATGGCTAGCTCCAGGTTAGCGTCCAGATTCCATGCGTCACACGCATCCAGCTTCTCCTGCAACTCCGCCTGCCGCGCGCACAGCTTGTCAAAGTCAGCGTCGGGGTCTCCGAACGCCTCGTTCACTTTGTCGAACTCCTCAAGCAAATCAGTTATGGGCCTCACGCCTTCCTTTACTATCTCAATCACGGTCTTCCCCGCCTCCAGCTGTGGCTCCTGCTCCAGATAGCCCATGCTGTAGCCGTCGCTCAGATGTGTCTCGCCCACGTAGTCCTTGTCCAGCCCTGCGAAGATTTTAAATAGAGAGGATTTTCCTGCTCCGTTCTCGCCTATGACTCCTATTTTGGCGCCGTAATAATATGAGATGCTTATGTCCTTTAGGACGACTTTAGTTCCGTAGCTGCGGGAAACGCGGTCCATTGTGTAAATGATTTTTTTGTCATCGAAAGTTTTTGCCATTTTCTGCTCCGTTTGTGAAATTGGATTTTGACGGTTATGTTTGTGACATAAAATCACACGCCCGAATTCCTGCGACTAGTATATTGAAGAACGCGGAACTTTACAACAGCGCGGCGGCAAAACAGATTGCACCAAAGCGCTCCGTGTGGTATTCTTTCGCCGTTATGGGTAGAGAGCGTTTTCTTAGGAATTTCATAGTGCCGCATTTCTGGGCAAAGTTGTGCATAGTGTTCATCGCTATTTTTCTGATGGGATTTTTCCTTTCGTTTCTGATTGCCGTTAACTGGGGCACGGATCCATACAGCTTCATGAACATAAACATCGCCAGCAGGCTGGGCTGGACTCTGGGCAACTGGCAGCTTCTTCTTAATGCCGTCATGTTCGTTCTGCTGGTGGTTTTTAACCGCAGGCTCATAGGTTTCGGAACTCTGTTTAACATGGTCATGATAGGCTACACCGCGGATTTTTTCACCTGGCTTTGGAGACAGGCGGGGCTTTATTCCGTCATGGAGGGCTCGTTCGTCATACGCCTTTGCGTCTTCATTGGAGCCATGATATGCTTCGTACTGGTGGCGGCGGTTTACATGAACGCGGACATGGGGCTGTCTCCTTATGACGGCACCATAACGCTCATATCGCAGAGGCTTCCCGCGCTGCCTTTTTTTGTCCTCAGAATGTGCTATGATTTTCTTGCGGTGGCGGTGGGATTCTTTGCCACGTTCCGCACAGAGCAGGGCACCCAGGGCAGCATGACAGGCGCTGTGGTGATGGCGGTGTTCCTGGGCCCGGTTATAACGTGCGTGGGAAAATTCATGCGTAAAAGAATCCCCGTCTTTAATTCAGAAGACGTGAAGACTTCCCCGTCAGAAGAATCCGAAGGCTGAGCTTTATCCGGCCGCATATTTCACGTAGATAAATGTTAGGCACGTAGATTGCCTGAACGCGCGGGTGAATGCCGTGAACTTCCGTGAGGCCGGGCCGCCTTGCACATTAAAGTCGCTGCCACGGTCTTTAAAGTCTTTCCCGCTCCCTGCATGAGCGTGAATTTTCTTTACCATAAAAATATTCTGCGCTATACTGGGCTTGTGAGGTGCAGATTGAGACTTAGGAATTCATGTGCCGTGATGGTTATCCCCACGCTGCTTTTCTTTGCGTCCTGCGGGATGTTTTTCTCGTGCGCATCGAATCTCAGGACGAGCGTTACCCGGCCCGCGCAGTTTGACCTTAAGGGCGCGGATACCATAGCGGTGCTTCCTTTCAGAACCTCGGGAGCATATAACATTGACTCGAACGGATTTCTCATAAGCGACATCATTTATTTTATGAGCGCGGTGAACCAGCACGCGGAGCCGGCGGAAAAAGAGATTGCAAGTTATCTGACTAAAAGCCTTGTCAGCGAGCTTTCCGGATCTGACTATCTTACTCTGGTGGGATCCGCCAAAGTGGAGCAGGCGCTCAGGGCGGCTAAAGTTCCTCCCGTGGACGCGTACATAACAGGAGAGATAACTCGTTTCAGCCACCGCACCACTGAGGACATAGAGACCAAGGAAGTGGAGGAGGGCAAGTTCAAAGTGATAGTCCGTTACAGGCGCACGGTGGACCTGGAGGTGCTGTATCAGATAATAGACTCCAGGACGAACAAAGTCCTTGCCTCCAGGACCAGAAGCTGCCACGGCTCATCATTGCGTGAGCGGCACAAGTCCAGCCTGCCTTCCCCGCTGTCAATCATCAGGGCGGATTTGGACGATATGGTGAGCGGCATGATAAAAGAGATGCAGCCTTACGAGGAGTATGTGAGCATAAAATTCCTGGGCGGAAATTCCAGGGACGTAAGGATGAGGCTTGCAAAAGAATATGTGCGCTTGGAGGAGCTGGGGCAGGCGCTGGAATTGTATGAGCTGGTTTACGATGAGCAGGGGATTTTTGAGGCCGGATACAACGCCGCGCTCATTTATCAGGCCAGGGGTGAGCTTTACACCGCCAGGGAGAGAATGAGCGGCCTTTTTGATGTGACCGGAGACAGGCGCGCGTCCAGGGCGCTCTCAAATCTGGAGTATGAGATAGCGCAGTCGGAGCGCCTGAGCAGGCAAATACGCAGCCAGGAGATAAGGCACAGTGAGAAGTGAAAGGCTTGCCGTTATTTTCCCGGGATTGGGCTACACCCATGAGAGGCCGCTTCTGTATTACGCCGCGAATATGGCCAGGTCCATGGGATATTCCGTTGTGAGCGTGGCATACGGGAATCTCCCGCGCATAGACAGGGCATCCCCCGGGTCCGTGGACCGTGCGCTTGATGCCGCCCTGGAGCAGGCGGAGCGTGCCTTACCGTCCATGAATTTAAATTCATATAAAGACATACTGTGCGTTTCAAAAAGCCTTGGAACTGCGGTTTCATCCGCGCTTTCGTGCAGGCATGGGATTAAGGCGTCCCACATTTTCTTTACGCCGCTTAAGCGCACGTTCGGTTTTCCTGTGGAAAAGGCGCTCGCGTTCCACGGCACCAAGGACCAGTGGTTCGACTTTAAAGAGTGCCGTGCCGCATGCAGGGAGGCGGACATTCCGCTGCACGCGGTGGAGGGCGCGGACCATTCCCTGGAGACAGGCGATGTCCTCAGGGATGTCTCAAACATTCATGAGATTATGGAGATAGCCTTAGGCTTCATGGCGTCGCTGTGACAGCGGTCCTCTAATAATAAAGCTCGCTCTCAAAAGAAAGGCCCTGCTCTGTTCTTCCGAACACGGATATTTTTTTTGCCTCGTCATCAAAATACCCGAACACGGAAAGTTTCTCTCCCAGCATGGCCTCCTTGGAATAATTGATTTTAAAATCAGTGAAAACCTTCTGCTGGTACTGCTTTGGCAGCGCGTCCATTATGAACGCCCCGTAGCGGGAGTTGTTTGTGTGACCGTTTGCGTCTATGTCGCTGTAGCGGATTATGCGCTCGTCAATCAGCGTGGCGTCGTTCTTGGGGATTATTATTTTTCCCGGCTTAAGGCAGTCGTGCTCGCGCTGTATGTCCACCTGCGGCCGCAATGTGAATTTCTCCGTGGGAACAATCCTGCGCGCGGCGGGGTCCACTAAAAGCCATGAGCTTAGCCCGCTCACAAGACTGTCTCCGCTTTTGTTCTTGATTTCGTAGGCGCGCATAAGCTGGAACGCCTCGGGCTTCTCTTCCCATGTGGTGACGGTTATCTCCTCATTCTCAAGCGGCATCCTGTGGAACCTGAATGAGGCGCGGCTGACCAGTATATAGAATCCTTTCTCCACAAGATACGGCCTGCTCATTCCGCGCTGGCTGTAGTCCTCCACCGCTATGTCGCTGGTTATCCTTAAAAGCTCGTTTAGGCTGAGCCTGCCGTCGGACGTGCACTGGCTGAAATATATGTTTGTCTCATTGTTGAATGTGTTTTTGTCCTCTTCGTGCCAAAGTCTGAAATCTTTCATGCGGAAAGTATAAACCAAAACAAAAAAATCCGCTATAGCCCTGATATGGTTGTCATGAATTTTTTCTGTCGATGATCTCACTGCATGTTGCCACGGGCGCCGTGAATTTTCCGTGCGTGAATGTGAGGTTTTCTGCCCTGTCATAAAGGGCTGTGGTTTCCTGAGGGGCAAAATCCAGCGCCAGATGGCATGCTCCCTGCGCGCTTTCCAGAAGAGAGCCGTCCGCATCGCATGCATGGACCGCGTAAGGATGGCATGAGAAATCCGGGGCGCTTACCAGGAACGCCTCAGGAAGGAAATCCTCGGCAGTGAAATGAGCCAGAACGGGACCCGCATTTAGCAGTGCGGTGGCGCAGTCCTCCTCAAAAATCATCGTGTAGGAATTCTCTTTCTCTGCGAACTCATCATAGGTCCTCTCTATGACGCGCCTTCTCCACATTCCCGTAAGAAAAATCACCGCGACCATGACCGCGCAGAAAATAAGCCCCAGAAACATTTGCATGGACGGATTATAGCACGGATTCGCCTCTGTGTTAAAGTGCGCGGTAGCGTGCCGCGCCTCATGCGATGTAAGGCATGTTAACTTAAAGCGCTGCGCACGGAGCGGACTCTGCGCCGCATCCTACATGGCTAGCGACAGGGAGCTGTCTCTCATGTGGCGTATGGCGCGGATTTCCGTCTGCCTTACCGCCTCTGGGCTTACGCCTATTATTTTACTCACCTCGCGCAGGGTCTTTGACTTCATCTCTCCGTCAAAGTTATAGCGGTACCATATCACTTTCTGCTCGTTCCGGGGAAGCCTGCGTATCATGTCGCGCACGCCCTGCCTCTCCTCCTCCTTAAGAAGCATGTCCTCAGGCGCGAACGAGAAGTCCGCAAGAAAATCTGCCGCGGTAAGTGAATTCTCACCCTCGCCCGTCTCGGTGTCCAGGGATGCCACCGTGTAGTCATAGGTCATGTATCCGCGTACTTTCTCCTCGTCCATGTTCAGGTAACGCGCTATCTCCCTGCAAGAGGCCTCGTGCCCGCTGCGCTGGAAAAGTGTGCTTTGCGCGCGCTGTATCTTTCTTATCATGTCGTCCTTTCTGTGCGGAATGGATATGAGGGGAATCCTTGTGTTTATGTAGCGCAGCATGTACTGCGCTATCCATGGATATGCGTAGGTGGAGAAACGCGTGTTGAATTCACGGCTGAATTTCTTTGCCGCGGTCATAAGGCCTATGTTCCCCTCCTGAATCAGGTCCATCATGGATATGCCCGGATTCGCGAATTTGTGGGAGACGCTCACAACCAGGCGCAGGTTGCAGTTTATGAGCCTGTCCAGGGCCTCCTTGTCACCCGCGCTTATCCTATCGGAAAGCCCCGCCTCCTCATGCGCTGAAAGAAGCGGGTATTTCTGTATCTGAGATACGTACCCGGGATTTATGTCCTTTTCCATGAGCAGAATTCTCCTTAAAAAAGAAAACCTCGCAAAAATGTTCATAGAATGTTAGCAGGAATCGTGCCAAGTTTCCAGGCGCGCGGACTGAGTGTGGCAGGGTTAGCCGGGCGCTTTGTAAGTCTCTGTATTATAATGACTTAGATACGGACGGCGTGCCGCAGTCTTTACGTATGGGCGCGGAATTCAGTATTTGCTGTGAGGAGATTTTCTATCCGCCGCCAATAACTGTATGAAATTCCATACAGTCTGCGCCTGCCGTATGCTTTTGTATACAGTTTTGACACGAACTGTATGTTTTTATAGACAGTAAATGACGCGTTGTCCGTTCCGCCGCTAGGAGAAGACTTTTCTGGCTATGGCCACGGATTCCATGGCGTCCTTGGAGTAGTAGTCCGCCCCGATTTTGCGCGCGTAATCCGGGGAAAGCACCGCTCCGCCCACCATGATGCTGCATTCTCTGTTCCGCACGGAAAGCGCCGCCCGCAGGTCCTTTATGGTCTGCTCCATGCTGGCCACGGTTGTGGTCATTAGGGCGCTGAGTCCCACAAGCCTTATGTCGTTCTCAAGCACGGTCTTTACTATGCGCTCCGACGGCACGTTCTTCCCCAGGTCAATCACTGTGTAGCCGTAGTTCTCCAGCATGGCGCGGACTATGTTCTTGCCTATGTCGTGTATGTCTCCGTGTACGGTGGCAAGGACTATGGTGCCTTTGCTCTCTGTTCCGGCTCCGCTCGCTGACAGCGTCTCCTTTATTTTTGCGAATGAGTTTCCCACTGTCTCGGCGCTAAGAAGCAGCTGCGGAAGGAATTTTCTTCCCGCCTCAAAATCTTTCCCCACGTTGTCCAGCGCGGGCACTATGCACCGGTCTATTACATGCACGGGCTCCGTGTGCGCCAGAAGCCGGGCGGTCGCATCCGATGCGCGGTCCTTGAACCCTTTCTCGATTATCTGTATGAGCTCGGCCTCGTCAGGATTCACGGGCGCTTCCACGGTGGTGTTTTTTTCTGCGGGAGATTCTGAGGTTTTACCGTCCGCGTTTTTTTTCACCGCGCTTTCTGCGCCGGAGGGCAGGCTTCCGTCCGTGAGCGCTTTCTCCAGTATGCTTTCGCGGTATTTGGCGGAGTAGGGGTCCTGCGTGCCTGTGTAGGTTTTTATGTAGTCCAGCGAATTCTCGTCGAAGCATGAGAGCGCACGGTAGGCGCGGTAAGTGTCCATCATCGTCTGGCTTCCGGGATTTATGATTGCGGCGCTAAGTCCTGCCTCCAGTGCCAGCATGAAAAACCTGCTGTTGATTATGTCCCGTCTGGGAAGCCCGAAGCTTATGTTTGACACGCCCAGCACGAATTTCAGCCCGGCCTCTCCGTACTCCTCCCTGAGCATGCGTATGGCCCGCACCGTCTCAAGCGCGGATTTCTGCTCCGAGCTTACGGTAAGCGTCAGGGTGTCTATGAGTATGTCTCGCACGGGGATGGAGTATCTTGCGGCCTCGCGGATTATCCTGCGCGCTACCTTTACGCGGCCCTCCGCCGTGGGAGAGATTCCGTCCTCGTCTATGCACAGCGCCACCACGCTTCCGCCGTAATGCGCTATGAGGGGAAGAACCCTGTCCATGACCTCCTGCTTGCCGTTCACGCTGTTCACTAGCGCCTTTCCGTTGTAATGACGCAGGGCGCTCTCCAGCACCGCGGGCTCGCTTGAGTCTATCTGAAGCGGCGCGTTGAACGCCTCCTGTATTGATTTTACCGCGCGCACCATTGTCTGTGCCTCGTCCGTTCCGGGAAGCCCCACGTTAACGTCAAGGATATGCGCGCCCGCGTTTATCTGGCTCTCCGCTTCTGAGCGTATGAAATCCATGTCCCCGCCCAGGAGCGCCTCCCTGCACTTTTTTTTGCCGGTGGGATTTATGCGCTCTCCTATAATCACGGGACCGAACGAGCCGCCTATCTGCTGCGTCTTGTTGTATGAGCAGATGAATGTGGCGGAAGCGTGATGCCCGCCTTTTGCTCCGGGACCGGCAGCCCCCTCTGCGGGACGCGGGCCTGCGTTGTCACGGAAGGCCTTGTCCGTGCGGCTTATCATCTCCTCTATGTGCCGCGGGGTAGTGCCGCAGCATCCGCCCAGAATCGCGGCGCCTCCCAGAAAATTCTTTACCTGCGCGTCGGCGAATTCACCGGCCTCCACACGGAATACATCGCGTCCGTCCTCCACCTCGGGAAGCCCCGCGTTGGGCTGCACGCACACAGGAACGTGCGCGCATGCCATGAACTGCTCGGAGAGCATGGCATCCTCCTCCAGGGAGCCGCCGCAGTTGAACCCCAGCGCATCCACCCGCAGTGCCTCCAGGTACGTTACGCATGTAAGCACGTCCGCTCCCGTAAGCGTCCGCAAATCAGGCTGGAATGTCATGGTGGCGATTATGGGAAGGCTCGTGTTCTCTTTTACTGCCAGGACCGCCGCCTTCATCTCGTAAAGGTCGCTCATGGTCTCTATGATGGCAAGGTCCGCGCCCGCTTTCTCCGCAGCCATGCACGCGGCTTTATATGACTCGTATGCCTGGTCGAACGTGAGCGGTCCCATGGGCTCCAGAAGCTTACCTATCTGTCCTGTGTCCCATGCCATGTAATGCGGTCCTTTCACGCCGCACGCCTCGGCCTCCGCCACAGCCTCTTTCTGAATGCAAATGGCGCGCTCTATGTATTCCGCTGCCGTGCGGCTGGATTTCTTCTCCCCGGAAAGCTTTATGTCATTCGCCCCGAACGAATTTGATGTGATTATGTGGCATCCCGCTTTAAGGTATCCTACGTGTATGCCGCGTATGACATCCGGCCTGTAAAAGTTCAGGTCCTCAGGAATGCTGTACTTGAGGCCGCGCTCTCTCTGAATCATTGTTCCCATTCCGCCGTCCAGGTACACAGGTTTCCCCGCGGCGCGTCTTTCCGCCAGGAATTCCCTGAACGATGGTTTGAAGGCTTTTCCGCTCATCTGGAATCTCTCCTTAAAAAAGATCAGCGCTCGCTGTTGCACGCCCCGATTATGCTGTCTATGTTATGCATTATGTCGCGGGCCACTTCCGGCTTGTTCATGGTGTAGATGTGGATTCCGCGGATTCCGTTCGAGAGGAGGTCTATTATTTGGTCCGTGGCGTAGGCTATGCCGGCCTGATACATGGCATCGGGATTTTTCTCAAACCTGTCGCAGATGGCTAGCAGTTTCTGCGGCACGAATGCGTTCGACAGCTTTATCATGCGGCTCACCTGGCCCGCATTTGTGACCGGCATTATTCCCGCCAGCACCGGAACTCTTATCCCCTTGCTCTGCAGACGGTACAGATAGCTGTAGAGCATGTTGTTGTCAAAGAACATCTGCGTTGTGAGAAAATCCACTCCCGCGTCCACTTTATGCCTCAGGTTCTCTATGTCATCGTTTCTGTTCGCGCTCTCGGGATGTCCCTCCGGATAGCACGCTCCGCCCACGCAGAAACCTGCGGCCTTAAGTATGCCTGTCATGTCGCTGGCATGGGCCAGACCATCGCTGAGCGCGCTCTGCCCGTCCTGCACTGAGTCCTGCGGCATGTCTCCGCGCAGGGCCAGCACGTTCTCTATGCCAGCCTCCCTCATTGTGACCGCGGTCTCCCTTACTGATTCCACGGTGTTGCCCACGCACGTAAGATGCGCGAGCGCGGGCGTTCCCAGCGATATTATTTTTGAGGCGATTTCCACAGTGTTGACTTTGGTCGTGCCGCCCGCCCCGTATGTTATGGACATGAAGTCCGGCCGTATGGCGCTAAGCTCCCGTGCCGCGCCCAGGACGTTCTCAAAGTTGGACTGCTTTTTGGGCGGGAACATCTCGAACGAGACGGTGACTTTCTTTTCCGCAAGTATCTGGCTAATGGTCATGCGCGAATTATATAGCGAATTTCTCCGGCTTTCAACATAACGGGCTCATGGCGCAGGTTATTCTTGCCGGAGAGCCTTGCTTTCCTTGGGCTCAGATGCCGCGTGAGGCGCTCTGCATCTCCTCCAGTCTGCGGAGGCGCGCCGCGTCAATCTTTACAAAAAGATTTTTCTCGTGGGTGGGTAGCACCAGTCCCTTAGGCCCGTTTTTTGCGCGCCGCAGATACTTGACCTGCGTGTAATACAAGTCCGCCTCGCCGTTCTGCCTGGCCTTGGAGTGATATACCGCAAGATTCCCCGCGTACAGCAGTATGTCCAGCGGGACCGTTTTTCCGCTCCGCGCCTTTATGAACACGTAGCCGCCCGCGCAGTCCCTGGTGTGCAGCCACATGTCGTTTCCGCGCACGTTGTGGCGCAGAAGGTCGTCGTTCTCGGCGGCGGTCCTTCCCACCATGATAATCCATCCGTCCGCCTCGTAATGAAGGCCCGGATGAGGCTTCTCCTCGCTCTGCCTGGGGGTGCTCTCACGGCGTATCATCTGCTCAAGACGCAGCACGTTTTTCTCCGCGAGCATGGACTTGTACTCATCGTCAAGCGACTTTATGTTTCTCTCTGCGCGCTCTATGTCGTGCTCAAGCTCCTCCAGTCCGCTGACTGCTTTCTTGTACTGCTCGTAATAATGCGCCGCGTTCTGCTGTGGATTTTTGGCGGAGTCAAGCCGTATGTGGACTTTCTCTCCTGTGTCATAGTCAATGCAGTCCAGAAAATTCCCTGTGGCGTCCGCGGCGTATGCCAGTATAAGGTCTCCTGTGTGCCTGAGCGATTCCGCGTTTTTAAATGATTTCTGTTTCTCCAGAAGACGCTCCAGCGCACCCTGCATCCTGCTCCGCCTTACGCCGTACCATTTTTCCGCCTGGGCCAGAAGGCTCTCTCGCGACAGTCCTGCGGCATGCTCGGAGTAATACGCGTCGATTTTCTGGTTGAACGTGAGCGCGCTGAAATCTTTATCGGGATGCAGGGACTTGAACTGCTCCTGGAAATCCTTGAAGTCCCTGACCGGGAATCTCTCAAGAGACTCCTCTCTCTCCTTGTCGTCAGGTATCCTCTCCTGAACCGTTAGCTGCGCTCCACTCACCTCGTTTTTCTTGGGGCGGCGGTACATGCAGTCCTGGATTATGCCGCTCTCGTCCGTGACGATTACGTTCGCTGCGTTGCTCCATAGGCGCACGTATATGAAGAGCCTTTCTTTCCACGTGGAGACATCCAGCTTTATTATGCGGTCCAGACCCAGCTGCCGGGCGCTGTTTATCCGCATTCCCTGCACGTGCGATCTAAGAAATTCGTAGAACCTCAGCGGCTTAGGATTCTTGACCGCCTTGGTCTGCGTGGCGTGCATGCGGCATGAATTCTGGGCGGTGCATATAAGGACGGTGAACGTTTTCCCTCCGTTTATGCATCGCATGGTAAGCACGTCGTAGCCGGGCTGGGTTATCTCCTGTATGAACGAGCCCTCCAGGTCCAGCTCGGAGAGTATCAGGTTCAGCTCATTGCAGTTAAGCGACATCTCATTCAGCGTCTTGGGGAGCGGCCTCGCGCACGGGCTTGGGTATGCTTACGGTTGTCTCCTCCTGCTCCGCGGGCGCCTTGTCCCCGCCGTCGTCATTCTCAGCAGCGGGCAGCGCCACCTCTGTCTCCATGCCGTCGGTCAGGTCCATGATGAACATGCTTATGGCGGCGCTGGTGGTGTCCTCAAAGAGCGAGCAGAGCTTTTCCTTATCGTAGTCCTTGTGAGATGCAGGCGCCGCGTCGCGCGAGATGGCCACGTACTTTTTGTTCGCTATGGTCTTGCCCTTTGCGTTGGCGGCGTAAACGCTGAGCTCCACGCGCGCGCTCACTCCCTCGGTGTGCACGCCGTTCAGAAGAGGCTGCTTCTCGAAGCGGAAACTCACGTACAGGAGAGACTGCGCGCCCGTCTCCTGCACAATCATTTTGTTCAGCTTGGAGCTGGAGCTGGCTATGGCATCGTATCCCTGTGCGGGAAGCCTGCTCTCCACATAGTTCAGAAAACTTTTCACGCCTTTCTTGTACGCGCCGCTTTTATGTATCTTATCTGACGATACCAGCTCTATGCCTGACTCCGCAAGATGTCTCTCCAGCTCCGCGCTGGCAAAATCTATGCGGTCCTGCGCCAGCTCGTCCTCGGGATTCTTTCTGTTTATGATGCGGTTCACCAGTCCCGTAAGCGCGCCCTCATCCTCCTGCATGGTCTCGTAAGTGCTGGAGTTGTTGCTGGAGCCATCGGTCTCGGTGCTCCACGGAACGCCCCTGTTCCCGTAGACCGTCATTATGGCCACAGGCTGGTTCTCCGCCATCTTTACGGCGGAGCTTGCGCATGAGCCCAGCGCGGTGCCCAGGATTATGGTTCCCGCCGCCGCTATTATGGTATTTTTTAAAATGGATTTCATAGGCTGCCTCTTAAAAATGCTTTTGTCTCCCGGTAGTATAGCACAATCTTTCTTTCTGATAAACAAAAAAATCTCCGTTTAAAATGTTACGCCCATGCGCATGCGTGTGTTTGCGTTTAAAATGCCGGGCTTAGTAAGAATTTTGTACCATTCCGCTAAGAATTTAGTTTGATATTCGGCGCAGGTGTGGTATACTGTTCACATCTAAGACAGTATTATCAATCTTTTTTTTAAGAAGGTACTCTATGAATGGTAGAACTAAAAGAGCCGCGCTTTTAGTAGCCGGTTTGTGTTGCGCGGGAAGCATGTTTGCTGCCGGGCTTGATGTGGACAAAATGGTTCCCGCCCGTTATGACAGCATGAAAGTTTCCTCGGCCGCTAACGGAGCGCAGACGGAGTGGGGCGTGTGGAACTGCCACGACCCCAAGATTTTCCAGGACGATGACGGCACCTACTATGTTTATTCCACTGATGCGGCTGTGGGCGGTGCAGGACAGAAGGGACTCCAGATCCGTAAGTCCACGGATTTGGTTTCCTGGCAGAGCATCACTCCCTCCGCCCTGCAGAAAAAATGGGACAGGAACTGGCTCAAGTGGGTTAACTTCAACAACGCCAACGCCTCCACATGGGCCCCCACCGTCATAAAGCAGAACGGACTCTATTATATGATGCACGGAATCATCACCGACGTGAACAACTCGGGCTATCCTGTGGCCGCCATAACGCTCGCCATATCTGCATCTCCCACGGGCCCCTTCATTCCCGCGGGCAGCGCCGGCAAGGATAAGGTCCTGGGCCCCAAGCTTAAGGAGCTTGGCGTCACCTACAAGCAGTCCAACATAGTGCGCTACACTTACAACGACCGCACGTGGGATTCCGAAGACCCCAGCATAGCGGACTATTACTGCTGGAACACCGCCATGTGGGACACACAGCACGGTTTCGAGGGCGATTTCGCGTCCATGTCGCTGGGATTCGGCTGCATTGACCCGGAATTCGTCATGGACGTGGGCAGCGGAAAGCTCATGGAGTACGACGTGAAGGGCCGCGCATGCTACGGGCTCACCTACGGCAGCTGGAAAGGCGGCATAGCGCTCATGTATGTGGACAAAGTCTCCCTTAAGCCGGTGAATCCCGCCGACGGAGCGGTGCTGGACGACCCCGCCGACACGGTGGAGGGCGCGTTCGGAGTGGCCATAGGCGGCGGATACGGAGCGGCATACGAGGGCGCTCAGGTCATATTCAACAGCGATACAGGATACTACTATCTTTTTGTAAGTATGGGAAGCCTGGACTGGGACTACCGCGTGGGAGTGGGCCGCAGCAAGACCGTAGAGGGACCGTATCTGGACGCCTCGGGAAAAAGCATGCTCCTTTCCCCGCTCGTGGCCAGCGAATACCACGAGATAGGCTCCAAGATAATAGGCAGCCATGTCCTTAAGGGCGAGTATAGCTTCAGGTGCCAGGGCGGCCAGAGCATACTGCGCACGCAGGACGGAAAAATCGTGTTCGCGAACCATGCCCGCACTAATTACATGCCCGGCTACTTCTTCTGCCTGCAGGTGCATCAGATGTTCTTTACAAAAGACGGCTGGCCTGTGCTTAACCAGAACGACTACTACGCTGACAAGACATTCGCCGAGAAACTGGGCGCGGTGAAGGCCTCCGACATAGCCGGCACCTACGACACCATCCTTACTGTGCGCAAGGCGGACGTGGGGAACTACAAGCCCCACGGCCAGAACGACCCTGTGGAGGTGTGCCTGGCGGACGCGATTCCCACGGAATCCAAGGAAATTACCCTGGGCGCTGACGGCTCTGTGAGCGGCGCATACAGCGGAAAATGGACTCTGGCGGATGACGGAAGCCTCACCATCACGCTGAACGGCGGCGGAACGTTCACCGGCTACGCGCTACCTGCTGTGGCATGGGCCCGCACCAAGGGCAACGACAGGAAGACCGTCACGTTCACCACGATTGACGGCACAAAGACCGGAGAGTATTTCTGGGGAAACAAGCGCCCGTAGCCGCGGATTCCCTGGAATTCCGACTGTATCGGTAAAAGCCGATATTATCGATGAAATTATAAAAATATCGCCCTTAAATGCGGTGATTTGGCTGGTTTGGTGCAGATTAAAGAGATTTGTATCAATTTTTCTTGACAGTAATAGGCTGTGGTTTTACAATTAGCCTATTCAAGTACGTGATGTACTTAAGGAGGACTTATCAAATGAAAAAAGCATTGATTGGTTTGCTGGCGGCGTCCCTTGTTGCCTCTGCGGCATTCGCGGATGAGCTTACGCTGATGATTTATGCGCAGCCGCAGGAGAAGGCCATTCTGGACCAGGTAGTGGCGCGCTTTGAGCAGACTCACCCCGGCACCACCGTTAAATTTATTTCTTCCACACAGGCGGAGTACGGCGCCAAGATTCAGGCGCAGCTTGCCGCTGACAGCCTGCCGGACGTATTCTATTTAGGACCCGGAGAAGTCCGCAACTACGTAGACAACGGAAAGGTCCTTGACCTGGAGCCGTACACACGCACCGTAAAGGGCGTTAACGTGGATGACCTTTATCCCGCGGCGCTCGACAGCTACCGCTATGACGGCAAGGTTCTGGGCCAGGGCTCGTCCATCTGGGCAGTTCCCAAGGATTTCGGTCCTTTCGCGCTCGCCTACAACAAGACTCTGTTCCAGAAAAAAGGCATCCCCCTTCCCTCAAAGGACAAACCGTACACATGGCAGGAGTTCATCGAGGTGGGCGAGAAGCTTACTGACGGAACCAGCACTTTCGGCACAGGCCTTAACATCCACTGGGCGTTCATCCAGTTCGTGTGGGGCAACGGCTCTGACTATCTGGATGCCACGAAGACAAAAGTGAACATCACGGATCCAAAATTCGTGGAGGCGCTGCAGTTCTGGGCTAACATGACCCTGGGCAACACCACCTATCCCGTGGCCGGCATCAAGCAGTCCAAGCCCATCACTCCCACCGCCACACAGGCGCAGTCACTGGACACATACCAGCGCTGGCTTAAAGGCGAGCTTGGATTCTTCCCCGCGGGCACATGGGACATCGCCAAGTTCAATGACCCCGAGGTAATCAAGTTCGAGTACGACCTGATTCCGTGGCCCGTGCACACCGCCGCGAACCAGACTGCAACATACCGTGGGGGGGTAGGGTATGCTGTGGCGAAGAACTCCAAGAATCCCCAGGCGGCCGCTGAGCTCGCTCTCTATCTTTCTGCTGATCCCGATGCTAACCGCATGTATGCCGAGCAGGATCTTCAGATTCCTAACCTGATGAGCCAGGCGAAGCTCTACACTGACAAGCCCGGCGCAAAACCCGCCAACCGCCAGGAATTCATCAACATCATCTCCAAGACAGGACGCGCCTGGCCCTCTGACTTTACATACAACAGCGTGTGGTATGATAACTTCTTTGTGGGCGTGCAGAAAGTTCTGGACGGAAAAATGAGCGCGCAGGAATACTGCGAGAAAATGGAGCCGAAAATGCAGCGTGAGCTGGACAAGGCTCTGGCCAAGGCAAAACGCAGTCAGGCCCGCTAATCCTTTTTTAAGTTCTTAAAAAATATAGATTGCCCTGCCATAACGGCGGGGCAATCTGACGCTTTGTATCAGGAGTTTTCTTATGGAAAAATCACTTAGCACGAATAAGAGAAAGAAGTGGAATGACGAGGCGGTTTCCGGCCTTATTTTTGTTCTTCCTCCTGTAATTGGTTTCTTCCTGTTCACCGCAGGACCTTTCCTTTTTTCAATTTTCGCAAGTTTTACCACTTGGGATTCCATGACCACCATGAAGGAACTCTTTACTGATCCAGGGTGGTTTTTCGTTGGTTTTGAGAATTACGTAGAGCTTTTCACGGATGAATTCTTCTGGAAGGCTCTGTTCAATACATTCTTCTACATGATAGGCATTCCGATTGGCATGGTGTGGGCGTTCGCTCTGGCCATGTCGTTTAATAAAGAGCTTCCCGGCGTAAAAGTTTACCGCGTTATCTATTATATTCCTGTGGTCTCATCAATAGTCGCGGTGGCCCTTTTGTGGAGCTGGCTTTATAACGGAGACTACGGACTTTTGAACCAGTTCCTGGCATGGATAGGCATTCCCAAAGAGAATCTGCCTAACTGGCTTCAGAACAAGCACACCGTAAAACCGGCGCTTATAGCCATGACGGTGTGGCGCGGTGTGGGCGGTACGGCGCTTCTGTACCTGGGCGCTCTTCAGAACATGCCCAAAAGCTACTATGAGGCTGCCGTTATTGACGGTGCCAACGGATGGAAAATTTTCAGCAAAATCACATGGCCCTTGATGAGCCCCATCACATTCTACATCGTGGTTACGGGAATCATAGGCGGCGCGCAGATGATTGTTGAGCCGCAGATAATGACCCCTGACGGCGGTCCTGACTACAGCTCCGCGACCATAGTGTTCTACATCTGGCAGCATGCGTTCGGCTCTGCGGACGAGAAAGGCTATGCCTGTGCCGCGGCCTGGGTGCTTGCGATTATAATCTTTGCTATTACCGCATTGCAGTTCAAACTGAACCCTGCAAGCGAGAACTATCTGGAATAGGTGGAGGGAAGAGATGGCTAAACCTAACGAAACTGCAAAATACGGTTCTCAGAAAAGAAACCAGACGCTTTCTAACACACTTATTTACTTTTTCC
The DNA here is from genome assembly GCA_022510925.1 of Treponema sp. GTDB lineage: Bacteria > Spirochaetota > Spirochaetia > Treponematales > Treponemataceae > Treponema_D. The sequence goes on from JAFLSO010000001.1 coordinate 250,740, forward strand.
TTACATTGGGCGCGTTCATAATGATTATTCCGCTCGTGTGGATGTTCGAGTCCTCTCTTAAGACTCCGGGCCAGTTCCTTACCACACAGCTTTCTTTGGCTATGCCTAAAAACCCGCAGTGGAATAACTATTTTCATCGCGTATGGGAAATGCAGCCCAGGCTTCAGCGCGGTATCCTTAACTCAGTTATCATAGCGGTGAGCACCATTGTCATAGGAACCATGACATCGTCAATAGCGGCGTTCTCCTATGCCAAGCTGCGCTTCCCCGGAAAACAGCAGCTGTTCCTGGCGGAGCTTGCCACAATGATGATTCCGTTCTCCGTTATAATGATTCCGCAGTTCATCATCTATGCCCGCATCGGCTGGGTGAACACGTGGTGGCCGCTCATCATTCCGGGAATGCTCGGAAACGTGAGCATGATTTTCTTCCTGCGGCAGTACATGGGCGGTATTCCTACTTCCATGATAGAGAGCGCGCGCATAGACGGAGCGAGTTTCTTCAGGATTTTCTGGGAGATTATGCTTCCTAACGCGCGTCCTGCTATAGCGGCTCAGGCCATCCTGTGGTTCATGGGCGCATGGAACGACTACTTTGCTCCGAGCATTTACTTGAACGATGACAATCTGCTCACCGTGCAGGTTATGATAAGCCGCCTGAACGCCATGTATGCCATTAACACGGACTATCCGCTTCTTCTTACGGCTTCCGTGCTTGCGCTTCTGCCTATACTGATTGTGTTCATGGTATTCCAGAAGCAGATTATAGCGTCCGTGGCCATGACGGGAATGAAATAAGCGCAGGGCTTTGCGGATTCCGCCCGCGCGGGCAAATTCTTAAAGATTCAAGCGGCATCTTGTGTTTATCCGGGTGCCGTGACATGGGGCTGTGTAAAAGCAGCCCTTTGTTGTCTGAGCTTAAGCGCGCTGAATTCCGCGGAGCCGCGTCTGACGGCGCATGGGTCTCTGGCCTTTAAGTGTCAGTTCTCGACCGCTTGTGCATGCCGCGCGGAAAGCGCTTTATCTTTGTTAAGAATTAAAATGTAATAAGGAATATTTATGGCACTCCTGGAACTTACCGGCGACCTTACGGCGCATGACCCTGTGATAGTGAAAGAGAAATCCTCGTACTATTGTTTCGGCACCCACGGCTATATGTCCGTGTCCGATGACCTGCGCTCATGGAAGTCAATGGGAAACATTTACGGGGAGAACGCGCCGTGGGTAAGGAACATGGTTCCCGGCAACAAAAACGACATGTGGGCACCCGAGGTGGTTCAGAGGGACGGCAAGTGGCGCATGTATTACTCTGTCTCGGCGTTCGGGAAAAACACCTCCGCCATAGGACTGCGCGTGAGCGCCACTCTGGACCCGTCGTCTCCCGAGTACGGCTGGCAGGACCAGGGGGTTGTAATAGCCTCCCGGCGGACCGACAACTTTAACGCGATAGACCCCGCGGTCTGCACGGACTCAGACGGCACGGACTGGCTTTTGTTCGGCTCGTTCTGGAAAGGGCTGTTCATGGTTCCGCTCACCGCCGGGGGAAAAATCAGGCCGGATGCCGTTCCCATGAACGTGGCGAGCCGTGGCAGGGGAGGGGCTAATCCCCTGCGTGATGAGAATCCCATAGAGGGCGGATTTATATTCAGTAGGGGAGGATATTATTATCTTTTCGCAAGCCATGATTTCTGCTGCCGTGGCACCGCGTCCACCTACCACATAGTCCTGGGAGTGTCACGGAGCATAACCGGGCCCTATTTGGATTCCTCAGGGGAGGAGATGCTTCTGGGCGGCGGGACCACGCTGCGTGACGGCGCGAGCTTTAAGCGCTGGGCGGGGCCGGGGCACAACACTGTGTTCCATGACACTGACGGGAAAGATTATTTGGTGTACCACGCTTATGACCGCACGAATAAGGGTAAGCCCAGCCTGATGATAGAGCCGGTCACCTGGAAAGATGACTGGCCCGAGCTTTAAGGGTTAAACCACTTGCTTTAATTCTGAATCAAACGCCCTCCTTTTGGAGGGCGTTTTTTCTGTGACGCGTGCCGGACCGCGCTGTGAGCAGGTGGCCCGGTACGGCCGGATTTATTTTGACTTACGCAGGGTGCCTTTAGTTTGTGATACGGAACTCAAGCAGGCGTATGTCCTTGCTTGCTGTCACTGTAACGAAGTCCCTTATGCTCTTGTTTTTTCCCGCCTTGGCTTTGATTTGTTTCTCAGGCACGGGAATCTCTATGTCGTACAGGGAGTCGCCCTTGTCGCCTGAAAGCGTGTATGTGCCCAGGTCCGTGCCCGCAAAGTCCACTGAGACGGCTCCGCTGTCCCCGCCGTAAACTGTGAGCACTATGGTGTTCTTCTTAGTGGCGTCGAATTTGACCCTGTAGCTTACAAACGCTCCGTCCTGGTTCGCCTTGCGGAAATTCCTGTCCACGCTGGCGATGTAGCCTAGCTCCGTGTTCTCGGTCTTAAAGCGGTGGTCCATCTCGCTCTGCTGGCGACCCGGCTCCACGAAGTCCACGGTGATGCTTTCGAATTTGGCGTCACGCGCGTTCTGCACGGCGTCAATGGACGGGAAGTATGTGGCGTAGCGCACGTGATGGGTCGCATAGAACGGGCGCAGAGTGTAGCTGTTCTTTGAATTCTCCGAGGCATCGGCGTTTGTCTGGAACGTGAGCGTGGCGGCGTCAGTCTCTTTTATCCATTCTGAGGGATTGTTGAGGTCCGCGGTGATTTTGGAGACGGAGAGCGCGGGCATGTTCATGTAGACAAGCTGGTCGTCCACAATGTCCTGCGGCATGTTGCGCGTGCCTAAGTCGGCGGCAAGGACTATGGGTCCGTACAGAATGCTGAAGTTTCCTGATCTGTCGCGGGCGCGGCGAATGCTCAGCTCCATGGGAAGCTCCACGCTGACTTTAGTCTCGCCTGCGAGGGCGCCGTAATCTTTGTATCCTGATGCGCCTGTCCAGCCGGGGACACGGACCTTAAGGTTCAGCGGCTTGTTTCCTTTCTCTATCACCTGTATGTCGGCTTTCTGCTCGTAGGGGAAATTCGTGTTTATCCTGAGTTTCCATCCGTCCTTTGTGCTTACAGTTGAGGGAATGAAAAGATTCACGTAAAGCGTGCCGTCATACTCTTTTGCTATGAAGCGGTTGTAGCGCTCGGGATTCTCAAGTCCTGTTCCGGTGCAGCACCACATGGCGTTGTCGTGCGTGCTGTAAACTTTGTAGAATCCGGGCAGCGTGGAGACGAAGTACGTTTTGGCGCCGCTGTCCGGGTCCTGGGATGCGAGGATGTGGTTGTACAGCGCTTTCTCGTAGTAGTCCGCCACCTCGCTGTTTTTGTTCCATGCGAATATGTGCTCCGCCAGCTCCAGCATGTTGTATGTGTTGCATGTCTCGGCGCTGTCGCGGGCCAGGGTCTCATCGTATTCTTTCCCGAAGTGCTCTCCGCGGGAATTTCCGCCTATCACATAGCTGCGGCGGTTCACCACCGTGTCGAAGAAGAATTCCGCTGCGGTGCGGTAATCCTCATTCCCCGTAATCTCGTAGAGGCGGGCAAGTCCGATTATCTTGGGCATCTGGGTGTTGGCGTGGTAACCCTGGAGCTTGTCAACCCGCTTTATGAGCGGATTCGCTATCTCCTTGTGAACCCAGCGCTCGGCCTCGGCCCTGTATTTCTCCTGCCCGGTGATGCCGTAGAGGTCCGCGAAAACTTTTAACATTCCGCCGTGCTCGCATCCGAGCATTTTCTGCATCTCGTCATCGGTCATCTGGCTGGTGCCCTGTATGGCCCAGTCCGCCATTCTGCTTACGATTTCCAGCGCGTCTTTGTTACCGCCGAATTCGTAGGCGTCGATAAGGCCCGCGTAGATTTTATGCACGGAATACCACGGCACCCAGTAGTTCGCCAGGCTGAACCTTTCCACCTGGAAGTTTCCGTGAGAGCGGAAAACCTCGTCGAACGGGTCGGACGGAATTCCTCCGAAATATCCGTCGGCGCGCTGAATTTCCTTTATGCACTGCACGGTGTAGTCCAGATCTTTTTTGGCCTGCCCGTTTCCCGTCTGGTGATAGAATCCGGACAGCGCGGAAAGATAATGGCCGAGCATGTGGCCCTGAATCTGGCGGGACTCCCATCCGCCGTAAGTGGCGGCTTTGGGCGTCTTATGCATGGCGCGGTATGCGGGGGCAAGCATTCTGTCGGGATTGTAGCGCAGCACGTAATCAAGACCAGTCTGCTGTGAGACGGCAAACATGGTTTCCGAGGTGAGCTCTGTCTTTGTGTTGTACTCTGTGGTTGCGATTGCGGCGTGTGAACTCATACAAACGGCTCCTGTAAGAAATAAAGTGATAAAAAATTTATTGGTTCTCATGCTTAAAGTTTAGCACGTACCGCGGGGAAAAAAAGAGGCATAAAATGTAGTATGTGTGCGGAATTCCGACTTTTTATGCGGAGGAGCGGCGCACGGAAGCGGTCACAGTATGCCCTCCAGCGTCTCGAAGAGAACGTCCGGCTGCACGGGCTTGGAAAGATGGGCGTTGAGCCCCGCCTGCAGGCTGCGCTTGACGTCCTCGTCGAAGGCATTCGCCGTAAGGGCGATTATGGGGATGGTCCTGGAGTCGTCCCTCTGCATTCTGCGGATTGCCTCCGTGGCCTCAAGCCCGTCCATCTCGGGCATGCGCATGTCCATGAGGATGGCGTCGTAATAGCCCTGCGGATGGGAGGCGAACATATCCACCGCGATTTTTCCGTTCTCGGCGTGCTCCGTGGTCATGCCACGCATCGCGAGAATCTCAATCATAATCTGCGCGTTTATTTCCATGTCCTCCGCCAGAAGAATTCTTTTTCCGTTAAGGTTCGCTTTCTCTGTCTTTACGGGAGCGGTGCCGTTCTTTTTCTCCAGCGTCCTTTTGAATTCCTCAAGCAGCGTGTTCGAGAAAATAGGCTTGGCTATGAAACTGTCCACTCCGGCTTTCAGGGCCTCGTCCAGAATATCGTCCCAGTTGTATGACGTGAGGATTATTATGGTGCTCTCGTCCTGCGTGGCGGCCCGTATCTGCCGTGTGGTCTCCACGCCGTCCATTCCGGGCATTTTCCAGTCTACGATGATAAGGTTGTATGGCTCGCGCCGGGCATGGCGCAGCTTGACCATCTCCAGGCCCTCCTGTCCTGAGAGCGCGGTCTCCGCTATGATTCCTGCGCCCTCAAGCACAAGCTTCGCATGGTCCAGTGCCACTCTGTCATCGTCAATCACCAGGACGTTGAGGTTCTTGGGATCGATTTTAATCTCCTGCCCGCTGTTTCCCGCCGTGCGCTCCGAGTCATTTAAAGTTATGGTGACGGTGAATGTGGTTCCCTTTCCTTTCTCGCTCTCCACGGAGATGTTTCCGTTCATCATCTCCACTATGCTTTTTGTGATGGCCATCCCAAGGCCGGATGAGCCGTATTTGTTCGCGGTGCCGGAATTCTCCTGCGTGAACGCGTCGAAAATTTTGGGCAGATACTCCGCGCTCATGCCTATGCCAGTGTCAGAGATTGTGAAGCGCAGGGTTGATTTTTTGTCGAAGCCGGCGGTCTTCTCTATGGTCAGATCTATGCTTCCGCCTTCGGGGGTGAATTTCACGGCGTTGCTCAGTATGTTTATGAGCACCTGTCGGATTTTCATGGCGTCGCCCGTGTAATAGTTGTCCAGGTGGCCCTTTATGTTGCAGGTGTAGGAAAGTTTTTTCTCATTGCACTGGCTTGATATGAGCGTGTTCACCTGCTCCAGAAGCTTCTCGAATTCGAATTCCTCGTTCCTTAGGACCATGCGCCCGGACTCTATCCTGCTCATGTCCAGGATGTCGTTTATGAGGCTTAGAAGATGCTCCGCGGAGCTTCCTATCTTCTTTAGGTAGCCGCGGGTTTTCTCGGATATGCCCTCCTCGTGCAGTGCCAGGCTGTCCAGACCGAGTATGGCGTTCATGGGCGTGCGTATCTCATGGCTCATGTTAGAGAGGAAAATGGTTTTGGCTTTGTTCGCCTCCTCCGCGGCCTGCAGGGCATCGGAGAGGGCCTTGCTCTTCTCTATGGTGTCGCGCGTCTCCTCGTCCACATCGGTGAATCCCATGCCCACTATGCGTATGGTTCCGTCCGTCATCTCCTCCTCGCTCTGGACCCTTGCGATTCTAAGCATCTCGTAAGTCTCTTTTCCGTTCCTGATTGTAAGGTATCTGGTGGAGATGAGCGGCGCCTTAAGGAGTTTCTGCCTGATGGCATTGGCGTCTATGAACGCAAGGAAACGCTCGCGGTGGTCCTTGGCTACGAATTCATTCGCATAGTCCGCGAACGCCTGCGAGAATGTGAAATGCTCTCCTTCCTTGAAGAACGGATTCTCCTGTCCGCTGTCCTGCCTGTAGCAGATGCAGCTGTCGGACTCCAGGTCCACGTAGTATACGCTGCGGTAGTCTGACGCGAGCGCGGTAATCATGTTGTCCTGCTCGTCACGCTTTCTTTTGTGCCGCGCAATCTGCTGCTGCAATGCCAGCTGCTCCTCCAGCTCCTCCTGCTTTATGCGGTTCTCCGCGTCCGTGACCTCTTTTTCCAGCGTGAGCTTGGCCGTCTTGCTTGCCTGAAGCATTATGAGCGCGAAAAGTCCCATCAGAACCAGGGCTACCACTATGGAGAAGCAGAGGCTGCGCAGTATGATTCTTTCCGAGATGGATCGTATCTGATTTGAGATTACGCCCTTGCTGATGAAATATGCGAGCACCCAGTCCGTGTTGTGTATGGGAACGTAATATAAAGTCTCGCTGGTTCCGTTGTACGTGAATGAGGAGAATCCCTCCTCGCGGTTATAGAAATCCTCCCGCATTTTTTCCACGGAGTAGCCTTTGTCAAAGGAGGCGTCCTCCAGTGCGGACAGAATGTTTTCCTCGCTGGGGAGCCCGCCCAGAATCATGTCGGAGAGCAGGATTCCGTCTTTGGTGTAGATGCTGAAAGTCGTGTCCCTGTTGTTTCCTGTCTGCAGTGAGATTCTCTCAAGCATTCTCTTCATGTCTATCTCCATGAAGCACGTGACCAGTGTCTGTCCGTTAAAGGGCAGGCTGTCCACCGGTACGGCGATGACGACTTTTTTGTTCGGGCCGTTCTGCTTTTTTATGGATATTTCGGGATGCGAGATAGACTTGTAATCGAAGTCGTAGAGTTTTATGTCGTTCCTGGTTCCGCGCGATGTGTAAATGAGGCCGTTTGTGTCCACGAACGCGAATTTCTCAAGGCTGTAGAGCTGCCGTACTTTTGCCTGGTACACCTGAAGCTTTGCCACGCTGGAAAGGTCGTCATCCTCCATGAGCCCCAGCGCTATGTCTATGTCATCTATGTAGTTTGTGAGTATGGACACTATGTCGAGCTCGCAGAGGCTTGCCTGCTCGTTCATAAAAAGCAGGCTCACGTTCTGCACCGCCTTCTGGGTGTCGCCGCTCGCGGTGCGTCCCGTCCATAGCGTGCCGCCCACCAGTATAGTGGCCACCGCAAGTCCGCCCAGAATCGCTATTATCTTCACGCTGCTTTTCTTTTTTTTCATAATGTGATGTCTCCGTGTGTTTCTGATTGCGTCATACAGTATAGCACAGATTTGTTTTTTTTACACTTGCTGAGAGGTGAACTTTTGCGGGAACCCGCCGTTTGTGGTTCCTTGCGCTGACGGTCCGCTTTGTTTGCCCGCGCGGAGAATCTGTGTTATAATAACAGATGCCCTTATGAAAGAATATGTTTTCCGGCATGTGGAATGCACCCGCTCGCCTGTGTGCGGGCTTGCCATGCTTAATCCCGGGTGGTGCCACATGAGCCGGCTTCTGGAGAATGAGACAGTGCTTATTTTCGGCCGCAAGAATTCCACGCTCATAGATGCGGGCGGTGAGATTCTGGAGGTGAGGCCCGGGCGCATGGTAATTCTTCCGGCGCGTATACTGCACAGGGGCGCGGAGCCGGTTAAGATTCCCGTCTCTTACTGGTGGGTGCATTTTTATCAGGTCATGCGGCTGGAGGATGAGACGCGCTATTTTATGCCACGGACTGTGGATAATTCCGCTGACTTGGGCGATGACTCCATAGTGCTTCCCTCGTTCATGGACGTAAGGAATCCAATGCAGTACGCGAATCTTTTCTCCGAGCTTCTGAGCCGCTACGAGCATCCGGGATTCTCACCCATGGTCTACCATTCGCTGGTGGAGAGGCTTCTTCTTGCGTTCGCGGAGGAGTATCACGAGCAGTCCTTTGAGTCATTCAGGACGCAGGCTTCGCAGACCGCCACTCCCGTCCTTGTGAGAAAAATCCTTGAACTGATAGAGGATGAGCTGAGCAATCCTGATGCGAGCGTAAAATATTTTGCCTCGGCGCTGAAACTGAATCCTGATTATTTGGGGCGCTGCTTTAAGGAGGTTATGGAGACGTCCATAGGGCAGTACATACAGAAACGGCGCGTGGAGCTCGCATGCTCCAGGCTCCGCGAGACAAGCGCCAGCGTGGAGGAGGTGGCGTCGCAGTGCGGTTTCGGAAGCCGCCGCCAGTTCTATGAGGAGTTCAGGCGCTTTACTGGAAAGACGCCCTCCGTGTACCGCTCCGAGTCCGCTTATGTGGGCGTGAACGCGCTGTAGTTTTTTCGGCGCAAGGGAAAGTCCGCGCGGAGCCGTTCAGGTTTACAGCGTCCGCCTAAAATGCTATACTGCTTCCTGCTTTCAAACATTCTTTAAGGAGTTTTATTTTATGGAAAAAAATATCGCGCTTATTCCCGGAGACGGAATTGGTCCTGACGTGGTCGCGGAGGCGGTCAATGTGCTTGACACGGTGGCAGGGAAATTCGGGCACAAATTCAATTACACTTCTGTCACTGCGGGCGGGGCGGCCATAGACAAGTGGGGGAACCCTCTTCCGCAGGAGCAGCTGGACATCTGCCTTAAAAGCGACGCCGTTCTTCTGGGCGCGGTGGGCGGTCCTAAGTGGGATGACGTGGCTCCTGAGATTCGTCCTGAGAAGGCGCTTCTGGGACTCCGCGGCGGAATGAAAGTGTACGCGAACCTGCGCCCCGCCGTGATGTTCGGACAGCTTAAGGATGCGTGCCCTTTAAAGGACGAGATTGTGGGTGACGGCCTTGACATACTGATTGTGCGCGAGCTGATAAGCGGAATTTATTTTGGTGAGCGCGGCACCGCTGCTGACGGAAGGAGCGCATGGGATACCGAGAAGTACACATGGGAAGAGATAGAGCGCATAGTCCGCATGGGCTTTGATTTTGCCCGTAAGCGCCGTAAGCATCTTACAGTCATAGACAAGGCGAACATCCTGAATTCCAGCAGATTGTGGCGCAAGGTCTCGGAGTCTGTGCATAAGGACTATTCCGATGTGACCCTTGACTTCCTTTACATAGACAATGCCGCCATGCAGCTTGTCAGGAATCCCCGCCAGTTTGACGTGATAGCCACCAGCAATATGTTCGGCGACATACTGAGCGATGAGGCGAGCCAGATTACCGGCTCCATAGGAATGCTCGCAAGCGCCTCGCTGGGAGACAGCGGCCCGGGTCTTTACGAGCCCATACACGGCTCCGCACCGGACATAGCGGGAAAAGATCTGGCGAATCCTCTGGCGACCATACTCAGCGCGGCAATGCTTCTGCGCTACAGCTTCGGGCTTGAGAAGGAGGCGCGTGCCGTGGAGGACGCGGTAAGCGCTGTGCTCGACGCAGGCTGGCGCACGGGAGACATAGCCGGTAAGGATGCGGAGTCCCTTAAAGCGGCGGGAAAACTCGTAGGCACTAAGAGAATGGGTGCCCTGGTGGTGGAAGCGCTCGGCAGATAAAGAATTATGACGGCGCTGGTTGTAGAGCAACTTGTAACTTTTTTCTCTGTGGTGCTTTCCATAGCCTGCCTGTTCATAGTTGTTATGCAGCCCGCCTCCAAGGAACAGAAGCTCGCCAGTACTTACGTGGTGTTCTCACTGCTTACATGCCTGGGGTATATGGGCATTCTCCTCTCAAACGCCAGCGAGGAGATGCTGGTGTTCTCCACTAAGCTCAAATATTGCGGCGGGCTCTCCTGCTTCATAACGTTCCTTCTGCTGCTTAAGTACTTAAAGTTCCCGGTAAGCAAATGGTTCCTTGTTCCGTTCTTTCTGTGCATAGCGTTTTTCATTCTGATTATTTTTACGTTCAACTATAATATTTTCTGCAGCAGGTGGCTTTTCTCAGACTACTACGCTAAGATTCAGAGCGGCGTTCCTTTCCTGCATAAGACTAAGGCATGGGGGCACACACTGTTCGTGCTGTTCACCGCGGGATACTCCGTGGGCTTCACATGCGTGCTTGCGGTGTCCCTTAAAAAGAACAAGGCCATAAACAAATTTGATTTGGTCCTGCTCTATGTGATTCTGGCCATGCCCGCGTTCTGCTATCTGTTCGAGAAACTGTTCATAAAAATCATAGGCTACGAGTCACTTCCGGTGGTGCCGGTGGGATTCAGCGTCTCTGACCTTCTGTTCCTGTATCTGATTCTGGTAAGGAAATTCTGCGACATAAACATACTGGCCACGCCCGTGGTGTTCGATGCCGTGAATGTGCCCGCCGTTGTCTTTGACAAGGACTGCAAGATTACAAACATAAATTCCCGCGCGCTGGAGGAATTCCCCGAACTGGACCACAGTCTCATAGGGCAGGACGCGCGCAAGAAACTTTTCCCTGATTATTCAGGCATAATAAATGAGCTCCGCATTTACGGCACCTTGGAGCATTCCGAGCGCTACTTCATTTACAGCGTGGATAAAGTCTTTCAGCCGCACGTCAGTAAGATTCTCCACGGAAAAATCCTCTACGGCTATGTCCTGTGGCTTGACGACGTTACCCTTCTGCACGAATACAAGCAGCAGCTGGAGCAGGAGGTGAATTTAAAGACCAGGGAGCTTAAGGAGAACGTTAAGCGCATGCGCGCCATGCGGGACCAGATGGTCCTGGGATTCTCATCCATAGCCGAGAACCACGATCTTTCAAGCAAAGGCCATCTTACGCGCACCGCGGGATATGCCCAGGTAATCGCGCGCGAGCTTTTGGAGGAGGGAAAATTTCACGGCGAGCTGGACGGTGCGTTCGTGGAGTACATGGAGCAGGTGGCCCCCCTGCACGACATAGGCAAGACGTACATAGACAAAAATCTTCTGGAGAAAGAGGAGAACCTTAACGATGAGGAGAGGCGCATAGTCCAGCAGCACACTGTGCTGGGCGCTAAGTTCATAGAGACGGCCATGCAGAATGTGGACGAGCGCTACACACGCATGGCGTATAACGTGGCGCTGAGCCATCATGAGTGGTGGAACGGCTCCGGCTACCCGAACGGGCTTAAGGAGACGGAGATTCCCCTGTGCGCGCGGATAATGGCCGTGGCTGACGTTTACGACGCGCTTGTGACCAGGCGGCCGTACAAGGAGCCTTTTACATCGCACCAGGCGTTCGACATGATGCGGGCGCAGAGCGGCACACAGTTTGATCCGCAGATTATAGAGGCGCTGGAGCACTGCAAGGACCAGATAGAGATTATACGGCGCAGTTACGCCTAGCTCTGCAGGAACGCTGTCTTCAGTACCCTGGCGTTCTTCAGCATGGCAGATATGTATGCGTTCTTCTCAGGTATTCCGTCCGAGACAGAATCCAGTTGATAAATCTTGAGCCCCGCCTCCATGGCGAGTATGGAGACTCCGTAGGTATCTAAATTCGGCTCCGAGAATAAAGGTATGCCCGGAAATCTTTCCGACAGTTTCTTTGCCCGTTTTATGAGCTTGGGAAGATACTTCTGCTCTGTCTTTATGTCGTAATCCAGATTCAAATTCTCCGCGTGGTGAAGATTGAACTCAATGGAGAAGTATGAGAGCGCCTCGTGGCATGTTATGAACGACTTCTGCTCGAACGGCTGCAAGTCCCTGCGTATCTGCCTGGAAAGGGCGGAGAGTTTGTCCACGTACCGCTCCGTGTTGCGCCGGTAGAGCTCCGCGTTCTCCGGGTTCATAAGGGAAAGCTGCTTTCCGGTCTGCTCCGCCTGGAAAATCGCGCCGTCTATGCTGACCCACACATACGGATTGTCCTCTGAGATTTTAAAGTCCTTGCTTGCGATTATGGTCCTTGATGCGGTCCGCTCCGATATCTGCGGAAGGAATTTCTCAAGCCCCGCGCCGTTCGCCACCAGAATGCCGCAGCCCTCTATGAGCCGCATGTCATCCTCGGAGGGCTCCCATGATGTCAGGCGTCCGCCCGCGTTCTGCGCAAGAAGCATAAGCTCCGTGTCGGGCACGTTCTCCGTAAGGTTCATAAGCATTATGTATATGGGATAGAACGTGGCCAGTATTCTGATTTTTCCTTCCGGCTCGCTTTGCGCGCTTATGACGGTCATCTGCGTTTCCCTGGGAGCCTTGAGAAAGCCCGCTATATCGTTTTTAAGTGAGCATGATGGGAAAACGGCCGCTGTAAACAGGCTTAATAAAATGAACCGCCGCCTGATGTTCGTCTTGGTTTTATCGGAACGCATACCGCTAGAGTACATAAAAAAACTTACGTTAGCAATAGAAAAAACTTGACGGTACACATTTTTGCGTCCATAATTAACACATATATAGTTAAAAATTGATTTGGAGACCGACTTTTATGGTTAATCGGCTTGTTTTTAATAAGACCGCGTATTTCGGCGCGGGAAGCATACAGCATATTCCTGAAGAATTAAAGAAACTGGGCGCGGAGAGAGTGCTTGTCATAACGGATTCTGGGCTTGTGAAGTGCGGGGTGACCGCGAAAGTGACAGGGCTTCTTGCCAAGGCCAGGATTGTGCATCAGGTTTTTGAGGACGTTTACGCGAATCCGACTGTGGCCAACGTAAAGGCGGGATTCTCGTTCGCCACTCAGTTCAGGGCGCAGGCCATAGTGGCAGTGGGCGGAGGCTCGGTTCTGGACGCGGCCAAGGCTGTGGCGCTCATGTGCGGGAACCCGGATCTGACTGATATCCGAAAACTTGAGAAATCTCCGCTTGCAAAAAATCCCTCCGTTCCGCTCATAGCGGTGTCCACGGCGTTCGGCAGCGGGGCGGAATTCTCGTCGCGCCTGATGCTGACCGACATGAACAGCCAGAGAAAAATCGTCTGCTCGGACCCTAACTGCATTCCTCTGGTTTCAGTGATGGACTCTGATTTTTATGAGGGGCTTTCCGCCAGGCTGTGCGCGCAGTTCGCGGTGGAGGCGCTGGCGCTCGCGGTGGAAGGCTATATCTCTGACGGCGCATGGGGTCTGGGAGAGCAGTACTGCCTTGAGGCGGTGCGGCTCATAGCGGAGAACCTTAAGCCCGCGTTGAACAACAGCCTTAAGGCGCGCGAGCAGCTGGGATACGCGCAGTATCTTGCGGGCATGGGCGCGCAGACTAACGGGCTGGGACTTCTTCACTCGCTCTCGCATCCTCTGGAGGCGGTGTACGATTTGCCGCACGGAATAGTGAGCGCCGTTCTACTGAAGCCTGTCCTTACGTTCAACGCCTCGTCGTCCGCCGCCAAATACAAGGATCTGGCGCTTGCGCTGGGAGCACGGCTTTCATCCAAGGCCGCCCCCGCGGAGTACAGGAAGACATGCATAGCGTGCGTGGATAAGCTTCTTGCGCAGACGGCCCTTCCTCTGCGGCTCAGCAAGCTGGACGTTCATCTTAAGGATGTGGATTTTCTTTCTGACAGCGTTCTGAAGGACGTGTGCCTGGCGGAGAATCCCAAGGAAATCAGCAGGCGGAAAATCACTGAGATTTACAAGAGCATCGCGTGAATTCCCGGCGCCCCGGGCTTACTGAGGTGCCGTATTTTAAAGATTAAAATTCCGCGCGCATGTGGACAAAAATCTTTCTGTGCGCTAGAATATGTATGCGTTTGCGGCAGTAGTACATCGGTAGTACCCGAGCTTCCCAAGCTTGTGAGGAGGGTTCGACTCCCTTCTGCCGCTCTATGAGACCTGCCAGATGCGGCGGGTCTTTTCTTTTAATCATGATTTTAACTGCGGGGTTCCGATGGCGTTTTATGATTCGTTTGATGTGGCCGTGGTTGGCGGAGGCCATGCCGGCATAGAGGCCGCGCTCGCGTCATCACGCATGGGGCTCAGGACGCTCCTTGTGACGCAGACCATAGACTCCATAGGGCGCATGAGCTGCAATCCGTCGATAGGCGGCATAGCGAAAGGAAACATCGTGCGCGAGATAGACGCGCTGGGCGGAGAGATGGCCCGCCTGATTGACCGCAGCATGATTCAGTTCCGCATGCTGAACAAAAGCAGGGGGCCGGCGGTGCAGGCTCCGCGCTCCCAGGCCGACAAGCTGCTTTATTCCCGGCTCGCCAGAAAAACTCTGGAGACCGCCCCCAACCTTAGCATGCTCATGGACACCGTGACTGACATCCTTACCACGGAAAGCTCCACGCCGCTTCCTCCGCAGACTGACAGTTCCGCGGAGAGGGGCAGCATTCCCGGCGAGTTCCGGGGCTCGGTCGGATACAAGTTCTCCACCAGTGCGGCGCGCAGCGGAATGCGGCAGAAAGTTTTAGGGATTGTGACTGAGCGCGGAAGGCTTGTTCCGGTTCGCAGCGTGGTTCTTACTACAGGCACTTTTTTAGGCGGCAGGATTTTCATAGGTGACTACGATGCGCCGTGCGGAAGGCTTGGCGAGCAGGCTGCGTTCGGCCTTACAGAGAGTCTCCGAAGGCTCGGTTTCACCACGGGCAGGCTTAAGACGGGAACTCCGTGCAGGGTGCTGGGCCATACTGTGGATTTCTCAGTCCTGGAAATTCAGGAGGGCGACGCTGAGATTGTTCCGTTCAGCTTTGAGACGGAGAGAGTGGAGCGTCCCATGGTGCCCTGCCATCTGGTGTACACCAACGAGAATACCCATGATATAATCCGCGCGAACATAAAGCGCTCTCCGCTTTATTCAGGAAAGATACACGGCGTGGGGCCGCGCTATTGTCCCAGCATAGAGGACAAAGTCATGCGTTTCGCAGAGCGCTCCCGCCATCAGATTTTTGTGGAGCCCGAGGGCCTTGAGACGGACGAGATTTATCTTAACGGGCTTTCGTCCAGTCTGCCTGAGGATGTGCAGGACGCGTTCCTGCGCACTATGAGCGGATTCGGGCAGTGCACTGTGAGCCGTCCTGCCTACGCTGTTGAGTACGATTACGTGGAGCCTACGCAGCTTTTCCCCACGCTGGAGACAAAGCGTGTGGCGGGACTTTTTAACGCGGGGCAGATAAACGGAACCAGCGGCTATGAGGAGGCCGCCGGGCAGGGGCTTGTGGCGGGAATCAACGCGGCGCTCTATGCCCGCTCCCATAAGAGTTTGTGCGGGGCTATGGTGCGGCCGGATGCCGCTCTCGGATGCAGTCCCGCCAGCATGGATGACGGCCGCTTTCACCCCGTGGCATCTCCTGAGGAGAAGGACCTGCGGTTTTTCGCGGAGCTCTCCGAGCGCCAGACCATGGCGCTTGAAAAAGAGACTGAGCGCGTCCAGAACATGCACAGTGAGGGCGCGTTCAAAAAGATTCCGCATTATGAGCCGTTCATACTTGGGCGCGATGAGGCGTACATAGGTGTCCTCATAGATGACCTTGTGACTCTTGGCACCAAGGAGCCGTACCGCATGTTCACCGCGCGCGCGGAATACCGTCTTAAGCTAAGGCACGACACCGCTGACCGCCGCCTCCGCCAGAAAAGCTACGATGTGGGGCTTGTGCCGCGCGGCCTGCTGGACGCCACTCTCCTTAAATACGAGCACGTGGACTCAGCGCTGGAGTACATTGCCGCGCACGGTGACAGCGCTAACCCGGGGAATTTTACCGCAGCGGAATGGAACTGCGCGTGCGAGGATTTCAAGTACCGCTATTACATACAGAAGCAGGACGCGCGCGTGGCAAAGTTCCATAAAATGGAGGACGCGAGGATTCCTGAGGACTTTGATTACGGCAAGGTCATTTCCCTTAGCGCGGAAAGCCGTGCCAAGCTTGAGGCCGTGCGCCCGCTTACTCTGGGCCAGGCAGGAAGGATAAGCGGCATACGAAGCAGCGACGTGATGCTCCTTATGGTCTATTTAAAATAATTTTTTTGCGCTCTGCCGCGGCGTGCCCGGCTTACCGTGAGGCGCTGAGCTGTCACCGTGTTCACAATGTCAGGAAAATACTGTATGATTGCGCCATGAATAAAAAGATGATTCTTTCGGCGTTAGGCGCGCTCATGCTCTCGGTAATCCTTTGCTCCTGCTCCAGTATTCTGGGCTACAGCATTGTGCTGTGGTCCATAGAGGACGAGGACTCCTCCGTTATGATTTCTGACGGCGCCATCGTGCCTGTTTACATAAAGTCAAATATCTCACATGTGTATGTCATAGGCGTTCCGGGAACCAAAGAGAAAATCGAAGTGCCCCTGTGGAAGCTTACGGAGCCTGAGTCCCGCGGAAAGACTTTGAGGCTTTCGGAGCGCTACGCCGAGTACAGCCATCAGTATGCGGTGTGCGTGCTTGACGGTCTTCCCGTAAGAAGCGATCCCGTGAACACCTCCAGGCAGGTGTACCGTCTGCGAAAGGGCGAGGTGATACGCGCATTGTACGAGGGAACCGGCGCCATCCCCACTAACGGCGTGTCCAGTCTGGAGGGCAAGTGGCTGCGCGTTCTTACCGCCGACGGAACTCTGGGCTGGTGCTTCAGCCACAACCTGCGCCTGTTTGAGATGAACGATGACGGCTCCGCTGGATTGGGCGCGGAGGAGGCGCAGGTGCAGGAGGCAGACAAGACGCTCGCGGACATGCTGCTTACCAAATGGTACCCGGACTATTACAGCTCCATGATTTCAAGCGGGAACATAGACCTGGTCTATATGAGAAGCGGATATGGCTTTGACACAGGAGCCTCCTCAGGAACGGTCGCCATCCGCACTCCTCTTCTTAACCTGGAGTATCCGTTCAGAGGTGCCACTAAAATCGATGACAGAATCTATAAATTCAACGACGCTCCTGTCCAGGTGACGGTGCGCTCCCCCTCATCGCTTTTGGTGCAGTACACTGATGAGCGCGGCATGCCCAGAAGCTACAGTTTCATAGCGCTCCCAAAAGAGACAAACGTGGACGCTCTTATAGAGGCTGAGATTCTCCGCAGAAAAGAGGCGTACAATTCTCTGCGCGCGCTGGGCCCTGATTTTAAAAGCTCGAATTACGGAACTCTTTCTTTCACCGGCGACAACGCGTTCACATGGCGCGGATTCACGCTTTTAGTTCCTACGGTCATATCACGAAACGCCCGCACGGGAGGCACCGTGAGCATGCAGTATTTTCTTCCCGCCGCACTTAAAAAGGACTGGGACGGCGTAATCACGTTTGCGTTTGAGGGTATGCAGGAAGAGGTGAATTTCCTTTACAAAAAAGAATCGACAGGACTGCGCCTTACGGTGGCCAGCGTCTCCAAGACTATGAATGAAAGCACGGGACGTCAGACAGTCTCCATAAACCATGCGTCAAACGCTCTGGTTATTTTCTTCCAAAAGTAGGCGTCGCGGAAAATGTCATTCGTTCAGTTCAGCAAAGTGAGTTTGGCGTTCGGTGACCGCGACATCCTGAAAGATGTGAGCGTGAATCTGAGCGCAGGAACTAAAGCCGCGCTTACCGGCGCTAACGGCGCGGGAAAATCAACTCTCATAAAAATCATGGCGGGTCTCATGGAGCCTGACTCCGGTGAGCGCACGGCGCAAAAAGACGCGCGCATAGCCTATCTTCCTCAGAGCGGTCTGGTCCATTCAGGCACATCTTTGCGCGAGGAGGCGGACAAAGCGTTCCTGTGGGGATATGAGATTCAGAAAGAGATAGATTCCCTGGGCGAGCAGATGGAGCGGATGAGCGCGTCGGGAAATTCTCTCTCCGCGGAGAAGCTCGCTGTCGTGCAGGCTGAGCTTTTAGGCCGCCTGGAGGAGAGTGGCTGGTACAACCGCGGAACTCTTTCCGAGCAGGTGCTTCTGGGACTTGGATTTCTGCCCTGCGATTTCGACAGACGTACCGAGGAATTTTCAGGCGGATGGCAGATGAGGATAGCGCTGGCAAAATGCCTAATGAGCAGGCCGGACATTCTCCTTTTGGACGAGCCCACTAATTATCTGGACATAGAGGCCAGGAACTGGCTGGAGTCTTTTCTTTCGGACTACAAGGGCGGCTTTCTGCTTGTAAGCCATGACCGCTATTTTCTAGATCACACTGTGAGCGAGGTGTACGAGCTTTTCGGCGGCTCGCTTAAGCGCTATGCCGGAAATTTCTCGCACTACGAGCAGGTGCGCGCGGTGGAGCTTAAGACTCTGATTTCAGAGTATGAGAGGCAGCAGGAGGAGATTCACCGTCTGGAGGATTTCATAAACCGCTTCGGATACAAGGCAACTAAGGCGGCGCAGGCTCAGGAGCGGCAGAAAATGCTGGACAAAATTCTGGAGAATAAGATAGAGATACCGGAGAGCCTAAAAAAAATCCACTTCACTTTTCCTCCCGCTCCGCATTCAGGGCAGCTTGTGGTGCAGGCCTCGGAAATCTGCAAGACATATAACGGTACGCTTAACGTCATAAATAAACTGGAGCTGTTGGTGGAGAAAGGCGAGCGTCTGGTGGTGGCTGGCCGTAACGGCGCGGGAAAATCCACTCTTTTAAGGATGATTGCCGGCGCTGACAATGATTTTACCGGAAGCATAAAATTGGGAAGCGGCGTGAGCGTAGGATATTTCAGCCAGGACAGCGCGGAGCAAATCCGCGGCACGGAGAGCATACTGGAGCGGCTTGAGAGGCAGTGCCCGCTTGAGCTTGTGCCCAAGGCCCGCGATATGCTGGGAGCGTTCCTGTTCAGGGGTGACGATGTCTTTAAATCCATAGACGTTCTTAGCGGCGGCGAGAAAAGCAGGGTGGCGCTTCTGGAGCTTCTTCTTAAGCCCGTTAATCTTCTGGTGCTTGACGAGCCCACGAACCATCTGGACATGCATTCAAAGGATGTCCTGCTTGATGCCCTTAAGGATTTCGGGGGGACCGTGATATTCGTGAGCCATGACCGCGGGTTCATAGAGGACCTCTCCACACGTGTGCTTGAACTTACATGCGACGGCGAGCATGACGGAAAGTACCGCTCGTTCCCGGGCGACTACCGTTATTATATGCGGCGGCTGGAGGACGAGGCGTCAGGCGCCGTTGCGTCCCCTGATGCGGCCACCCGTGACATAAGGGAACCCGCGCCAAGAGAGGAGCCAAAGAGCGCGACAAAGCTTAGCTGGGAGGAGCAGAAAAAAGCAGACAGCGAGCGGCGTAAGATTCAGCGCGAGGTGGAGAGGCTGGAGGAGGAGATTGCCGCCCTGGAGAAAGAGAAAACCGCGCTTGAGATAAAAATGTCCGAGCCTGAAGTGTATTCGGACGCGGAGAGCGCGCGCTCAGTACAGCGGCAGATAGAGACCACGCGGAGCAGGCTGGAGGAACTTAATGCCGCATGGGAGCGAGCCGCCGAGAAACTTTAATTCATCCGCGCGGCGACCCCGGCTCAGGTAGAATTCATAAGGTCAGATATTGGAGGGAACATGAGATTTAAAGAGAGCAGGCCCATTAGTTTTTTAGTGATTTTCTTTGTTTACGCAGCAGCCTCCGCGGCGGGAATAATCCTTTACACCAGGCTTCCGTGGAATTTTGCGCTCAGCCTTTTTGTGGCTGACGTGGCCGCCACCGCTGTGACTTTTCTGTTCAGCCTGATTCTAAAGAACGCCTCGGTGTATGACCCGTACTGGAGCGTGGCGCCCATCGTGATTCTAGTGTCTTTCGCCGTAAATGTTCCGCTGAATCTGCCGGCCGTGCTTCTTCTTACAGCGGTATGCCTGTGGGGGGTACGGCTTACCGCGAACTGGGCGTACACTTTCAGGAATCTTACCGTGCAGGACTGGAGGTACACTCACTATCAGGAGCTTACGGGGCTATTTTATCCTGCGGTGAATTTTTTCGGCATACATCTTATGCCCACTGTGATAGTCTATCTGTGCGTCCTTCCTGCGGTGTTCGTCATGCAGGGCGGCTCTGATGCCAGTGCGGGCACATTCGCGGGATTCGCGCTAAGCGTGTGCGCAGTGATTCTTCAGGGAACCGCGGATTTTCAAATGCACTCGTTCCGCGCTAAAAAGACAGGAGGCTTCATCCGTTCCGGCGTGTGGAGATACTCGCGGCATCCTAACTATCTGGGCGAGATACTCATGTGGTGGGGAGTGGCCGTATGCTCCATCTTCTCGTTGCAGGAAAGGATTTGGTGGCTTTTCGCTGGGGCGCTAGTGAACACCGCGCTGTTTTTGTTCATCAGCATTCCGCTCGCGGATTCACGCCAGTCCAAGAAAGAGGGCTTCGCGGAGTATAAGGCCGGCACCAGGATGCTCCTTCCTCTGCCCAAGGCTTGCAAAAAACAGTGACTTGTATTATAGTGATAGCATCACTATCAATTAAAGCGGAATCCTACTTGCGGTAAAATCGCAGACGAGGTAAATTGAAACAAGCGTGTCAACACGTGTTGACGGCGCGGAACGCACTGGAGGCAGATAATGAAAGTTCTTGTGATTGGCGGGGCGGGGTACATCGGAAGCCACGTGGTAAAGGAGTTGATGGCGCGCGGCCACAAAGTCGCGGTTTTTGACAATCTTTCAAGCGGACTGGTGCAGAATCTTTATCCTCAGAATGTTTTTTACGCGGGGAACATACTGCATAAGGAGGAGCTTGACGCGGCGTTCGCGGACGGATATGACGCGTTCATAGACCTGGCCGCATTCAAGGCCGCGGGCGAGTCCATGATAAAACCCGAGAAATACTCCGTAAACAACATAAGCGGCACCATGAACATATTGAACAGCGCGGTGGAGCACGGCTGCCTGAACATGGTGTTCTCATCCAGCGCCGCGGTTTTCGGAGAGCCGCAGTATCTTCCCATAGATGAGGATCATCCCAAAAATCCTGAGAACTATTACGGTTTCACTAAGCTTAAAATCGAGGAGTTCATGGGCTGGTACGAGAAACTGCGCGGGCTTCACTATGCCTCGCTGCGCTACTTCAACGCGGCCGGCTATGACCCCACTGGCGAGCTTTACGGCCTGGAGCGGAATCCCGCGAATCTTCTTCCTGTAATGATGGAGGCCGCCTGCGGCAAGCGGGAGAAAGTGAGCATTTTCGGAAACGATTATCCCACGCGTGACGGAACATGCATACGCGACTACATACATGTCTCGGATCTTGCCTCCGCTCATGCGCTCGCACTGGAGCACATAGCGGCCAAAAAAGAGAGCCTCACGCTGAATTTGGGAACGGGGAACGGAATAACGGTAACGGAGATGCTTGAGGCCACACGCCGCATTACTCAGAAAGAGATAAAGGCCGAGTATGTGGGCCGCCGCGCGGGTGATCCCGCCCAGCTTACCGCCAGCTCCGAGCTTGCACGGAAAGTATTAGGCTGGGAGCCCAAGTATTCTGATGTGGACACTCTCATAAAAAGCACATGGGACGCCTACAACAAATACTATGCCGAGCAGGATAAGCTTAAATAGTCGCGGACGGATTTAATTGCTCTCCGTGAACTGGAGCACCATCTTGCGTGCCCGGGCCGCTGCCGCCGGACTGAAACCGTGGCGCTCCCCGGGCATGACCTCAAGCTTTGCGTGCGGGTAGCGTTTTACGGCCTCCTGTGAGTAACGCAGCGGCACAATGTCGTCCGAATCGCCGTGGATAATCAGAACGTTTCCGCCGTATCGTCCTGTGGCCTCGTCCACGTTCATGCTCACCGCGCCGGAAAGAAAATCTTTTCCCAGCGTCATTCCCCAGAAATCAAGTGACTCAGGAACAGCGGAGCCTCCGGGGAATTTTTTTCTCCAGTCATCGGGTATGCAGAACGCGGGGAAGTACAGGGCCATGGCCTTTACTTTCTGCGGCACCTCCTCTGCGGCAAGCGCCGACACCAGTCCGCCCTGGCTTCCTCCCAGAAGATATATCCTGGAGCGGTCCACGTTGTCCATCGTCTCAAAATGATTTATGACGGCAATAAGGTCGCTTTTCTCCGTAAGAAGGCTCATGTCTGCGGTCCTGCCAGAGCTCCGGCTCCTTGTGCTTCCGCCGCAGAAATCATAGCAGTACGCGACGTAACCGTTCTGCGCGAAAAAGCGGCAGTCATCAATGAAATCGCTGTGGCTTCCGTTGTAGCCGTGGCTTAGGATGATTGCGGGATGCTTTTCCTCATCTTTAGGAAAGAACACTTTCCCGTAAATCAAATTCTCTCCGTTCTGAACGCTGAGCTCTTCCATGGAAATCCTGACTCCTTTTCTGCCTGTCTGCGCGGATGCGGCCTGCGATAACACTGCGCATAAAATCGCCGCTAAAATTATCTTCTTCATGACCTCAGTATACACCAGCGCCCGCTCACTTGCAAATGTTTTCCATTCGCCGTGCTTTTCTTGTGCATTTCCGTAAAGTCTGATAGACTACGCTCATTCCAAGGAGTCTGTATGTTAGAGAAACTTACGAATACATTCAGCAATATAATGCGCACGCTGGGCGGAAAGAGCACAATCACGGAGAAAAACATAGAGGAGACCGTAGAGCAGATTAAGATGGCCCTTCTGGAGGCCGACGTGAATCTGCGCGTGGTCCGCAGGTTCGTGAACAGCACCATAGAGGAGGCCAAGGGCGAGAAAGTGCTTAAGGCCGTGGACCCGGGACAGCAGTTCGTTAAGATAATCCACGACAAGCTTGTCTCAATGCTGGGCGACAAGAAAACGGACCTGGCGCTTAAGGGACCTGACACGCAGAGCGTCATTCTTCTTCTGGGACTTCAGGGCGCGGGAAAAACCACCGCCGCCCACAAGCTTGCGGCCCGGCTTAAGAAAGAGGGGCGGCGTCCGCTTCTGGTGGCATGCGACCTGGTGCGCCCCGCCGCCATTGAGCAGCTTAGCGTGCTTGGCGAGAAGATAGGAGTTCCGGTCTATAAGGAGACGGACTCCAAGGATGCCGTGCGTGTCGCGCAGAACGGAATCGATTACGCCAGGAAGAACGGGCTTGACACCATCATCGTGGATACCGCGGGCCGCCTCCAGATAGACGATGCCATGATGGACGAGCTTGTGAATGTGAAGAAAGCCGTGAATCCTGTGGAATGCATCCTGGTGGCTGACAGCATGACAGGCCAGAACGCGGTGGACATAGCGAAAAGTTTTGACGAGCGGCTGGGGCTTACTGGCGTCATACTTACTAAGTTCGACTCCGACGCACGGGGAGGCGCCGCGCTTTCACTTAAGTCCATAACAGGAAAGCCCATTCTGTTCATAGGCACTGGCGAGAAAACCGAGGACTTTGAGCCGTTCCACCCGGACCGCATAGCCGGCCGCATTCTGGGCATGGGCGACGTGGTGTCGCTCGTGGAGAAAGCGCAGGAGACCGTGGACCAGGAGCAGGCCCTTAAGATGGCCAAAAAAATGAGCCGCAACGAATTCACGCTCCAGGACATGCTTGAGCAGATGCAGAGCGTAAAGAAAATGGGCAGCATGAGGCAGATTCTGGACATGATGCCGGGACTGGCCGGTCAGGTGAGCGACGAGCAGATTGCCGGCGCTGACATGAAGCATCAGGAGGCCATAATCTTGAGCATGACGTACAAGGAGCGCATGAACCATCTTATCATAGGGCCCAGCCGCAGAAAACGCATAGCGAAAGGAAGCGGAACCAGCGTGCAGGAAGTGAACAAGCTTATAAAGCAGTTTGAGAAGACAAAGCTTACCATGAAAAAGCTTACCCGCAGCAAAGGCGCGCAGGCCCGCATGATGAGCGCTCTGGGCGGAATGGACATGAATCCGGGCGGCGGCATGGATTTGAATCAGCTTAAGAACATGAGGCTTCCGAACGGATTTAAGTTTTAGGCGCACCAAGGGGCTGCGTCATTCTCCGCATGGAATCCACTGCGCTTAGCCCCGTGGGGTATTGTGAATTCTGCGGGAAATCCTCATCCGTAAAGCCACCGAATTCCCCGCTGCAATTGCCCAAGCCCGGCATAAAATGCTAGAATGCGCTAAGTGTTTTATGGGGGAGAAAATGGCACAGGAACACTCTCACGAATTTTTGCAGCTTAAAGATTACATAGAGAATCACGTCCGCGACATGGTGGAGCTTGAGGCCCTGCTGACCGCCATTCCCGCCCTGGCGCCCGAGAATGGCGGTGACGGGGAAAGCGAGAAATGCGCCGCGCTGGAGAGATGGCTCAGGGAGAACGGCATTACTCGCATAGAGCATTTTGACGCGCCCGATGCCCGCGTGAGCTCCGGCGTAAGGCCTAACATGGTCGCATCCGTTCCGGGAAGCCGCGATGACTACAGCATCTGGGTGTGCGCGCATCTGGACGTGGTGCCTGTAGGCGAGCCCGGTCTGTGGGAATCCGACCCGTGGAAAGTTACGGAGAGAGACGGAAAAATTTTCGGCCGCGGAACGGAGGACAACCAGCAGGGCCTTGTTACGGGAATACTTGCGGCGCTGAGTTTTGTAAGGCAGCACATAATTCCTGAGCACACCATAAAGCTTCTGTTCATGGCGGATGAGGAGGTGGGCTCCAGATACGGAATGAATTTCCTGCTCAGGGAGCACAGGGATTTGTTTAAGAAAGAGGACCGCATCCTTATTCCTGACGGCGGCGACCCGCGCGGAGAGACGATAGAGGTCGCGGAGAAGAACATCGCGTGGTTTAAATTCCACACCAAAGGAAAGCAGTGCCACGGCTCCCGTCCTGACTTAGGAAAGAACGCTAAGCTTGCGGCTGCTGACCTGGCCCTGCGTGTGAACGACATGGAGAATTTCTTTGACAAAAAGGACGCCCTGTTCGAGCCGCCGTGGTCCACGTTCCAGCCCACCATGCAGATGCAGAATGTGGAGGGCGTGAACATGATTCCCGGGGACGATGTCTTCTGCGCGGACTGCAGGATAAATCCCTGCTACACTCTGGACGAGGTGCGCGCGGAGCTTTCAAGGCGCATAAAATCCGTGGAAGATAAATACGGGGTCACGGTGGAGGTGACGGAGCTTCAGGCGGAGCAGAGCCTTCCCACTCCAGTGGACGCGCCCGTGGTGAGGGAACTTTCGTCCGCCATAAAGGCCGTGCACGGAATAGACGCGCGCACTGTGGGAATAGGCGGCGGAACTGTGGCGGCAGGACTTCGCAATCTGGGATTTAACGCCGTGGTATGGAGCACGCTGGATGAGCTTGCGCATCAGCCTAATGAGTATGCGGTCATAAAAAACATCGCGCTTGATGCCATGACCGTGGCTTACATGGCCTCGAATTAAAGCCGGAGGATTATGAGAGATTTTTTCGCAAGGCACAAAAAAATTAAATACGCGGTCTTTGCCGTAACAGTTCTTTTACTTGTGGCCATAGTGTTTCTGTTTACCGGGAAAAAAAGATCTAAGGGCGAGAATGAGAGGATCCCCGCCGTAGTCATTCAGAAGCCTTTCATGGGAACCGTGCTTGAGTCCATAACTTTGAGCGGATACGTTGAGGCAAGCGCGATGATTCCAGTGGTTCCGTTCGTGCAGGGAACCATCACAGAATACTACGCCAGAGCGGGCGACTACGTGGAGAAAGACACCGTGCTGGCGAAAATAGATGACGCGCCGTTCAGGCAGCAGCTGCTTCAGGCCGAGGCCGCGTACTTTGCCGCCAAAAGCACATTCGAGCGACTGGAGAGTCTTTTTAAAAGCGGTGCCGCCACCCAGCAGAACTATGACAGCGCCAAGGCACAGCATGACGCCATGAAGGCGCAGTATGATCTGGCCAGACTGCAGTACGACTACACCGAGGTCAAGGCAAGCATAGACGGAACGATTCTGATTGCGGATCTTGCGGAAGGAAGCATAGGAACGCAGACCCAGCCTGTCGCTGTGCTGGCGGACCTTGGGAATCAGGTGGTGCGGCTGAAAGTCCCGGAGAAATATTTTGATCTTTTTACCCTGCAAAAGGATGACTTGGTCGTAACCGTGACGCGCCCGGCGGAAAAGAACATGTACAGCGATGCGGTCACCGGCGCCATCATAGAGAACATAGCTCCTTATGTCTCTCCTGAGTCCAAGAATTTTCAGGTTGTGTGCCGTCTGGATGAGCCGGGCGAGCGCTTCAGGCCCGGAATGTATGTGAAGATAAATGTCGCGTATGCGGCCCATCACTCCGTGCCGCTTCTTCCTGTCACCGCGAAAAAACTGGACGGCTCATGCTACACGTTCAGCGCGGAGGACAGCACCGTGCATTTCGTTCAGCTGGAGGAGACTCCGTCTGACGCGGAGCATTTCATGGTTCCTGCCGAGTACGCGGAAAGTTTCTTTGTGGTTGACGGACACAATACGGTGTTTGACGGGCAGCGTGTGAGCGTCATAAAAGAGCTGGAGCCTTACGCGGAGGACAGCGCTCACGAGAAAGAGACCGCCACGGACGGCCCCTCCCATGACGATGATAGCGCTTCTCCCTCTGACACTCCTGCGGACGGCATAAGAATTTCCGGAGAGCCTGTTGGAGAATTCGAGTGAGACTTTCTGAATTTTCTGTAAAACATCCGGTGCCCATCACCATGTGCCTGATAGCGCTTCTTGTGTTCGGGCTGTACTCGCTGTCTTTGATGCCTTTGGAATTCATGGCCGACATCTCCATGCCCCAGGCCATAGTGTACACGATATATCCCGGGGCGAGCGCAGAGGATGTGGAGCAGGACGTGACTAAAGTCCTGGAGGACAATCTTGTGACTCTGCCGCATTTTAAAAGCGTGGACTCATCCAGCTACAATTCGGTGAGCCTCATCACAATCACCTATGCGGACGGTTACGACGCATACGAGCAGCTGGAGGAACTGCGGAACAGAATATCGGAGCTGATGTCCGAGCTCCCTGAGGGGCTTCAGGGTGAGCCGCGCGCTTTGGTCGGCGGCGTGTCCATGATTCCGATTATATCTTTTACGGCGGAGGCGGGAAAAGACAGCGCCCGCGTTACGGAATTCATAAAGGATGAGCTTACGCCGCGCATAACGCAGATAGACGGAGTGTCCCAGGTGGAGATAGACGGCGGCAAGGAGCTGGAGGTAAACATAAAGCTGAACACTGACGAGCTTGTGGCTAAAGGAATTTCTGTCACGTCAGTTTATAAAATACTTAGCTACGGAAACGTGAACCTTCCGCTCGGGAACGCCGCGTACTCTGACCGCTCCATACAGGTGCGCTACGCAGGCGGCTTTGACTCCATAGATGATATACGGAATCTTCCGGTGGGTCTCGCGGACGGCAACACCATAATTCATCTGGCGGATGTGGCGGAGATAAGCTTGTCATATCCCGAGCCGGATTATTACGTTACGGACGGAATCAGTCCTGTGATTCTGGTGAGCGTCACTAAGCGCAGCGACGGCGACACCGTGAAAATCGTGGATGAGGTGAAAAAAATTCTCTCTGATGTGGAGAGGGAGACAGGCGGCGCGGTTAAGTTCGGCATCATATCCGATGATTCGCGGCAGGTTAAGGCATCGCTCAGAACTGTAGTTCAGAGCGGCATAATGGGCGTGATTTTCGCGGTCCTTGTAATCCTGCTGTTCATGGCGGACTGGCGCGCCACGCTCACAATAGGCATTTCTATTCCGCTGTGCATTCTCTTCTCGTTCATAGGCATAAAGCTTCTGGGCATAACCATAAATCTTATGAGCCTTTCAGGCATGGTGATTTCCCTGGGCATGGTCGTGGACGGCTCCACTGTGATGCTTGAGCAGATTTACCGGCACTATCAGAAACGTGATCCGTCCACGGGGCTTCCCGCGTATACTGTGAGCCAGGCGATATACAAAGGATGGGACGAGGTGGCGCTCTCCATCTTTGCCAGCGCCGCGACTACTATAGTCGTGTTCATTCCAATCTCCATGCTGTCGGGCCTTATCGGAAAAATACTGCATGCGGCATCCCTTACGATTATAATCGCGATTTTCGCATCGTTCCTTGTAGCGGTGATTATAGTGCCTTATCTTTTAAAGCTTCTGCTTGACGAGAACGGTCCTAAAATCCGCGCAAAACCGCGCAAGTTCGACACGCTCATGAATGCGTTCGAGAGAAAATACAATCACCTACTGGGGCTTGCGCTGGACAACAAGAAGTTTGTGATTGTAATAGCGGTGAGCGTCCTGCTTTTCTCCGCGTTCACGGCCACGCGCCTGGGCATAGCGTTCATTCCGTCCACGGATTCCGGTGACTTCTACATCTCCATAGATTTTCCCATCGGTACGAAAATAGAGCAGACGCGTGAGAAACTTTCCGTGGCGGAGCGCCTTCTGTATGAGCAGGTGCCGGAGATTCAGTCCGTGGTTTTTTACGAGGGAATGAGCAACAGCAAAGGCATAATGGCGCTCTCTTCCCCGGAGTGCGCCTATGCGCATGTGGTCCTTGTTCCTGTGGCGGAGCGCAGGCGCGACGTGCATGATATTATGCTCATGATGCAGCAGGTGTGGTCGGAGTCCATTCCCGATGCTACGGTTAACATAGAGAACGGCGGATTTGATAAGCTTGTGGGATATGTCTCTGGCGGAGGAGGCTGGGGCATGACTCTTATCTCGGAGGACATGAGGTCCCTTTATCAGACGGCGAGCCGCTTGAAAGATTATCTTATGAGCGACCCTGAGGTTGTAAACGCTAAGCTCGACACTGATTTTGACACTACTACCATGGTGATAGATATGTCGCAGGAATATCTCAGCTCCCTGGGACTTACAAGTTATGAGGCGGGCATTACCAGCGCCATACTTTTCCAGGGAATGGACGCGGGCCACTACAAGAATGCTGACAACGGCAGCCGCTACAGCATAAGGCTTTCTTCTGACATAACGGACAAAAATCTTACCGCCGATGATATTGCCGACATCCACATAATAACGGACCACGGACAGAACGTGTCATTCGCCAATCTGAGCGATATAAGAATTGAGAAGAGCATCTCGCAGATAAACCACTCTGACAGAGCGAAGACAATCACGGTCTCGGCCACTCTTACCACGGAGGACACCGCGGGCGTATCGCGGCGCGTGAACGAGTACCTGTCGAAGAATCCTCTCCCGGGAAATGTGGCCTCCAAGTCAGGCGGAATTGTGGCGCTTGTGTCGGACATGATTCCTCCCATGCTGACTGCGCTTGCCATCGCGATTTTTCTGGTCTACATGGTGATGGTGCTTCAGTTTGAGAAATTCAAGCAGCCGCTCATAATCATGCTCACCATCCCGTTCTGCTTCATAGGCGTGGTCGTGGGACTTCTTATGTTCGGCTCCACCATGAACCTTCTGGCGCTGCTGGGCCTGGTCTCTCTGGGCGGAGTTGTCGTGAACAACGGAATTATCCTTGTGGATTACATAAACCAGCTTCACAAGGAGAGGCGCGAGGAGATTGCCCGCGAGAGGGGAACGCAGAACCGTGACGGCGAATGGGTCGTATCTCTTACAGACAGCGAGGAGGAGTCACTTCTTAGGCAGAGCATTATGGATGGAGCGTCCAGCCGTATACGTCCCATTTTCATAACCACGCTTACTACGCTTTTAGGAGACATTCCCATGGCACTTAGCCGGGGGGAGGGCGCGGAGATTTATGCGCCCATGGGACAGGCTATTGTGGGAGGGCTTCTTACCTCCACGCTGATAACGCTGGTGCTTATCCCCGTGCTGTATTATCTGAGCGAGCGCGGAAAGGGACATTTAAAACGCGGTCCGGCAGGAGGCCTTGGCTTTCAGGGACTTAGCGCCCTTCATAAAAAGACGGCGCGCGACTAAAAGATTCCTGCGCTTTCCGTGCGGATGGTTCCGGCGTCCTGATTTAAAGCGCCTGTTATGTCCAGCGTCTCGTTGAAGCGCAGGTAATGCAGGAAGCATTTTATGTTCTCCATGCCGCAGTCAAGGAGCCTTTCCGCCGCTATCCTGTAGCACCTCTGCTGCTCATAGTACATGCCGGGACGGAGCTCCCTGTCAGTCTTGTAGTCCGCTATGACATAAGTGCCGTCCGGTGTCCTGAAAATCAAGTCTATGGTGCCTGTTACAAGCTTGTCATCCAGGACCGTCCTGAATGCGTATTCTGCTTTCACAAAAGATTCCTGCCTCATGGCAG
This sequence comes from Treponema sp., assembly GCA_022510925.1. Classification (GTDB taxonomy): domain Bacteria; phylum Spirochaetota; class Spirochaetia; order Treponematales; family Treponemataceae; genus Treponema_D. The sequence goes on from JAFLSO010000001.1 coordinate 280,936, forward strand.
CCTGAAGATTCTCTCCCAGAGCGCTCGCGGAGAATTCCCTCACCATTTTCACGCATGCGTCAGTCATGACTTTCCGCTCGTCAGCGCTCAGGTTCTTGAACAGTCTGAGCCCGGGAGTAAAATCTTCCGGCGGAACACCGTGCGCGAACGCCTCCAGATAACTATGCGCGAGCGTGCCGAAGTCCGCGTAAGTGAACGCTGAGTTTCCGGGCATGCCGGCATCTTCCGTTTCCCGCTCGGTGTCATGGTCCGGTGCGGCAGGGGATGAGTACCTCTCTATTATTCTGTTGACAGTGGCATACGGGTCGGCCCGGGGATTTTCCAGTGTGTCCGCGCCAGTGGCATCCTCCAGCGAGCTCGGGGTGATGCGGCTCACAGGCTCAGGCTCCGCTTTTATGACATGAGATGGATTCTCATAGTCCGCGAGCAGCGTGACGGAGAGCATCCTCCGCTTCTCGCCGGCAGGAATATCTTTTTGCGCAGAGTTCAGGACATCACGCTCCACTGGCATTATGGAAAGATAATCAAAAGGTGCTCCGTCATTATACACCGCCTCTTTGGCCTCAGGTCCGTCATCCTCGCCGCGCTCCGGGTAATAAATGTCCGCCTGCGCCTCAAGCAGCCTGAACGATACGTCCGCTTTCTCTGATTTGATTTTTTTCGCGGACCCCACGATGTACACCTCTTTTTCCGCGCGTGTGACCGCTACGTAAATCAGTCTTCTGAATTCCGCGAGCTCCTTCTTTTTCGCCCTGCCTTTCTGCATAAGATAAAAATAATTCTCTGCGGCCCTGGATGTTCTTATGCTTACGCCCGTGTCTTCCTCGTAGAAAACATTCGCTGTGTCGCTTTTGCTTCTGACTCCCGTGCAGCCGTAAATCAGAACGTGCTTGTATTGAAGTCCCTTGCTTTTATGGATTGTCAGAATCTGAACCGCGTCGCTCTTCTCTATTGGATACGAAATGTCCTTTGTGTCTATGTCAGCGTCATCGCTTTTTAAATTCCTGTCCTCCGCGGATTTTATCGCGGCAAGCTGGTCCACGAACCATGCGGAGCTTTTGTTTCCGCCGTCGCACTGCCGCGCAAGCTCGTAGAGCATGTCGAACTGCTCGGAATACATATGCGACTTTTTGCTCAGCATGGTCTCGTATATGTATCCTGTCTTGTACCACAAAGTCTCCAGGCTGGCGGTAAGCGGCTGGCTCAGGACGAGCTTTCTCTGCGCGTGATAGAAATCCATGGCATCCGTAAAAAGATTGTCACGTCCGCCCAGTGCGTCGCGAATCAGATTGCGCTGTGACTTAGGGATGTCATCCAGAGCGCTGAAAACCGTATTCTCCTCCGCATGATTCCTTATGACTGCCAGTATGCTCTCCGCCTCATTCTCGGTGAGGCCGCATAGCGGAGATGTCAGGAAAGATGCGAACGCGATTATGTCCGAGGGATATACGCACATCCTCAGGAAATTGTAGATGTCGAAGACTATGCCTGAGTCAAACAGGTTTCCGTTCTGATCCAGGCTGTACGGAATGCCGAAAATATTCAGCCACTTTATTATAAGCGTGCGGTCAGTGCGGGACTTGTCCAGTATGGCGATGTCAGAGTATTTAAGACCGTCTCCCGCAGCGTTTTTTATCCGGCTGATTTTATCCGCGATGAAGTACGCGAGCTGCTCTTTTCTGCCCAGAAAATCTTTTTGATTCTGCGCGGGAAGCTTGTCATTATCCTCCAGTATTCCCTCGTCCAGCATGCAGAAGTGCACTGGAACGCTCTGCTTTGTCAGGGGCTCTGGCGGGCAGACTGTTTTTTCCTGGGGATTGTATTTTTTAGTCGGGGTCTTGTATTTTGCCTCGTAAGCCTCTGTGGAGGAGGAGTCGAAGATTCCGTTCTGGCCGCCGAACAGAATGTTGAAGGACGAGATGAGCGCGCCGCTGGACCTGTAGTTGTATTCCATGGGAAGCACGCTGTCCTCTCCGAAAGACTTCATGAAACCGTCCTGCAGCTCGTTGAACACGGCCACGTCCGCTCCTCGGAATTTATAGATGGACTGTTTCTCATCCCCCACAAAGAACAGCTTGTCCTTGGCTATGTCGCTTATCTGCGGATTCCTGTTCCCGGGACCAGAGCACAGCATGAAAAGCAGCCGCTTGTTGTCTCCGTTGTTGTCCTGGAATTCGTCTATCATTATTTTCTCATATGCGGCGTTCTCCTGCGCCCTAATGTCATCCTCATTCTCCAGAATGACCAGTGCCATCTTCTGAACGTCGCGGAACGAGAGTTTTCCTGAGACCCGTTTGGAGCGCTTTACCTGCGCGTGAAAAATATCCAGCAGATTTAGAAGCTCTTTTAGCGCGCCGTACTGCGTAATGTAATTGCACAGTGCGGTTATGAGGCTGAATGAGCCGCCGTCTGATGTGGCCTTGAAAGCTCTGAAAGCGCCTCGCAGCGTCTGTGTGTATCCGCTTGCAGGCAGTGAGTTTATGATGCGCAATATATCCTGAATGTCTCTCACTATGTCACGTAGAGCGCCACCGTCTTCCGTGCAACGCTCTATGTCGTCGGGTGTTATGGGGCCGTATTTTTCCAGAAGCCCGGAAATATTTTTAAATGCCAGGTCAGATTTTTTTGTGTACTCCTCGCCGGCTTTTTTCTGGAATGCCTCGGGCAGCGCTTCCTCAAGCTCGGCATGCAGGCGTGCGAAAGATTTTTTGTCATCGTCTGAGCCGGACGGACAGTCACCCTCCCCGAAAATAAAATAGTTTAGGCCCCTGCATACAGTCTCTTTCTGTGCCGTGAGCCTGCTTGAGAAAAAATTGTCGCCGTCAGCGAGCGAGGCGTAATTGTCTATGGTCCTTGCGAAAATATTCTCCGCAAAGTCCTGAAGCCTCCCCGGCTCCGCGAAAGTTTTTACCGCAGGATTTTCCCTGTGCTTAAGTATGAATGGGAGCGCCGCGTCCTTAAGCTCCCGCTCGGAGTCCGCCGAGCCTGCGGAGAAATCAGGGCGGAGACCGTACCTGTTTGCAGCCTGCCTTACTATGGAGACGCAGTAGGAGTCCAGCGTCTGTATGCGGGCCTCCCCGAAGCGGCTCAATGCGTTACGCGCCCGCTCTTTCTCTGCCTGAGGCGTCCCGGGGTTCTCCGCGAAAAACGTGAGCGTGCTGTGGATTCTCTCATACATCTCCCCCGCCGCTTTTTTTGTGAACGTGAGGGTGAGGATTTTTGAGACCGGGATGTTACGGCTCATGACAAGCCATGCGAATCTGGTGGCCAGAACCTGCGTCTTCCCGCTTCCTGCGCCGGCGGCCACCACGGTGTTATCCGTGCGGCAGCATGCTTTTTTCTGCCGGTCGTCCAGCGCCCTGTTTATCTCAGAAAGCTCGTCAAGATACTCGTATGCCATCGTCCTAACCTCTTGCTATTTCCTGCGCGCCCACAGTAAAAGTCGTGCGGCAAATGCTTTTAAAGTCGCACTGCACGCATGTCCTGTGGGGCTCCACGTTTATGAGGGCGCTCATTTTATCCGCCGGATTCACAGGAGAGAAATCCGAGGAGCCTATGCTCTCCTCAAATTTTTTCGCATAATTTCCGAACGAGCTTAGCGTGATGTCGCAGAAAGTCCCGTAACTTTTGTTGTTCGCCGCGCCCTCAGGACTTCCGGAGGGAAGCCCGGTATACTCGTCTATGACCCCCAGATTCTTTCCGTCCTTTATGGCATAGAAATATGCGGCCTGGATTTTTATGCCGGAATCTCTTTTTATGCGCTCGTTCCGCACCAGCGTCACGTACATGGGCATCTGGAAATCCGCCAGGATACCGTTGCTGTCAGGGTAGACGTCCGCGGCCCTGGGTATGGCGAACGATGAATTCTTGTAGTCTATGATGACGAAATCTCCCGTGACGGGATCTGAAAGAAGGCAGTCTATTTTCCCCAGGACGCTCACTCCCTGCTCGGTCTGTGACTCAATCTCCAACTCCGCGCCCGCGACCTTATATCCCCCGAAGCCTTTTATCCTGGTCCTTGAGCTGACGGTCTTGGGATACTCAGGCAGCCTGCACAGAGTTCCCAGGAAATTCAGGATGTCAGCGGCTATGCTTTCTGCCTGCGACTCAAGGATGTGAATCACGAGCGGGCTGCTTTTAAATGACATGGACGTGTCATGTATCGCCTCGTCAGTGAGCCGCCTTATCTCCTCGCGAAGCCCTTCATCATTCTCAAAAGTGCCGTCCTGGCCCGCAACGGGAAGGCATTCTCCCTTTTTCAGCAGCCCGCCTATGTACAGCTCCAGAATCTTATGGTTTATGTTGCCTATGTCGTAGGGCTGCATCAGGCTCATGCTGAGACTGTCTTCCCTGCATTTTAATATGCCGGAGAAAATCCATCTGCGCGGGCAGGGGAAAAAATTTCTCATGTCGCTTTGGGTTATGACAGGCTTTCCCTTGCTCTTCCTTCGGGTGACTACGGCATGCTCCACGGCCTCTTTTAGCGCGGGACCCGGCGAGTACGGCATTGCCGCATCGAAGCCTTTGGTGCGCTTAAGCCATGATGTGAACGCGTCTCTCTGCATGATGCTCACTGGATTTTTGAGGGAGGAATTTCCGTCCGCATTTAAAATCAGATTCTCCTCACTTTTTATGAAATCCGTCTTGTCCAGCTCTTGCAGCGGGTCGGTGTCTTTTCTGACACTGAGCGCGTTATGTGCTATGGCGAATCCCGAGAAAGTCTCTGCCGCGCATGAGAAAATCACATCGTCCTGCGCGCTGAATTTTCCGTACAGCCTTATGAACGCCTCTGAGGAATTCCGGCTTTCCTCCGCCTCCTGGCCCAGCAGGGACTTGCGCTTCTCATTGCTCAGGAAATTCAGCTTTTTGTAGGGTATGTCCAGGTTGGCCTGCGATGCGTCTATTACGAACTGATGTTTTATGGCGCCCGCCGCGGAGAGCTTGTACGGGAAAACCGACACTCCGTCTATGACTTCCTGGGGCCTGTATGTCTTGGACTGAAGCTCGCTCAGAAAAAAAGCGAAGGGTTTCTCCACCGTAAGATTTAAATCTTTAATGTAGCGCGCCTCTATGTCCATTATATCGTTAAGCTCGCTTATGCATCTGCCCAGAATCCTGTTCGCCCCGGAGGAGAAATTCTCCGTGTCCAGAAAATTCTCCCTGAATGTGAGCCACGCAGTGTGCAGCGCCCTGAAGCTTTTCGCCTCGCAGATGCAAGTTACCTCATGCCGCAGTCTCTCGTAGAAAATTCTCTCGCGCGTGTCCGCGGGAATTCCGTCCAGCGCCTCCAGCCAAGTGTCAACAAGTCTGTCGGATGCCGGGCTCTCCTCATAGCTGCAAAGCGCGTGCAGCCTGTTCCCCTCGCGTATCAGATTCTCTTTGACCGTCTGCGCCTCGCGGTTCCACGGAACGTACTCGTTCTGCAGCAGGGAGCGCACGCTGTCATAGGAGAAATTCTCCGCGTAGCAGTCGTTTATCCTGCTGAAAATGAGCCCCGCGCAATTCTGCGTTAGCGGCTCTCCTGAGCGGATGTTCACCGGCACGCAGTATCTTTCGAATTCCCTATTGATGTACGGCCTGTATGTCTCCATGTCAGGAACGCTCAGCGCCATGCTTGTCCATGGAACGCCGCTCTCATGCAGGGTCCTTAGCCTTAGTATGGTTCTGCGCAGCTCCGTCCGGGAGTCAGCATAGCGGTATGCGCCGGGCCTCTCCGCGCCGGGACTGAGCTCTGGAAGCATGACCGCAGTCACGTTATCCGCGAGGGAAAACACTTCCGTGTACTCCGCGAAATCCTCCAGCAGCTCCGGGTATAAGATTATTATGGTCCTCTCTTTCTCTATGAATTCCGGCGAGAGCCATGCCGGCTCAAAGAAATTGTTCCCGTCCAGAAAATTCTTGTAGCGTGTGAAAAGCTCATTGTAGTCGCGGTTCTCCGTGTCAGGGTCTGATGACGGCGTAATGCCCTGCGCCGCAAGATACGCCTGGTATTTCTGATGCCACAGTTTCAGGGAGGGAAGTATCTTTGCGAGCCAGTCCGTGAACGCGTACGCTGCCTGCGCGTCTGATTTTTCATGCGGTATTATTTTGGTGATGAAATGCCCGCTCAGATTCTGATGAATCAGGGAGCGCACGAAAAGCTTACGAAGGACCGCAGGTATGCAGTTCTTTTTGCCCGCGCTTCCCGCAAGAAAATCGATTTTAAATTTATCCCATGCGGTAAAATCCTCCAGCGCAACCGCCTGCGCCCCGGACTCCTCAGGATTTCGGACCGCCCATTCTGACCACGAGTCCGCCGCCACGTCCGATGAGAAAACGAACAGCGGCCCCGGAGTCTGTCGGCGTCCTTTCTTAAGATAGTCGGATATTATTCCGGGTAATTCTGATGGCTCCGCGTAAATCGTTCTCATGCGCCTATAATAATTCTATTTTTTTCCGCCGTCAATTCTGATTTTTCCAGGAGGCACTGCGCAATGTTGTAAGGCAGGCACTACTTGTGGTACACTAGGCGCGCGGAGGTTTGTATGTTTGTCAGAAAATGTGCGGCGGCTTTTTTTTGCTCCATTACGATGCTGTGTTTTCTTTCCTGCTACAGCGTGTTTTATGGCGGAACAGGCGGGGTAGTGGTGGACATGGAGAGCACCGTCACTCCCAAGGCCGGCATCGCGAACGTGGATGTCTATGCCTACACAGACTCCTCTCAGCGTGACTCGGACTATAAATCATACAAGGAAGGCTACAGGTTCGTTCCGTCCGCCTCATACTACGGGCACACGACCACTGGCGCTGACGGAACGTTCACTCTGAGCAGGATTGTATGGAAGACCGGCCGTCCCGCTTTCGGGAAGGACGCGGATGTAAGCGAGCTCTACCTTCTGTTTTATCACGAGAATTACGGCCTCACGAAAGGAAGCTCCCTGATTGTCTCAGACAGCACCAGCGACACCATCTACCAGGAGCTTACCGCCGTAAGAAAAACCACCGCGCTCTCCATAAGGCTTGTGGACGTGGCGACCAATGCACCCGCTGACAGCCCTGTCTACGTGCGCATTGAGGTTCCGCAGACCACCGCCGCTGACGCCTCCGTGCCTGCCAGAATCTACGAGGCTACATACACCGGCACCGGCGTGCTCAGCATATCGTACCCGCGCTGGCAGGACGCGGACAGAACTAAGACCACGAGCCCTCAGATTAAAATAAGCTACTATCAGAACGCGGAGAAAAATGAGGTCTCGTGGAAGGCGTGCGGTAATCCTTCCGTGGATGATTCGGTGACTGATTATTCGTTTCTGGAAGACGGTTTTACGCTTACCAAGGAAATCCCCGGCGTGGACTCCTATCCGCTTAGCCTTTACGGAAAGAGATGCAGGTTTCCCGTTCCTAAATTCAGCGGGCAGTGTGGAAGTGATGCTGAAGACTCTAATGGAAAACAGATAACGCTTTTAGTGGACGGAGAATATTGCGGCACCGTTACCACTGGGCCTCAGATTACAGGCACAGAGAGCGGTACTGAGAAGAACGGAAGGTTCTCTGGCTTGGGGAGCGGAACCTGGGCAAAAGATGTCTACCCTGAGAAATATGCCGAAGCCAGTGCCACTTTTAAGGTAGACGGAGAACCCACGACTTCCCCGGCATCTGTAACAATAAGAAGCGATGTCTCGTCCTATTGGGTCAAGCTAAATTAATTTTATCCTATGAGAAAAATCAGTTTTTCTGCATGCGTTTTTTATATCCTCTCTCCGGCGCTCATGCTTACCGCGCAGGATTATGCCGATGACGGGGCCGCTCCCGCCGCATACATAGAGGAGACAAAGGACGCTTATGCGGATGAGACCTTAGACGGAGGGAATTCCGCGCGCCATACTTTAGGCTCGTTAAGAGACGCCATGCTAAGCAGCAACCCTGAGCTTTTAAAGCTCGGCGAGGAATACCGGCGCTCCGTGCTGGACGTAAAGGACGCGTACGCTGGATTCGGTCCCACAGTGGACCTTCAGCTTAGCGGAACATATCTTATGAATCCGCCCATAGGCTCCATAACTGTCAGCTCCGATGACCTTCTGGGACTGCTGAGCTGGCCCGCAGGATTCTCACCCTCATCCCCGGGAAGATACATAACGCTGTACGACGGCATGGAGAGCACATGGTACAACGCGCAGATTGTCATACAGCAGCCGATTTTCACATGGGGAAAAATATACAACGCCGTGCGGCTCTACAGAAAAATATCCGACGCCAAGGGACTGCAGCTTAGCTCCACCCGGCGCAGGCAGGAGACGGAGCTGGAGACAAGGCTCACCGCTCTTTTCTATCTGGACAGAATCCAGGGCATATTGCGCGAGGAGCAGGACTACGCGGACAGGCTTGTGTCGTTCACGGAGACTGCGGAGAGAACAGGGATGCTCCTTCATCAGGATGTGCTTGACGCCAGAATGCAGGCCAAGCGGCTGGAGATTGCCCGGCGTGATGTGGAGGAGCAGGTCTCCGCGCAGCTCATAGAGATTGAGAAACTGACCGGCATAGAGAATCTCACCTATGATGATATTGATTTTATGGTTGATGAGTCCGCCGCGGAGGAAGTGCTCGCGCTTGACAGGGCAGATGTAATGGAGAGGGCGCTATCATCGGAGCAGGAGACCATGCACATACTCTCGCTCATGCAGGATATAAGCGACCTGGCGGTAAGAATATCAAAAGGCTATGTGAACTGGAAGCCCGATGTGGCCATGCAGATGAGCTTTGGTTACGGAGGCCCCAGGTTCCCTCTGTTCGAGCCTAACTGGCTGAGGAAAGACGATTACACTTTGAATCTGAGCGTGGGCATACGCACCACCATCTGGGACGGCGGAAAAAAAGTGCGCGATGTCTCACGAAAGATAAGCGAGGCCAGGACAGCCAGCATAGAGAAAGATGACGCGCGCAGCACGATACGTCACACTCTGGAGCAGCAGTGGAACACGGCGGATGTGTGCAGCATGAGGATGGAGTATCAGGACCTAAAGATAGAGACCGCGGAGCTTAAGATACGTCAGCAGGAAGTCCTGCATGAGTCAGGCTACGGAAGCGAGAGCGATTTGCTTAGCGCGAAGATTGACTTGTGCAATGAGCGCATAGAGAAAGAGAAGCAGGCGCTGGAGCGGGCCTCCGCATGCATGATGATAAGATTTCTGGCAGAGTGATTTTATGCCCGCTCCGTTCCCCCGGATATAATTCCTGTAAGGGAGAATCCTGTTCTCCGCCCGCCGCGCAAAACCTCTTACCCAGCGTACCGCCTTATCACTATGCAGGCGTTGTGCCCTCCGAAGCCCAGTGAGGCGGAGGCCGTTGCGTCTATGCGCGCGTCAATGCCCTTGTGCGGCGTGTAGTCCAGGTCGCATCCGGCCGCTATGTCAGGCGAGTCCAGGTTGATAGTGGGCGGCACGAAATTCTCGTTTATGGCCTTCACACAGAACAGGGCCTCTATGGCACCTGCCGCGCCCACCAGATGCCCGGTCTCGCTCTTTGTGGAGGAGATGTGCAGGTTGTAGGCGTGCTCCCCGAACACAGACTTAATCATGGCGGACTCCCCGGCGTCGTTCGCTTTTGTGGATGTTCCGTGCGCGTTGTAGTACTGTATGTCCTGCGGACGCATGCCCGCGTCATCAAGCGCCTCTCTGACCGCCAGCGCCGCTCCGCTTCCGTCTTTCAGCGGGGCCGTAATGTGGAACGCATCGCAGCTGGAGCCGAATCCCGCGATCTCAGCGTAAATTCGCGCGCCCCTGGCCTTGGCATGCTCAAGCTCCTCCAGCACGAACATGGCCGAGCCTTCCCCGAACACAAAGCCCTCCCTGTCCTTGTCAAAAGGACGGCTCGCTTTCTCAGGCTCGTTATTGAAGTTATGGGCGAGCGCCTGCAGCGTGTGGAAGCTTGCTATGGTGAATTCCGTTATGGTGGCCTCCGTTCCTCCCGCAAGGCACACATCGCACCTTCCGCTTCTGATTAAATCCGTGGCAAGTCCCAGAGCGTCCGTGCCTGAGGCGCATGCCGTACCCAGCGCCCATGAGAATCCTTTAAGGCCGTAATAGATGTTTATGTTGGCGGCCGCCTCGTTGTAAAGCATGAGAGGTGCGGTGAGCGGCGGAATGCGTGCGGGGCCCAGTGCAGGATCATCTATCTTCTTAAAAGCCTCGCTTATGGCATCAGTTCCGCCGAAGCAGTTTCCCACCAGAACGCCGGCCTTGTCTTTCTGCAGGTCCTCTTTCGCATAGCCCGCATCGTCCACCGCCTGAACGCTCGCTGCCAGACAGAATGCGGAGAACCTGGCCAGCTTCCTTGCCGCCCTGGACGGAATGCCGTACCGCTCTATGTCGAAATTCTTTACCTCGGCGGCTATGGTCACATCCACCCTGCTTGTGTCGAACAATGTGATGGGACCCAGGCCTGACTTTCCGTTTCTTACCGCATTCCAGGAATCCTCCGCGGTGTTCCCCACTGGAGAAACCGCACCCAGTCCTGTGATTACAACACGACGCCTATCTGACATTTTAAAGTCTCCTTGTGAAGCTCAGCGTATTTTAAAGAATATGCCTAACATGGCAACCGTTATTAGAATCTGTATGCTAAGGAATTTTATAAGAATCTGCTCGGACGACCATTTATGATTTTTTTTCATGTGGTCGTGCAGGGGGAACCTTATGTTATTGAAGATGGAAATATGGAAGAATCTCTTTAGCGCCACCTTTAAAAGTCCCATGCCTCCGTTCACGAATATTATGGAGCTTGTGGCCAGGAATAGCAGGGGATTCCCGCTTATCATCACGCAGATTCCTATGTAGTAGCCCAGCGCGCGGGAGCCGGCGTCCCCCATGAGCACTGAGCTTGGATGGGCGTTGTGCCATAAGTAGCCCATGAGGACTCCCGCAAGGCAGAACGTCATCACCGCCCATATGGCCCCGCTTGAAAGATGCGGCACCAGAAGATACGCGGATATCTCCACGTGCCCCAAGATGATGTAGAAGATGAGCCCCATTGTCATGAGCGCGAGCAGCACCAGTGACGAGCTCAGCCCGTCCACGCCGTCAGTGCAGTTAGTCGTGTTCACTGACGCCCACAGCATCACGGTGGTTATGATTATGTAAAGCCATACGGGTATGTGTATTATGTGCGACACGAACGGCAGCCAGAAATACAGCCTTCCGTCCGGGGACTCGCTTCCCAGTCCGTATGCGAGCAGACAGGCGGCAAGCGCGCTCAGAATTAAATCCAGGAGACCCTTTACGTATTCTCCCCAGCCCTTCTCGCTGCGGTCATCCAGAAAACCTGTGAGCATCATGAGCCATGTAAGGAGCAACACTCCCATCTGAATGAAGTTAAGCGGAGCGATTAAAAAGCACAGAATCACGAACAATGTTATGAACACCACGCCGCTTCCGGTGGGCTTTCCTTTCGCGGCATCCTTGTTCAGCGTGAATTCCCTGCCGCGGTCGCACGGAAGAAATTTATAGAATTTAGGGAGAAGGTTCAGCGTGACAAAAAAACCTGTGTAGAGAGCCACCGCCATAAGCACCGCGTAAGACTGCAGAAGCCGTGCAGGACCGAAATAGTTTTTTAAAAATCCACCCAAATAGTAGAGCATTCTAAGCGTCCCCTGAAAACATCTTGACTGATAATATAGTAGCAAAAAAAAAGCCCATGGGCAAGGACCGTTTTCGCGGCATGCTGTGCGGCCGGAAATCTCTGTTGCGGCGGACACGGCTTCATGCTATCATTCCAGTAGACTGTGATTTTAGGAGAGACTCATGTATTCAAAGAATGACGCCGCGCCCACGCCTCCCATGGGCTGGAACAGCTACGATTATTACAACACTGTGGTCACTGAGGAGCAGGTCAGGGCGAACGCTGATTTTATGGCCGCCAATCTTAAGCGCTTCGGATGGGAATATATAGTCGTGGACATACAGTGGTCGGATCCCGACGCGGGCAGCACTTGCCCTGAGATTCAGTACGTTCCTTTCGCGCGCCTTTGCCTGGATGAGTATTCGCGGCAGATTCCCGCGCCCGAAAGGTTTCCGTCCAGCGCAGGCGGAGCGGGATTCAAGCCTCTGGCGGATTACATCCATGGTCTGGGGCTTAAATTCGGAATCCACATCATGCGCGGAATTCCCCGCAATGCTGTCCATGCCCGCATGAAAGTCAAGGGCACTGACCTTACCGCGGATAAGATTGCCAATCCTTTCAGCGTGTGCAAGTGGAACGGGGACATGTACGGCCTTGAGACAGGGAGGTCTTGCGCCCTTGAGGGAGCGCGCGCGTATTACGACAGCATTTTCGAGCTTTACGCGCAGTGGGGCGTGGACTTCGTCAAAGTGGATGACATCTGCAACACGAACCTTTATACAGGCAACCCGTACTCCGCGCAGAAAGAGATAGAGCTCATCGCGGGGGCCATAGAGAGATGCGGCCGTCCCATGGTTCTGAGCCTAAGCCCGGGACCCGCCGTTATAGAAAAAGCGTGGCATCTGGGAAAGTACGCCAACATGTGGAGGATAACGGATGATTTCTGGGACAAGTGGGATGCCCTTAAAGCCATGTTCGAGCGCTGCGAGGTGTGGCAGAGCCACGTGGGCGGAGGCTGCTGGCCCGACTGCGACATGATTCCGTTAGGCAGGCTCGGCAAAGGCTTCGGGGAGGAGCGGGGCACGAATTTCACCCGCGCGGAGGAAAGGACGATGCTCACCCTGTGGAGCATATTCCGCAGCCCGCTCATGCTCGGAACGGATTTACCGCAGCTGGACCAGGAGAGCCTGTCCCTGATAACGAACGAGGAGGTTCTGGCTCTGAACGGCCGCAGTCACGGAGCGGTGCAGGTCATGCGGAGCGAAAGCCAGTGCGTGTGGCAGAGCTTCGGGGAAGGATGCCCCGCCAAAGGACGGCCGGTTTATCTTGCGCTGTTCAACCTGGAGGACCGCGCGCGCGACGTGAGCGTGCACCTGTCAGAAATAAAAGGAATCATCCCGGAAAAGACTTACACGCCCAGGGACCTGTGGAACAGAAAGAACATGTTCCCGGTGCAGGGAGACGCCCTTCTCTGCGTGACCGTGGAGCCCCACGGCGCCGCTCTGTTAAAGTTCGAGTGATTCTGACTTCATCCCATGCCCGTGCGGGAACGTCTCCTACGCGGCATGGTCATGCGGAGTCCTTGGAGCCGCCCCGCTTGTTGTAACATTATCCTAAATCAGATATATTTATCTCAGCATCAGGTCTTTCAAAACAGCTCGCATTTTCTAGGAGGAGTTTTATGCAGAGCAAAAAGCTTTCGCTCAAGACTGAGCTTTTAATCGGAACGATAGGCTCCATGCTTATTGTGGCGGCGTTCCTTAGCTGCGCCTATCTTCTTATGATGAGCCAGGTAATCAAAAAGTCCACGGTCAATTCAGTAAGCCAGACGATGGAGACACTGAACGGAGAAATCGAGGGGATTCTGGGAGAGTACAACAGCCTGGTGGTGGACCTATCAAACGTGATTCCTGCGCTTGAGAACCGCGACCAGATGCGCGCCGTAATCCGGAGCATGGGAAAGAATCTCATGGACGAGACGCTTCTTTACTACGCCACCCGCGAGCAGATTTGGGACGGAGGCACTCTCATCTCTCATTCGGGCTGGGAGGCTGCGGACGACTTTGACATGCAGTCCCGTCTGTGGCACAAGAATGCGCTGAGTAATCAGAACAAAATAAACTACACAGATCCTTTCCTTGACGTGAACACGGGAAAACTCATCGTGACCATAAGCTACCGCGTGCTTGACTTAAGCGGAAGACTCATAGGAGTCTCTGCGTTCGACATAGTTCTTGACGCGCTCTCCGAGGCAGTCCGCAGCATAAGGCTCTCCGGCAACAGCAAAATCAACATCGTGACCAGGGAGGGTCTTTTCCTTACCAACGACGACTCCGGCGCGATTATGAGCAGAAATTATTTTGACACGGCGTCGTTCAGCTCGTACTCAAAGGAAGCGTACCTTGACGGAAGCGTAAGGTCGTTCATCGAAGGCTCGTCTTTCTACGGCGTCCATCCCATAGCGAACACAGACTGGTTCATAATCGCGGAAGGCCCCGTCTCTGATTTTTCCGGCGACTACATGAGGCTTCTTACGTTCGTGTGGGTGGGCCTTATAGCCATAGTGGTCCTTATGATTATCGTGGACGTGGTGCTGTCGGGCAGGGTGTCCAGGAATTTCAAGTACATAGCGGAAGGCTGCGATGAGATTGCCAGAGGAAACTTCTCAAAGAAATACCCGGACTACTTTACTAAAGAGGCGTCCATGCTGGCCAAGGGGTTCAACGCTTTCTCCGATAAGCTTCAGAACATAGTGGACAGCATGAAGCTCTCTAAGCTCTCGCTGATGCAGGCGGGCGAGTCACTTAAGACCGGCGCCTCTGACACGGCCTTGGCCATAAAGCAGGCGGTGGAGAGCATAGACGCTGTGGGCACGAACCTTCACAGACAGACGGAGAGCGTGGAGCAGACCGCGCAGTCCGTGAATCAGATTCTTGAGGGCATAGCGTCCCTGGAGGAGCTTGTGGGAACGCAGGTGGGCTCCGTGCAGAGTGCGAGCGGCGCCGTGGAGGAGATGATAGCGAACATCAGCGAGGTGAACCGCTCCGTGGATAAAATGGCGTCATCGTTCGGAACGCTGGCTAAGGACGCGGACAACGGTGCCAAGACACAGCAGGCGCTCCAGGAGCAGATAGGCGAGATTGAGACGCAGTCCAATCTTTTGAGCGAGGCGAACACTGTCATAGCGAACATAGCGAGCCAGACGAACCTGCTGGCTATGAACGCGGCCATCGAGGCGGCGCACGCGGGCGAGGCGGGCAAAGGATTCGCGGTGGTGGCTGACGAAATCAGGAAACTCTCCGAGACATCCACGTCACAGTCCAAGACCATAGGCGAGCAGCTCGAGCGCATACAGAGCACCATAGGCACGGTAGTGCAGGCTACGCAGGACGGAGTGCGAGGATACGCGCACCTTGCGGGCGAGATACAGGAGACGGACACTCTGGTGCGTCAGATAAAAGAGGCGATGAGCGAGCAGCAGAGCGGAAGCGCGCAGATAACGAGCGCCCTGCGGGACATGAACGACACCACGTCGAACGTCCAGAAAGCATCCCGGGAGATGACCGCCGGGAGCCGCACTATAATGGACAAGGTCGGGGCGCTCCAGACAGAGACGCGCTCCATGCGGCAGGGCATGAGCGGAATCAGCGAGAGCGCGTCAAAAATCAAGACCACAGGAAGCGCTCTTGCGGAGATTTCCGAGGTTATGGAGAAGTCCATCGCAGAGATAGGCCGCCAGGTGGACCAGTTCGAGTCTTAGGCGTCATGGGAAAAAGGCGGCTTTCATGCCGTCTGCCGGTCCGCGCCTGCTTAACTCACAGAATGCTCTTGATGCGTGTTCCGGCCTTAAGCGGGCTGTCCTCTCTGCGAGCGCGAGGTCTCTTCGTGTAACAGGGGCCGCGCCTTAAGCCATACGGTCGGTTGCTATTCCATGCGAAAATCAGTATACTTATGCAAATTTTTTAGTGGCACGTCCGCGTTAGGGGAACTTTAAAATGCTTACACTTAAGTTTGGCGGGACCAGCATGGGCTCAGCCCGCCGTATTCTTGACAGCGTAGAGATTATGATTGGCCGCGCTAAGACAGACCGCATCTCTGTCGTAGTCAGCGCAGTCGCAGGGGTTTCTAATAAACTTCAGGAGGCCATAGACGGCTGCGTGTCAGGCGGCGTCCCCGACTCATACATCGCGCATTTAAGGGAAGTCCATTCGGACATCTGCTCAGAGATAAAGGAATCCGTCCCGGCCTTTAAAACGGAAAGCGTGATGACAAAAATAGAATCCTATCTTTCTGAGACTGAGAGGCTTCTCTCCGGGCTGGCCACTTTCAGGGAGTGTCCGTCTACCGTGCACTGCCGCATAATGGGCATGGGCGAGCTTATGTGCGCTCCGGTCGTGGAGGAGGTGCTCGCCGCAAAAAGCCAGAACGTCCTGCTTCTTGACAGCCGCAAATATATTTTCACCACCGGAAGCCAGACAGAGGGAGACCCGGACTACAGGCGCAGCGCGGAGGCGTTCTCTGCGCTAAGGGAGGGCGCTCTGAGTTTCACGCAGATTTTCCTGTTCCCCGGATTTATATGCTCGTGGATAGGCGGAACGGGAAAGGACCCGGTCATGGGCCTGCTGGGGCGGAATGGCTCGGATTTCAGCGCCGCCATAGTGGGCTATTCGCTGGGCGCGTCAAAAGTGGAATTCTGGACGGACGTGGACGGCATCTACACCGCGGATCCGCGCGTGGTAAAGGACGCCATACTTGTAAAGGACATGAGCTACGAGGAGGCCATGGAGCTTTCTTTCTTCGGCTCCAAGGTCCTGCATCCCAAGACTCTCTCACCGCTGGCGTCAAAAGGAATAGAGGCATGGAGCCTTAACAGCCATAATCCCGCGGCCAGGGGAACTCGCATAGGCAAAGGTCCGTTCGAGGATGACGGCACAGGTCCCGTCCGCGGAATAAGCTGCCTTAAGGACTGCGCCATGGTGAGCGTGAGCGGCAGCGGAATGAAAGGCCGCAAGGGAATGGCGGCGCGCATATTCAGCGCCGTAAGCAACGCGGGAATCTCCGTGCTGCTTATCACGCAGTCATCCAGCGAGTACACGCTCTCGTTCTGCGTGCGGAAGCATTCCGCGAATAAAGTCATGGATGTGCTCACGGCGGAATTCGCCCTGGAGCTGTCAAGCAGCGTCATAGATGAGATAGAGGTGCATGACGCATGCGCCATAGTCTCCATCATCGGCGACAACATGAAGCACAAGCGCGGAGTGGCCGGCACTTTCTTTGACTCCCTTGCAAGCCGCGACATAAACATCCTTGCCATAGCGCAGGGCTCAAGCGAGCGCTCCATATCCGCGGTGATAAACTCATCGGACGGGGATATAGCCGTGAAGGTGGTGCATAAATTCTTCTTCAACACAATGCAGTCCATCCAGGTGTTCGCGTTCGGCGCGGGAACCATAGGCGGCACTATGATTGACCAGATACGGGACCAGCATGACGCTCTGCTGGAGCAGGGCATAGACGTGCGCGTCATGGCCGTGACCACTGTAGACGGAATGATTCTGAGCGAGGAGGGGCTGGACCTTTCCACGTGGCGCGAGCAGATGAAGAGCCCCATGTTTGAATTCAACTCTGACAAGAACGTGGACGACATAATAAAATTCGTGCAGGAGAAAAAGCCCATAAACCCCATCTTCGTGGACTGCACCGCAAGCTACGATCTTCCCGACCGCTACCTGGACATCTTAAAGGCAGGAATGAGCATAGCCACTCCCAACAAAAGGGCGAACTCCAAGGACATGGCGTTCTACAAGCGCCTAAGGCAGACCGCTAACGAGATGCATGTGCGCTTCCTGTACGAGACGAATGTGGGTGCGGGGCTTCCCATCATAGACACGCTGCAGAATCTTTTCAAAAGCGGAGACAGGCTCACCGCGTTTAACGGAATAATGAGCGGCTCGTTAAGCTATATTTTCGGTAAGCTGGACGAGGGCAGGAAATTCAGCGAGGCGGTGCTGGAGGCCAAGGAGCTGCGCTACACCGAGCCTGACCCGCGCGATGATCTTAAGGGTACTGACGTGGCGCGGAAGGCGCTTATAATCGCGCGTGAGGCCGGCATGGAGATAGAGCTTTCGGACATAGTGATGAATTCCATTTTCCCCGAGAGTTTCAGCCTTGAGGGCAGCGCGGAGGATTTCCTTAAGAGACTTCCTGAGCTGGACGGATACTTTGCGGAGAAAATGGCGGCCCTTAAAAAAGAGGGCAAAGTCCTGCGCATGGGCGCCAGCATAAAGGACGGACGTGTGAGCGTGGGCATGCTTGAGGTGGGCCCCGATGATCCGCTTTACGGTGTGCGCGGCGGAGAGAACGCGTTCGTGTTCACCACCGCCAGGTACACTCCCATTCCGCTTACGGTGCGCGGTTACGGCGCTGGTGCGGGCGTTACTGCCGCGGGCGTGTTCGGGGACATACTGCGCACGGTTAGCTGGAACAGCACGAATTCGCTCTAGCGCATGCGCTTTCCGGACTGTCTTTAGGATGGGCGGCCTGTTGCTTTTTTATTCTTACTGTGACGGACAGAGCCTGCCCCGCCGTGGAGCCCCGCAGTTGCGGAACTTTAGTGGAGCAATGAGCGTGAGCGAAGGGCGTAAGGGCGGTTTGACGCGGGCAGTACGGCACATTCAATTTAAATGAGCCTCTTGCCGGCCGGATGATTTTATGCCGGTCTGCATGGCGTTCGGGATTTAGCAGGAGATTTTTATGGTTGTGGTTCTTAAGAAAGATGCGAGCGAGTCGGAGAAAAACAGCATCCGTGATTTTTTGCAGAGTAAGAATTTCAAGATAAATGAGATTGTGGGCGACGAGGACACCGTTATGGCGGCGGTGGGCAAGATGGCCATGGACATACGCGAGGTGGAGATTCTTCCCGGCGTGATGAAAGTGATACCCATAAGCAAGCCGTATAAAATGGCGAGCCGCGAGTTCAAGCGCGATGACAGCGTGGTGGAGATATCGAACAGCAGAGGTCAGATTATAAAAGTGGGCGGCGGACGTCTGGTGACTATTGCAGGGCCGGGCGCAGTGGAGAGCCGCGCGCAGATTATGGACCTGGCGCAGAGGCTTTCCGAGGGCGGCGCCGTGATGCTTCGCGCAGGAACTTTTAAGCCGCGCTCGTCTCCGTACAGTTTCCAGGGACTTGGAATGGAGGGGCTGCGCTATCTGCGGGAGGCGGGCGATAAGTACGGTCTTCCCATTGTGACCGAGATTCCCTCGCCTGAGCTTATATCGCGGATGAATGATTTCACTGACGTTTATCAGATTGGAAGCCGCAACATGCAGGACTTTGACCTTCTTAGAAAAGTCGGCGCCACAGGAAAGCCCGTAATTTTAAAGCGGGGATACACGGCCACGCTTGAGGAATTCCTTATGAGCGCGGAATATCTTCTGGCAAGCGGAACGGATGATGTGATTCTGTGCGAGAGGGGAATACGCACGTTCGAGCATGCCACCCGCAACACTCTGGATTTGTCCGCCATACCGGTGCTGCGCTCCCTTACCCATCTTCCCATAATCGTGGATCCAAGCCCTGCCGTGGGACTGCGGGAGAAAATTCCTCCCATGGTCCTGGCTTCCGTGGCCAGCGGCGCTGACGGCGTTATGGTGGAGGTTCATTCTGAGCCGGAGAAAGCGCTGGTGGGCGGGGCGCAGAGCATTCTGCCCGAGCAGTTTGACAAGCTCATGCATGACATAGAGGCGCTCGCTCCCGTTTTGGGAAAGGCGGTGGCGCACATAATGCAGGATTCCCCGCGGGAAAGGATTGTGTGCGCTTACAGCGGAAAACGGGGTGCGTATGCCGAGCAGGCCATAAGCCGCTACTTTGACAATTCCGACGTGACCGCATGCGCGGTGGACTCTTTCGGAGAGATTTTCCAGTCTGTGGTTGACGGAAAGGCGGATTACGGCATGGTGCCGGTGGAGAATTCTTTGGCGGGCAGCGTTTATCAGAACTACGACAATTTCAGCCGCTTCAAGGATGTGACCATAGTGGGAAGCGTAACCCTTAACATAAGGCACGCGCTTTTGGGCGTGAGGGGCGCGTCTCTGGCGGACGTGCGCTCCGTGTACTCCCATCCGCAGGGGCTCAGCCAGTGCAAGAAATTTCTGGACGCGCATACAGACTGGCTCTGCATAGACTCTGCGTCCACGTCCACTGCGGCGGAGCAGGTCTCGCGTTTGGGCGAGAAATCCAACGCGGCCATAGCGAGCGAGGTGAACGCCAAGCTTTACGGGCTTGAGGTACTGGCAGATGACATAGAGGACGATCCGGGGAACTTCACCAGGTTCGTGGTGATTGCCTCCGCGCAGAATGCCGGGAGCCTGGCGCGCAGGATGAACGAGCGTCCTAACATGGCGAGCTTTATCTTTAAGGCCAAGAATGAGCCCGGGGCGCTGGTCTCCGTTCTGAGCGTGTTCCAGGACTTCAACTGCAATCTTACGCGGCTTGAGAGCCGTCCCATAGAGGGGCAGCCATGGCAGTACCGTTTCTATGCTGATGCGGATCTGCGCGGCGTGGAGCAGAACGTCTATGAGTACGTGGATAGGCTTACATCCGTCATAAGCGAGAAGGCGCAGGACGCCCGGCTTCTGGGAGTGTACTCTGACGCCCGGCGTTAAGTCCTGAGCTCTGTGCGGCGGACCCCTCGGTCCTTAAATTAATTTATCCTCTGATTTTACTACACAGAAATAAAAATATGGTGTATACTTAACGCCGTAAATTTCTTAGAATTTGTGGCGGAAAATGATTAGGTACATTATCAAACGAATAGCCATTGCGCTTGTGACGGCGTTCCTTGTGGCTACGCTGACTTTCTTTATCATGAACATGGTTCCGGGCGGTCCTTTTCTTTCGGAGAAGGCTGTCACTCCGCAGGCTCAGGCGGCCATGGAGGCCAAGTACGGGCTGGACAAACCCCTGGGCACGCAGTATGTCACGTACATGACAGGCCTGCTGCACGGAGACCTGGGGCTCTCCTTAAAAAAGAGGGGCCGCACCGTAAGCCAGATTATAAGCGAGAAATTCCCCGTGTCGGCCAGGCTGGGCGGATGGGCCATGCTGGTGGCGGTTCTGCTCGGCGTGCCGTTAGGGGCGCTCGCGGCCTTTAAACGCGGAAAGACACTGGATAATATTCTTGTGGTCCTCTCCACCGCAGGAATCGCCATCCCAAGTTTCCTCTCATCCACTCTTTTGATGTACATATTCAGCACCAGACTTAAGCTTCTTCCGTCGCTTGGACTTAGCGGCGCGGCCAGCTACATAATGCCCGTCTGCGCTCTGGCGCTTTATCCCACGTTCTACATAGCGCGCCTTATGCGCAGTTCCATGCTGGACGTTATGGGGCAGGACTACATGCGGACCGCCCGCGCCAAAGGCGTCACTCCGTTTATGTCCATATTCAAGCATGCCCTGCGCAATGCCATTCTCCCAGTGATAACTTACCTGGGACCGCTTCTGGCATCCCTTATGACGGGAAGCTTCATAATCGAAAAGATATTCAACATTCCTGGGCTGGGCTCCGAATTTGTGGGCGCCATCACCAGCCGCGACTATCCCATGATTATGGGGACTACGATTTTCCTTGCGGTTTTCGTGATTTTTATGAACGTGATTGTGGACGTGGCCTACGCGCTTGTGGACCCGCGCATAAAACTTAAGTAGGAAAGCATTATGGACAAAAATGATATCAGGCACAGCATAAACAAAAATCCGCTCAGCCTTCAGCTTAACGTGGAGGACTTTCTGCCCGCCAGCGCCGAGGAAAAAGAATCCCTGGTCATAATGCGGGAGTCAGTGGGCTTCTGGAAAGACGGGATAAGGCGGTTCAGGAAAAATAAAATCGCCATGACCGCGCTTGTGATAGTTCTGCTGATTATGATTTTATGTTTCATCGTGCCGCTTTTCTATCCTTACAAATACGAGGAGCAGATGAAGGGAAGCGAGCGTCTGGGACCCATGCAGTATTCCTCCGCGGAGATGGAGCGCATATCGGCGGGCGAGAAAGTCTTTCCTCATCTGCTGGGCACTGACCAGAACGGACGCGATTACGCCATACGTGTTATGGTTGGCGGCAGGGTGTCCATGACGGTGGGAATAGTGGCATCCCTGCTCATACTGATAATCGGCTCGCTGTACGGCGCCATAGCCGGATATTTCGGCGGCGCGGTGGACATGGTGATGATGCGCATAGTCGATATAATCTACACCGTGCCCGATGTGCTTATAATAATACTTCTGGCGCAGACATTGAAATTCCCTCTGCGCTCCCTTGGAGAGGTGGCGGGATTCGGCTGGATACAGAGGCTCGGTCCGAATTTAGTCAGCATGTTCATAGTGTTCGCGCTTTTGTACTGGGTGGGAATGGCGCGCATAGTCAGAAGCCAGATTATGATTCTTAAGCAGAACGAGTATGTGACCGCGGCCCGC
The DNA here is from genome assembly GCA_022510925.1 of Treponema sp. Lineage (GTDB taxonomy): Bacteria > Spirochaetota > Spirochaetia > Treponematales > Treponemataceae > Treponema_D. The sequence goes on from JAFLSO010000001.1 coordinate 303,002, forward strand.
GCGCTTGGCGCCACTAACAGGCGGATAATCGGAAAGCATCTTATAACTAACTGCATCGGAACTCTTATAGTCACCACCACGCTGCAGATACCGTCTTCCATTTTCACGGAGTCTTTCCTCAGTTTTCTGGGGCTGGGCGTGCAGGCTCCCATGCCGTCCTTGGGCTCGCTCGCATCAGCGGCGCTTAACGGATTTCAGTCGTTCCCGGAAAAGCTCTTTGCTCCGGCGTTCCTGATTTTCATCATCATCCTTAGCTTCAATCTTCTGGGCGACGGCCTGCGCGACGCGTTCGATCCTAAGCTTAAGTCTTAATGGCGCCTTGCGCATGACGCGGATTTTTTGGAGAACTTTATGGCAGATAACAACGAAGAGTATTTAGTGGACATTCAGCACGAGAAGCTTTCTTTTTTCACTCCCGCGGGCGAGGTAAAGGCTCTGAACGACGTGACCATCCGCATGAAAGAGGGCGAGGTCCTGGGCATAGTGGGCGAGAGCGGAAGCGGAAAAAGCGTCACCGCGTATTCAGTGATGGGGCTTACCGCAGAGAACGGAAAAATCATGGGAGGCTCGGTAACATTCAACGGCCACCGCATAGACACCATGAGCGAGAAGGAGCTTAGGAAAATCCGCGGAAAAGAGGTGAGCATAATTTTCCAGGACCCCATGACGAGCCTTAATCCCGTGTGGACCATAGGAAATCAGATTGAGGAGGCCATAAAGCTTCATACTGACAAAAAGGGAGCGGAGGCCAGATCGCGCGCCAGGGAGCTTCTTACGCTTGTCGGAATAAACGAGCCTGATAAGAGGCTCAGGCAGTATCCGCATGAGCTTTCAGGCGGAATGCGTCAGCGTGTGATGATTGCCATAGCGCTTGCGTGCGAGCCTAAGCTTCTGATTGCCGACGAGCCCACCACCGCGCTGGACGTTACCATTCAGGCGCAGATTCTGGAGCTCATGCAGCACCTTAAAGAGAAAATCGGCATGGGCATAATCATGATTACTCACGATTTGGGCGTGGTGGCAAGCATGTGCGATCACATAGCGGTCATGTACGCAGGGGAGATAGTGGAGTACGGGACCACGGATGACATCTTCTATAATCCGCAGCACGAGTACACTCGCGGGCTTCTGCGCTCCATCCCCAAGTTCCATGAGAAAGATTACTCACGCCTTGTGCCCATAGAGGGCCAGCCAGTGGATTTACTCAACAGGCCTAAGGGCTGCTGTTTTGCCCCGCGGTGCTCCAGCTGCATGCGGATTTGCCTGGAGAAGCCTCCTCTGCGGAACGAGTATGAGAGTCTGGGCGGCGCCAGAGTGGGAGAGAACGTCCATTACGGCAGATGCTGGCTTGAGCAGAAAGCCCAGCGTTCAGGCGGCTCGGAAAATGCGGCAGTGTCAGGGGGAGAAGAATGAGCGATTTGAATACCGGCAGCGGAGCGATGAATGCGCCTGAGCGTCTTATAGAGATAAATCATCTGCGGCAGTATTTTCCTGCGGGCGGCGGAAAGCTTGTCAAGGCCGTGGACGATGTGAGTTTTTTCATAAACAAGGGTGAGACGTTCGGGCTTGTGGGAGAGTCCGGCTGCGGAAAGACTACCACCGGCCGCTCTCTTCTGCGGCTCATTGAGCCTACCGGAGGGCGCATAGTCTACGACGGCAATGTTATTTTTGACTCGGAGAAAAACATAAAGGCCGATATGCTTCCGTACCGGCGGAAAATGCAGATTGTTTTCCAGGACCCCTATGCGTCGCTGGACCCGCGCATGACTGTGGGCGACATAGTGGGCGAGGCGCTTGACATACACAAGCTGTACGCGAATAAGAATGAGCGCCGGGAGAAAATCATCGGCCTGCTTTCTGCGGTGGGCCTTAACAGCGAGCACGCCAACCGTTTCCCGCATGAATTCTCTGGCGGACAGAGGCAGCGCATAGGCATAGCGCGCGCCCTGGCGGTGGACCCGCAGTTCATAGTCTGCGATGAGCCTGTGAGTGCCCTGGACGTATCCATTCAGGCGCAGGTGGTAAATATGTTCGAGGATTTCCAGAAAGAGCGGAGCCTCACGTATCTGTTCATAGCGCATGATCTTTCCGTGGTGAACCACATCTCAAACAGGATAGGCGTAATGTATCTGGGGCATCTGGTGGAGATGGCGGAGAGTGACGAGATTATATTCCACTCCCTGCATCCCTACACCCAGTCCCTCATAAGCGCCGTTCCCATAGCGGATCCCAGGACTGCCAGAACCAACAAGCGCATAATCCTTGAGGGCGACGTGCCGTCTCCTGTGAGCCCGCCCAGCGGCTGCCCGTTCAGGACCAGGTGCCCCCGCGCTGACGGGCAGTGCGCGGAATGCTCTCCTGAATTCAGGGAGGTGACCGGCGGACACTGGGCCGCATGCCACCATCTGGACTAGAATCCTAGCCGCGTATTGTCTGCGCGAGACCTTTTATTTTCTCAAGTGACTGCTCTATGTTTCTGGCGGGATTTGTAAGCTGCTCCGTGCCTTTTACGGAGCCTCCTCTTTTGCTCACTGCCTCCGTCATAATGGAGAGCGTTTTGTCCGCGTTTCCGCCCGCGCTCGATGCAAGAAGATACACGTCCTTTCCCTGAAAATCCGCTTCCTCCATGAACGTGGTTATGGGAGCGGCAGGCTTTCCCGCCCACACAGGAGCGCCCACCACTATCTTGGAGTACGCGCTTAAATCCGGGAACTGCGTCTTAAGCTCGGGCTTGAATCCCATGACGGTATCTTTTCCACCGTGCAGGAACTTGAGGAGGCCTTTCTTCGGATACTCCTTAACTGTCTCCAGCCTGCATAAATCCGCGTCCAGCTCCTTCGCCAGGCTTCTGGCCGCAAAATCCACATTCCCCTCAAGCGAATAATATACAATCAGAATCTCCGCCATATTTTACCTCACCCAGTGTACATTCTCTTTTCTTGCTGCAGGCGCGGCGCTGTCTCCGTTGCTGAAGCCAAGCCCCACGTGGCCTATTCCCTCCCAGTCGCCCTCTATTCCCAGATTCTTAAGAATCTGCTTTCCGAATTCTGACTCGAATTCCTCTTTGGCGCGGTGAATCCAGATGCTTGCCACGCCCAAACTTTCCGCGGCGTTCATCAGGTTTCCCATCACCAGAGAGCCGTCATACAGATATGTGGGGGAAGATTTGTCAGCCACCACAATAAGAATCACCGGCGCACCGTAAAACGGATCGAATCCTTCCGCCTGACCCAGAATGCGTGCGTTCTCCGCGCTGATTCTGTCGCGCAGGCTTTTGTCCGTAACGGCGATGATTCTGACCGGCTGCCTTCCCATTCCGCTGGGCGCGAAAGTTCCCGCCCTTATTATCGCATTCAGCTCCTCATCGGATGGTATTTTGCCCGCGATGAAATTCCTGCAGCTCCGGCGGCTCTCTAAGACTCTAAGGGTCTCGTTCATGATTTCACCTCAATCATAAAAGTTTTTGGAAGTAAAAGCATCGGTGAAAGATTCTGATATGTGCTATCTGAACTGCTTTAACTCCAGGCCGATTCTATCACAAACTCAGCAGGTATTAAAGCGGAAATTGCGGATGCCCGCAAAACTTATAGCAAATCATATTATAGGCTTTCTGCGGTTTTCAAGCGGGAGCTGTGCGCAATATTGAAATATGGCCGGACTTACAGGCGGGGATTTATTTTATTATTGCGTCCAGAAAATCCGCAAGCTTTTTCTGCTGGTCCTTTGTCATGCTGTTCCAGCGTTTCAGAATATCCCTTTGCTCCTGCGATATGGTCTCTGTGAAACAGTCGCCGTCCTGAAACAGCTGTGAAAGTGTAATTCCGAACGCATCGCATATATGCTCCAATGAGGGAATGGAGGGAACGAAATTTTTTCTATACCATGAAGATATTGTGGACTGCGGCAGCTCGGAGCGTTCCGCAAGCTCATATTCTGTCCAGCCTTTTTCTAGCCTAAGTTCGACTATTCTTCTGAGTCTATCCATAATACACTACTACGATAATACGTTATTTATAATACGAAACTTCGTTGACATTTAATAGTGTAAATCGTATAATAAATAACGCTTTTTCATTTTGAACATAAAATCAAAACGGAGGTCTTTTATGAGAAAAACGTCATTCTGGGGAACCGCTGTGGTTCTTGTAAGTGCGCTGTTCGCTTCTTGCGGCTTTTTCGGGGGATCGTATGTTGACTCATTCAATCCTTCTGGTGTTGTGGGCAGCGTTAAATTTGATTTTTCCGGCGCAAAGGCGGTCGCTGAGCTTGAGGACAGCTCCTCCCGTGCGGCGGTAACTGGTGATGAGCTGGGGAACATCGTAAAAATCCTTGAGGACGGCTCCTTTGAAACTGCTATCACTTTTGAGGGATTTGATATGAAGTATATGCCGCTTGTGCAGACTGTGCTTAAGTCGCCTGTTTCTGATGATGTATTTGTTGTTTTTAACGATACTATACGGCTTGGCGACGAGTGGGATGCTGAGACACAAAGTTATAAAAACTTAACGCTTGGAGCTCTGATTTTTGTCCGCCCTGATGGAACTGCGCTTGATATTCTTAAGACTAGAGATGATTCTGAGTATTGGTGGAATAATTACATAAGGTTGCGGCCCGATACTGTTGTATTTGATGGCTCTGGGAATCTATACTTTGCAGGATATGATGATGGGATTGCAGGCACAATTTACAAGTTTGACCCCCTTTCTTCCACCCTTACACAGATGGTCGCCGCCGTGGAGGAAACTAATTATTCTAAGATCCAAATTACAAGTGACGGTTCTTGGATTCTGGCGCAAGGCAGTCGAGGTAGCAGTGGTTTCTTAAGAGCGATTCCCATCAGTAATCCTGATAATTTTGTTAACATATACTATTCTTCCTACTATGGATATCAATGGTGGGTTTATGACGATAATTCTGGGCTTATATATTATCTTTTAACGGGAGATAATCCGGGGTGTTATACTTCTTCAAAAGCAGGCGGTTTTACAGATAGAACTTACAGAGGAAAATATATAGGTGGCAATCCCTATGACTGGTTTGTAAATTTCTTTGACGGAAAAATAGAAGCAGAGGAATTATTGGATAAAATAAACAACTTTTGTGCGTGGGATATTGAATTTAGGTGTGCAGGGTATAAAGATGCAGAAGCTCTTGAATACATAAAAAATAATGATGATGAAAAAGAATATATAAAAAATTTATTATCATCTAACGATTATTATATCTCATGGGGCTTTTATAACTATCTGTATATAAAAGGTACAGATAAAAATTTCCAAGATCTAGGTTTTTCGTATTATGATGATTTTATATCTTACACGTCTTATCACGGTTCAGAAGGAGATCGCGGTTTCTCTGACTTTTTTGCTACGGAAAAAGGAGTATACGCCCATTTCTGGTCATATATGGCGAACAACTTATGCGTGATTCAGATTACAGATGAGAACGGAAACCTTGTGGAGCGGACGACTAAAATATCATTCCCAGATGGCGCACGGTTGGATTTACAGAAGTATGACGATCAGATAGTTCTAAGGTATGCGCTTACAGATTCAGGCGGATATGAGACTGGCTTCCACCGTCTTTACTCTGTGGACATGGATACTGGCGAGATTATAAACCGTTGCGAAAATGTTGCCAACGGCGACCGCTTGGAGATAACATCTTACAGCGTGGGCGCGGACAATCTGTACTTTAGCGCAGTTCGTGGCACAACGATTGAAAACCATGTGGTGAATCTCATAACGAATCAGTCTAATCCGCTTAGCGCTATCACCCGCAAGGTAGTAGCGTTCTACGCGTTCTAGAATTATGGCGTCCGTTCGCGGGCGCCTTTTTTTATCCGTTTTTCTGAGCAGCTCATTCCACAAACTGTATTGTTGATTTTCGTGATATGTTGTAAACTATGCTCCCGTGCGGTAATCCGTCCGCATGGCAATAGGAGATGCTTTATATGAAAAAATCTTTATCATCAGTCTTAGGCGGCGCGCTGTGCGTAGCTGTTCTGGCGGCGGGAATCCTCACGTCCTGCTCCGGCAAGTCCAAGTCTTCTTTGAGCGCCAATACCGTTCACGTTCAGATAGGGCCCAGCCCCGAGACCATCGACCCGGCCCTTAACAGCGCGGTGGACGGCGCGAACATGATAATCCATGCGTTTGAGGGACTTCTTAAATTCGACAGGAACAATGACATAGTGGCGGGCCTTGCGGAAAGCTGGGAGCAGTCTGATGACGGGCTTACATGGACTTTCCATCTGCGCCCCGGCCTTAAGTGGTCCGACGGCTCCGCGCTTACGGCGGATGATTTTGTGTACGCATGGAAACGCGTGGCCGCTCCCGAGACCGCCGCGCCTTACGGCTACGACCTTCTGAATATGGTGGTGGGATTTGACGAGGCCTCTGACGGCGACCTGGACAAACTGGGTGTGGAGGCTCCCGACGCGGATACTTTCATAGTCCATCTGGTTAATCCCTGCATCTACTTTGACAAGATAGCGGCTTTCGCGGTCCTTGTTCCGGTGCAGCGGGCGACCATAGAGGCTAACGGTGACGGCTGGACCACCAAGCCCTCCACTTATGTTTGCAGCGGCCCGTATTACATGACGGAATTCACTGACGGCTCGCGGATAGTGTTCACAAAGAACCCCAACTACTGGGACGCGGAGAACGTTACGTTCGATAACATTGTGTGGCATCTCATAGAGGACCCCAACACTTCCTACAACGCGTACAATCAGAATGTGATTCAGCTCATAAAAGATGTTCCCACGGAGGAGATTCCCGCGCTCAGAGGCAACGGCGAATTCTACGTGGAGCCGATTATGGGCACTTACTACATTTCCTTCAACACACAGCGCGCGCCGTTCACGGACTCACGTGTGCGCGAGGCGCTCTCGCTTGCCATAGACAGGGACCATGTGGCTAACGTAATCATGCAGGGGACTTTCTCACCCGCAAAGAATTTCGTGGGTCCCGGCGTGTCCGATGCGGCAAGCGGCTCATCTTTCGAGGAGGTCACCACAAAGAAGTACGGCGATCACTTTAGCGCGGACTATGCGAAGGATCTTGCCAAGGCTAAGAGGCTCCTTGCTGCAGCGGGCTATCCTGACGGAAACGGATTCCCTGCCATAGAGTATCTTACGAATGACGCAAGCTATCATAAGCCCGTGGCGGAGTATCTGCAGGCATGCTGGGGCGAGCTTGGAATTACCATGACCGTGAACATCCAGGAATGGAAGACCATGACCGCGGACCGCCGCTCCGGAAATTTCGACATAGCGCGCAACGGCTGGGTATATGACTGGGATGATCCCAGCAACATGATAAACCTGCTTGAGACAGGAAACGGAAACAACGACGGAAAGTATTCGTCCGCGGAATTCGACAGGCTGGTTCGCCTTGCCCGGAGCACCACAGACGTGAGCAGGCATTACGACTATCTGCATCAGGCGGAGCAGGTGGTGCTGAAAGATGCCGCCATGGCGCCGATCGCCTACTACAACGAATTCTGGCTTCAGAAAAAGAATCTCAAGGGCACATGGCACTCGCCCTATGGATTCTGGTACCTGATGAACGGCTACTTTGAGGACTAGAGGCCGAGCGGGTTTGTGATTCTTGCTTGCGGCGGGATTTTATGGTAATCTAGCGCTTGTGATTTAAGGAGATTCGTTTATGGAAAAATACGTTCTTTCTGTTCTGGTGGAGAACCATGCAGGTGTCCTCAGCAGGGTGTCGGGACTTTTCAGCCGCCGTGGCTACAACATAGACTCCCTCACGGTCTGCGAGACAGCGGATCCTGAGCGGAGCCGTATGACCATAGTCGTGCGTGGTGACGAGTACATCCTGGAGCAGATTGAGAAACAGCTCTCCAAACTTGTGGAGGTGATAAGCATACAGCATTGCGACAGTTCCGCCACCACACAGCGCGAGATGGCGCTCATAAAAGTTAAGGCCGCAGGAACGAACCGCGCGGTCATCATAGAGACATGCAATATTTTCCGCGCGCACATAGTGGATGTGGCGGAGAACAGCTTGATTGTGGAGGCCACGGGAAGCGAGGAGAAGATTTCCTCCCTCATACGTCTGCTTGAGCCTTACGGAATCCTGGAGCTCCTTAAGTCCGGCCTTACGGCGATGGACCGGGGCGATAAAATCATGAGATAAAGTTCCGCGCTTATAGCACGGATTATTCTGTGGCTGGCAGTTTTTTTGCGGCGGCGCATGTGACCCATGTGTCTCTGAAAAGCTGCCAGCCGTTGTTTTTTAACCGGACTTCCCCTGTGCGGAAACTTTTCAGTCTGAGCGGAAAATCCTTTAAGTCATCTGCGGGGAAGACGGAGAGACCGCCGCTGAATTCCGCCGGGCCTCTTGCAAAGACTATCCGCAAGTCTGTGGTCCCCGAGCCGCATCTTATTCTTACCGGGAAAAAATATTCTCCGCCATCATGGTCAGGCTTCATAATCTCGCACGCCCCGGCGCTCTTAAGAGAATCGAATTCGTCCTCCCGGCAGAACGCCCACAGCGGGTAGCATGGGATAACATCGGGGCCTCCCAGTCGCAAAAAAATCTGCTGGATTTTTGCCATCGTAAAAAGAGAGTCCTTGTGCGGTATGAATGCGAGCCGTATTTCTTCCTGCATGCATGCACTATAGAACAAAGAATGAAAAAAGTGTAGTATGCGCCTATGAGGATAAAAATCTCCTGCCTGATTGTAATCTTCCTTGTTTTTATATCATCCTGCTCGCATCAGAAAAGCCGCCTGACTTTCTGCGGTGAGCGTCTGGTGGCGCTTAATGACGCGGCTAAATCCGCCACGGTAAAGACTCCCGGAAAAAAATCCTACGCGTATTTCGCGCTCACAGAGAGGCAGAGGAATCAGATAGAGGAGCTCGCATTGTCTGATGACGGAGGCGCCCTTAAAGTTACGCTGGTGAATTTAAAATCCGGCGGAGATTCTGAATTCTCATACGGCTTTCTTTATGAGGAAGATTTCTATAAGCCCCGCAGATTGAGGCCTGTCCTGGATAAGAGGCCGCTCGTCACCTGCGGCACGGGCTCCCCTCTGTGCGGCAAGAAAGTGTCGCTCCTGCTGTGCATGGAAAGAGATGATTCCGGCGCCAGGATTCCGCAGGGATTTTTTGTGCACGGCACGGGGCCTTTCTATGTGGAGGACTTCTCGCTTGAGGAGGCAAAAATAGGATTCTCTAAGGGTTGCCATGACGAGGCTCCTCTTTTTGCGGCCGGACCCGGAGGCGGAGACGCGGACACTTCTTTTCTGACCGCGGATTTCACTGGCGCGGAGGATGTGTTCTCTCTGCGCGGGAACGTTAACAGTAATTTTCCCGCGATAGAGCTTTCTCTTTTTAAAAAAGACAGTTCTATAGAATCAGATACCGTGCGAATATCGTATGCCGGCGAGACCATAAACGTGCGGCACCCGGCTTCCCGCGATGATTTTTCCATGCCGCTCCTGGGCTTCTCATCGCCGTTCTCCGTGATGCGGATAGACTCCAATGCGGACTGTGTAAAATCCGTGCTGCTATGCAAAAAAACGGACGCCGCTCTTGCAGTGCCGGAAAGGAGCGGGCCGCTTCTTCCAATCACCACTGATCCGGGACTTATCTTTGAGTGGCCGCAGGAGAACTGGAGGTGCAGGGACTACGAGCTTTTCCGGTGGGAGTCCTTTCCCTCCGTGCTGTTCTTTGATTTCGCGGACTACGGCATACAGAACAGTTTTTTCACGCGCCTTGCGTATTTTGTGGAGAAGGCGGGATATAAGGGAACGCTTGTGAGCGATGACTTTGTGAGAAGCAAGCACGGCTACAATGCGCATGATTACAAGGCGGATGACCTGGCCCGTTTCTTTACTGCCGCGCAGAAAGAGAATTTCACGCTGAATGACAGTGAGCTTCTTCTGAAGGACATTCTTCTTTTTAACGGGATTATAGTCCGGGAGGCGGACGGAGCGTTCAGCGCGGGAAACGGCGCGGTTATATCCATATCGCGGCAGTCGCTCGGTTATCAGCGGCGCACTCTGCTCGCGCACGAAAGCTGGCACGGCATATATTTCACTGATGAGGAATTCAGAGACATTGTGTTCGCGGCATACTCGCTGTTCGATGAGATGAGCATGGATTTCCTTAAGACTTACTGGGAGACGCAGCCCACGCTTGCCTATGACAGAAGCGATGAGTATCTTATGCGGAATGAATTCATGGCGTACATCCTGCAGAGTCCTGTCTCCTCCGTGGCGGAATACTGGGTGTCGCACGCTAAGTGGAATTCCGTGCAGCGCGCGGAGAAAAGGCTCGCGGACTATGTGATAGCTACGGAAGCGCAGGCTTTTGTGGATGCGGTGAATCTCCTGTCCTCCTACACTATGGACAGATGGGGTATCACGGCCGGCAGGGTCACTCTGGTTTCACGTTAGAAACTACGTTACGAGTAGCTAGAAACTACGTTACGAATAGCTAGAAGCTTCGCTGCGAAGAGCTGGAAAATTTTGACGCTGGCGGCGTGTGACTGGCCGGAGTTTAGCTGCGCTTAGTCTGCGGTGGATGAGTGCAGCCAGCTTAGGTCGAATGTGGTGATGGGTTTGTCTCCCGGCAGTGTTCCGTCCGCGCTTATGTCCAGATTGTAAAGTTTCTCTGACGCCACTGTGGACGGCGGTCCGTGGCCCGGCATTATTACGGTGTCATCCGTCTGCGAGAATATTTTTTCCTGAATTTTGGAGCACAGCATTCTGCGGGAGTACATGCTCGATGTCTCTCCTATAATCCCGGATGTGAGTGTGTCCCCTGTGAAAAGCACTCCGCCTATTTTAAATACCATGCTGTCAGGGGAATGGCCCGGCACTGAAAGATGCTGTACCTTAAGCCCCGCCGCCTCAAAGAAACCGTCGCCCCTTATGATGGTGTGCTGGTCGCTCGCCAAATCAAAGTCCGCGGCATATATTTTGGGCGTGTAGATTTTCTTTAGCGTGCGCAGGCCTTTAACGTGGTTTGTGTGATTGTGCGTTATGAGGACCGCCGTAAGCTTGTAGCCGCCGCCCTCTATCTGGTCTATAATCTCGGTGGAGATTTTCCCCGGGTCTATTATAAGGGCCTCCATTACGGCGGGATCATTGTTCACTATGACGTAGCAGTTTGTGAATCCGTCCAAAGACAAATGAAAATAAATTCTCAAAGCTCTTCCTCCGAATTCTCCGTGAACTGCGCGTCCAGGTCTCCCATGAGGCCTCCCTTGTTCCTGTCTATGAGCGCCTCCCGCGTGTTAGAGAGTTTGAATGATACGCCCTGCCGCATGGTGTCATAGAACACGCTCTTCTTAAGGTTGCAGTTCTTCACGGATGTGTTCACCAGCACGGACTTTATGAACCTGCTGTTGTAAAGGTCGGAGTCGTCAAGGCTGGACTGGTATGCCGTGATGCCGTTGAAATTATTGTGAATCAAATCGCTTCCCGTGAAAAGGACGTGCACCAGCTTGGAGCCTGTGAACGATGTGAACTGAATGTTTGAGTTGAAGAATGAGCAGTCGCTTATGGTGCAGAAATCAAACGAGCACATGCGCGCCCTTAGGAAATCCCCGTGCAGGTTCGTTATGGTGCAGTGCTGGAAATTACATCCGTAGAATTTCTTATTGTTTATGTCTATGTTCTTTATCTCAAGGCCGCTGGCGTTAAGCCCGATTATTTTCTCATGCCGGACCACATAATTTTTTATGGCGTGGATTTTATGTTCCTTGTCCTGCGTGTGCTCAAAGCAGTAGCCCGGCGTCTCCAGGATGTTTCCGTCCTCGTCGAAATTCGACAGCGCGAATTTAGTGCAGCCCGTGCACTGGCACATGTTAAGCGTGTACATATCCATAATTTACGCTATTGAAAACATTTAGTCAAATGGCTAGAATTGCGCTATGTGTTGGAAGTGCAAGAGTACCGTAACTTTGGAGGAGCCCGTGCCGCGCGTCGCGGAATGTCCTGTTTGCCACGCGGACATGCATTCCTGCCGCAACTGCGTTTTCTATGAGCCGGGCGCGCACTACGACTGCCACGAGACCGTGAGCGAGATGGTCAAGGACAAGGAGCGCGCGAATTTCTGCGGAGACTTTAAAATCAGGCGGGAGTGGGGCGGTTCTGACGGCAAGGCGCAGGATGCCAGAAAAAAATTTGACTCGCTTTTCTCTGTGTGAGATTTGAGTGGTGCTTTATGGCGTGCGACTTTGCCTTTTTAGACAGCGGTACCGGCGGAATCCCTTACATGCTGGATCTTAAAAGAAAATCCCCGGAATCCCGCTGCCTTTATCTGGGAGACACGGAGCATTTTCCTTACGGCGAGAAAACTTCCTCCCTGATTACGGAGTGCGCGTCCGAGGCCATAAATAGAATTCTGGAGAGCTGGAGCCCCAGGACCATAGTAATTGCATGCAACACCATAAGCGTTACGGCATTGGAGGAGCTGCGGGAGAGGTTCAGTAATATACCCATAGTGGGCACTGTCCCTGCTATAAAAGTGGCCGCTAATGTTACGCGGAACAGGCGGATAGGTCTTCTGGCCACGGCCGCCACGGTGAGCCATCCTTACTGCCTGCGCCTTATAGAGGATTTTGCTAGCGGATGCACTGTGATTAAGCGGGCGGACCCGGAGCTTATCTCGTTCATAGAGCATGACCTTTTTACTGCGGGCATTGAGGAGCGCAGGGCCGCGGTAAAGCCTTCCGTGGATTTTTTCAAGGACAGCGGATGCGACACCATAGTACTCGGCTGCACGCATTTTACCCATGTGGCGGATGACGTGTCCTTTGTGGCGGGCGATGGCATTACGGTGGTGGACAGCCGCGACGGAGTTGCGAACCAGGCCCTGCGCGTGGAGAAAGAATTCATCCTGCGCTCAGGCGGTTTAAAAAAAACTCAGGCGGAGGAAAAGTTCCTGCCGCCTGATCAGAGTTTTTTCGTCACGTCCCTTAAGTCCGCCGCGGAGGATTTGGAGTATTCCTCTCTGTGCAGGCGTTTCGGCATTCCGTGGGGCGGGCTGCTTCCTGCATAGATTAATGCACTGCCCGCTTTACGGGATTCCGCTAGGATGCCTTCTGCATGCGTGACGCTATCTCGTCTATGAACTCCCATGAGTTGACTATCTTCTTTGCCTTGGGCTCCGCTAGCGCCGCCAGGTCTCCGGTCATGATGCCTTCCTCTATGGTGCTGAGCGTGGCTTTCTCAAGCCTTTTTGCGAAGTCTCCCAGGTCAGGTGTGCCGTCCAGCTCCGCGCGTTTCGCGAGCGCGCCGGTCCATGCGAAGATGGTGGCCACCGGGTTAGTGGATGTCTTCTCGCCCTTAAGGTAACGGTAGTAATGCTTCTGCACTGTGCCGTGGCTTGCCTCATACTCGAATTCCCCGTTGGGAGAGACGAGCACGCTGGTCATCATGGCGAGGCTTCCGCAGGCGCTGGCAATCATGTCGCTCATAACGTCGCCGTCATAATTCTTGCACGCCCACAGGAATCCGCCCTCTGTCTTCATGACGCGGGCCACGGCGTCATCTATGAGCGTGTAGAAATACTCAATTCCCTTGGCCTCGAATTTCTCCTTGAACTCCTGGTCGTAAATGCGCTGGAAAATGGCCTTGAAGTTTCCGTCGTAGGTTTTGCTGATGGTGTCTTTGGCGCCCAACCACACGCTTATGCCCTGGTCCAGCGCGTAATTGAATGAGCAGCGGGCGAAGCTTTCTATGGATGAGTCCAGATTGTGTATGCCCTGAATGATTCCTGGCCCGCTCATATCCATGATTGTCCTGCGGATTTCTTTTCCGTCCGCGCCCGTGAACACCAGCTCCGCCTTTCCAGCGCACTCGGTTTTAATCTCGCAGTTCTTGTAAACGTCGCCGTAGCCGTGGCGGCCCAGCACAATAGGTTTCTTCCAGCTTCTGACGTTGGAGTGGATGTTGCTCACGAAAATGGGCGCGCGGAAAATGGTGCCGTCAAGCTCGCCTCGGAGAATTCCGTTCGGGCTGGGCGTAAGATGCGTAAGCTTGTATTCCTCCATGCGCGCCGCGTTGCTTGTGATTGTGGCGCACTTCACTCCCACACCCAGACGCTTTATTGCGTCAGCGGCATCGTAGGTCACCTTGTCATCGGTTTTGTCGCGCTCTACCAGACCTAAATCGTAGTATTCGGTCTTTAAATCCACGAACGGCTCAAGCAGCTTCTCTTTTATGAGCGCCCACAGGATGCGTGTCATCTCGTCGCCGTCAAGCTCGGCTATCGCGTTTTTCATCTGGATTTTTGCCATAACTTTCTCCCAAAATCTTACGAGCGTTAACTCATGGAATATGCGTAGACTATCATAAAATTCTCTTTATTGCTAGAGAGAGGAATTCTTAAGGCACGATGCGCCGTTGTAGTCCAGGTCCGTAAGTATCTCCGTGTGGTCATCAAAAATGGCCACCGTGTGCTCCTCGTGGCAGCTCCATGAGCCGTCCGCAGTAAGGACGTTCCAGTCGCTCTCATCGTCTCCCACTATCACGTCGGCGCTGCCCTCGTTAATCATGGGCTCTATCGCTATGACCATGCCGCGCTGCAGTCTGGGATTTGCCCCGCGGAAAGGATAATTGTTTGGCACGCTGGGGTCCTCGTGCACGTCAAGGCCCACGCCGTGCCCGCAGAAATCATACACCACGCCGTAGCCGTTCTGGTCCTGGCAGATGGACGTGACCGCCTTTGCTATGTCGGAGATTCTGTTTCCCTTTACAGCCTCTCCTATGCCCGCCGCCAGCGCCTCCCGCGTTACGCGCACCAGCTTCCTGTGCGCCGGGCTCACGTTTCCCACCATAACGGTGTGGCAGCTGTCAGAGATGTAGCCGTCCAGGTCTATGCCTATGTCCAGCGAGACCAGGTCCCCGTCTTGCACGAAACGTTTCTTTGACGGCACTCCGTGGATGACCTGATTGTTTATGCTCACGCAGGCGCAGCCCGGGAACCCCTCAGAATGCCACGCTGGCTTTCCGCCGTATCTGCGCAGAAAGTCCATGCACCAGTTGTCTATCTCTTTTGTGCTCACGCCCGGTTTTACGCGCGGGATAATCTCGTTGAACAAATCCGCGAGCTCGCGGCAACTTTTTCTTATTCCTGCAATCTGATCGTCGTTCTTTAAGCGTATCATGTTTTCTCCACAAGGCGCGCATGGCGCGTGCGGCTAATGTAGCGCTTTTTTTGTTTTTTTACAACATAATGGGGTGAGGCGCAAGGCATTCTCTTTTACTGGAATAATGTGCCCGGCCGTCCTCCGTGCGCTATCACTTGGTCAGAGCGCCAGTGTCCTGGCCTTCTCCCGGCATGCGTCCGCGGTGATGCCGTCTCCCAGCCGCTCGTATGCGTCGGCCATCTTGTATAGAAAGAAAGTGTCGTCGTCCTTCCCCAGGTCCAGCTCCAGGGCACGCTCCCACGCGTCCAGTGCCAGCTCGTCAGTGACGGAGCCCTCCATGCTGTTCCTGAGGACATGGCGCGCCAGTTCCTTTACTTCCGGGAAAAACAGCCTGAAATACTCAAAGCGCGCCTCCATTTTTATTATCTGCTCCAGAAGAATTATGGCGTCATAGTATTCTTTGCGCAGTACCAGCTCCTCCGAGAGTATGAAGCCGTAGTCCATGAAATCCTCGCGGGGAAACCAGCGCTCCAGCCTGAACGAGGGGCTCTTTGTGTTCATGCGCTTGAATTCCGCCACGGCGTCATCCTCGCGGCCGTGCGTAAGGTCAAAGAAAATCAGCTTGGCCCGGCTCTCCTCGTCCTGCCTGCCCGTGAGCCATTTGCGGTAGTCGAATCCTCTGCCGCTCCTGCGCCCGCCTGTGCGTCCGTAGTAAAAAGGATTTCCGTCAGTGTCCTTGTACGCGTGTCCGGCAGCCATGGAGTCGTGGAAAAGAGCGCGGGTTTTTGCGTCCGTAAGCGTCTCGTATGCGGTCACAAGCTCGCGGAACGCCTCCTCGCTCGCGCCGCCTGAGCGCGCTATGTCAGGATGCAGAAGCTTGGCTTTCTTGCGGTATGCCCGCCTTATCTCCGCCACGCTTGCGTCCGGGCTTACACCAAGAATCTCGTAGTAGTTTCTCATTCGCGGGGAGCCTTACATGCGCTCCAGGAAAGGCAGTACCAGAAGGCTCATGGCGTCTTTTATCACGATGAGCGTGCACCGGGCCAGGGCAAGTCGCGCGCCTGAGAGCATCCTGTCCTCCGCGCCCAGAGACGTGATGGGGCAGTCGCGGTAAAACGCGCTGAAATTCTTGCTAACCTCGTACAGGTGCACCGCAATCACGCTTGGGTCAAGGTCCTGCGCGGCCTTAAGGACTGTCTGCGGGTAGCGGTCCAGGGATTTGATGAGCTCCCACTCGCTTTCATGCGTAAGCAGGGACAGGGCCTGGTCGCTTGTGTCCTCCGCTATGCCCGCCTCCTCCGCCTTGCGCAGTATGGATGAGATTCGCGCGCCCATGTACTGCAGGTAAGGTCCCGTGTTTCCAGTGAAGCTGAGGCTTTCCTCCGGGTTGAACACCATGTCCTTGGCGGGGCTTACCTGAAGCAGGTAGTAGTGCAGGGCGGAAAGCGCGACTTTCTCCGCCACGTCATCCGCGTCTCCCACGGCCTCGTCACGCCCGCGCTCGTTTATGGCCTTAAGCGCGTCCTGATGCAGGCTGTCAATCAGGTCATCCGCATCCACCACCGTGCCCTCACGGCTTTTCATGCGGCCCGTGGGCAGATTCACCATTCCGTAGCTCAGGTGGAAAAGTTTCTGCGCCCATTCGTAGCCCAGTTTCCGGAGTATGTAAAAAAGCACTTTAAAGTGATAGTTCTGCTCGCTGGCCACCACGTACACCATCTGATTGTAGCTCCAGTCCTGATGGCGCTTTATGGCAGTGCCCAGATCCTGCGTTATGTAGACTGACGTGCCGTCTTTTCTTAGAAGCACTTTCTCCTGCCGGCCGCCGTCTTTTCCGGGACCTGCCGCCTCCGTAACATCTATGCGCACAGAGCCGTCATCCGCCTTAAAGAAAATGCCTTTCTCAAGCCCGGCCTCTATGACCTCTTTCCCAAGCAGATAGGTCTCGCTCTCAAAATAGTATTTCTCAAAGCCTACGCCGGTGCGCATGTAAGTCTGCCGCACTCCGTCCATGGTCCATCCGTTCATTCTCTGCCAGAGAGAGCGCGTCTCGCTGTCTCCCTGCTCCCACTTGACCAGCATCTCCTCCGCCATGGCCTGCGCCTCGGGATGCGGCGGGATGTTTTTCTCCGGGTCGCCTTTAAGATAGCGGTCGAACTCCACATAGCACTGGCCCACGAAATGGTCGCCCTTCATTCCCAGGGACTGCGGTGTGTCTCCGTTTTTCTCGTGGAACAGCTTGTATGCCAGCATGCTTTTGCAGATGTGTATGCCGCGGTCGTTCACGATTATAGTCCTGAATACATCCGCACCCGCTTTCCTTAGGATACGGCTCACGCTCTCGCCAAGCGCGTCGTTCCTCATGTGCCCAAGATGAAGCGGCTTGTTCGTGTTAGGGCTGGAGTACTCCACCATCACATGGCTCTGCGCCAGGGGCTTAGTGCCGTCCTCTCCCAGGCTTCCGAAATCCTCCCCCTGAGCAAGTATTTTTCTTATGATGGAGCTTACGGCGTTCTGCTTGTTGAGCCTTACGTTTATGTAAGGGCCCTCTGCCTTGAATGTCCCTATGCCCGCGATTTGCTCCGCGCTGAAATTTCCTGTGCCCTGCGGCGAATTTATGATTTTCTCCGCCTCGCCCGCGATAACGGGAGGCGCCATGCGGAGTGTTCTGGCGAACATGAACATGGGGCTGCCGATATCACCCATCTCAGGTTTGGGCGGATTCTCTATGCGTATGCTCCCGGCGGAAATTGTCTCTGACTCGATTTTTTTTTGTGCTATGAATTCGTTAAGCGCCGCGGCGATTATCTGGCGGCATATCTCGTTCTGGTCCTGCATGGCGTGATTTTATCAGAATTGGATTTGTTTTGGAAGTGGTGGGAAAGCTTCGCTCTCTGCTGGCTGTGATGCTGGCCGCCGTGGCAGCGGGCCTTGCAGGGTGCGGGTTTTATGAATCCGGGGAATCTGCCTCTGATATACATGAGAGCCGCAGTGTTCCTTCTCCTGCTTTGGAAGTGTCAGGGCCTGCGTACTTCTTTTTACCGCAAAAGCCCTGACTTCTGACCTCTTTCCCTACGGACGCAATCCCATGCCGCCCTCAAGCGTGATGGTCTCGCCGTTCATGTACTTGAAGTCGCCGCCGGCAATCTGCACGCACA
>JAFLSO010000010.1:0-12466 GCA_022510925.1 Treponema sp.
AGACAACAAGGACGGCTGGGCCCGCCGCGTGATAGTGGAATGCTACCGCACAAAATATGCGGACCACTCGCACCTGGAGGACTACATAAAATCCTCCAACCTTAACCAGAGCGTCCGCAACGTGTTCGAGGCCATAAGCGACTTTGAGAAACACATAGCGTTCGACGCTAAGAATTTCGTTTACCACAGGACATGGGGCGTGGGCCTCATAACAAAAGTCCAGGGAGACAAACTCACGATAAACTTCGGCAAAAAAGGCGGAATCCACGAGCCCACGCTTAAAATGGCGGTGAGCTCCCTGCAGCCGCTCTCCAAGAATCACATCTGGGTGCTTAAGGCCACAAAAAAACGCGAGGAGCTTTCTGCCATGGTCAAGGGCGACGTGACATGGACGCTCAAGACCATAATACAGAGCTTCAGCAACAGCTGCGATGACAAGCGCATCAAGGCGGAGCTTGTGCCCGCGGTGCTGACTCCCGGCGAGTGGACCAGCTGGCACGCCAAGGCCAAGAACATCCTGGCAAACGACTCCACATTCGGCGTGAATCCCAACGACATAAGCCTTTACACCGTGCGCGACCGCGAGATAAGCATGGAGGAGCGTCTGGCGAACGAATTCAAGGCGGAGAAAGACTTCTTCAAGCGCCTGGCCATACTGATGAGGTTCGTGCAGAACGACAGCACAGACAAGAACGATGAGCTTTTCACGGATATGTTCTCATATTTCACAAGCTACCTGAAATCTTTCACCAGCGTAAACGAGCAGGTGATGGCGTCATATCTGGTGGTGCAGAGCATAGCGCAGAGCATCCCGAGCTTCTCCCTGCCCGACAAAATCACTTTCGAGGGGCTCTACAGGGAGGTTGAGAATCCCAGGGAGATGTACGTAAGGCTCAAGGACCCCAAGGAGACCAATCTTCAGGAGATGTTCATAAAGAACGTCCGCAACCAGCTCTCTGACTGGGACGCGCAGTACGTGAGGCTTTTCCCCACGGTGCTGGACAAAAGGCTCCTGGACGACCTGGTGGCTGCCGGACACGAGGACAAAGTGGTCCGTCTGGTGCAGGACGCCTTCACTGAGTACCGCAACTACAGGGACGCGGCGGTGTTCTTCTTCAGGGAGTGCCGCGGTGAGCCGTGGTTCCCCAAGGCGGGCATAAGCGAGGAGCGCCAGCTTGTCACGCTGGTGAACATAATAGCGCTGTGCTGGCGCGAGATTAACAGCCACGTCAACACAGTGGACAACAAGAAGACCATAAAGGCCGCCACCACGCTCCTTTTCGCGAACAAGACGGACGGCGGTCAGAAGAACACCATGCTGGACTTCATGCTGGCCAACGACAGGGACACCATCACCAGAATGTACACCATGATAAATGACGTAAGGGAGCTGGACTCGTCCTACAAGGCGCAGCTCAGGAACGGCATTCTGGGCAAATATCCCGACTTTAAATTCCAGGAGGCGGAGATCAAGCAGGAGGCTCCCAAAGGCCTTATCGTTACCGCCAAGAAGCTGGAGGAAAAGAAGGCGCTCGCGGAGGACCTGGAGAAAGTGCAGCTGGTGCAGATAGCCAAGGAAGTGAGCGAGGCCCGCGAGAAAGGAGACCTTAAGGAGAACGCGGAGTATCAGGCCGCCAAGGAGCGCCAGCACAGGCTCAACGAGCAGTTCGGACGCCTTAAGGAGGAGATCTCGCGCGCCGTCATATTCGACCAGACCACGGTCACCACGTCAGTGGTATCGTTCGGCACCACGGTCACACTTCAGAACAATCTGGAGAACAAGGAGGAGATCCTCACTATCCTGGGACCATGGGAGTCCAACGCCGAGCAGGGCATCATATCCTATATGTCGCCCCTAGGCAACGCTCTCCTTGACGCCAAGGAGGGGGAGACCCGTGAGTTCACCATCAACGAGCATAAGTACAACTTCACCGTGAAATCCATAACCGCGGCCAAGCTGGACTAAGGCAGAGCCTGATGGCGATTTCCTGCGAGACGTTCAGAAAGCTAAGCGAGCACGTGGGAGTCTTCCTTCACAGCACCAATGCCGGCGTCATAAACGCCGGCGGCGGAATATACCTCATAGACTCAGGCTCCTGCGCGGAGGACGGAAGGGCTTTGGCCCGGAGCGCGGAGGAGCTTTTTCCCGGCAGAAAGATACTGGGCATCCTGTGCACTCATGCGCACACGGACCACTGCGGCGGGAGCGCTCACATAAAGGCGAGCACGGGCTGCACAGTGTGGGCGCCAGAATACGACAGCCACATAATGGAATGCCCCGGCATAATGGGCGACATGTACTGGGGCGGAAAAAGTTTCGCGGATATACGCTCTCTCTCCTTTGAGAACGCGGAGCCTGTCCGCGCGGACATATCATACTCCTCGGAGATAAATCTGGGGGAGGTTGTACTGGAGCCTGTTCCCCTGCCCGGCCATTTCTACGGACAGACCGGCATTCTGGCAAGGGAGAGGGACTCAGATACAAGGACATTCTTCATGGCGGACGCGTTTTTCGGCGCATCCATGATAAAGCGATACTGGATTCCGTTCATGCAGGATCCCGAGAAATTCAGGGAGTCCGTGGAGAGAATAACATGCTCCCGTGCGGACTTCTACGTTCCCTCCCACGGCGACATTTACACAGGCGAGAACATAAACGCCATCGCGGAGCTTAACGTAATGATAACGCGGGAGATGGAATTCATCATCATACGGCTGCTCAGGGAAAAGCCCCGCACCGTGGACGAGCTTCTTAAAGAGATAGCGGACTTCGCGGGCATAGAGCTGGGGCTGAGCCAGTATGTGCTGATAGGCTACACGCTGCGCTCATATCTCTCCTGCATGCATGACGCGGGAAGAATAGGATTCACGCTGAGCGGAAACATCATGCGCTGGCACGCTAAGGAGTGATGCAAAGCTCACGGGCTATGGCAACCCCTGCCGACGCCCCTATCCTTGACGCGCCCGCCTTAACCATGGCCCATGCCTCGTCCGCGGTATGTATTCCCCCGCTGGCCTTTACGCCCATGCTCTCCCCCACCGCGGCCCTCATGAGCCTCACGTCATGCTCCGTGGCCCCGCCGCCCGCGAATCCTGTGGATGTCTTCACATAATCGAATCCGGAATCCCTGGCGCACAGGCAGGCTTTTGTCTTCTCCTCGTCCGTGAGAAGGCACGTCTCTATGATAAGCTTTGTCACGGCATCGCCGTCCCTCTTCTTTACCGCCTCCGTGACGGACATGAGCCCGTGGGTAAGACGGTCCCACTCATGCGATTTCACAAGCGCCAGCTCCACCACAAAATCCAGCTCACGGGCACCTGCGTCCAGCGCGCCCAAAGCCTGTGATATCTTGCACGCGGTGCCGCCCGCTCCCAGGGGGAAATCTATGACCGTACAGACCGCCGTTCCGCTACCTGAGAGAATTTTTTCCGCAACAGGAACGAATACAGGATTAACGCACACTGACGCGAAACCGTAAGGCCTCGCCTCCTCGCAGAATTCCCTCACCTGCTCCTCAGTGGCGGTCTGGGAGAGCAGGGTCTGGTCTATGATTCTAACCAATCCGTGTTTTTCCATGCGGGCATTCTAGCATAACGTCACGCGATGTGCTACAGTTACCGCATGAAGATTATCTCATGGAACGTAAACGGAATCCGTGCGGTGGAGAAAAAAGGATTCGTGGACTGGCTTCTGAAAACAGGCGCGGACGTGGTGTGCATACAGGAGACAAAGGCGAGCCCCGCGCAGCTTTCTGATGATCTCCTTTTTCCCGGGAAAAACCAGGAGGCCGCCTCATCCGCGGAGGACGCACCCCTTTTCGCGTCAGTTACCGGGGCCGCGGAGAAAAAAGCAGAATGCACAACGTCATACAGCTCGTATTTCTCATCGGCAAAAAAGCCCGGATACTCGGGGACCGCAATCTACTCGCTTACAAAGCCTGACAGGACGGAGACGCTGGGCGTGGAGGAGTTTGACGACGAGGGGAGAACCACCATAGCGTTCTACGGGAACCTCGCGGTCATATCGGCATATTTCCCCAACAGCCAGGACAAGGGCGCGCGGCTGGACTACAAGCTCAGATTCTGCGACGCCATCAAAAAGAGGTGCGACTCTCTGGTGCAGGAAGGGTACGGAATAGTGCTCTGCGGAGACTACAACATAGCGCACACAGCCATTGACCTGGCAAACCCCAAGGCCAACGAGGGGAACGCGGGCTATCTGCCTGAGGAGCGCGAGTGGATGACTTTCTTCACCGGCCACGGCTACACCGACACATTCAGGATGTTCTGCAAGGACGCGGGGCAGTACACATGGTGGAGCTACAGGCAGCGCGCGCGGGAGAGGGACATAGGGTGGCGCATAGACTATATGTGCGTGAACGACGCGCTCAGGGACAGGGTCACAGACAGCGTGATACTTAAGGACGTGACGGGAAGCGACCACTGCCCTGTCATGATTGAGCTAAGCGGGATATGAGTCCAGGACCGCGCGCCCATCGCATTAAAAAATCAGTTGATTTTTAGGCGGTAACGTACTATATTTATTCTATACGAACAAATGATTAGGGAGGTATGCAATGGCTTACAAAATTTCAAGCGAGTGCATCAACTGCGGCGCGTGCGAGAGCGAGTGCCCTTCTGAGGCAATAAGCGAGGTGGGCGACAAGCGCGAGATTGCGGCGGACAAATGCGTCAGCTGCGGCGCATGCGCATCCGCCTGTCCTGCGGGCGCTATCGCAGAGGAATAATCCGGACATCCCCGGATTTAAGGGCCGTCTCTGAGGCGGCTCTTTTTTTTATTCAGTTTTTCTGCTATATTCTGTTAATTATGAGACAGTTCCTTATAAGCGCGGCAAAAATACTGCTGGGCATCCTGGCGTGCGCGGCAGCGGGATTCTGCATAGTATTCCCGTTATGGAAGTGGGCCACGGCGCATCCGGCTTCATACACATGGGCGGCACTGGCCGTAATAACAGCGGCGGCGGCATGCCTCCTGTACAAGAGGTGCCGCATTCTGGGGAAAAGGACGTTCTTTCTGAGGCTCACAAGGATACTTGTCATGGCGGCGGGTATATGCGGATGCGTGGTCCTTGTCCTCCACCAGAGGCGCATTCTGGCTCCCATATGCCTGCTGACGGCCGCTGTGCTGTGCGCGCTCATCTCCATGGGAGCAAGAAAACTTGAGAGGTAAGGCCGCGCTCGCGCTCTGCGTCTTTCTTTCGTGCCACAGGATTTTGTCGGGGGCGCAGGGCTATCCCGTCATCAGAAGCCTGCGCTCGGGCGACATAATATTCTCGCAGTACCAGACCTCTGTAGAGGAAGGCAGCAAGGCGCGGGTCGCAGGCAAAACCCCGCAGCCGGAGTATTTCTCGTACACAGCCGGTGAGGACGACTCCGTGTTCACCGTGGCATCCCGGTGCTCGGTCCCCTATGACACCATAGCCACGCTGAACGGCATATCCGAGAGCACGGAATCACTCGCGGGCAAAACACTGATTCTTCCCACTCTTAAAGGCCTCTACATTCCCCTGAGGCCTGACACGGCACTGGAGATTCTGCTTGCAAAAGAGAATTCAGGAAGAATCGCGGAAGGAGAGTATCCGGCGCACAGAATAAACGGCAGGGAATTCTATTTTCTTCCGGGAGAGATGCTGAGCGGCACCCTGCGCGCGTTCTTCCTCACGCCCAGGATGGTCCTGCCTCTGGAGAAGTCGGTCCTCACGTCGGACTTCGGCATGCGTGTCAGTCCCATAAGCGGAAGATGGCTCATGCATCACGGGCTTGACATGGCGGCCCCGCTCGGAAGCCCGGTGTTCTCATGCAGGAACGGAACGGTCGCAGAGATACTCAGGATGGACGCCACCTACGGGAACTGCGTCCGCATACTGCACGGGAACGGGGCCACGAGCATATACGCCCATCTGGACGAGATACTGGTTAAGGACGGGGAGATGGTGTCCGCGGGGCAGAAAATAGGCACTGTGGGACTTACGGGGCTCACCACAGGACCACACCTGCACTTTGAGATACGGAATCCCGGCGGACAGGCGCAGAATCCGCGCGGATTACTGGACATCAGCAAATAATAATTGCAAATATCAAAATTGTATAGTAGAATATTTTCCATGCTATTCGCTCACAGGGGCCCATGCCTAAAATATTTTCTCACCGCGCTTGCTCTTTCCATGGCAGGAAAACTTTCCGCAGAGGATTTCAGGGTCCATGCGCTGAGGATCCTTGATGTCTCACAGGACGGCTCCCAAAGCTCCGTGACCGCGGGCATAAACGACTCCATAGCGCTCAGGCTCCCTGAGGACGCGACTTACGTGGAGGGCATAGAGGTGTCATTCAAGGTTCCGCAGTCAGTGGCGGACTGGCGCGGCTCAGTGGCATGGTCGCTGTACAGCGGCATAACGCCCGTTCCCGCCGAAAACAAAATCAACTACTCCGGGAACCGGGCAGAGGTGGGCACGTTCGGCCCGTCGCTGAGCCTTACGCTTCAGATTCCCCTCACCTCCCCCAACAACATAAAGAAAAGCGCCTACACGCGCTACTTAAGTGACGCGCCCGCACCTGAGAACGGCATGTTTTTCCTGCGGCTGCAGCTTGCAATGAAAGGCACCAGCGATGACCTGATGAACGCTAAATTAGAAATCTCGGCACGCCCCATACTCATAGACAAAGGCAGGCTGGAGCTTGACGTGGTACCGCCCGATGGCACCGAGCTGCAAAGCTACACGACTTTCATAGACGGAAAGAACACGGACCTGTCGGACGGCATACTGCTCTCCACAGGAAGCCATGACATAAGCCTTGTGAGCGACTTCTACAGGGACGAGTTCCGCACCGTCACCATAAGCCAGGCGCAGTCCACCATGCTGCGGATACAGCTGCGTGACATAGCGCCCATGGTGAGCGTTTCGGCCCCTGCGGGAACCGAGATTCTGTTCGACGGCGAGGAGCTGGACGACACAAGGCTCACGCTCACGGTTACGCCGGGAGAGCATGTCCTGCGATTCAGGATAGGCGATTATGAGGTGGTACGGAGCATAACGGCCGTAAACGGAAGAAACTACAACGTCTCGGTGAGCATAGACGCGTCCGTAACAGAGGATGACTGACCATTTCTAAAAAAAACGCTCAAGATTTCCGCACGCCCGGTCGATATATAAAATACCTGACGTCCAATTTTATCCCCTCCCACCCATTGGGCGTCAGGTAGTGCCTGATGGGCATGGGGGCTGATTCATTCGTGAGCAGCCCTTCTTTTTTTTTAAATTCATTCCGGGAAAGAGCCCTGTCCGCCCGCCGCGCATAGAATTGACACATGGCCCTAAATTCTTATAAATTATAGACATGGAAAACAAGAAGGTTTGGCCGCTCATACTCGCAGCACTGCTTCTGCTCAGCGCCATTTTGTTCGGCGCGCTTCTGGGCAGGGGACTGGCGCAAACCGTCAACACACAGAACATAGAGAATTTCACGGATTTTGACACGGCGCTCCCCACGCGTCTCCTTGACATAAACGGCGAGCTCATAACTGAATTCGCAAGCGATGAGAAAAGGGAGATAATAGCCATAGCAAAGCTTCCTCAGCATATGCTCGACGCCCTTGTGACACGCGAGGACAGGTCATTCTACAAGCATCACGGCTACACCCTTAAGGCGATTCTGCGCGCCGTGGTGGGAAAGCTCACCGGCAGGCAGCTCGGCGGCGGCTCCACGCTCACGCAGCAGATTGCGGGAACCCTTTACTGCGACAGGCAGGATTACTCCTACCGCAGGAAACTCCAGGAGCTCTGGTGGGCCGTGCAGATGGAGAGACGCTACTCAAAGGATGAGATTCTGGAGCTGTACCTTAACCGCATATACTTCGGAGGCGGGACTTACGGCGTGAACGCTGCCAGCAAATATTACTTCGGGCATCCCGCCACGGAGATTACGCCCGCCGAGGCCGCCATACTTGTGATACAGCTGTCAAACCCGGCATGGTACAATCCGTTCGAGCATCCTAACCGCGCCAAGGACAGGCAGGCGGCGGTGCTCAGCGCCATGGTCAGCAGCGGCTACATAACGCGCGGGCAGGCGGACTCCAGCTTCGACGACTACTGGGCGGAGTTCGACTACACGCGGACGAATTCATCCGCATACGACATGCGGGAGGACGAGGCACCGTGGTTCAGCGAGTACGTGAGAAGGACGCTCACCGACATGTTCTACGGCAAGGTGGACATTTACACAGGAGGATTCACGGTGAACACCACTGTGAACCTCTCCCACCAGAAAGCCGCGCAGGAGATAATGACCGACTACATAAACGCGGCGAACATCCTGTACAAAAGAACGATGAGCGACAGGGAGCGCGGAGACTTTAAAACTTACGTTCCCATGAGCGAGCTTCTGAGCCTTATGTTCAACCTGCCCAGCCTAAAAGTAAGCGAGCAGCGCTCGGAAAGCATATCCAAGAACGAATTCACATCCACCATAAATCCCATAATAGACGTCCTGGCCATGCTGGGCGGAATGGACACGCTTAAGACAGAGGTGGTGAACAAAAGCAACGTGAAGCTTAAGCAGAACGCAGAGCGCACCGTCATAGAGGGCACCATGATAGCCATAGAGAACAGCACAGGCTACATAGACGCGCTTGTGGGCGGCTCACAGTACTCAAGCGAGAACCAGTTCATACGCGCGGTGCAGGCGAGGCTTCAGCCTGGCTCCACGTTCAAGCCGCTCTATTACTCCGCCGCCATAGACGGAAAGAATTTCACCATGACAAGCACCATAAGCGACACGCCCGTGGTGTTCCATAAGGAGGACGGCTCGCCGTACATCCCGCAGAACTTCAAGGGCCAGTGGGAGGGCGATGTCCAGTTGTGGTACGCGCTGGCCCACTCCATGAACGTGCCGTCGCTTAAAGTCCTTGACGGCATAGGATTCAGCGCCGCCATACAGCGCTCGGCTTCCCTTCTGGGCATACCGCAGGACGAGCTGGCGGAGCGGCACTTTGAGCCTGTGTACCCTCTGGGACTGGGCGTATGCTCCGTGCGTCCCATAGAGCTTGCCAAGGCGTTCAGCACTTTCGCGAACAACGGGAAAGAGGTCGTTCCCATAGCCATACGCAATGTGGAGGACAGGAACGGAAACATCATCCTTAACCCCGAGAAAGACGTGCGTGACGCGCAGAAGGCAAAAGGCGCCAGAGCACAGATAATCTCGGAGGAGACCGCGTTCATAATGCAGGAGCTTCTTAAGCGCACTGTTGACACGGGAACGCTGCTGTACGGCACAAGCTGGGATTCCACAGGCTGGCTTTTAGGTACGAGCAAAGTGAGGGGTTCAGGGAAATATAAATTCAGGTTCACGGACCAGGACGGAAAGACATTCACCATGCCCGCCGCGGGAAAAACCGGAACCACGCAGAACTGGGCGGACGCATGGACAGTGGGCTTCACGCCGTACTACACCGCGGCATTCTGGTTCGGATTTGACAGGCCCGGACAGTCGCTGGGCCTCAGGATAACAGGCTCAACGCTCGCGGGCGTGGCGTGGGGAGACTTCATGTACGAGGCGAACAAGGACAAGGAGTACAAGCCTTTCCTCCCGGAAACGCCGGAGGGTCTCATAGAGCTTGAGGTATGCTCATCGAGCGGAGACCTGCTCACCCCTGAATGCGGAAACCACAAAATCACGGCGTATTACTTTCCCGGCACGGAGCCCACAGAGCCATGCGAGAAGCACACGAACGGCGCCGCCGGCAACACACTGGGATACTGGAGACTGCAGAGGGCGCATCAGCAGACGGGCTATAAATTCAGCCTGCCGTCCGAGAGCTCCGCGCTTACAGTGAACCTGGACTTCCTTAACTATGACGTGCCCTCCTCCGAGAAAAATCCGGGAACGGATGACGATAATATCTTAAGCCCAGATACAAGCCGTGCTGCGGATGACTTCAGCAACTGGCTGCTGGATTAGGCGGTACCTGATGTTTGTGAGAATCTCTGACATAAAAGTAAAGCGTCGCGTAAGAAAGGACCTGGGGGACTTGGAGCAGCTTAAGACGAGCCTCAAGAACTACGGCCTCATGAATCCAATCACGCTGAACGCGGACTATGAGCTTATAGCGGGCGAGCGCCGTCTGCAGGCCGCCAAGGCACTGGGCTGGGAAAACATAAACGCCATAGTCCTTGGCCAGGAAGTCAGCGAGGAGCATCAGCTGGAGATGGAGCTGGAGGAAAACAACCAGCGCAAGGAATTCACCGATGAGGAGCTGCTTGAGGGCTACCACAGGCTTGAGAAACTGAGGAATCCGTCCCTGTGGATGCGTCTGGTCAGGTTCCTGAAAAAACTATGGAAGAGAATTAAGGCATGGCTCAAGAACCGCAGGGAAAAAAATCAGAATAAAAAGAATTCCACGCAGTGAGGCGGCCCGGACTATCTGGGCACTACGCGGCAAATCTTTTTCTTTCCCGCCCTGACCACAAACTCGCCGTCAGGGTCCGCGTCATTCTTAGTGACGCACGCTTTCACGTCCTTCACCGGCTCTCCGTTTATGCTCGCACCGCCCTGCTCTATAAGCCTGCGCGCGTCGCTCTTTGAGGCGCACAGCCCGGTCTCGAAATAAAGATCGCACACGCTTATGCCCTCATCAAACCTGGCGGACGGAAGCTCCACGGTGGGCATGGAATTCTTGTCGCCGCCTGCACCGCTGAACGCAGCCCTGGCCCCGGAGAGCGCCTTGTCGGCCTCAGCCTTTCCGTGGATGACCGCCGTCACCTCGTAGGCCAGGCGCTCCTTGGCGGCGTTTATGTCGCCTGAGCATACGGCATCTATCTCCTCTGCGGGCAGGAACGTAAACAGCAGCATGAATTTCTTTACGTCCGCATCGGGCACATTCCTCCAGTACTGGAAGAATTCAAAGACCGGAGTAAGCGCCGGATCCAGGAAAATGGCGCCCTTCTCGCTTTTTCCCATTTTCTTTCCGTCAGCGCGCATGATGAGCGGGAACGTGAGGCCGTAAACCTGATGGAGCGCGTTAAGCTCCGCGGTGCCACCAAGCTTCCTGCGGATTAAATCCACGCCCGCCGTTATGTTCCCCCACTGATCCGCGCCGCCTATCTGCAGGCTCATGCCGTATTTCTGGTGAAGCATGTAAAAATCATACGCCTGAAGAAGCTGGTAGTTAAACTCCAGGAACGACAGACCTTTCTCCAGGCGCAGCTTGTACTCCTCGTAAGTGAGCATTTTGTTCACGCTGAAACAGGAGCCTATGTCGCGCAGGAAGTCTATGTAGTTGACGTTCTCAAGCCAGTCCTTGTTGTTCACGGCGAACGCTGTCTTTCCGTCAAAGCCTATGAATTTGTCAAGCTGATTCTTTATGCTCTCCACGTTGGCGTCTATCTGCGCGTAGTCAAGCATTTTCCGCATCTCCGTCTTGCCGGAGGGATCCCCTATTCTGCCTGTTCCGCCGCCTATGAGGGCGACACCCGTGTGTCCGAAACTCCTCAGCCACCTCAGCGCGAAAAACGGCACCATGTGGCCTATGTGCAGGCTGGCACCGGTAGGGTCGCAGCCCACGTAGAAAGTCACCGCGCCTTTGTCCATGAGGGATGAAAGTCCGTCCAAATCCGTGCACTGATTAAAAAAACCGCGCTCCTGTAAAGTCTCAATAGCCTTGTTCATTTCCTGACTCCGTAAAGGGACTTAGAATTTATCACCCGCGCGTGCGAGTGTCAACACTGCTTATTCCCGGCCGTTCCAGCAGTAAGTGCAGAGCCTGCAGTGATCAAGCCCCGTGGAATTCAGCATGTCATCCAGCCGGTGGAAACGCAGTGTGGTGAAGTTAAGCTCCTTCCTGATTTCCTCAACCATGGCCTCATACTGCGGCGTGTCCGGGTCGCAATACCTCATGAGCGTATCAGGGCCCGCATCCCCGCCCTCAAGTTTTCTTATGATCCTGCGCGTTATAAGGTCCATCTCGCTTTTGGAGCGGCTGAAATTCAGATACTTGCAGCCGTAAACCAGAGGCGGGCATGCGGGCCGTATGTGAACCTCCCTAGCGCCGCTCCTGTATAGAAAGTCCGTGGTCTCGCGTAGCTGGGTTCCGCGCACTATGGAGTCATCAATCAGAAGAATCTTCCTGCCTTTGATAAGGGGCTCCACGGGAATAAGCTTCATGTGGGCTATAAGGTTCCTCTGCTCCTGATTCGTGGGCATGAAACTGCGCGGCCATGTGGGTGTGTACTTTATGAACGGACGCATAAAAGGAATGCCGCTCTCGTTCGCGTAACCCACGGCATGGGCGGTCCCGCTGTCCGGGACTCCCGCGACCTCATCAGGCGAGACGGAGCCTTTGTCGCGCCGGGCCAGGTATTTTCCGCAGTTGTAGCGCATGGACTCCACGTTCACGCCCTCATAGGAGGCCGTGGG
Source organism: Treponema sp. (assembly GCA_022510925.1). GTDB lineage: Bacteria > Spirochaetota > Spirochaetia > Treponematales > Treponemataceae > Treponema_D. The sequence continues at coordinate 12,430 of JAFLSO010000010.1, forward strand.
GTAGCCGTAGTAAATCCACAGGAACGTGCAGATTTTC
>JAFLSO010000010.1:12476-53872 GCA_022510925.1 Treponema sp.
GGTCGCCGGGCTTCTGGAGGACGGTGTAGCCTGTGCTTGTGAGAAGGACAATCTCTGCGGGGCCAAGTTCATGGCAGTCCGTGTAGCCCAGGTTCACGTATGCGAAATTCTCAAAGCTCGCGCAATACGCCTCCGTACCGTCCCCGGCCGTCTTATGCCCGATCTGGACCGGCGTGCGGCCCAGCCTGTCACGCGCGCAGTATATTCCATGCTCGGTAAGTATGAGGAGTGTCATGGAGCCCTGTATTTTCTGCTGGACGTACTGTATGCCCTCCAGTATGGTTTTCTTCTGGTTTATGAGAGTGACTATGAGCTCAGTCTGGTTAATCTCTCCGCCGCTCATCTCCAGAAAATGAGTGTGGCCTCCTTCCAGGACCTCCGAGACAAGCTGCTCTTTGTTCGTGACAATTCCCACCGTAGTTATGGCGAAGCTTCCCAGATGCGAGCTTACAAGCAGCGGCTGCGGCTCATAGTCAGAGATGCATCCTATGCCCAAGTGACCGTGCATCTCATCTATGTCGCTCTCAAATTTAGTCCGGAACGGGGAATTCTGTATGTTGTGGATGGAGCGCTGGAATTTGCCGTTCTCGCCCAGGACGGCAAGACCGCCGCGCCTTGTGCCCAGGTGAGAATGGTAGTCCACTCCAAAAAACAAGTCCAGCGAGCAGTCGCCCTCAGATGCGACCCCAAAGATTCCGCCCATAAAAGTCTCCTAAAAACACTGTAAGTCTATGACGTTAATTTAAATTCCTTCTGCATTCGCACAGCGCGTCAGCTCTCCATCTGCACCAGGGACCCGCTCTCCTGCGCCTTAGACGATGAGTCCTCCACGGAAAGCCTCGCGGCCCTCTTCCTGCGCTTCTTAAGCTTTACGCACAGGGAGTCGTCCACGCATTCGATTACGATGGTGTCCCCGCCTGAATGCTTTCCGCTGAGCAGAAGATTCGCCATGCTGTCCTCAAGCTGCCGCTGTATGAGCCGCCTCATAGGACGCGCGCCCATGGCAGGCTCATAACCGTGGTCTATCATATATGCGCGGGCCTCGGGCCTCAGCTCCAGTGACAGGTTCTGCTCCATAAGACGCTCCCTCAGCTCCTGAAGCTGAATGTCCAGAATGTCGCTCACCTGCTCGCGTGTCAGCGCGTTGAACACCACCACGTCATCTATGCGATTAAGAAGCTCCGGCGACATTATGCGCTTAAGCTCCTCCATGGCGCTGGATTTTATATCCTCGTACGGAAGAAGCCCTTCCTCCAGAGCGGAGAATCCCATGCGGCTCTCGCTTGTTATCTGCCGGGCGCCCGCATTGCTGGTCATTATAATCACGCAGTTCCTGAAACTTACAGTGTGCCCCAGGTTGTCGCTCAGCTCGCCCTCCTCCAGAAGCTGCAGGAGAAGGTTGAATATATCAGTGTGGGCTTTCTCTATCTCGTCCAGAAGAACGACTGAATACGGACGCTGGCGCACTTTCTCCGTGAGCATTCCGCCCTCCTCATAGCCCACGTATCCCGGGGGCGCTCCCACCAGACGGGACGCGTTCTGCTTCTCCATGAAATCGCTCATGTCCACGCGTATGAGGGCATCCTCCGTGCCAAAAAGGAATTCCGCGAGTGCCTTGGCCAGCTGTGTTTTTCCCACGCCGGTGGGCCCCAGGAAAATGAATGAGCCCATGGGACGGCGCAGGCTGGACACTCCCGCCCTGCTCCTTCGCACGGCGCCGCTTATAAGGGACACGGCCTCATCCTGCCCCACTACTTTTTTATGGAGCTCGTCCTCCATGTGAAGAAGACGCTCGGTCTCTCCAGAGTCAAGCTGGGTCACAGGAATGCCTGTCATGCGGCTCACGACAGCACGCACGTCATCTGAGGTGATTATTTTCCGCTCCGGGGACTGAAGGCTTCGCCAGTAGCTTCCAACCTCGTCCAGCCTGCGGCGCAGCTCCATGACTTTATCGCGCACCATGGCGGCATGCTCATAATCCTGCTCCGCCACCAGACGGCTTTTCTCCGCCGAAAGGCTCTCTATCTGCTGCTCAAGCCTGTCAAATTCCTCGGGACGGTCCTCCTCCTGAATCTTTTTCGCGGCCCCCGTCTCGTCCAGGATGTCAATGGCCTTGTCCGGCATGAAACGCTCAGGTATGTAGCGCATGCTGAATTTTATTATGGACGGAATCACGTCATCGGAGTAAACCACGTGATGGAAATCCTCGTACTTCTTTTTTAGCCCCAGGAGGATTCTCTCCGTGTCCTCCTCTCCGGGCTCCTCCACCTTTATCATCTGGAAACGGCGCACCAGGGCGGAGTCTTTCTCCATGTACTTGCGGAATTCTTTTGTGGTCGTGGCGCCCACCACCTGCATCTCCCCGCGGCTCAGGGCGGGCTTTATCATGTTGCTGGCATCCATGGAGCCCTCAGGACCGCCCGCGCCTATTATGGTGTGGAGCTCGTCTATGAAAAGAATCACATCGCCGCTCTCGCTGATTTCTTTCATCACGCGCTTCATGCGCTCCTCGAATTCGCCGCGGTACTTGGTGCCCGCTATCATGGCCGCCAAATCCAGGGAAAGCACGCGCTTCTTAAGAAGGTTCCTCGGAACATCACCCTTGGCGATGCGCTGCGCAAGCCCCTCCACAATGGCGGTCTTGCCAGTGCCGGGCTCACCCACCAGGACGGGATTGTTCTTGGTGCGGCGGCTCAGAACCTGAATCACGCGCTGTATCTCCTGGGAGCGCCCTACCACAGGATCCATCTCTCCCTCATACGCTATCGCCGTAAGGTCGCGGCTGAACTGAGAGAGCATGGTGTTTTTGACCGCACCCCTGCGCTCGCCCCTGCCGTCCGACATGACCGGAGATGAGCCCAGCTGCTGCGGGGTGAAACGCCTGTACGGCCCCGCACTGTCAAGTTTGGCGGACGAGGGTATCTTCCTCTCCACCTCAAGCACGGCGAATTTAACGCGGTCGAACGATATTCCGGCCCTGCGGAAAAATAAATTCGTTATGGACTGCTCCTCGCGGATGGCGGAAAGAAGAATGTGCTCTGTGCCCACGTAATCCCTGCGCATCATCTTGGCCTCGGATGCGGCCGCGTCCATGAGCGCCTGAAGACGCGGTGACTGCGGCAGGTCCAGGAAATCCGTTCCGGGCGCCCTGCTGGGCATCCCCTGCTCAATCTCCAGCTGCAGCGCAAGGACGTTCACGCGCAGCATCTTAAGCGTAAGATATCCAAGCCCGTCCCCGGACTTTAAAAGCGCCAGCATTATGTGCTCAGGCTCCAGGACTTTGGAGCCCAGCTTATAGGCCTCGTCTGGTCCCAGAACAAGCATGAGGCGCTGCACACGTGTAGAAAAATTCAGCATCAAGAACTCCTTGCGTCTTCCTAAACAGAAAGAACTATATCCTCAAAATTTTCCTGCAGAATCAGGGCGCGCAGACGCTCGATTTTCTTGGCGTCGTCGGAGGCTATGTCCTTCTCGAACTTAAAGTCCCCGCTTTTGCGCATATACTCAAGATGCGCCTCCTGCACGTTGTACAGAAGCCCGTGAATGGTGCTGTCCTCTATTCCCGCAAGAAAGCCCATCTCCTTTCCGAATTTAACGCCGCTGATGAGCTCTATGGACTCCCTGAGCGGCACGAACATGCTGTACCTTGCGAGCGCCACCGAGCGGTACATGATGTTCCGCACCTCCGACAGCCTGTTTTTCATGCACTCATCCCGCGCCGCACGCTCCGCCTCAACCAGTTTCTTGCACGCGCCGGCCAGAGTGGCCACCTGGTCGAATTCCGTGCCTGACGTGCTGTTCATGGAGTACAGCTGGTAGAACGCCCCCAGGGACGAGCCCTGGCTGCCTGAGCCGTAGGATGCGGAGAAACCCAGCCCTTTGGCGCAAAGCTCCCCTGATATGGAGGCGATGCGGCCCAGAAGAGAGAGCGCCGGCAAATGCACGCGGACGGAAAGCTTAAGCCCGGAGCCGCAGTCCATGACGGAAGACGTAAGGTATCCGAAGTCATAGCTTGCGGCAAACTGAATACTTCTCTGCAGCCCCTCGTCCACTTCATGCGCCCGGGAGAACGCCGAGTCAAAGTCAAAGCCCGGTGAGAACGATGCTATGCGTATATGATCCTGGGTGTTTATGGTGCATGAGATTTTTCCGTCATTGCACAGCACTATCCCGCACTCTTTTTCAGAGTAATCAGGTTTAAGGAGCCCTCTCTCCTGGAAAATCCTGATTGCAAGCGGGTTCACGCCGTCCAGGGACGAAATGTGATATGAGCCTGCGTCCTCCAGATGATTGAACGCGTCAGTGACTATGGACTGTATCCGCTCTCCGTCGGATTCCCTGAGCTTGGCGGGGAAAGGAAAATTCGCAAGGTTACGGGCCAGACGTACACGGGTGGACAGAACCACGTCACATTCAGCGCCGCCCGCCGAGTACCAGGAGTCCGCTCCGTGCATCTGCTGCTTTCTCATTCTACGCAAGTTCCTCGTCTTCGCCGTTCGCCACCGGATTTCTCTCCAGCGCGCGCAGATAGTCGCGGTACATGGCGGCCTTCTCGTAATCCTCCTTTGCCACCGCGTCATCCAGCTTGTTCTGCAGCACAATGCGGTCGTTCAGCACGGAATGGAATGACGCGAGGCGCGCTGGCATGGAGCCGGAGTACGCCACCTTCCTGCCGTGACGCTCCAGAAAATCCTTTATGTCGGCCTTGAATATGGAGTAGCACTCCGGGCAGCCTGTGACGCCAGATTTCTTAATCTGCCCGGCGCTCATTCCGCACACTGGGCACATCCTGCTATTAAGCGCCTGTATTTTTCTGGACGCCTCTGAGAGCTCCTTAAAAAGAGAGCCGATGGAGGATTCTATGCTTTTGGGGTCAGGGCTTATGCCGCGCTCTATGGCACATTCCATGCATATGCTTATCTTACGTTTCTGTCCGTTAGCGCTCACCTGCTCTAAAAAAATCGCCGCCTCTCGTTCGTGGCAAAAATCGCATTCCATAAAAAATCACCTGTGACTATTGTATCACGTTTTACATCTTACGCAAAGTATCCAGCGGCTTTTCTTTGCCGGCGCTGACAGCGGGGATGGCGGACATGGCGAGCGAAAGGAAAAGCGTCATAAGAACAATAATGAATAATTCTTTAAATGGAATTGAAACCGGTATCTCCTGAAGATAAAATTCCGGGGAAAGGATGTGGACCGCGCTGAAACCGTCGCCGCTGCCGTTCACGAGCATGTAGGCGAATCTGCCTCCCAGATTCACGATGCTCTCCATACATGAGATGACCTGGTTTATGTTCACCGAGACCAGAAGTCCCGCGGGAAGCCCCAGGAGCACGCCTCCGAGGCCGCACACGAAGCCCGCCATCAGGAACGACGCCATTATTCCGCCGGGAGTAGCGCCCACGCTCTTAAGAATCGCTATCTCCCTGCGCCTCTCCATCACAAGCATCACAAGCGCGGAGCTTATGTTCACGCTGGCCACAAGCACTATCAGAATCATAATCAGAAGAAGCAGTATGCGCGTGGACGAGAAATTCTCGAACTGCGACACGTTTATCTCCTGCCATGAGGAGACCCACGCGCCGTAGACCGCCCCGCCGTCATTCAGAGAGAGAAGGTGGTCCTGCACATTAAGCCGTATCTGATGCAATTCCGGGGAGAAAGTCCTGTCGGTGGTGATGCCTATAAGATGCTCGGAGCTTGATTTGTCCAGGGAAGTGAAACCCGCCTCCAGAGGAATGAAAACGCTCAGCGCGTCAAGCTCCTGGTACCCGCATGAGACTATGCCTCTCACGGTGAACCTGGAGACTTTGGGAGCGTACGTCCTGCCGCCTGTCTTACGCACTGTCACCAGCATGAGGCTGTCGCCCGCATGAAGCGAAAGGAGCTCCGCTATTTTCTGACCTATGACGGCATTTCCCGCGGCTGAAAGGTCCGTCTCCCCCTCAACCACGGAGAACAATGAGGAGAAGCCGTCGTTGGAGGAGAAAATGTCAGGAAGGACTGCGCGCACGTTCGCGCCGGAGCGGTAGCCTTCTCCCACAGCAAGAGCTGAGCCCATAATCTCAGGATACGCGCCCGTGACGCCCCGCACTTCCGAGAGGCTCCCTGAAAGCCGCAGGAGATTCTCCTCGCTTGCGGCATAAGGAGAATTCGCGTCCACATACACCTGAAGGTCCTGCGATGAGAGGCGGATAATCCGTCCTGTTATTCCCTGTATCATCCCCTCGCTTATCACTAGCACCGCCACCAGAGGAACAAGGCTTATGCCTATGCACGCAAGCGCTCCCATGAGGCTCTTCCTTCCGTGGCTCTGCGACAGCTCCGGGCCTGATGACCTTGGGAAAATGAGCCTGGAGGCATACAGCACGCTGGAGCGAAACGTCATGAGAGCTCCCCCGTGAAAGGCTCAAGCTTCCCGCCCCTGATGAAATATCTTACCTTGCCGCGCGCGGCCAGATTCATGTCGTGCGTAACAAGTATGAGAGTCTTGTCATAGCGCTCCGCCATGGAGAAAAGAAGCTCTCCCACGGTCTCGGCGTTCTGCGGGTCCAGGTTACCGGTGGGCTCGTCGGCGAGTATGAGCCTAGGGTCGTTCACCAAGGAGCGTGCCACCGCCACACGCTGCCGCTCTCCGCCTGAAAGCTGCGACGGAAGATGTGAGGCCCTGTCAGAAAGCCCCACGTCGTCAAGGAGAGAGCGAGCCTTCTCCACCGCGGCTTTCTTCTCCATACCCGCCATGTAAGCCGGAAGATAAACGTTCTCAAGCGCGGTGAAATCCTTCAGAAGATAATGGAACTGGAACACCAGTCCCAGAACGTGCCTGCGGAATTCAGTGAGCTCGTCCTCCGTCTTGGAGCTTATGAGGGCGCCGTCCACCGTAACGGAGCCGGAGCTTGCGGTGTCAAGGCCGCCTATTATGTTCAGCAGCGTGGATTTTCCGCTGCCGCTCTTCCCCACTATGACGCAGGATGTGCCGGCACTCACATCCATGTCCAGGCCGCTCAATATGGTAAGCGTCTCGCTGCTGGTGGCATAGGTCTTGCTCAGGCCGCGGACCTCCAGAATGTTTTTATCGCAGTCAGGGCTATTCATTTCTAAGCACCTCCGAAACAGTGAATTTAAGAACATATCGGCTGGCAAAATAAGATGCCAGCAGGGCGGAGAGGACGCCGAAGAAAAAAATCACCATGGTCTCACCCAGGAAAACGCGCGCCGGTATTTCAGCGTAGACGGCGTACATGGGATTCTCCGCTATGTATGACACGGCATCGGGATTAAAGACAGAGACGAAGAGACGCTCCGCATAATACTGCATCCGTGAGACAAAGGAGAATACCGTGCCCATGTTCACGCTCACAAGAAGTCCCAGGGCAAGACCCGGAATCGCTCCCAAAAGCCCCGTCCTCAGCCCCTGCATCACAAAAACATATTTGACCTGGCTTCTGGTGCCGCCCAGCGCGCTCAGCACAGCGATCTCCTCCCTGCGCTCGAACACAAGGCGGCGCATGGCGTTGTAGATGTTTATGGCGACCACCACAAAAATCAGAAGGACCAGAAGCATGAGCATGTTCTTCTCCACACGCAGAGCCCCGAAAAAGCTCCTGTTGTATTCACGCCAGCTGGTTACGTCCGCGGAGGGAAAAGCCTGCCTGATCCGGGCCTGCGCTGATGAGTCGTGCGATGAGTCCCTGAGCTTAACGGCATACACTTTTCTTGCGCCCGAGCCGAAATTCCTCTCGCCGGCGCTAAGATTTATGAACGCATACGCTGAATTTATCTCCTGATAGCCGGAGTGGAAAATCCCCTGCGCCGTGAACACCCTGTTCTGCGAAAGCAGCGCCACGTCGCTTGAGCCGCTCAACGCAAGCGCGTTCACCCTGGAGCCGGGCCGAAGTCCCAGTGAGCTCGCCAGCGCGCTTCCCAGGACCATGCTCCCCTCATCCTCCAGGTCAAAGGAGCCGTAAACAATCCTTGCCTCGCGGGAGAAGCCTTTGTCCAGGGAGCGTATGTCGGAAGGGACCGCCCGTATGACCGCCGCGCACTGCCTTCCGGCATTGCCTACAAGAAGCGCCTGCGCCTCGTAGAAAGGGCTCACGGCCACCACAGACCTGTCGCCGCCGCACCATGCTATGAAATCAGAATCCTGCTCAGGCGGAAGGTTCTCCACACGTATGTGCGCGGAGCTTATCTCCATTATGGCGTCTATGAATTCCATCTGGAAACCGTTCATAACGCTCATGACGACTATGAGCGCCATCACACCGAAGCAGACGCCCAAGGACGCCAGCCTGGACGTGACCGCGGACCTTCCCCTGCGGTCAACAGCGCTCAGCCTTTTTGAAACAAAGTAAATCCATTTTATTCCGCTACTCAAATTCCCGCCTCGAAATCTCATCATCTCCAGAATAAACTATCTCGCTCACTTTTCTGCCACGCTCATATTTTACACGCACGCGGTAGTCATTGTCAAAGTACAGCGTCTCTATGTACGAGTCAGCAGAAAGATGCTCGTCAGTGAGCCTGAGCATGCCGTTCTCGTAGAACCTCAGGTCCGGCACGGAGGAGAATTCCGTGTACGTGTATTCGTTCCTGCGCGAAAGCCGCACCGGGACCGTCCTCCCTTTGCGGACAGGATCAGGTCTCTCGGAATATGAGACCTCATCTTCGGAAAGGAGCCTTCCCTCGCCGTCATACGATCGCTCCGTGGTCCTGACAAGAGCGCGCCCGCTCACCTCATCCTGCCCCTCGGAAGCCGTATCTGTCCTGTACTCCATGACTTTAAGCGGATATCCGCGCCCGTCATAGAAAGTCTCGGTCAGTTTTTTCTGGGGAAAGAATTCCTCCAGGACTGAGACAGGTTTTCCAGAGACGGAATCATCACCGCCGTAATCGTACACTGTGCGGCTCAGCACCTCGGACCCGCTCAGAGAGCGTGCGTTCCGCATGACTATTTTTTTCTGCGGCCGCCATAATGAATCGTAGTAAGTGCATGATACGGTGTCCGCGTTGACGCTCACCACGCGGCTTCTGTCGCGGGAAATCGATGAGACGGAGAGCTGCTCCTCGCCTCGCTCGAACAGAACAAGGCGGCTCATGCTGTCCCTGAACTGGGTCTCGGGAACGGAATATGACCCGTCCTCCTCCATCCGTGGCATCCCGCCGTCATTGGACTCGTGGAAGTCATCCTGAAAAAACTCGCCGCTTAAATCATACGGAACGCCATCAAGGCTTGAGGGAAGGGGAATGCCTGCGTCACTGGCCTCTGAATCATTTGCCCGCATGACCGCGGCATAGCCTCTGACATCATCCTGAATTCTTACCACGCCAGGCCGCGCGAACGGCTCCCATTCCAGCATGGAGCGTAGCCAGTCCTGGGCCGGGGTCAGCACAGGGAGAAGAAGATAAAAATACAGGATCAGGGTCTGTATGTCCATTCCGCTATATGCCCAGGAAATCCTTAACGTACCGTGACGCGTCCATGGGCGCTATGTCCGTGTAGCCCTCGCCCGTGCAGACGAACGCCACGGGAATGCCCAGCTCCTTTCCGATGGCTATAACCTCCCCGCCTTTTGCGGTGGAGTCATACTTGGTAAGGATTACGGCATCCACGCCCACAGCCTCGTTGAACACCTCCGCCTGACGCACGGCGTTCTGCCCGGTGGTCGCGTCCACCACCAGAATCTTTCTGTAGCAGCCGGTGTCCGCCCTGCTTCCTGCCACGCGGTCTATTTTCTTAAGCTCGTTCACAAGGTTCTCCTTGTTGTGGAGCCTTCCCGCGGTGTCGGCTATGACAATCCCGCCTCCCGCTGCCCTGCACGCCTCGCCCGCGTCAAAAATCACCGCGCCGGGATCGCTTCCCATCTGATGCCTCACCACACGGATTCCGAGCCTGTCCCCGTGCATGCACAGCTGGTCCACAGCAGCGGCACGGAAAGTGTCTCCCGCGGCCATTATGACGCCCATGCCTTTCTTTGAGTAAAAGTCAGAGAGCTTCGCGGCGCTGGTGGTTTTTCCCACTCCGTTAACGCCAAGCAGCAGGTACACGTTCACTTTTCCAGGCTCAGGATTCAAGTCGGTGACGCGCACGTATTCCAGGAGCATCTCCTCCAGCGCGCTTACAATCTGCTCCTCGCCGGAAATCCTCTCCTTCCTGCATTTCTCCCGGAGCATGTCAATCAGCTCCACGGAATTCTTTGCGCCCACATCGCCCTCTATAAGGGCGTCCGTAAGATCATCGAAAAAATCATCGTCGGGAATTTTATGGGAGCCGAAAAGTGATTTAAGTCTCTCAGCAAAAGAAGCTTTAGGCATTTTGTTTCTCCGTATGTTTTATTGGTCAGCAGGCGGCATGAGGGAGCCTTCATCAGAGTTCCCGCCGGATAAATCCGTGTCCGCATGCTCAGGGCCGTCACCTGTTTCCGGGGGATTTTCCTCCTCCGGGAATTCCATCGCGTATGTCCTCTCCACGGCGCTCTCAAACTGTCCGGGCTTAGCCGTCCTGGCCTTTACCGGGAGCACGGAGCTTGCCGCGTGCAGGTACCGTATCAGCTCAACAGCGAAGAATGCGCCCGCCGCTGCGGTTATCCCTATGGATGCAATACGCGCGCCGCTCCAGAACTGGGACTGGTTGTAAAGCTCCTGCGCCTGCGAGCCTGACGGACCGTAAAGGGCGTAGGAATTGTATGCGCTTACGTAGCGCCCGGTGGTGAACAGGGTTACGGGAACTGAAAGCACCAGCGCCGTATATCCCCTGTACATCCATATGCGCCTTTTGTCTATGACGCTGGCATTGTCCTGCGGGCGAACGGATATCATAAGGTTCCCGCCGTCCTCCTGCAGCACTGAGGGCACATAGAAGAACGCGCTCAAAGGACCGGCGTCAGTTTTTCCGGCGGAGATGAACTGTCCTATCACGGGCGCTCCGTTCACGCTCACATATCCTCCCGGCACTCCGGGCGCTATGTCACCCAGGAACAATCCGTTCGCATACAGGCTTCCCGCGGCGGGATTCCTAAGGCTCACGCTCACCACCGCGCTCCTCTCAACCTCAAGCGGGATATGGACCAGGAATTCCGGCATGTCCGCGAAATTATATGTTATGGTCTGGGTCATGTACCCCGGGCACATGAGCTCCACTGTGTGTATTCCCGCGTCTATCACCAGGTCATCGGGCACAGACTGATAGAGTATTCCGTCCACGGTGAGCGAGGCGGTCCTGCGGCACTCCACGGGGACCACATCAAAGCGCAGATGCACTGGACGGCTGTTGGTGATTTTAGGTATCATGTAGCGCGCTATGCTGTGCGCAATGGAGACGGCGTCGCTTACGGAGCCCACCTCAGTTATGGTGCCCACGGTGTCTGAGCCGGGAAAAACAGAGAGCGAGGCGGTGACGCTCACATAGTCGCCGTACACGGTCAGCTGCCCGGTTATGAGCCCCTGTATTCCCGCGGAGACAACGGCACTCTCGAATTCCCTGCTCCCCAGTCCCTGCAGCGCCTGCTCCTCGCCGGGCTCAAAGAGCCTTGAGAAATCATCCTTGTAAAGCGTTACCCTTTCGTTCCGCTGCATCTCAATCTCACGCTCTCTCTGGCCCGAGAACAAGCCGGCTAATATCTCCTCCGCGGAGCGCCGTCCGCTGTCATCCCGCCCGCCATGGCCGTAAGCGGAACCGGTGCCGTCCTCCGCCTCCTGGAATTCTTTCCGCGCCCTCTCCGCGGCCTTAAGGTTGTCATCTATTTTTTTCTGAATGTCAGAAATCTTTTTATTCTCATCACGCAGGGCGGCTTTCAGTTTCCTTGAGTCCGGGTACGAGAGCACCAGGCTGTCGCGGGCCTTTATCTGCCTTGAAAGCTGAAGGAAAAGGGATATCCTCTCCGTAAGAAGCGCGCTAAGCCGCCTGTCAAGCATCTCCTGGCGGGACGTAAGGCGCGCTGAGCCGGACGAGATCTGCTCCAGAATGAGCTGCGGAATAAGGGAGGCGAGCCCTGTCTCCGCGGAGGAGCGCTCCGGGCCCTGCGTGAACGAGAATTCCTGTGCGGCCAGAACCCACTGGTTTTCCGGGAGCGTATCTGAAAAAACCGGGCGCACGCACAGCGCAAGGACAAGCAGCGCCGGCATGCATGAGCGCTTTCTCATGCGGTCCTACTCTCCTGCATCATCCTCATCGTCACCGGCCTCAAGCGGAAGCCCCTTCCATTTGGCAGAAAGATATGAGTCCAAGAAACTGTCTATGTCGCCGTCCATAACCGCCTGAATGTTCCCCACAGAGTGGCGCGTGCGCAAATCCTTGACCATGGTGTAAGGCTGGAACACATAGCTCCGTATCTGGCTTCCGAACGATATGGATTTTTTCTCCGCCGCAAATTTCTGGTTCTCCTTCTCTTTCTCGGCCTTGTAATACTCGTACAGACGGCTCCTAAGCTCGCTCATGGCGGTGGCGCGGTTCATCAGCTGGCTTCTCTCGCTCTCGCACTGCACCACTATTCCGGTGGGAATGTGGGTGAAGCGCACCGCGGAGTCAGTCTTGTTCACGTGCTGGCCGCCCTTGCCCCCCGCGCGGAAAGTGTCCACGCGCAGATCCTTGGGGTCTATCTTCACCTCTATGCTGTCATCAAGCACAGGAAAAACGTAAACGCTCGCGAAGCTTGTGTGCCGTCTGGCGTTGGCGTCGAACGGGGAGATTCTTACCAGCCTGTGGACTCCCGCCTCGCCCTTGGTGTAGCCGTAAACGTAGTCGCCGGATATCCTCATGTTAATGGATTTAAGCCCGCCCTCCGCCTCCTCCTGCGAAAGGACCTCCACCTTGTATCCGTGCCGCTCCGCCCATCTCTGGTACATGCGGCTCAGCATGAAAGTCCAGTCGCATGCCTCGGTGCCGCCCGCGCCGGCGTGGACTGAAAGAAAGCAGTCGTTCTTGTCAACCTCGTCAGAGAGCAGGTTAAGTATGCTGTGATGCTCGTACTGGGCGCGGGCCTTCTCGTAAAGCTCGGAAAGCTCCTTCTCCAGGCTCTGGTCGCCCTCCTCCACGGCAAGCTCATAAAGCGTCTCCAGATCAGAGACCTGCCTGCGCAGATCCTCCCACGGCTCCACGCGGCCTTTCAGAAGCTTTATGTCGTTCATCACTTTGGTGGCCCTGTCGTTGTCGTCCCAGAAGCCATCCTGCGCCGTAAGGGCCTCCTTCTCGGCTATCCTTTTATAAATGCCGTCCGGGTCAAAGACGCCCCCATACATCTTCAATGTTTCTCTTCAGCTCCTCCACGGGCTCCTTAAAATCCTCAATCATATTTCCCTCGCATTATAAAATCACAGGCGCTGTGTGCCGCGCTATTTTCCGGGCACCGAGCCCTTCATCTGGCACCTGCGCCATCTTTTCTGGCTAAGCTCCGTTATCACGAACATACCCCCCACAGGAAACTGATATATGCGTATCCTGTCGTAGTAATCCGTGACGCGGTCTATGTTGCTCTTTAACTGCGCAAGGCCGGACTCGCTCACTTTCATGCACTCCCAGCAGCCTTTCTGGATTTTAGTAAACCCGCTCTGCGTAAGAAGATTTGTAAGCGACTGCGCGCTCTCAAGCCCGGCAGGCTCCACAATTACAGAAACAAACATATCCATAAGAATAAATGAAAGCGCCCTTATAGTCAATTCATGGATTATCAGGACGGAATTTTACGTGGCGCGGGCAGTCACCGCGGCAAAACGACGCCTCATCCTGCTCCCCGCTGTCCACGGTTCCGTAAACTCCATTGCTCCGCAACTCGCTGCGCTCGCCGTTCCCATCGGGCGTAGGCTTTCCGTTCCCGCACTTGAAAATTCAAGTGTTTTGCTTCATTATGTATGCATGAGAGAATTTCTTTTAAGGCTCACGCTCGTCCTTTTCATGGCGCTGTCCTTACCGCTGGCGGCAGGGGCGCAGTCCGCGCGCCCTGTGATAACGGGCATAAGCGCTGTCTCTGACTCCGCGGGCAAAATAACCGTATCCTGGTCTCTTCCCGCAAAAACCGAGGGAACGCAGATAAGCGCCGTCCTGGTATACAGGGACTCACGGCCGCTCACAGAAAGCTCCGCTCTGGCGGGCATTGCGCCGGTGGCGCGCCTCGGCATGGGAGCAGACACTTACACTGACACAGTAAGCGACGGCATAGAGTACTACTACGCCGTAATACTGGAGATCATAGCGGGGAACATGCGCGCGGACGAGGAGCTGTATTACGATGAGGAGCTTGACGCGGCGGAGACTCCTGCGGCGGGCACTGCATACACTGTGCTTCTTCCGGGAGTGAACGCCACGGTCAAAGGCACGCGCGCCCGGGGCACGGCAAAAAAACAGGCTCCTGTCCAGGCCGCGGTGCCAGAGAGGACCTACGAGGAAAACCAGCTCAGGGACAGGCCGCTTCCGTTCATTGACATTCTGGGCGGAGAGCGCAGGAAAAAATCCGGGACCATAAGCCGCGGCGCTGAGAAAAAAGCGCTTTCGCTCGCTGAGGGTGAGCGGCCCGCACCGCAAGTCCTGGAGCCCTATGTTTTCGAGGAGGACCTGCTGAGCCCGCAGGGAGGAGACGATTACCTTCTTTTTGAGGTGCTTAGAGATTCATTCATCAGGCAGGATTACAATGCTTCGGTCACGGCCCTTAAAAAATTCCTGGCACAGAACAGGACGGCGGCAGTAACCCGACGCGCGCAGTTCTACCTGGGGGAGTCATATTACTACACAGGGCATTACCCCGAGGCGCTGAGCTGCTTCCTAAGTCTGGAGGAGGCGTACCCGTCGCTTTCCCGCAGATGGATGGAGAGCACGCTGGACCTGTACTCCATCCCCTGAGCCGGAAGAGCGGCGCTCAGTCTTTCATTATGGACTTAACAAGGCTTGTGAGCGTGCTCTCCCTCTGGGGAGAGGAGAGGCTTTCCCTGAGGCTCTCGCGCTCGGCCAGCTCCGCGCTCTTGGTGGCGGGCTCTCCGCCTGCGTCAGCCGCGGGACGCACGTCAGTCTCTGAATTTCCGTCCCTGCTCTGCTCACCGGCGTCTTTCGGAAGCGATATAAGAATCACCTCGTCACCCACGTTAAGTATGTCATAGAAGCCTTTCTTCTTAAAGGCGCCCTCGCTTATCTCCTCGTTAACGGCGCTCAACGTGACCGTTCCCAGAGTGTCTTTCCTGGAGTAGAAGACTCCGGGGCCGGTGTCGTTTGTCACCACGGCGCCTTTCCTTACCACGTCAAAAACCGCGCCCGGAACAATGCCGTCGCTTTTACCCAGATCCACCAGGAGCACTCCCTGCGCGTTCTGGAGCACGGTTCCCCGGATGGGAAGCATGTCAAGCATGGCCTGCCTGAACCTGCGAAGCGCGCGCGAGACCCTGTCGTTTCCAGTGCGGTACACATGAAGCTCTCCTGTCCTGGTTCCTGTGCGCGCCGAATAAATCTGCGCGTCAAGCGAATACGAGCGCTCCGTCTCATCCACGCTAAGTATGGCAAAATAATCCCGGCCCGCCTCACGCGCCAGACGGTATGCCTCGCCGTAGCCTGACACCGCCCTGGTCTGCACGTCCACCACAGTGCTTGCGGTTCCGCTGAAAATATTTCCCGCTGCCACGGCGGAAATCTCCTCGCTGTCAGCATGGACCAGCTGCACCGGCGACCTCACGTAATATATGCCTATGTTCCAGCGCGTCTTATCCAGATAGAACGGGCTCACGCCCCATCTGCGCGCCAGATTGGAATGCATGAGGCTCTCAAGCGCCTCCATCGCGTCATCGTTTTTTATCTGCTGCTCCGTGCGGGCACCCTTGTCAACGCTGGAATAGAAATTCTCCTTTATGAATTTAAGCTGCTCCAGATAGAGCTCGTAGAGACCTTCCCTCTCCAGAAGATTCGCGAATGCCTGCCGCGCCTCCCTGCTAAGAGGATCCACGGAGAGGGCCTTCTGGTACTCGTAGCGCTCGCTGGGACCGTCAAAGACGCGCCTGTACTCCGCGGCCTTGTCCATGTGGTACCGGGCCCAGTTTGCGCGGCGTGGGTCCTCTATGCTCACGCTCTCGCGCACAAGGTTCTCCAGAGCGAGACGCATTATCTCGTCCTGGGGCGCTATGGTAAGCCCCATGGTGTAAGTGTCTATGGCCATAGGAATCTGTGACAGCCGGGTCTGGGCAAGGCCCTTCATGTACCATGCGGAAGAAAGGCTCCTGTCCCGCCCTATGCGGAATTCGCACAGGTCCACCACCTCGCTGTAACGGCCCTGCGCGTACAGTATGTGGGAAAGAAGCTCGTAGGCCTTGTCCCAGTCACCGCGTATCTGCACCGCGCCGCGCGCATGCTGCTCCGCCTCCGTGAAATCCCCGCGCAGCGATGAGAGATATGCCGCCAGATAATGGACCTCCGCCTCGCCGGAATGATATTTAAGCGCCTGGTTCACATAATGCTCCGCCAAATCGTTCCTGTCCTGCGCGGCGCTCACAAGTGCCAGAGAAAGCAGCGCCTTACGGTTCGTGCCGTCACGTTTCAGCGCGTCCAGGTACCGTGCCTCTGCGGCGCTAAGGCTTCCGTTGAAAAGGTCCAGCTGCGCGAGCCCGAACCTGGCGTCCACGTCGTTGGGATACGAGTCAAGGATTCTCAGGAACACGTCCTTTCCCTCGTCAAACCGTCCCAGGGATATAAGCGCCATGCCCTTAAGGTTCTGTATCTCAGAGAAATTGCGCGCGTATTTTGCCGCCTGATCCGCATACTCCACGGCAAGGTCATACTCGCCCAGATTATAAGTGCACTGCGAGAGCGCGTACCATGCGTCCCCGTACCTGGGATTAATCTCAAGGCACTCGCGGTAAGTCTCTATGGCGGAGTAATAGTTCCCGCGCCGCTGGAAATCACTGCCGCGCGCGAACAGGGAGCGGGCATCCTGCGAATATGCCGTGCCCGCGAAAACAACGCAGAGAACAAAGCAGACCAGAGACTTCCGATAAGATTTAGAATTCATTTCCCCCTCCCACTGCGGCGCTATTCCTCCGGCTCCCCGCCGTCTTTCTCCACTATCCTGACCGCTTTCACTTTGTGCCCTTCCATCTCATGCACTATGAAATCGTAGTTCTCCCAGCTGACTTTCTCCAGCTTAACCGGTATTTTTCCGAAAAGGTCGAACACAAAGCCGCCCAGAGTGTCAAAGTCCTCCGCGGGGAACCTGGCGTTTATGGTCTCGTTAAGGTCATCCAGATTAACGCGGGCATCGCAGAGCCACTGGTTGTCGGACATGGGGAAGATGTCCTCGCGTTCGTCGGAGTCGAATTCATCCTGAATTTCGCCCACAATCTCCTCGATTATGTCCTCCATGCAGACTATGCCGCTTATACCGCCGTACTCATCTATGGCTATGGCTATGTGTATGTGCCTGCGCTTGAATTCACGGAGCAGGCTGTCTATGCGCTTGGACTCGGGCACAAAGTACGCCTTGCGTATTATTTTCTCCAGGTTTATGTCCTCTTTCTTCGCTATGGCGGATATAAGATCCTTAACGTACAGGACACCCACCACATTGTCTATGGAGCTCTCGTACACAGGTATGCGGGAATGCCCGCTCTCCGTGACCCTAAGCAGCAGCTCCTCGGGCGGAGTGTCCACTGAAAGAAAATCCACGTCTATGCGCGGGACCATGACCTCCTTGACGGTGGTCTCCGAGAGATCCTCCACGCCCTGTATCATGTCGTTCTTCTCCTCCGCCAGAATCTCCTGCTGCGTGGGGGCGGAGTCATCCTGCCGCGAGGCCTTCTCTTTATTTTTCTTTTTTCCTAATCCGAACAAGCCCATATGCCTTATCCTAATAAATTTTCATTCTCCAAAGAAGCCATGAGCCTCTTCTGAATCCTAAGCATCTCGCACCTAGGCTCCGCATTCTCCTCCACGTGCTCCTCTCCGTGATCGTAGCCGTGCAGGTGCAGGACGCCGTGCACCAGAAGCCTCTTAAGCTCCTCATTCGTGTCCACTTTAAAGTATTGCGCGTTTTTAGGCAACGTTTCAAGGCTCACGGCTATGTCTCCCGCGCTGAGCCACTCATTCCCGTCCTCGTCCGTATACCTTTCGCCGTTCTCAAAGCTTAGCACGTCCGTGGCGGAGTCCACGCCCCGGTACCGAAAGTTAAGGCTCCGCATGAAAGAGTCGCCGCAGAAAAGCACGGAAATCTCCTCGCCGTCAGTGCCGCACAAGTCCAGGACTTTCTGCATGAAAGGCTCCACGTTCCCCATCCACGGGGGCGCGTCCATGCCCTCCTCCGCGTCCACAAGAATCCTATTTGCCATCGGTCTTCCTTTTGGATTTTGCCTTGGGCGCAGAGTCCTTTTTTTCCTGGTGCTCAGCGGGTGCAGGCTTCTCAGCCTCATGCCTCTCCGTTTTAGGCTTCTCCTGCCTGTCCTGGGATGCGGCGGGCTTCTCCGGCTCCACGGTGGGCGTGACTATCCTCGCCTCCTCCTGAGCTGCGGGAGCCTGCGCGGCCTGGGCATTAGCGGCGTCCTGCTGCGCGTGCTCCTCGTCTGAGTCCGCGTCCTTCTGGTTCGGATACTCAATCCTGCTGTGATAGTATCCCGCCAGAATCTGCACGAAGGTGTCGTGCACGGTGCTCAAATCCTTAAACGTTATGCCGCAGTTGTCAAGCTGGTGATGCTCCACCTTGGAATTTATCAGCACGGTGATGAACTTGTCCAGACGCTGTGCGGTCTTTTTCTCAAGCGTGCGGCACGCGGCCTCCACTGTGTCCGCCAGCATCACCACGGCGCTCTCGCGTGTGGAGGGAGGAGTGCCCATGTACGAGTAGTCCTCGGGATTCACGCTGGGGTCGCTCTGCTTGGCCTCGTTGTAGAAGAAAGATATGACCTGGTTCCCGTGATGCTCGCTGATTATGCTGACCACCGCCGGAGGAAGGCGCAAAGCCTTTGCCCTCTCCACGCCGCGCTTCACATGGCTCCTGATTATGCTCACGGAAAGGGAAGGCTTTATCTCGTCATGTATGTTCTCCCTTCCCTGCTGGTTCTCCACGAAATACTCGGGATTGTCCAGCTTTCCTATGTCGTGATAATACGCGCCCACCCTGGCAAGCAGCGAATTCGCGCCTATCTCGCGGCAGGCGGCCTCTGCCAGGGATGCCACCATCATGGAGTGGTTGTACGTGCCGCTAGCGGTCACCAGCATTTTTTTCATCGTGGGGCTGTTGAGGTCGCTCAGGTCCATCAGGCGGAACGGGGACGCGGTGTTAAGAAGAAGCTCCAGCGGGGTGAGCATTCCCAAACACAGAATGCCGGAGATAAACCCGTTGAACGCCACGCCGGGCAGGGCGAGCGCCGCGTCAGAAAGGCTGTCATCAAATATAATCTTGAGCACGAGCATGAACACCGCGTTCAGAAGAGCCTGCAGGATAGAGGCGAACACCATGTCCACTCGCCTGTCTATCTTACGCACAATCCGCGTGGCCGCAAAGCATGTGGCCAGCGTGAACAGGAACGGCACCACCTGATAGCTTGCCACGTTAAGGACCGCGAACGATACCATTATGCTGAAGAACACGGCGTTAATCTGGCCGAACAGAATGGCGACCAGATAAGTGAAGAACACGCCGGGCATAATGACGCACACCGTGTACGGCGATGAGAACACAGCGCTTTTAAAGCCCGCCACCGCAAGGGCGTAGGTAATCGCGTAGAACGAGCACTCAAGGAGAAGCTCGCGGAAGTCGGTCTTCTTATTGTAGAAGCGGAACCCGCTGTCAAACAGGAAGAACATGGCGCACATCAGAAGAAGGTACACCACTGAATCCGCGAACGCCCTGTAGTCTATGTACGCGGGCGACTCCGCTATTTTCTTCATCTTGGCGTAGGACTCCTCGGTGATTACAAAACCTTTTCTGGTGATTTTCTCGCCTTTCTCCACTGACACGGGATTGTCAAAATCAGCGGGAAGCGTTTTGCTCGCTATTATGGTGATGTCGGCTATCTGCCCTATCTCGTAGTCATTCAGCGAGAACGATGATATGGTGCTGGTGGTGGCGGTGCGCACAAACGCCAGCATGGCCGTAACCAGAAAAGTTATGAAAACGGTCAGCAGGACCTTATAGTCCTTCTTGATGTAATCTTTTATCGCGGTTCCGAAAACCGCCAGTATGTTCTTCTCTTTACTCTTGCTCATAGTCATAGGCCCTTATTATTTGTTTTACAAGCGCGTTCCTTACCACGTCATCGGGAGTGAGCCTCTGTATGCCCACTCCGGGCACATCCTCCAGTATTCCCAGGGCGTGCAGAAGTCCGGAAGGAACTTTATGCGGCAAGTCTATCTGCGTTATGTCACCTGTAACGAAAACCTTGGAATTATCGCCCAGTCTTGTCAGGAACATTTTCATCTGCTCGCGCGTGGTGTTCTGCGCCTCGTCCAGAATAACGACGCTGTCGTTCAGAGTGCGGCCCCGCATGTAAGCCAGCGGAGCGGTCTCTATTATCCCTGCCTCCGTCATCCTGCGCACAGTCTCGCGCGGTATCACGGCGCTCATGGCGTCATACAGAGGACGTATGTACGGGCTGATTTTATCCTGCAGGTCCCCGGGAAGATAGCCCAGGCTCTCGCCCGCCTCCACCACAGGCCGCGTAAGTATCAGGGTATTTTTCTGATGGCTCAGCACAAGACGGAGCGCCTCCGCCACCGCAAGGAAAGTCTTTCCGCTTCCCGCAGGACCGGTTGCAAAAACAAGGTCATGGCCGCGCAGAAGCCTCACGAACCGGGCCTGTCCCGCGGTCCTGGGATAAACTTTCCGTATGCCGCCCGGAACAGTTATGGAGCACTGCTCGAAAAGCTCACGCTCCCGGGAGGACGCGCCGCCCCTGCCGCCGGCATCCGTGCTGATTATGGAGCGTATCAGGTCTGAGTCAGAGGCGCCGTCACCGTCATCCGAAATCTCGTCAAGCATGCGGTCTATTATGAAACGGAACCTCCGCTCCGCGTCCTGCGAGTCCGAGTCTATGGAGAGCTCGTTCCCGCACGCGAACACGCTCACACCAAGCGCGCTCTCTATGAGCCTGAGGTTGCTGTCGTTAGTGCCGCATACACGCTGCAACACAGTGTTGTCCGGCACAATAATCTTATATGATGGCACTTCCGGTTATTTTTCAACTGCGGGAGACCCGAACGGCGGAAGGTCATCGAAAGTCTCCGCTGCATGGGAGCCCGTTCCCGAGGATACGCCCGGCATGGAGCGCGCCACGCGGAACCCCAGGTCCACGCCGCGAAGCTCAGGCACGGAGCTGGCCCTGTTGGCGTTGCGGCAGAACACCGCGTCGCTCCTGAAAGAGCCCCCCCTCCTTATCCTGCGTCCTGTAACGCCTGAGTCCTGCTCGCCGCGCGGATTCACGGTGTCAGAGGCCTTGTAGTTTCCGTACCAGTCCCAGCACCACTCCCACACGTTTCCGTTCAAATCATATATCCCGTAGGCGTTGGGATGCTTCTCCGCCACGGCATGCGTTGCTCCGCCGGCATTCGCGGAGTACCACGCCACGTCGTTTATGAAGCTGCTCCCCGAATACAGTGACGGGGCTCCGCCGGCGCCGGCCGCGTACTCCCACTCCGCCTCAGTGGGCAGACGGTATCCGTCGGCGGCAAAGTCGCAAGTAATGGAATTCCACCGGGCCGTCTCGGACTCAGGCGCTCCCATGCGCGGAACAGCGCCCCACGCGTCAGTGTCAGTGGTTCCGTCAAGCGCGTAGACAGGGGTAAGTCCCGCAAGCACGCTGAGCCTGTTGCAGAAAACAACGGCGTCATACCAGCTGACCTCCTCCACAGGATGCTCAGGAGACTTATTCGCGGAATAATTAAGGCCCGTGACGGCGCGGTACTCGGCCTGCGTCACCTCCGTCTGCATAATCAAGAACCCGTCCAGCGTGACCTCGCGCACGGGCTGCTCGTTGCTCTCATTGTTAAGGCTTCCCATGCTGAAAACTCCGCCCTCCACGGCCACCATCTTGGCGCCTATCTGCCGGACCGCATCCAGCTCCTGACCGAAAACAGCGCATGGCAGCGCAAAAGCCGCGAGCGCGGCCAAAGACTTCCTGACATTCAAATTCAAAGCATCCTCCTTGAACACATGCGCTAATTATACCACCCAGCGCATTTTATTGCAACTTTGATTTTGACGGCGCCCTCCCCGCCTCAACGAAAGGAACTTGACATATTGGAAAATGTACTTATAATGAGCGGACTAGGGGCTGTTCCCGCAAGGGAAGTCCCATTTCAAGTCATTCAGGAGGACTTATCTTATGAAAAAAATCGCAGCATTAGCAGCCTCACTGCTCCTTGTTGCAGGCGCGGTCTTTGCGGCGGATCCCGCGGAAGGCCTGTGGAAGAGCATCGATGACCAGACCGGCGAGGTCACGGCAATCTGGAACATTTACCTGCAGGGCGACACCCTGTTCGGAACGATTGCCGCCGTGGTGGACAATCCCCAGGACGTAATCGCCGACAAGTGCCAGGAAAGCTACAAGAACTTCCCCGTGGCCGGTCCCGTGAACAAAATGCACACTGTGGGAACCCCGTGGATTTTCAACATGAAGAGAGACGGAGCGCCAGGCAACTGGTCCAAGGGAAACATCGTGAACCCCAGCAACGGAAAAATGTACGGCTGCGTGATTAAATTCATGCCCGCCGGAAGCGACAAGAAAGCGCCGGTTGACACGCTCGGCATGGCAGGAACCGTGGGACCGATAAAGGTATTCCAGTACTGGGTCCGCGCCACAGAGGAAGACGTGGCAGCGACTCAGGCGAAATTCCCCGCCGCCAACTAGTCTCTTATGACAAATGCGGTCCGTGCTAGGCGGACCGCATTCTTATTTTAAATCATGGGAATAAAAAAAGCACCCGCGAACCAGGTGCCGTGTAATGAGCTACTGCAGATTCGAACTGCAGACCCACGCCTTAAAAGGGCGTTGCTCTACCTACTGAGCTAGTAGCCCATCCATTCAAAAGAATGTAGGAAGAATATATACGTTTTTATTTTTTTAGTCAAGTGACGGCCATGCGTAAGGCAGCAATTTCTTCCAGCGCCGCGCGCGCTGTGCCATGCCGCCCGATTCCGCTAAATCCGGGCGCTCTTGACACGCGCAGACTTTTTCACAATTATAGACGAGTCATGGAAGACAGCTTTCTTTCCCGCAAACATCTGGACAGCCTCTCCACGGCGGATCTTATAGATCTGGCGGAGGACTACGGCATTGACATCCCCGATGACCTGAGCAGACGCTTCATAATCGGCGAGCTGCTGGAGGTGGCGGAGGATATGCGGGAGAACGAGAACAGAGCGGGCGACGTCCTCATTACGGACGATGAGGCCCCCGGCACGGCGGTGCTTCCCAAATCATACAACGACACCAAGATTTACGCCGTACTGAGGAACCCCGCGTGGGCGTTCGTGTTCTGGGATTTAAAGGAATCCGAGAGGCAGAGAATAGAGAAGGCAGAGAACGGCGAGAGCCTTTTCCTGAGGGTGCGCTTTTTCGACACAGACTCGGACGAGAGGCCCAGCGACAGCTTCGACATGAAAGTGACGCTGAGCTCGAACGAGCAGTACGTCCTTATTCCCGCGGGGAAGAGATACGCAGTCATAGACCTGGCCAAGAACACCGACAGCGACGGACCGCAGCTTCTGGCATCCACGCCGCGCATCACAATCCCGCAGGAAAGCGAGCAGATACTCCTCTACAGGCCCGGGAAAACGTTCGACATGTCCACACTGGTGCGGCTCTCAGGAATGCCGGAGCTCCTCAGGACACATTACGTGAACTACAGGCAGTCGTTCTCGGACTAGAAATAAAAGAGCAAGGTAACGCAAGGTGGAAGAGAAAAAACTTATTCTTATAATTTACGCGGATCAGGCATACATAAGGAGCATAGATGACAGCGTGGATTTCTCCGACCGCAACGAGATTCTGTTCTCCGCAATCACCGGGACATACCTTCCGCTCCTTAACATGATGCGCTCGCTTGAGACATTCCGCATTCCGTTCAAGCTGGGCATGGTCCTCTCCGCCCCGCTGTGCAGCCTTCTGGAGGACCCTCAGGTTCAGAAACAGTACATTGATTTCCTGGACAGGCGGATAGCCCTGGGACAGGCAGAGACGGAGCGGTGCAGGGATAATCCCGCGCTCCTGGAGCAGGCGGAGGAATGCCTTGAGTCCGCGCGCAGGGACAAGGCGGACTTCTGCGACACATACAGCCAGAATCTGGTGGGCGCGTTCAGGGAGATGGCGCGGAAAGGATTCCTGGAGCTCATGCCCACATGCGCCACATATGCATATCTTCCCCACTACATGGAGCGGGAGGAGATGCTCAACGCGCAGATTGAGACGGGGCTCTACGCGCAGAGGCAGTTTTTCGGCGAGATAGGAGAAGGCTTCTGGCTGCCGTTCCAGGGATACGCAGGCGGCATAGAGAGGAACCTGAGAGCCTACGGGCTTAACTACACGGTGGTGAACCCCAGGAGCCTGCTGTTCGTAAAGGAGCCGGTAAGGACTGGCATATTCGCTCCTGTGCGCACAAGGAATTCGCTGGTGCTGTTCGGAAGCGACCCCGTGACATCAGAGGAGCTCTGCGGAAAGGACGCGTATAGATTCAACGCAGTTTACCGCGCGCAGGAAAAGGACATAGGGTTCGAGCTGGGGGCGGAGAGCCTCTCATGCATGATGGGAAAGGAGTCCGGCAGGATATCCACCGGCTACAGATACTGGGCGAACGGAAGCGACGGCGCCGAGCAGGGCGGTAAAAGGAGCGTGTACAGCAGGACCGCCGCCATGGAGCAGGCAGAGAAAGACGCGGAGCGCTTCCTGAGGGAGAAAATATCGCGCCTGGATGAGGCGGCCACTCTCATGGAGAAAAGCCCCCCGTGCCTTACGTGCGTGATTCCCGCTGAGGTCCTGGGCCAGACATGGCACGAGGGCGTAAGGTGGCTTGAGCAGGTCATACGTAAAGTGAGCCAGACGCCGGGAGCGGAGCTCACGCTCTGCCGCGACATGCTGCAGAACCAGTTCACGCTGCCGAAGATAATTCCGTACCCGTGCGCGTCGAACGGCACCGGATTCGGAGAGGACCTTCTGGACAAGTCCAACAGCTGGATGCAGCGCTACCTGCGCATCTCAGGAGAAAGGATGATAAGCCTTACGGAGCGCTTCCCGTCAGAGACAGGGCTCAAGGCCAGGCTGCTGAATCTGGGCGCCAAGGAGCTTCTGCTCGCGCAAAGCGGCGCGTGGCCCATGATGATGCACGAGGGAAAGCTGCCCGACTACGCGGAGGAGAGCTTCACGAATTCCATAATAAATTTCAACAGGGTGTTCGACGCTCTGGCAAGCAACACCGTAAGCACGGAGTGGCTCACCGGGCTTGAGAAAGCGCACTCCCTGTTCCCGTGGATGAACTACAGGATTTTCAGCAGCAAGAGGTGACAGCGTAGCGCGCATCGGATTTTAACGTTGCAAAGCGCGGCGTTTTCTGTTACTCTAAATCCGTGAGCGAAGTGTTTTACGGCATAAGAAAATCACGGCCCCTGCTGCTGGCGGCAATGCTGTGCGCGTGCGCCATGCCGTTTTTCTCCGATGGCACCAGGGGCATCGCTGACCCCGGAACGGCCCGGGTCCAGTACGGCCAGACGGCGCAGTACCCCGCGCCCGATGACATCGGGGACATGCAGGCCGCGTCCAGGACCAGTACGGTCACTGAATACAGCGCCCCCTATGCTCCCAGGTGGGAGCCGCTGGAGGACTCCGGCAGGCTTAAAATAAATCTTACAGTCACCATAGCGGTTCTTGCGCTCATGCTGGCCCTGCTCTGCGTCCTTGTGCTGGTAAGGGGCACAGGGATCGCGACCCATGAGGATCTGGCCCTCAGCGCGGAAATGAACGCTCTTGTGAAAGGAGATGTAATGCCCCAGCAACATAAAATCCAGCGGCAGATAGGAAAGCGGAACATCATGCCGCTAAGGCTCAAGCTCGTGCTGCTTTCCGTTCCGCCCATCATGCTAGTGAACATACTGATAGTTTTCATCTTCGGAACTATAATGGTCCAGAGGGAAAGCCGCACGCTGTCGGAGGGACTGGCATCACGCGCCAACGTCATACTGGACTCCATAACCAGAAGCGCCCAGACATATATGCCCGCCGAGGACATCGTATCGCTCAACGACGCGCTCCGGCAGGTCAACGTGCTTCCTGAGGCGAATTTCGTGACCATCTGCGGCGCGAACCTGGACGCTCCTGAGAACGCCATATCGTATGTGTGGGCCACCACGGACTCCAACATACTGAACATCATAGACACCGACGGCTTTCTTCCGGGGCACAGCAGGATTCTGTCGGAGAGATTCACGCCCATCTTCAACTCGTTCTCCGCGCTGCGCATAGAGGCGTCCTCGCAGATGGCGGCGCTGTCCTCCACCATGAGCGATCTGACGCAGGAGTACCAGTCGCTTTTAGGCAGGGAGGACACGGTGAGCTACCTGCGCCGTCAGGAAATCCAGGAGGTCCACTCGCAGCTTATGACGCGCGCGGACATAATACTCACAGATCTCTCCATGAAATATGCGGGAAGCCTTCCTCGGTACGACAAGACTAAAATGAACCTTACCGCGGAAGAGTACCTTCTGTACCGGCCCATCCTTTTCTACGAGGCGGACGCCGCCTCCTACGTAAAGGGAGTGGTGCTCCTGCTCATAAACACGCAGGCATTAAGAAAGTCCGTGCAGAACATAAACCAGACCGTCATCCTGCTCTCATCCATAATCATAATGATGTCTTTCTTTCTGTGCATAATGATAGCGTTCGTAATCGCCGCGCGCATAACCCGCCCCATAAACAATCTAGTGCAGCACGTGGCATTCATACGCGACACCGAGGACAAGGAGAAGCTGCTGGGCAAGGACATAAAGATAAAATCGCATGACGAGCTCGGCGTTCTGGGAGACACCGTGAACGAGATGGCGCACGCCCTGGCGGACGCGTCAAAAATCTCAAAGACGCTCGTGGTTGGAAAAGAGGTTCAGACCAAATTCATTCCGCTCAACTCAGACGAGAAAGGAAACCTTCTCTCCCACGGCTCGTTCAAGATGCCCGGCGCGGATTTCTTCGCCTACTATGCGGGAACGGACGAGCTTTCGGGCGACTACATAGACTACAAGCAGATAGGCGAGCATCACTTCGCGATTATAAAATGCGACATCTCAGGGCACGGCGCGCCCGCGGCGCTCATAATGGTGGAGGTAGCCACGCTGTTCCTGGACCATTTCTCAAACTGGGACATGAACAGCGCACAGCAGGGCACAAACCTCATCCCCGTGGTCTCGCAGATAAATGACCTTCTGGAGAGCCGCGGATTCAAGGGCAGGTTCGCGGCGTTCACGCTGTGCATATTCGACTCGCTCTCGGGCGACTGCTATTTCTGCAACGCGGGTGACAATCTTATTCAGGTCTACGACAGCTTCACCGGGAAAAAGCAGTCCATCGCGCTGCAGGAGACTCCGGCCGCAGGAATGTTCGACACGCAGTCCATAAACCTTAAGGGCGGATACAGGATGTCAAAGATAACCCTCAAGAAGAACGACATTCTGTTCCTGTACACTGACGGAATAGAGGAGTCCAAGCGCGTTTTCAGGGACGCAATGAGCAACGTGATGACATGCAAGGAGGCGGGACTCAGCGAGGGCGAGACTCACGGAAACCACACCGTAGGCGACACGGGGGAGCCTTTCTCGCCGCAGAGGGTCACGGACGTCATAGAGGCCGTCATATCCAGGACAGGATACACGCTCTCGCGCTACCATGACACGCTGGCGCACTCCTTCACGTTCGACTTCTCTGAGTGCACGGGAAGCGCGGAGGAGACCATACTGGCCCTGGTGAGCGTGGAGAAAGTATTCCGCTTCTACCGCTCCGAGGCGCCTAAGAACACGGACCGAGTGCGCGTGGACAGAAAGATAGACGAGTTCCTGCGCGCGCACTTCAACCAGTACAGCCTCTGGTGCTCGAACCATCAGGAGATAAAAGAGGACCCCACACACATATATTACAGGGGAATACTGGAGGACCGCCAGTTCGACGACATCACGCTTGCGGCGATAAAAAAACTGAACTAAGTAAGCGGCACTATGGTCCCGGCGCAGTCAGTCTCGCGCCCCGCAATTATGCTCTCCTCCAGAGGACTTTCTATCCGCACGCCCACGATTCCGCCAGGTCTCAGACCGCCCTCCGGCGGAGCGCACTCCGCGTGCAGGAAATTTTCCGTGACCACATGAATCTTATCGCCCTGCCCCCTTCCGCGCTCCACCACGGCGGAAACGGTCTCTCCCTCCCAGCTTTTTATGTAAGCGATTTTTCCCTCCACCGCCCTGCGCGTAAGCCATCCGACTCGCTCCGTCTTCACCCGCTCAGGGACGTGCGGCCTCATGCTCTCCGCAGATGTTCCGGGCCTGGGGCTGAAAGGAAACGCGTGTATCCATGCGAAGCCCTGCTCCATGCAAAGCTCCTGAGTAAGGGAGAAATCATCCTCCGTCTCGCCGGGGAAACCCGCTATAATGTCGCATGAGATAAACGGATTCCGCTTGGCGGACCTTATCATGGCTATGGCGGACTTCACATGCTCCACGGAATGCGGCCTGTTCATGAGAGAGAGTATCCTGTCGCTCCCGCTCTGTATGCTCAGATGGAAGAAAGGCTGCACGCGCGGGCTCTCTAAGACGCGGCACAGGGACTCATCTATGCTCTGCGGATAGAAGCTTGAGACCCTGAACCTCACGCGCTCCGTGCTGTCAATCAGAATCCGCAGAAGTCCCGCGAAATCCACGGGCACCCCGTTAAGGCAGCTCCTGTACTGGCTCAGATTGACCCCGGTGCATACAATCTCCGAGGCGCCCCGTGCCTCAAGCTCACGCGCGCGCCTCACCGCCTCCGCTACGTCCAGCGACACAGACTTTCCGCGCGCAAGATGTATGCGGCAGAACGAGCACGCGCAGTTGCATCCGTCCTGCAGTTTCATGGACGCCCTGCTGTGCCTCTCGAAGACCGGCGTGTACAGAGTGAACGCTGACTCAGGCGCTATTTTAAATGCTTTACGGGGAGAAAGCGAGCGCAAAGATTCATTTGCCCCTCCGCGCGGTGAATTAGAATCCAGGAAATCCTGTATCCTCTCCGCGCTCAGAGCCCCGGAGCCATCAGCGCAGAACCTCCCGAATTCATCTCCCATGCTCCGCGCAAGAAGAGAGAGCGCATGCTTCTCGGTTCCCCTGAGCGTGACTATGCGGTGCGGGCAGATTCTCTTTATCTCCGCTGAGTCCAGCTCCGCGTAGCATCCTGTCACAAGCACAGGCGCGTCCTGGAATTTGGACAGCATAAGACGTATAAGGCGACGCGCTTTCTGCTCGGCTTTTCCTGTGACCGTGCATGTGTTTATGATGCAGAGAACCGTGCCGTCACCTGAGGCGCTTTCCGTGGATGCGGAGACGGGGCTCATGTCAGGGCAGAATCCCGCGGCGGAGAACGCCCTGGCCGCTCCCTCCGTCTCGTCCTGATTCAGGCGGCAGCCCAGCGTCTCAAAGTGAACGCGCCGCGCGCCGCCGCTCATTACAGGTGAGTCTGGCACCTTGCCTTTCCGCGGGCGGCATCATACTGCGATGAATTCAGGGAGAGCGCCCTGTCGTAAGCAAGTATGGCGTTGCCCCAGTCGCCGAGCATCTCCCTGGCATAACCCAGGCGCGTCCACCAGTACTCGCGCAGCGGCTCAGTGTAAGTCGCGGCGCTGAATGCGATGTCCGCGTGCTCATACCTGGCCTGCTTTATGTAAATCTCGCCCATGTAATAGTATACACGCCCCACCCTGCTCGCGCTCTCGGAGACGTTCGCTATGTAGCGCTGGAAAAAATTCAGGGCCTCGTCGTTCTTTCCCAGAAAATATTTGGCCTCTCCCAGAACCTCTATGAGCCGCACGTCATAGGCGTTTATCTTACGGGCCTCGGTGGCGCGCTGCTCCGCCTCGCTGTACTGCCGGTTCGCAATCAGTGACCAGCACAGCACCGCGTAGCTGTCCATGTTGTTGGGATTGGCCTCAATCTCCTGCTCGCAGACCGCTATGGCCTCCTTTAAATTCCCGCTGGTATAAAGCTTAAGAGCGTCGGGCCGCTCGCTCTGCGCGTACACTGCCGCCGCAAGGACAATGCCCAGCGCCACGGCAAAACATTTTCTGGCTGCAATGCTAAGAATCATTTCTCTTCCCCCGGTGACATGGAGCATTTGCCTGAGAAAACCGAGCCCGGCTCCAGGACCACCTGGGAGCTCACGATGTCGCCTGTTACGGAGCCCGTGGACGTCACATAGACGAGCCTCTTGCAGATTACATCCCCCTTCACTTTTCCGCGCACAAGCACACGGTCCGCCACGATGTCTGCGTTGACCTCAGCGTTGGTGTCTATAAGAAGATCGCTGGAAGCCTCAATGCTTCCGCTCATGCGGCCTTTTATCATGAAAGGCTTTTTAAAGCTTATGGTGCCCGTAAAGGTTATGTCGCTCGCCATTACGGTATCAAATTCCTCTTCCTCCGTCTCAAACGGCGCGGTGTCCTTCAAATCAAACATAATGTCATTCTAATTAAAAAGCGCAATGATTACAAGACACCTTGTAAATTTACCGTGTAAGAGGTAAACTGTCCGCATGATTTTTCATCTATAACATAGAGGCGATAAAATGAATTTTGTTGAGGAAATGAAAAAAAAGGCCAGGGACTACCAGAACAGCCTGGTTCTGCCCGAGGGAACTGAGGAGCGCACGGTGCGCGCCGCCGCCAGAATCGTGGAGGAAGGGCTTGCCGCTAAAGTCACGCTGCTGGGGAAAAAGGCAGAGGTTGAGGCCGCCGCCAAATCCGCAGGAGCGCCGCTGGACGGAATAACGGTGGTGGATCCTGCTGAAAGCGAATGGCTGGACGATTTCGGAAGCAGGTACTTTGAGCTCAGGGCCGGAAAAATCAACAAAAAGACCGGGGAGCCGGAGATTCCCAGCGCTGAGGCGGGAAAGGCCTTCATGCTGAAAGATCCTCTGAGCTTCGGCGCCATGATGGTAAGGACAGGCAAGGCGGACGCCATGGTCTCGGGAGCGCTTTCTGCCACGGCGGATCTGCTCCGCGCGGGACTTAAAGTGATAGGCACATCGCCCGGGACTAAAACCGCCTCGTCATGCTTTGTGATGGACACCCACGACAAGAGCTGGGGGCATGAGGGATACATGATTTTCGCGGACTGCGCGGTGAACCCCAGGCCCACGGCGGAGCAGCTGGCGGACATAGCGCTGGACTCCGCAAAAAGCTGCAGGGAGCTGCTGGGAACTGAGCCCGCAGTGGCCATGCTGTCTTTCTCATCAAAGGGCAGCGGCGGAAAGCTTGAGGACGTAATAAAAGTGCAGGATGCCGCAAGAATGGCAAAGGAGCGCGAGCCGGAGCTGCTTCTGGACGGCGAGCTTCAGACGGACGCGGCCCTTATCCCCTCCGTCACAGAGAGAAAAGCGCCGGGCTCTCCCATAACAGGAAAAGCGAACACCCTCATCTTCCCGAGCCTTGAGGCGGGGAACATAGGCTACAAGCTGGTCCAGCGCTTCGCCCACGCTGACGCGTTCGGTCCAATCCTTCAGGGGTTCGCCCAGCCCATAAGCGACCTCAGCCGCGGCTGCACCAGCGACGAGATAGTGGTGACATGCGCCATCACTCTGGTACAGGCAGGTAAGAAACACTGATGCACAGCAAGGCAGAAAAGTCACTTGTCATTCTCGCAGGCCTTTTCTGCCTGACGCTCCCCTGTCTCTCATCGTGCGCGTCATCCTCCCGGGGCGGACAGGAATTCTATTTTCCTGACGGCAGCCTTATAGTCACGAA
This sequence comes from Treponema sp., assembly GCA_022510925.1. GTDB lineage: Bacteria > Spirochaetota > Spirochaetia > Treponematales > Treponemataceae > Treponema_D. The sequence goes on from JAFLSO010000010.1 coordinate 44,389, forward strand.
AGAGAATCAGTTCAGAAACCAGAGCACCATGCTGCTCACATTCGCAGGCGACATAATGGCGCACAGGCCCAACTACGAGATAAAGCCGTACGACGCCATCTACAAGGACATAGAGCCGCTTCTGAGGCAGAGCGCGCTGGCGTTCGCGAACCTGGAATCCCCCGTGGACGACTCAAAGCCCTGCTCCACGTTCCCTAATTTCAACATTCACTCCGATTACGCGGAGGCGGCCATAAGCGCGGGATTCAACGTATTCAGCCTGGTGAACAACCACACCAACGACCAGGGGCTGGAGGGAATTCTTGCCACAAGGGATTTCTTCAGTTCCGTGGAGGAAAGGACACGGGGCACTGACCGCCCGGTGTACGCGTGCGGCCTTAAACAGAACGAGTCGGACCCGCTCACGTGCAGGCTCATTGAATGCGCGGACTCCCGGGGAAAGCCATGGCGGATTCTTTTCGCCGCGGTCACTGAGGTGGAGAACCGAAGGGATTTCCGCTCATGGTATGATTACGCCGGCACAGGAGAGAGCGAGCGCGCGGAATTCCTGGGGAACCTCACGGAGCTTAAGGAAAGGCATTCCCCCGACATTTTCGTGCTCAGCATTCACTGCGCAGACAAGGAGTACGAGCTTTCCATAGACGAGGGGCAGCGCGCCTATTACCATGACATCCTCAGATCCGGCGCGGACGTGGTGTGGGTGAACCATCCGCACGTGGCAAAGGACTGGGAGGTAGTTAAAGACACGGACGGCGTTCCGCGGAAAATAATCTTTCATTCCATGGGGAACACCATAAGCGCGCAGCGGTGGGTGCCTCAGTTCAATAATCCCCGTGACATACAGGAATACACGGGGGACGGCTATCTGTGCCAGGTGCGTTTTTTAAAGGACTCAGGCGGCATAAGAATAGCGCAGGTAAGCCCGGTGCTTATAACCACATACATAACCGGCTCATGGCAGTTCGTCATAAGAATACTGGATGACTCGTTCATACAAAGCCTGCAGAAAGACGGGCAGAAAACATGGGCAGGCTATATGGCCGAAAGAAAAAATCTAATGGAACAAATCAAAGGAAAAACATCATGGCTATAAACTACAAGAATTTTCCTGTCTACGAGCAGAAAGACCGCATACTGGAATCTCTTAAGCAGAACCAGGTGATTGTGGTGCAGAGTCCCACAGGCTCAGGGAAAACCACGCAGATTCCCGTCATACTGCACGAGGCGGGATACTCCGAGAGCGGCATCATCGCGGTAACGCAGCCCCGCCGCATCGCCGCGCTCAGCGTAAGCGAATTCATATCCAGGCAGCTAAAGACAAAATACCCCGGGCTGGTGGGATACAAAATGCGCTTCGAGGACAAAACGGACACGACCACCAGAATAAAGATAATGACGGACGGAATCCTCCTTCAGGAGATGAAGCTGGACCCATGGATGACAAAATATTCAGTGGTCATGGTGGACGAGGCGCATGAGCGCAGCCTGAACATAGATTTTGTGCTGGGGCTATTAAAGCGCGTGCTGGAGGTGCGCAAGGACTTCAAGGTGATAGTGAGCTCGGCGACCATGAACGCGGAGGCGTTCAGCCGGTATTTCGGCGGCTGCCCCATAGTGGACATAGAGACGCAGATTTATCCCGTCACCATGGTATATGACCCTCCCGCCATAGAGGCCAGCACGCTAACGGAGGACGCCTGCGATGCCCTCATAGGAAAAATCGAAAGAACCATAGACCGCGTGCTGGACAACCGCGGGCAGGGGGACATCCTGGTTTTCCTTCCGGGCGAGAAAATCATAAAGGACACCATGCTGCGCCTTTATTCCGCGCCGTTCCACAGCAAAATCCACATAGTGCCGCTTTACGGACGTTTATCCAAGGAGGAGCAGGAGAAAGTCTTTGACAGCGCCCCGCTTGGAAAAAAGAAAGTGGTCCTTAGCACTAACATAGCGGAGACGTCGGTGACCATAAACGGCATAACCACCGTCATAGACTCAGGGCTCGCAAAGCTTAACTTCTACAGCCCCAGGACTTTCACGTCAAGCCTGAACGAGACGCCTGTGAGCCGCGCAAGCTGCGCCCAGAGAAGAGGAAGGGCCGGCCGCACCGCGCCAGGAACATGCTACAGGCTTTATTCCCGGACTGACTTTGAGGGCAGGCCCGAGTACACCACGGAGGAGATTTACAGAACCGATTTGAGCGAGGTGGTGCTGAGGATGGCGGAGCTGGGGATAACGGACTTCGAGAAATTCGACTTCATATCCCCTCCTCCGCGCGAGGGCATAACAGGAGCGGTGAGTACCCTGAGCATGCTCCGCGCGCTGGAGAAAGACGGGCACTTAAGCTCCATAGGAAAACTCATGGTGGAATTCCCGCTGGAGCCCAGGGTAAGCAGAATAATCGTGGAGAGCATAATGCGCTACCCTGACGTGCTTGACGAGATTCTGATAGCGGCCTCCTTCCTCAGCGCCAACTCTCCGTTCGTGCTTCCTGTGGGAGAGGAGACGGAGGCCAGGCTCGCGCATCATTCGTTCAGGGACATACAGGGAGACTTCGTCAGCTACGTGCATCTTTACCGCAGGTACATGGATGCGACCGGCAAAGAGAGATTCTGCAGGCGGAATTATCTGGACGAGCGCGTCATGGCGGAGATAGTGAACATAAAGATGCAGCTGGAGGAGATAGTCTCCAAGCGGCTGGGCATCCCCATAACGGGCGGCGGCAATTTAGACGGCTACCTGTGCTGCATCGCGAGCGGCATGATTCAGTTCGTGTGCGTGCGCGAGGGACGGGAGACTTACAGGAGCCTCACCGCGGACCACATAAGCATACACCCGGGAAGCTCCATGTTCCGCACCAGCCCGCTTTACATAGTCGCGGGAGAAATCGTAAGGACAAGCCGCATGTTCGCCATGAGCGTGTCTCCGCTCACAAAAAAACTCCTCTCGCAGATAGAGCCTGACCTGGAATCGCGCCTGAACGCCGTGAGGGGGAACCGCGGAAAATCCCTCACAGGAAACCTGGAGTACAACGGCGGCACGTTCAAGGACGGGCAGGCAAAAGGAAAGAAATCACCTGACGGAAAGAAAAACCGCGCCGGGAAAACCGCCGACAAGAATGACGGGAACACCGTAACTTTCGGCGGAAAAACTTTCGCCGTAGAGAAAGTGAAGGGAAAGAAAACTGTCCTGCTTCCATGGAAAGATCTTAAGGCCGCCGTCAGGGCGGAGAGAAACGAGAATCTTCTTGCGCAGCTGGGCGGTATGCGCGGAAAAATAATCATGGACGGCTCCTTTACACTGCTTGCGGGCGAGAAGCTGGAGCTCATCCTTAAGCTTGCCAGAAACCTTAACCTGGAGGCAATCCCGGAGAGCAAATGGCAGAGAAAGCTCAACGCGAACGTAAACGAGCAGAAGGGGCTCATCGCACTCACCGAAAGCGCGGACCGCATACTGCGCGTGACGGAGGCAAAGAAAACGTCCAGGGAGCTGGGATTCATCGCCCTCTTCACGGACGGAAACGGCTCCTACTGGTTCAAGGTCTCCAGGGGATTCGCGACCGCGCTGAACGAAAGCCTCTCATCCCTTGAGAAGCTCATAGACGACATAAAGGACAAGGACATAAGCGCCGACCAGAAAGAGAAGATAAGCATGATGTACAGGCTCTTAAACAGCCTGTATGAGTGACAAGCCGGGCGCTGCCGTCAGGACTTTTTCTGGAAATGACTGAACGTCATGCTGAAGCTCGCGCGGCCCTGCGTAACGGAGCGCAGCGTGGTGGAGAAGCCGAACATTCTGGCCATGGGCGCCTGCGCGTGCACCAGAGTGGTGCCGGACTTATCCTCCATGCTGGATATGATTCCGCCCCGCTGTGTTATCTGACTCATGGCATCGCCCACAAATTCAGCCGGGCTCTCTATATCCACCGCCATCACGGGCTCCAGCAGCTCGGGAGAGGCGCCGTCGCACGCCCTGTCGAACGCCTCGGCAGCCGCGGCCTGGAAAGCGGCAGGGGTAGCGGTAAGCTCATTGTACTCAACGGCCGTAAGAGTCACTGCGGTGTCAGTGCAGGGATACCCCATCCTTATGCCGCTTAAGAAACAGTTCTGCACGCTTGTCTCTATGGCACAGAGAATATCCTCAGGTATACCGGACCTGACCGCCGCGCAGGTGTATGAGTTCCCGGAGCCGGTTTCGCGCGGCTCCACCCTGAGCGTAAGGCATGCCGCGTTCTCCTTGCCCGCTATGACACGGCTGTACTCCTCCCTGTACTCAGAGGATGCCGTGACCGCCTCACGGTAAGTGACCTGCGGAGCGCCTACCCTGCACTGCACTTTAAAGTCATCCCTTATGCGAGTGACAAGGACATCCAGATGAAGCTCTCCCATCCCGCTTATGACAAGCTGGCCCGTCTCCTCATCGTCACGGTGCGTGAAAGTGGGATCCTCACGGCTAAGAATCTCCAGCGTCTCGTTAAGCTTGTCGCGGTCGCTCAGAGTCTCGGGCTCTATGGCCACGGATATGACAGGCTCCGGGAACCTTACGCTCTCAAGGAGGACAGGAAGCCCCTCGCTTCCCAGAGTGTCTCCAGTCTGCGAGAATTTAAGCCCCACAAAAACCGCTATGTCCCCGGCGGACACGCTGTCCATCTGCTCCATGTGATTCGCGTTTACCCTGAGTATCCTGTTTATTCTCTCACGCTTCTTTTTGGCCACATTATAGACCTGAGTGCCGGTGGTGATTTTCCCCGAGTACATGCGCACATAGCAGAGTATGCCGGCCTCGCGGTCATACTGAATCTTGAACACCAGGCCAAGCGGCATCCTGGCGTCCGGGTCGCAGGGCACCAGGACCTTCTCCTCCTCGCCGTGCTTTTTTATCTGCACGCCCTCGGCGCTGGGTATCTCATCAGGGGCGGGAAGATAGTCTATGACGGCGTCCATGAGAGGCTGCACGCCCTGGTTATGACGGCTTGAGCCGCACAGGAACGGAACCAGCTTTCTTTCTATGGTGCACTTGCGGATGGCGGCCTTTAGTTCCTCGGTGGTGATTTCCCCGCCCTCCAGATACTTCTCTCCCAGCGCGTCATCATTCGAGGCCACCGTGTCTATGAGCTTATCGCGCCACTCAGCGGCAATCTCCCTCATGCCATCGCTTATCTCATCCGCCGAGTACCTCTCGCCCTCAGTATCCGCGTCCCAGTGAAGCTCCTTCATCTGAAGAAGGTCTATCACGCCCGTAAAATCCTGGCCCGCGCCCACAGGAATCTCCAGTGCGGCGCACTCGCAGCCGAATTTGTCGCGCACGTCGCTCATGGCCGCGAAAAAGTCCGCGCCCACACGGTCCATTTTATTCACAAAGCATACGCGCGGAACATTGAAACGGTCCGCCTGCTTCCATACGGTCTCGGTCTGGGGCTGCACATGGCCCACCGCGCAGATTACAGCCACGGCACCGTCTAGCACACGAAGGCTCCGCTCCACCTCGGCGGTGAAGTCCACATGGCCCGGAGTGTCTATTATGTTTATCTGATGGCCCTTCCACTCCGTGGTGATGGCGGCGCTTGCTATGGTTATGCCCCTCTCCTGCTCCTGCTGCATGAAGTCCATGGTCGCGGCCCCGTCATCTATCTCTCCGATTTTATGAATTTTCCCCGAATAATAAAGAATGCGTTCAGTGGTCGTGGTTTTTCCGGCATCTATATGCGCCATAATGCCGATATTGCGCATTTTACTAAGCATAGTCTTTTCCCCTAAAAAAAAGGTGTCTGTTCCCAGACACCTTTCGTGCTCGACACTAGATTCGAACTAGTGACTTCTACCGTGTGAAGGTAGCACTCTACCACTGAGTTAGTCGAGCAAGCCTCGCTTACTATAACGGAATGCCGCGCGTTTGTCAAGCGACGGGCATGAAAAGCGCCATGAATCACAGGTCCGGCCCGGGGACAGGAAAGGCGGGCTGTTGAAATTCTCACCGCGCTGGTGTATTATATGGAAACTTGTGTCGCAGGAAAGCGCGATAGGAGGACATATGAATCTACTTTCCACATTTATAAAGGACTACCGGGAATACACCGACTACGAGGATATGAGAAAAAACTTCAAGCTGAACATTCCTGAGAATTTCAACTTCTCTTATGATGTCATAGACCGCTATGCGGACGAGGTGCCTGATAAGCGCGCCCTGGTATGGTGCAATGACGAGGGGGAGGAGCATATTTTCTCCTTCGCGGACATCTCGCGCGACTCCAAGAAAGCCGCGGTTTTCCTCACAAAGAAAGGGATAAAAAAAGGCGACGTGGTAATGCTCATCCTGCGCCGCCGCTACGAGTTCTGGTGGATTCTTCCCGCCCTGCACAGGATAGGGGCCATAGCGGTTCCCGCCACAAACCAGCTTCTTAAAAACGACATAGTGTACCGCTGCAACGCCGCCGAAGTCAAAATGATTATATCGCTTGACGACAACCGCGTGATGCAGGAGATAGACGAGGCCCTTCCCGAATGCCCGTCCGTCAAGAACCGCGTGTCCGTCTCCGGTCCGCACGACGGCTGGGTGGACTTCCATGCGGAATTAAAGTCCATAAGCGCGGATGAGTTCGAGCGTCCGCAGGGAGAGGCGGCCACCCGGAACAGCGACACAATGCTCATGTATTTCACCAGCGGAACGTCAGGCTATCCCAAAATGGTCATGCATGACTTCACATATCCGCTGGGGCACATAGTCACCGCCAAGCTGTGGCAGAACGTGATTGATGACGGGCTCCACATAAGCGTGGCCGAGACAGGCTGGGCAAAAGCGGCGTGGGGAAAAATCTACGGCCAGTGGATAGCGGGCACGGCGCTCTTCGTGTACGACATGCTCGCGTTCACGCCGGATCTTTTCTTCAAGAAAATAGCGCATTATAAAGTGACCACATTCTGCACTCCGCCCACCGCATACCGCTACCTTATCCGCCAGGACCTGTCCAAGTACGACCTCTCTAACCTTAAGCACTGCACCACGGCGGGCGAGGCGCTGAACAGCGAGGTGTTCAACAAGTTCTACGAGAAGACCGGCCTTAAAATCCATGAGGGGTTCGGGCAGTCGGAGAGCGCGGTGCTGGCAGGCACATTCCCAGGCATGGAGGTTAAGCCGGGCTCCATGGGAAAGGCGGCCCCCGGCTGTGACCTGCAGATACTCCGCAGCGACGGCAAGAAATGCAGCGCCCTTGAGACAGGCAGCATGATGGTGCGCATATCTGACGGCGCGAAGCCCGCGGGACTTCTGACCGGCTACTACAAGAACGAGGAGCAGACAAAGGCCGCGCTAAGCGGAGAATGGTACGACACCGGCGACACCGCCTATTACGATGACGACGGATACATCTGGTACGTGGGACGGCATGACGACCTTATAAAAAGCACAGGATTCAGGATAAGCCCGTTCGAGGTAGAGAGCGTGCTGCAGCAGCATCCCGCGGTCCTTGAGTGCGCCGTAACAGGAATGCGTGACCAGAAACGCGGGCAGATAGTCAAAGCCACAGTGGTACTGATGAAAGACTACACTCCGGGCAAGGACATGGAGGTGGAGCTTAAGACTTTCGCCAAGGAGCATCTGGCGCTGTACAAAATTCCACGCGTCATAGAATTCGTGGAGGAGCTTCCCAAAACAATCAGCGGAAAAATCCGCCGCGTGCAGATAAGGGAGGAGGACTCAAAGAAATAGAGCGGCCTTATGACCGCATCCTCCGTAAGCCCGCATGAGATATCCCGTGCGGGCATTCTTATCGCCTCTCTCCAAAAGCCGCACAATGCCCTCTCGAAAGCGACATGACCCGCACTTAGTTTGATATAAAACAATTCCGCCCATGCGCGCTTCTTCCGTCCATCCCGCTTATGAAACTCACAATTCTTTCGCTTATGACAGCATACTCATAATCGTGGACATAATGAGGGCAGTCCAGGAGAACACACTCCCCTTCCTCCACGCCGGAGAGCCAGTCCGCCGCTATTCTTCTCCACATCTCCGTGCTGAACCCCGTCCCTCCAGAGCCGTCGGAGACGAACAGCAGCACGGGAATCTCAGGGCGCCCCAGAGCGCGCACTTTCTCCGCGTTCTCCCTGACATGCCTTGCCTCATTTATCATGCTCACGGTCATGGTGCGGCTGAAAAAGAACGCCCTGTAAATCTCTTTCTCCTGCTCTGACAAAGTTCCGTGACGCACGGCATCCCTCTCGGAAATCCCGGGCACAAGCCTCGTGAGCCCCAGGCATGCGGCAATCCGCGCGGCGCCCATAAGCGGCATGCTTATTCTCATGTCCTCGTAATACCCGGGCACCGCCATGTCAAGCCCTATAACCGCCTTTACCTCGCAAGGATATTTCTGCGCCCAGTACAAGGCCTCAAGCCCCGCCATGGAGTGCGCCACAAGGACATACGGCCCCCCGATTCCCGCGGCACGCAGAGAGGCCCTGGTGTCATAAAGGATTGAGTCTATGTCACGCGGTTTATCCACCACGTCGCTTGAGCCGTATCCGAATCTTTCGGGCACGGCTATCCTGTACCTGCCGCTCAGGAGCGAATAAAGGGACTTGAAATCCAGCACGGGGGAGCACGTGCCTGAGCCGGAAAGAAACACGAGCGTATCCTCTCCGTCTCCGCCGCTCCACACGCTCATGCCGTGTCCGTCCACCTCCACAATCTGCCCCAGGGGATTTAGCAAGCCGCGCTCTTTCTTAAGGAGGATTCTGTGGCATGCAAAGACTGCGGTCAGAAACGCGGACAGACAGGCGATGACAGAAAAGAAAATAATGAGCGCGGTTTTAAGTCTGGACATATATTCCCCGGGGTCTCCGCCCGCTAAAGCTCACGGGCGGCGCATAATCTTACAGAACCATAAGGAGCGTGCCCGCGCCTATGAGGACACAGCCCAGAAGAGATTTTACCGTGAACTTCTCATGCAGGAAAATGAACGCCAGCACCAGTGTAATCACCACGCTCAGCTTATCCACGGGAACGACTTTGGACGCCTCGCCTATCTGGAGGGCCCTGTAATAGCACAGCCATGAGGCGCCTGTGGCCAGCCCCGACAAAACAAGGAACAGCCAGCTCTTCCTGCTGATGTCAAAGATTCCGTTCTGCGTGTGCGTAATGAAAACCATGGTCCATGCCATGACGACCACGACCATGGTCCTGACGGCGGTCGCAAGGTTTGAGCTCACACCCTCAATCCCGACTTTAGCCAATATGGAAGTGGCCGCCGCGAAAACAGCTGACAGAAGCGCAAAAACAAACCACATGATGCCCTCCGATGACATTCAGTTTAGCGGGCGTATACTATCACAGTCAGAAAGCAAAAACAATAGGTGCATTTTTACCGCAATCCATGCTATAATCAGAAAAGGAACAAGCAGATGATACATACAACCCTCATCGACAATTCAGAACAACTAAAACTCGCGGATACCTTAAACAAAATAATCTCGGAGTCAGAAATCAATGAAAT
>JAFLSO010000011.1 GCA_022510925.1 Treponema sp.
CACAGAGAATGTGGCTTTTTTTATCAAAAAGTTTTTTGATCGTGCATTAAGTACTCACAATGATCAAGATTGTTCTAATTACTTCGAAGAGTTTATAAAAATATTCAAAGAACTTAAGCATATCTCGGAAAGCAGACGAAACTTTTGGCTGGCTCATTATACAAATCGAGTGGCAATCGCTCTAGACAGAAAGAGTTCACCATTGGAGGCGGAGCCGACCGAAGTAAAAAAGTTATACGAACTCTCTGAGTTTTATAGTAGGCAGGCTGATAATCAAGATCAGCTTATCTTACAAATAACCGTGGACAATTTCAACAGACATTATGTGTACCGCCATGACCTTACTCCGAGTATTATATCCGATAGTTTAAATGCTCTTTGCCAACTTAGAGATAATGGCATGCATGGATCAATAATGCTGGATTATCATGTGCTTCTTTTCGAGTATTTGAGCATTCGTATGATGCCCAGTGATGAACGCAACCTACAGGATTTACTATATCGAGTGCGTGAAACCCGCAAAAGAAGCGACTCTGCATTTTATATAATTAAGTTATATCTTTTTGAGATTACAATCTTGGCCAGTAACCATCTCTGGAGCGAGGCCAACAAATCTTTGTCCCAAGCACTTGCGTTTGCATACAAAAAAGATATGCGTTCATATATATACAAACTGACATACATTAGAACGCATCTGATAATATTTGAAAAAAATCATATGGATTTGCCTGAAGTGTACCAGCAAGCAGTTCTGGCGTTGGAACAAATGATGGATACATATGGGCGTCTGATGCAAAATCTAAAGAGAGAAATTTTTCTGTTGGTTCAACTTATCCGAATTATTATGAACTTCAAAGCGAATGAAATTCCAAACATTATTTGCAATTACAGCCAAGAAAATCAAGAATTATTGAACACAATTTGCGCACACATCGGGGGTATCCCTACTGAAATTGATGAATTGCTTGATATGGAAAGTTTTTTTGTAGTGGAAGGTGTAAGTTTTCCCAAAATTTAATTATATATTCCTTAAAAGCTCAATATTTGCCTGTCGATCAATTACAATATCATTAAAATCTCGTCGGCAGTATTTCCAAAGATGATTCTTTTTTGCGCATAAAAAATTGTCCACAAAATAGAGCAAAGAAATTCTATAATTCCTGATTTGATATGGGATGAAATTTAAAAAGTCAATCTCGTGGGCATCACGTATAGGTGCAGGACATCTATATCGTCCAGTCTCACATATGTCCAAGTCTGCAATTGCTGTGTTTAAATAGGTTTCAGGATTAGCAATTGTAGTACAGTCCAAAATAAAATAGTCTTTTTTTACCAAGTGATATTGCGAGAGGAAATAATCACATGCAATATGAATATATTCCTCAATTTGAACGGGAATGTGCTTATGCTTGGACATAAAGACACCTTTCGTATCTTCTTTTAAACTTGCTCCCATACCGCTGCCATGTGTAGAAGCACCACAGTGATACGCTATCGCTTCTGCAACGCATACAGTTTTGTATTGGCAGTTTCTAAGCCGTAGACACAAGTCGATATCAGAATATGAATGTACCAGTTGTTCATCAAATCCACCTATATCAATGAATAAAGTACGCTTGATTGCGGAGCAAGCTGCACAAGCTGCCAATGGATTATGATTTTTTTGAATCAATGCAAAGTCCCGTGGACGTCCGGCATAGGGATGAGGGAAGTTATAATAGCTTGAGGTTATTCCAAACTCAAGAAGATCCCCTGTCTTGATGTCAAGAAGCTTAGCAGATGCATAACCGATTTCGTCAAATGCAAGCTCCGCAGTCAGTGCTTTATGGAACTGGTTGACCACACAAATGTCAGCATCGCAGAAAATCAGGAATTCGCCTTGTGCATATTCTGCCCCTAAATTGATTGCTTTGGGGTACATAAGATTCCTTGTCTTTGTGACTATCTTACATTGCTTTCCAAGTTCCCAACCAGGATCAATCTGCGAACCATTTGCATTATTATCTACAATAATTATTTCACTTTCTGACGAGTCCAACGTTTTTAAAAGCGAATCAATGCAAAGAGTCAATAAATTTAAATTACTATGAAATGGTACGATTACAGAATATTTCATCATATATGCATGCTCCTTTCACATTTTCGCGATAAACCACTCAAATATCTCTGCCATCTCCTTGGGGAAAGGCAAATGCCTGTCATGATAATAGATAAGGTTGCACATTGTTTGATAAAATAGATAGCACTGATATTTAGGAATCTTAAAGGCATCATCTAATGTCACTCGGTTATTTGTTAAACTTGGAACAATTTGTTCTTTGTAGAATCGATTGAATTGATTGCACCCAGATAATAAAATCTGTGTCCACCCATAGTCCATATCCCCAAAGCGGGAGAATTCAAAATCAATCAGAGAAACAAAACCTGTATCCGTGTTATAAATTATATTCGCCGGTTTTATATCCATATGGATTAACGTTGGCTCTGAAAATTGACTACTATCCAATATTTCGCAGACCCAATTAAATGCACGATCAAGTTTTTTGCTTGAATAGCCAGCAATTAACGGATGCAGAAGTCTTGATTTAAACTTCTTTTTGAAAATGCTTGGGCAGTTGTCTGGAACAAAAGTTCCTTGTTCTGAATATTGCGGTGCCTTTAATTGTGTAAGTTGATCAATCAATCCCAATAGCTTATTCGCTATGTGCCTGACTGTATGTTGTGATAGATTGTCTGGGAATGTATCAAGTGATCGTCCTTCTATATATGTAGTGACATAATACTTCATTCCTTGAAATGAGAACGCAGGTACAATAATTTTAGGATAAGGATATTCCACACCATTTATACTTAAGTTTTGCAAAAAATGATCGCATAGAAGAAAATTATCATTCTCTTTAACAATCTTTAGGAAAAATGTCTGGCGCGAATGGGTACAAGTGACGATAAAATGTGAAAACCATTTGCCATGTATTATTACTCTATGGGTAGGATGAAGCACAACGCTGTCACCGACTGAAATAAGACCGCATTCTATTAACTTTCGTCCTGTTTCTTTTTCTAAATCAGCGTTATTCATAAATGTCATTTCATGTTTCACATCAGTTTTCTTTTATAAGATAATTTTATCCCTGTTCTTATCTAAAAACACGGAACAGTTTAAGTATTGTCCTTATGTTTTCACCTTGCAAAGCGAAGTGACAGACGGATAACTTTCAATTATCCTTTATTTGTAATTATACCACAGTTCAACAAGTTTTTCAAATATTTCAGTGTTGAATTTTAACATTCCCTTTATTATTGCTATCTCTTATCCTTATTAATCCTAATTTCATAACCATCCACCCATGTATGTTTATGAAATTTTTCCCATCACAATCACAGGCTTTTCCCATGTTTACCTTCCTGTTGAGATGTTCATTGTGGCTGGGAGTTTCAAAAGCATTCTTTAGTTCTATCATATAGCCTGTGTATTCAATCCCCTTACAGCCATGTTTGTTACTGCACTATGGCCCAGTCGTCTCCCTACCATTCATGCCTGAGAATGTAATTGTTGTCATAGTTTTTCCTTCCGAAAAAGACCTGCCGCCCGGATTTTGCGTCTCTCATGTTCAAGGAAGATAAAAAAGCAAACCAGGGAACGGGTTGTTTCTGGATTGCCACCAAGAGCTCTGCCATCCGAAGAATGACTGAGAAATTACCCTCTCAACTTTCCCTAAGCACTCTTTCAAATGTTCTGCTGTCTGCAACTGACATAATTATGAATTACTGTTTTACTGAGAACATATCAAATTGTTGATAAACGCAGAGCGGCGCTTGTCTAAGCTCACAAGACGATGTAGAATATATAAACACTTTTTAAGGAGACTGACATGAACTTTATTTTTTTAGGCCCGCCCGGAGCAGGCAAAGGAACTCTCGCGGCGCAGGTCGCAGGTGACTACGGCATACCGCACATTTCCACTGGCGACATTTTCCGCGCTAACATTAAGAACGGAACCCCGCTCGGAGTGAAAGTGAAAGCCATCATAGACGCGGGCGGACTCGTGTCTGACGAAATCACATGCGAGCTCGTGCAGGACAGGATAAGTCAGGATGACTGCAAGAACGGTTTTATTCTGGACGGATTTCCCCGCACCATTCCGCAGGCTGAGATGCTTGAGAAAATTAAGGGCGACGTTACCGTGGTGAATTTCGAGGCGGACGATGAGCTTATAATCGCGCGCCTTTCAAACCGCCGCATGTGTAAGAACTGCGGTGAGATTTACAACATAAAATTCCATCCCACAAAAAAAGAGGGCGTGTGCGACAAATGCGGCGGAGAGCTCTACACCCGCGACGATGACAAGCTTGAGAGCATCACCCACCGCCTGGAGGTTTACCGCGAGCAGACGGAGCCTCTGATAGGTTTCTACAAGAACCTCGGAAAGCTCACGGACATAAACAGCGCCCGCGACAGCAAGGAAGTCCTGGAGGACTTTAAGAAACTTTTCCCTAAAAAATAATCACACGGCATTTTTCGGACGGTCCTGCGGTACGGCACTCCGCTCTCTCCGCAGGACCGTCTTTTTTATCCCGCTCAGATTACCCCTGTCAAGTCTGAGCCGTATTCTGCGCAGCGCATTTAATCATGCTACACATTCTAATTGAAACTTATGGAATTCTGTGATAGAATTCACTCATGCCAGCAAAACCAAAGACAGAATTCTCCCTGAACCAGAAAGTAGTCTATCCCAGCCAGGGAGTGGGAAAAGTCACTGAAATCTTTAAAAAAGAATTTAAAGGCGAGATGGTCTATTACTACAAAATCTATCTTGAAGTCTCGGATATGTACGTGATGGTTCCTGTTACGCAGACCGCCGCGCAGGGCATACGTGCCATAGTTCCCGCGGCCGAGGCCAAGAAAGCACTGGAGATGATAGGAGAGGACTTTGAGCCGCCCACGTCAGACTGGAAACTGCGCTATCAGATGAACCTGGAGCTTTTAAAGAAAGGCACCATCCAGGACATAGCGTCCATAGTGCGCTGCCTGTATCACCGCTCAAAAGTAAAGGAGCTTCCCATCCTGGAGCGCAAGCTTTACGACAACGCGAAGAAGCTGCTGGAGGATGAGATATCAGAGGCCCTGGGTCTTCCTGAAAAAGAGGTTGAGGTCATGCTGCACGCCAAGCTTGAGCCGCTGGGCATAAAGGCGGAGAAGAAAGCGAATGTGTTTGATGATGACGATGATGATGACGAATTCGAGGACGAGATTGTAGACTCAAAGGACGACGACTCCGACGACGATGACGGCATGGACGATGAGGACTGATGGCACTCCGTTAGCGCTGGTCCTTGCGGCGGCGGGCTCATCCGAGCGCATGGGAGGCGGCATCAAAAAAGAGTACCTTTCCATGGCGGGCGGCACGGTTCTTTCCGAGGCGGCCCGCGTTTTTTTGGAGTCGCAGGACTTCTCACTGGTAATCATAACAATCCCCGAGGGGCACAAAGAGCGCGCCAAAGAAGCGCTGCTAAAGGACCCGTCCATCGCCCCGCTTCTGAAAGACACCAGGCTTGTTTTTGTAAGCGGAGGGGAGACCCGTCAGCAAAGCGTATTCAACGCGCTAAAAAAAGCCCGCTCAATCCTAAAAGACCCTGACGCCGTGGTCCTTGTGCACGATGCGGCGCGGCCATTCGTAAGCCGTAAGATAGTAAAACGGGTGACCTCCTCCGCGGTAAGATACGGCGCCGCGGTACCGGCGGTCACACCCGTGGACACTCAGAAACAGATTGCAGGGAACAGAACCATACAGGCCCATCTAAAAAGAAGCGAGCTGCGCGCGGTCCAGACTCCGCAGGGATTTGCGCTCGAACCTCTTCTGGCATGCCACAAAAAAGCGCTAAGGCAGGGCCGCGCGGATTTCACCGATGACTCGGAGCTGTGGGACGCCTACCCGGACTGCACAGGCGGAAGAAAAGTCCGTGTGGTGGAAGGAGATCCTGCGAATAAGAAAATCACATTCAAAGAGGACATGCCCGCCGCTGTTAGTGCGGTGAAAAAGAATGTGACCGCAGGCATACGCGTGGGGCTCGGCACCGACTTGCATAGGCTTGTTCCCGGAAGGCGCCTTATGCTGGGCGGAGTAATGATTCCGTGCGACAAAGGAGAGGACGGGCATTCAGACGGGGATGTCCTGCTCCATGCCGCAAGCGACGCGCTTCTGGGGGCAAGCGGCCTCGGAGACATAGGCTCCTACTTTCCTCCGTCAGATAAAAAATGGAAGGACGCGGACAGCGCGGATTTAATCAGGACAATATGGCGCGACGTTAAGTCTGCCGGATGGAGTCTTCTGAACATGGACTGCGTGGTTGAGACAGAGACGCCCAAAATTCTTCCGTGGAGAGAGAAAATCATCTCAAGCATGGCAGGAATTCTGGGCGTCAATGAGAACCAGATATTTGTGAAGGCAAAGACCAACGAGGGCGTGGACGCAGTGGGCAGGGGCAATGCCATAAAAGCCTTCTGCGTCTGTCTCCTTACTCAGGAAGCTCCAGAATAAGGGCCACCTCGTTTTCCGTGCGCTTTATGGCAGCGGCAATCTCCGGCACAGTCCAGCCCTGCCGCCGCAGCGCGCGCACATTCTCCCGTATGGCGGGAGTTATGGTGTCCCCGCCCTTAGGTTTCTTAGCGGAGTCGGATTTAGCCATATTTCTCAGAAGCTTGAATTTTTCATCTACCTCAGCATGAAGCCTGGTGAGCCTCTCCTCAATGCCGGCGATTCCTTTTCTGGAGGAGGTTATCTGCTCCAGGCGTTTGTCGGTATCATCCAGAAGCTGATCCAGGGACTCCAGTTTCTCCGCGGCCTCGCTCACTCTTTCCGTGTTCTGCAAAAGAGTGTCAATCGTTCCTCTCACGCTCTCTATCTCTTTGGGGAACAACGCGGTCTGCTTAACGCATTTCTCCAGGCGCTGCTCCAATTTAGTTATGTTCTCGAACGACTGGTCCACCTCGGTGGTGACGCGGTCTATTGTCTCGCCCTTGTTCTGTATGCGCTCGCATTTGCTCTGCACGTCTGCCACGCCCTCACGCAGGGAACGCAGTGATGCCGTCATGTTAAGAATCTCATCGTTCGCATCGTTGAGCTCCTTTATCTTGGAATCCATGTCGGAGCTTAAATTTATCAGATGCGTGAATTTCTGGTCTATGCCCTCTATGCGCGCTTTGTCGGCCTCGTAACCGTTAAGGCGCACGTTCACCTCCGCGCCCAGTTTGTCCAGCTCCGATACCTGATCAGAAAGCTTGGAGACTTTTTTCCCGTAGTCGTCCATCTTGTCAAGCTGCATGCGCAGGTCCGCTATGGAGCCCTCCAGCTGCTTCTTAAGGTTCTCCGCGCGCTCGAACACGGCGGTCTGCTCCGTGAAATCCGCTATGGCGCTGTTTATCTCATCCAGCTCGCGCTGAATTTTGTTCGTGTCGGTGTTAAGGCGTTCTATCATCTCGCGGTAAAGTTTTTTGTCCTTATCGCTGATTTCGTTGAACTCTTTTTTGAACGACTTCATGTCCGCGCTGGCAGTGTCGCGCATGTCATCGAATTTGCCCTGCAGCGCGTTGAGCACATCCTTGGCGCGCGCATCGTAGTCTCCCAGTGCGGTCTGCGCGCGCAAGTTTATCTCTGACAGTGCAGCGCTGAGCCTCTCATCCGCGGATTTTATCTTCCCCTCTATCTCAGAGAGCTCCTGCTCCGTGCTGTCAGAGACTCCTTTCAGGCGGTCCTCGAATTCTTTCCTGCTGTCATCGAACTGCTGGTTAAGGCGCTGCCTCCATGTCTCCATCTCCTGTATGGCGGCGGAGATTTTGGAGCTGTTGGACTGCTGCCGGTCGTCGAGTTTTTTTGTGATGGAGTCAATCTGCAGGTCCAGCTCTTTCTCGTTTTTCTCAAGCTGCTGCGCGATTCGCATGTTGTACTCCTCGGTCTGCTTCTTAAGGTAAGCGTCCGCCTGCTCCGTGGTGGCCTTAAGCTCTTTCTCGTACAGGTCCTTGAAGTCCTGCATATTTTTGCGGACCGTGTTAATCTGCTCCTGAATGCTTTTCTGCCCCAGAAGAATCGTCTCCTTGAATTTCTTCTCCTGCTCCAGGGTCCTGGCCTGCAGGTCCGCCATGCGGCTCTTAAGATCGTCGCTGTACTTGCTTTCCATGTCTTGCCGGCTTTCCTCATACTCGCTGGTAATGGAAGCAATCTGCGTGTCGAATTTATTTTTCCATGCGGCAAGCTGTCCGTCCAGAGCCGTCTGACGTTTCTGCAAATCCGCAGTGAAGTCATCCTCAAAGACTTTAAGTTTGGCGCTTACGCTGCCATAGGATTTTTTCTTAAGCTCCTCCAGGTTCTTCTCCACCTCGCTCAGCTCCGCCTGAAGCCTGCTCTCTTTCTCCTTAAGATTCTCGCTGAATTTGTCAAAGTCTCCCGCAACGCGTTTCTGCGCCTGCTCCATGAGCCTGCGCAATGCGGCCTCAAGTTTGTCCACGTCTGCGCCCGCGGTGTTAAGGCGTTTAAAGCGGTACTCCATTTCTTTTTTGCACGTGTCAAGCTGCTTGTCCAGCCCGGCAAGGAATTTAGTCTGCCTGGTGTCATAATCGGAGGCAATCTCTTTCATGGCCTTGGAAAGGGACTCGTTGAATTCCTCAACCTGCGATTTCATGGTCGCATTGAATTCCACAAGACGCTGGGTGCTTAGCTTTGTCTCATCCTCGATTCTGCTGGCGGTGGCGTGTGACACGGTCTCCGCCTGCTCGTACTGCGCCTGAATCTCCTTTATGGAATTCTCTACGTTGCCGCGTATAGTCTCCGCCTGCCGCTCCAAATCTCCCAGAGTGCGCGTTATGGTGCTCTGCATCTCATCCACGCGTCTCTGAAAGTCCGCCTTGTACTGGTCCAGATGCCCCTTGCTGAGCGACTGGTATTTCTCGTAGGCCGCGGTCTCCGCCTCATCCGCCCTGGACACGGAGGACGTGAAAAGCTCGTCATAGCGTTTCTTAAGCTCCTGCACCTGCGAGTCCAAGCGCCCCCGGATTTCCTGCATCTGGCTTGAGTTGCCTTTCACCTGGTCGGCCAGCTCGCGGGACGTCCTGCTGCTTTCCTCAAAGGAATCCTTCAGCTCCGTCTCTATGCGGGATGTCTGCTCGTCAACCTTTGACTGCAGGTCCTGTATTCTTTTGGAGATGGCCTCGCTCATATCGGAGGACTGCTTCTCAAAATCACGGTTCATGTTGCCTATGGTATCGTGGAAAACTGACGTGAGGCTTGAGTTCTGGCTCTTGAGGGCCGTGTCAAGCTCCTGCGTTTTCCGCGCAAGGTCATTCTCCAGCGCGGTGGTTCTCTGCTCCAGAGCGAGCCTGAGCTCTGCGGTGCGCGCCTCCACATCGTCCATATAAGACTTTCCGTCTTCTTTATACTTCGCCATGGCCTCCGCGGTTTTAGACTTCACGTCCGCCGTAAGGTCCGAGAGCCTGGTCTTAAGCTCCGTGCCCACCGCCGATGTCTTCTGCTTAATCTCTGACTCCAGTTTTTTTACGGTGTCGTTAAAGTCCGTGCTGAGCGCGGATGTCCTCTGCTTAATCGATGTCCCAAGCTCTCCGGTGTCTTTGTCCAGCTCAGCGTTAAGCGCGGCGTATTTCTGCTTTATCTTATCCTCAATGGATTTTGTGGTCTCGTTGAAATTATTTATGATGCTCGCGGTGCTGGTCTTTACCGCCGCATCCAGGTTCACGGTCTTGGCGTTAAGCGCGGATGTAATCTCCTCGGTCTTTTTGTTGTACGCGCTCTCCAGACGCGCAGTGTTCTCCGCGAATGTCTCGCTGAGGGAATCCGTTTTCTCCTTAAGCTCATTCTCCAGCGCGGAGATTCTCTGCTGCACTGCGCTCTCCGCGGACTGCGAGCGCTCTTCATATCTGGACTCCACGCCACGAATGCCGTCCTCCATGCGCTTCTCCACGGAGCCGATGCGGTCGCTCATGTATGACTCCAGGGTGTCTCCCCTCTCGTTCACCGCGCTCTCAAGTGAGGATGTCCTCTGCTCAAGCTCATCCTGCAGACGGCTGTATATATCCTCTATGGATTCCCTGAACGCATTCGATTTCTCCTCCACGTTTTTCTGCGTGGAGGAGACTTTGTTGTCTATGAGGGCAGTAAGCTGCGTGTTCTGCGACTCAAGCTCGCCCAGACAACGTTTCTCGCGCTCCTCCGCCTGCGCCTGAAGCTGCCTGAACGCCTGGTCCTCAAGGCTCTTTGCGCGGGACTGCGCGTTATCGTAGGCGGACTTTATGTCACCCTCTATTTTCTCCATCACGCGCCTGTTCTCTTCCAGCGCCCTGCCTGTAGTCTCCTGCAGGTCCTTGGCGCGCTGTTCGTATCTTTCAAGAAGGTCCTTCCCTACCTCCGTAAGCTGCTCCCTGTTTTTCTCCTTAAACTGCTGCGTAATCCCCGAGACCTTCCGCTCTATGGAGTCCACTATCTTCTGCTGCGTGTCCAGTCGTGAGTTCAGCTTGTCAACTATGCCGGCCTCATTCTTTACGTGCGCCAGGTTCTGCTCCACGGCGGATGTCATCTCCATAAGGTTGCCGAGCACTTTGCCATACGAGGAGATTTTTTCCGCTATCTGCTGAATCTCTGCCTTGGGTTTTTCCAGATTTTTGGCGGACTCGGAGAATTCTCTTCTCAGATTCTCCAGATTGCTTACGGCGGCCTTGGCCTCGGAATTCCGTGTGTCTATGTCATTGACCAGAAAGCGCAGCTCACTCTCCTTTTGTTTGAAGTACCCGTCAAATTCTTCCTGACGGCCGGCGGCATAGCGCTTGATTTTATCCATCTGAATCTGCTTCCTGTTAAACTGCCCGATAGTTATTGAGATCGCGGCAGAAAGCACCACAGATAGAATGACGATTAAAAAAACAGTTCCCACACCCATTCTTTTCCCCTGAACGTTTATTGTAGCACAATATTCTTTAACTGACGATAATTTTTAAATGATATGTCCGCCTGCCTGAGCGGTATATTAAAAAGCGCCCGTATGCCTTTCTGCAGGTAGGCGGATTTCATTCCCGCGCTGTTCGCTCCGCCCACATCATATCTCTTGCTGTTACCCACATAAAGAATCTCGCCGGGACTAAGATTAAGCTTACGCGCCAGAATCCCGAACGGATAGACAGAAGGCTTAAGCGCGCCGCTCTCCTCGCTTCCTATGCACACGTCGCACAAATCACGCACACCCCACAGGGGGCCTTTCTGCCCAGGAGGAAAATCTGACAGGACACCGATTTTAAGTCCTGCGGATTTAAACGCCGCCACAGTCTCGTAAAGGTACGGATAAGGCTTTATGCTCTCAAAGTAACGGCTCAGCCCGTCATAGCATACCCTTCTCAGCTTTTCCTTGGCCTCCTCTGGAGAGCACCTTAATCTTTTGGCTAGCAGCCTTGCCTGATACTCATAGAAATCCGCCACCGGCGCGGTACGCCGGAGAATCACCCGCACACGGCCGAAATGAAAGAAAAGCCAAATATGTCTTAAGAAATAAAACGGCATCCGTATGTGAAGCCGCCAGTCAGCGTACATGGTTCCGTCTATGTCAAACGCAACTGCTTTTATCCCTTCTAGCATGAAAACAGTATAGTGTAAATCACCATAAATCTCAACCCTTGGGGTTTGCGGAGGGAGGATTGACGGTGCTTGGGAAGTATTCAGGGATAGGTTTACGGACGGGCGCTAGCGGACCTCTATGGTGTACACGAATCTTCCCGTGGCGGAATTTCCTTTAGCGTCGGAGCTGAAAATCCATTCCGACACCTGCCCGATTATCTCGTTCCGCACAGGCTCCGGCAGGACTGACGCGGGCCTTATCTCCACGCTGATGGACGGCACTCTTCCGTTCTCCAGGACCATGAAGCTCACCTCCACTGTCTGTGAGGAGGACATAAGGCGCGCGCTGTCATCGCTTATAAATATCACGGGCCTGTCCGGGGAGATGAGCTCGCGCATGCTTCCGTCCGAGAATTCCATGCTGTATCTGCCGCCCGACACGGACGCGCTTGCGGACATTATGCCACGCGCCCCCTGCGTCTCCGCAACTGACGCCACGTCTGAAAGCGCCCTGGCCGTCCTGCCCGATGAGGAGGCTGTCTCTCTCTGCGCGCTGCCCTGCGCTGAGACCGCCGTGGAATTCTTTTCGACGTCAGACGTGACGGCGCTTCCCTCAAATCCGCTCGCGCTCACCGCCGCATTCAGCGATGGCTCCGTGGACGCTGAAGAATGCGTCTCTGAACGGTCGAACACGGAGTCATCCCATTCCGCGCTCTTTTTAGGAACGCTCTGCTCCGCCATAAGATCCTCCACGCTTTTTCTAAGCGCGGGGGGCGAATACGGAGTCACGGTATCAGACACCGGGCTTTCAGGCACTGTTCTTGCGGGAGGGTTTTCTTTTGCGGGAGCCGGTTTACCGGGGGCGGCAGGGCGGGACTGTTCTGCGCTCACAGGCGCCGTAAACTTCTGCTCCTGCGGTGCGGGCTTCTCCTGCACGGACGCCTCACTAACGCCGCTTTCGGGAGCGGGAGACTCCTCATGCTCAGGCTCTGACAGTCCGCTCATCTCCTCAATTCCCTGGGAAAGAAAAATCCGGACGGTATTATACCTGGGCCTGGGCTCCGTCCTCACCGCCATGCAGACAAACACGAGCATAGCCGAGAGAAGAAGCGTAAGTGAGGATGCCAGAATGTTTCCACGGGTCTCTATGCTCATGTCTGGCCCGCGGTCCTGAGGCTAACCGCGCTGAAACCGTTACGCCGCAGCGCGTCAAAGATTCTTACTATCACTCCGTTAGTCACCTCGCTGTCGGCCGCTATGGTCACGGGATAGGATTCCTTTTCACGGGCGCCCACATCCACGGAGCTCAGCGCAGCGTCAAGCGAATCCATGGAAGTCTCCTCTCCGTTGAGCCATATCCTTCCGTCTTTCTCTACGGTCAGTGTGATTCCGCCGGCGTCCGTTCCCTGCGCGGTGGTGCTCTCAGGCAGATTGACCGTTATGCCGGGCAGAACCGCAAGCGTGGTAGAGACTAAAAAAAACAGGATGAGCTGAAATATCACGTCAAGCATAGGAGAGAGATCTATGCCGCCGGGATTTCTTTTTCTTCGAGACGAGGCTCTCATTTGCTTTCCTTTCCTATGAGCCTGAACACCACCTGAGTAACGGCGGCCTCCATGTCGCATATACGGTGGCTCACTATGTTGTTGAACGCGTTGTGGAACACCAGAGAGGGAATGGCCACGCAGAGCCCCGCCACAGTGGTAACAAGCGCCTCCGCTATGGCATTGGCCAGAACCGCCGGGTCGCCCATGGAGCCTCCGCTTCCCAGCACTCCGAACGCCTTTATGTTTCCCGTCACGGTTCCTAACAGCCCCAGCAGCGTGGAGACATTCGCTATGGTCCCAAGCGCCGTGAGCAGATGCTCAAACTTCGGTATCACAGTGTCCATTCTGGTGCGCACGATTTCCTTAAGGTGGGCCTCGTCATAGGAGCGGCAGTCCAGCGCGGCACGAATCACTTTAGCGCAGGGAGTGTCGGACTCTATGCATGCCGCGACCGCAGCGGAGAAATCTCCCGCATCAAGCGCGGCATCAAGCTTCTCCAGAAAAACCTTGTCGCGTTTCTTTACGCTCACATAATAATGTATCCGCTCTATGATTATGAACAGAGCGAGAATTCCGCAGAGAATAATAGGCACCATCAGAGGTCCGCCGTTCTTCAGAATCTCAATCATAAGCACTCCCGTTTTTTAAATTCATCCGGCGCACAAAACGCTCCGCCTGTCACACGCTAGAAGAGGAACCTCACAAGCACGGTGGCGCTTCCGGCTTTCATCATGTATTTGGATGAGGCGTAAACTCTGTCCGAGGCGCCCAGAAGTTTTATCACGTCGTCTATCTGAAGGGCGAGCCTCATGGAGTCATTTACCCTGTAGAACGCGCTGGTGTCTATAACCGGCACAAAATCCACGCCCGCGCCCAAAGGCTGCATGAACGACAGGTCCGCGCCCCACCTGCTCATCTCGTCCTGCGCAATCACAGAGAATCCTATGGTGAACGGAATCTCCGCGGCAGGAACGTAACGGCCCCAGTTGGAATTCCAGAATGCCTTGGCGGTAAGGAATTTATAAACATACGAGACCTCCAAGTCCGTGCGCACATGAACCCTGCTTAAAGGAGCGAATGAATAAATGCCCGCGCCGGAATCAGAGACGTTGCGGTAATCAGGCTCCCACACTCCGTTACCGAACGCAGTGGCTTTAAATCCCCCGGAGAAATCCACGGTGAGGCTTGAGAGCACAGGCACGGACGCTTTTACCTCGGCATACCAGTCGCTTGTCTCGGAGAGC
The DNA here is from genome assembly GCA_022510925.1 of Treponema sp. Classification (GTDB taxonomy): domain Bacteria; phylum Spirochaetota; class Spirochaetia; order Treponematales; family Treponemataceae; genus Treponema_D. The sequence continues at coordinate 14,401 of JAFLSO010000011.1, forward strand.
GCGCCTCCTGCCGCGGAGAAAAGATAAAGCGTCTCAAGCTCGGAGCGGAGAGGAAGATATGAGTCAAGTCCGCCCTTAACCTCCACGCTAAGAACCCTTGATGACGGGCCTACATTCCACTCGCCGCCAAAGTCCACTGTGAAAGGCGGAATCGCAGAAATCCTGGAGCCTATCGCGTTCCCCACCACAACCGCCACGCTGGCACCTGCATGATAGCCCGCGTCACGCCACAGGAAATCCGCACCGAACTGTCCGCGGCTCACAAAGTCCTCGAAAGTGTATGCGGCGTCTGTTCCCGCGGAGAAATTCCCGCCGGTCCATGAGAGCCTTACACCCGGAGAGAAATTCAGCGAGCGCACGCCAGTTTCTTTTTCGGTAGCGGTGGACATCTCTCCGTCCGCCACGCCCGCATACCGCGAGTACCATTCGCCCTGCAGCCCCGCGGTAAGCAAGAAGCCTTTGGGCAGCGTCCATTTTAAAGTCCCGTCCAGGCCCACCGTTATGTAGCTCATGTCATAGAAATACGGAGCGCACACTCCCTGAAGTCCGTAAGTCTGCATGGAATACTTAGCGGCGCTTTCGAGCGACACCGTATTCCACGTGAAAGTCTTGGAGCCGTCAAGCGCCGTGGAGCTGTCAAAGAATCCTTCGCCCGCGGAATGACTGCCGTATCCGTAGGACGAGTCATGTGAGAACCTGAGGGAGAAAGGATTCTCGCCTGAGTTTTTGTAGACGGAGAAATCACCGGTGAAATATCCCGGATAGCCCGCCCCTATGAGGCCCTGCGCATAGATATCCTTCTCCTCGTCTGATGAGAAATCCGCCTCGGGCTCATCCTCAAAATCCTGTATGCTGCCGTCAGGCATTCTGGGAAGCACGTCTGAATTTGAGTCGGACAGGACTATTCCTGAGAAATCAGGCAAAGCGTCCATGCCCGCGCTGGGCGAGTCCCCTAAAACCGTTGTCGTCACATCTGGCAGCAGAATCTGGTTCTCAGTCAGAGTCTCGTCAAAGTCCGCGACCGGCTCCGCGAAAACAGAAGCGCATGACAAAGCCGCCGTAAAAATCAGAATCTTTTTCCTGTGAATGTGTAGGGTGTTCATCATCTGCTCTCCTTCTCTATAAGTTTCCTGGCCTGCGCCGTATAGTGTGATGAGGGATAGTGCTCCTCCATGAACGCATAGGTCTCCATGGAGTCGGCGGGCATTCCCGCTGCGTCGAACGACTCCACTGCGGCGTAGAGAGAGCGCTCCGCTCCCGGACCGTCACCTGCCATGCGGGCGTATTTTGCCGCGTCCAGATACAGGTCCGCGGCACGGCTGTTGTTGTTAAGCCTGCGCTCGTTCTGCGCGGCGATAAGCGCGGTGCGGAAAGCGTAGGGGCTCTCCGCGGAAATATTTTCGTCCTCCGCCTGAATGGACAGAAGCTCCAGCGCAAGCGACGCCGCCTCGTCCTGGGACCCGGGCTCTTTCCACAGAAGCTCGGCAAGCTCTGTGCCGGCGGCGCGGCCTTCCGGGGTCATAGTCTTGTTCCGGCTCTCATACTCAGTCTGCTTCTTAACCAGCGCCTCGTTCGCGCCTGAGGCAATCCGTTTAAGCTCCGCAATCTGCCCGCTTATTCCGTCCTTGGAGGATTCCCGGGGATACTCCCTCACAAGCGCCTCGCAGAGTTCAAGCGCCTCATCATATTTTCCCTGGGAGCGGTAAAGCCCTGCCAGATTTTTTTTGGCATTGTAAGAGTAGACGCTGTCAGGGAATCCTTTTATCAGGGAAGTGTACTGCAATATGGCCCGGTCAGCCTTCCCTGTGCGCGCGTAGCAATCGGCACTGTAAAAATATGACGCGTCAATGAACCTGCCCGAAGGATGTTTTTTGCGGTAGCCGTCAAATATCTCCGCGGCATCCGCGTATCTTTCGTGGGAGTAGAAAAGCTCCCCGCGCCTGTAGAACGCCTCGTCTCCCAAAGCATGCCCGCTGAAATCCTGCGCCACGGACTTATACAGCCTGTCGCTATTCTCCAGGTCACCGAGCCTTGCAAAAATCTGCGCGGCCTGAAAGCTCGTGCTCATGCCCAGTACGTTTTTCTGTGATGTGTACGGAAGCAGCGTGTCCAGGGCGGTCTGAATCTGATTCGCGTCCACGTAAACGCTCGCGCACAGAATCACAGCCCTGGTCTTGTCCTCCTCACCGGAGGAGCTCTCCACCGCTTTGTTGGCGGCATAAAGAGCGTTCGCATAGTTCCCGGCCTGAACCGCGCAGGCCGATGCCGTCATGAGTGCGGTCAGCGCAAGATTGTGCCGGGGATACGCTTTCTCAAACTGTATGAGCCTGGTGTATGCGGCAGAATTATCGCCCGTCCTGTACAGGCAGTAGCCGCTGTAAAAAAGCGCGTAAGGCTCGCACTCTTTCTTTCCGCTGTCCAAGTATTTATTGAAGTAAAAGAGCGCGTCAGACCAGTCATGCCTGTTAAACGCGCAGAGCGCCGCCACATATAAACCGTCGGGGGTGCCGGACTCAATGCCCCTTTTGTATGCGGAGTCAAGCTGCCCCTCAGCAAAAAGAATCTTGGCATAATCCGCGGCATCCGTCTCAGTGAGCCCCGGTTTCCCGCTCAGCTCTCTGAACAGCGCGGCGGCCTCGTCCTTTCTTCCAGCCTTAAAAAGAGCGCGCGCGTAAAGGCCTCTGCCCGCAGGTCCAAGTCCGGCATGCCGCATGGCGTTCTCCAGAATATCCGCGCACTTTCCGTAATCTTTCTCTTCATAGCCGCAGTACGCCAGATAGTAGCTCGCCTCCTCGTATATCTTGCTGCCCGGAACGCACGAGCCTAACGCAAGGGCCGCGTATTTCTCGCACTCCTCTATGTTGCCTAAAAGGGCGTGGAACCGCGCGAAGGAAATCTGATACGCGTCATATTCATCCGAGAGAGGACTGAGCCCGGAGTCCCCGGCATATTTTAAAAGCGTCTCAAGGCTCTCTTCCGGGGAATTCCGCAGCCGTGCCCTGTAAAGGCCTATGAGCGCCAGATAGGAGGAAGCCCCCGATGACTCCGCCTTGTCAAAATAGTCCATGGACTTCTCAGTCTGCCCGGAATCAAACGCGTCTATCGCAAGGCGCACCCAGAATTCCTCCAGGAGCGAGTCATACTCAAAGAGCGTTCCCCGGGCATCTTTCAGAACATCGCCGGGCTCCTGCCCCACCTGCTTACCATGCTCAGAGGCGACCGCATACGCTTTCTGGAGCGCCACCGCGGCCAGGGATGCGTCCGTTCCTGCAAGAACCTCGCAGTACGCGCCGTAAGCGGCTTTATATTCTTTTAGCGCAAGATAGGAGTCGCCCGCATAAAGGGTAAGACGATTCAGCAGCTTAGGCTCAAGGCCGCCAGATTCCTTTAATGCGGCGTGAAGGCTGAGCAGTCTGCGGTGCTTTCCGCAGGCTGAGTATGAGGCATAAAGGCTCTGCACCGCGGAGGCATACTCACTCTCTGTGTATGAGGCTCCGTCAGAGACCACGTGCTCAAACAGAGGCAGCGCCTTCTCATGCTCGCCCATGGCCGCATAGCAGTTCCCCGCATAAAGAATGTCCAGCGCGAAAAATCGGTCCGTTTTCTTTGAGAAGGAATCCTCCGGCGAAGAGCGGTAACGTCTTGCGGAGACATAGAAACTTTTCAGCGCGCTGCCGTAATCTTTAAGCTGAAAATATGAGCGTCCCTGCCAGTATCCGGCCTGCACATAGAGGTCCGTGTCATTCGCGCAGAAAGGAAGCGCCCTGGTGAATTCACGCGCGGCATCGGAGTAGCGGGAGAGCGCATAGTAACTCTCCGCCTTATAAATAAGAGCCCTGGCCATATAGCCGGAGCGCGGGAAAGCTTTTTCCATCTGCTCCGCGAATCCTATTACAGCAGGATACGCTGAGTTCTGATACGCTGCGCAAAGCTCTCCGAACAGTTCGGCGTCCGTGCTTTTCCTCTCCGCGGCAGCAAGCATACCGGACGCGAGCAGACAGAAAAGCGCGGGCAGCAAAAAGAATCTGACTTTGTTTCTCACTCTAAGGCCCTCCTGATTTTAAGAGCGCATCATTTCGTCAGCGCGGATAGAAAAATTCAGACGACTTGACCCGCTCCAAATGCACGTAGTCATTTTTGTAAGTCTCCATGAATTCCGACAAAGAATACTCCTTGTTCATCTCAAAGACGGCGCATGCAAAATGACCGTATTTATCGAAGTACGGAAAAATAACAGCGCAGTTGTTGAACGCCAGCTCCGACTTAAGTTTCTCTCCGCTCACAGGCTGACGTATTGCGGCCAGATAGAACCATTCGGGCTCCGTTACCGCAAGCACGTAGAGAAGGCTTTTTAAATTCGCCGCGCTGTAGCCCGTGTTGGTTATGTAGCCCTTGGAATTCGTAATCACTCCGTTAACCACGTCCGATGCGAACGGCTCTATGGTGACGTCAACTCCGCCGGTCCTAAAATCATAATCCCTGCTTGAGCGGGCGCTCAATGCCGCCGCGGCCAGATTCCTGCACCAGTCCAGCGTGAACGTAAGGTTCCAGTCCTGCGAGGCGACTCCGCTTTTTCCCAGCGCGCTGAATTCCACAGTCTGTTCCTTAAGGTCGCTGATTTTGGTGCCTTGCCCCGAGTACGGCTCCACTATTCCGTCAACGATGTATTTCACAAATCCCGCCCCGCACAATGTGAGCCGCTCCGGGTCAGGGATAAAGACATTCCTGTCGGTCTCCTCATCTCCGGTAAGCGGAACGGAGAAAGGCCTGTCGTTCGCGATGGAATAAAGCTGACCGTTCTCGTTGTAGCCCGCGTCCTCCGCGTAATCCATGAGCGAAAGTTTCTCGCGCACAACGCTCACCACGTTCAGCAAATCTGAATACTGGTTCAGGGCATACTCCACTTTATTCCACGGCAAAGTCCTGGAGGTCCACTTGCGGACGTCATCGAAGCTGGCGGTGTAAAGACGCTCGAAATTTATTCCCATGGGAACGGAGCGGGCCGCGTAGGAGCCGAACACAAGCATGTCCACGAAAGTCTTGTTCGCCTGCGGACGGAACTGGACGTACACGTCGCTGTCATCGTTAAACTGCCACACCAGGCGCACCGGCTTACCGGAGGAAGTCTCGCGGTACAAAATCCAGCTGCCGCATGAGCCGCGCAAGTACACGCTCATAGTGTCCGTGCCGGATGAGGAGCCGTTCTGCACCTGCACCGAAAGCTCTGACCTAGGCGCGATTATCACGGAGAATTCTTTCCTGCTCTCCTCCTCCATGCGCACCTGAAAGAAAGTGCCTATCTCGCTTTCGCGGACCTCGGGCTTCTTATGCACCAGATCAGAGAACGGCGCGGTAAGCCATGAATCCACGACCGTCCTGCGGATTTCCGCGCTGTCCGGTATTCCCGCGCTGTTGTATTCGGCTGACGCGAGCGCGCTTACGGCGACCAGCACCGGCAGGAGAATGTTTTTTCTGATTCTAAAAAGACCTCTCATCTTTTTTCCTTGCATTTTCATGCCGTGACCGGAACCTCATGCGGCGGCACAGGCTCCGGATCGCTGAACAGCATGGCCCCGGCCGCAAGACGTTTCTCCGGCGTGACCACGGAACCGTCCGGTGAATGTATGAGCCCGTCAGACTCCTCGTCGGGGTGATTTCCTGCCGGCGCGTTGCTGAGAAGAAGCTTAAGGCGGTTAAGCTGGTTCACCTCGCTTGAGCCCGGATCGTAGTCTATGGCGCTTATGTTTGCCTCCGGATAGCGGCGGCGCAACTCCTTTATCATTCCCTTACCGGTCACATGGTTAGGAAGACACGCGAACGGCTGCACGCACGCAATGCTCGGGCATCCGGAGTGAATCAGCTCCACCATCTCCGCCGTAAGGAACCATCCCTCGCCCATGATGTTTCCCACCTGCACTATGTCGTCCACTCCCTTCATCATGTCGTAGATGAGCGCGGGCGGGTCGAACCTGTGGCTCTTTCTGAGCATCTTTTTCATGTAGCGGCGGTACCTCTCTATAAACCACACAAACAGCCTGGCGTTACGCTCCGTTTTCTTGGGGAACGCGAGCTCCTGATGGCGGAACACTCCTGTGGAGAACGTGTAGAACAAAAAGTCCGCCAGATCCGGCATAACGCACTCCGCGCCCTCGCGCTCTATGGTGTCCACAATCTGATTGTTCGCCGTGGGATGGAATTTCACAAGAATCTCGCCCACCACTCCGACCCTCGGCTTTTTTATGGGAAGAAGGGGGAGCCTGTCAAAGTCGCGTATGATTCCGCGTATAATCCTGTGATATTTTGCCACGGAAAGACTTCTGACTCCTGTCTCCGCGCGGGCGCTCCATTTCTCGTAGAGCGCGTTTGCGGAGCCTGGGACCGCCTCATATGGGCGCGTCCTGTAAAGGACCCTCATCAGAATGTCGCCTATCATTATGGCCATCATGGCGCGGTGCAGGAGCGCGGGCGTTATTTTGAATCCGGGATTGGACTCAAGTCCGCTGGCGCTGAGGCTTATCACGGGAATGTGGCCCATGCCCGCGTCGTTCAGGGCACGGCGGATGAATCCTATGTAGTTCGTGGCGCGGCAGCCTCCTCCCGTCTGCGTGATGAGGAGACTGGTCTTGCTCAAATCGTACTTTCCGCTTTGCAGGGCGGCAATCATCTGCCCCGCCACCAGTATGGAAGGATAGCACGCATCGTTGTTAACGTACTTAAGCCCCGTCTCCACCGCACTCGGGTCCACGGCATCAAGCACCACAAAGTTGTAGCCTGAGTAATTGAACGCCTGCTGAAGAATCCTGAAATGGATGGGGCTCATCTGCGGAGCCAGAATCGTGTGCTTGTACCGCATCTCCTCGGTGAAAAGCTGACGGTGATAAGCCGCGCTCCTCACCTCAAACTTTTTGTGGTTGCGCTCGCGCGCTTTTACGGCGGCTATGAGGCTTCTGATTCTTATCCGCACCGCCCCCAGATTCGAGCCCTCGTCTATCTTTATGAGCGTGTACATCCTGTTCTTTGCCCTGAGAATCTCGTCCACCTGATCCGCGGTAACGGCGTCCAGGCCGCAGCCGAAGCTCGTAAGTTGAACCAGCTCCAGGTTAGGCATGCCGCTCACAAACGCCGCCGCACGGTACAGGCGGTTATGGTATGTCCACTGGTCTATTATGCGCAGGGGCCGCTCTATGCTTCCCAGGTGCGCCACAGAATCCTCCGTGAACACCGCGAGCCCGAGCCCGTGTATCATCTCAGGGATGCCGTGGTTTATCTCCGGGTCCAGATGATACGGTCTTCCGGACAGCACTATCCCGTTCGCCCCGCGGCGGATGACATCCTCTATGGCCTCCTCGCCTTTCTCGCGGACCTCGCGCTTAAAGTTCTCCTGCTCGGCCCATGCGGCGTCCAGCGCGTCCTTTATCATGTCGGGCGTTATCTTATCAAAATGCTTTCCCAACTCCTCATGCAGCCGCTCCGCAAGGCGCTCCTTGTCATATATGGGCAGGAAAGGATTCATGAACAGAACTGTTGGGTCCTGCCTGAGCTGCTCCAGATTGTTGCGGAGAACCTCAGGATAACTTGTGACTATGGGACAGTTGTAATGGTTTCCGGCCCCGGGGTCCTCCTGCCTCTCGTACGGCGCGCAGGGATAGAAAATGAATTTCACTCCCTGCATCAGAAGGCTCTCCAGATGACCGTGCGCTATTTTTCCGGGATAGCACACGCTCTCCGAGGGGATGGTCTCAAGCCCCTTCTCGTAAACGCCACGGCTTGAGCGCGGTGAGAGACGCACGCGGAATCCCAGCCTGGTAAAGAACGTGAACCACAGCGGATAATTCTCGTACATGTTCAGGACACGCGGGATTCCCACATCGCCGAACGGAGCCTCCTCGGGTTTAAGCGGAACGTAGCCGAAAAGCCGCCTGTATTTCCACTCAAAAAGATTCGGCAGGTTCTTAGGATCCTCCGCGCCGTCCTGAATGCTCGCCTCCTTGTTGCTTGCGTCCACGACCTGCGCGTCCTCGCCTAACTCCGCGCCGCGCTCGCACCTGTTTCCCGTAACGAATTTCCTGACAGTGCGTGACTGGCTCTCTCCCGCTCCGTCCGTGCTGAACGTGTTTATGGTAAGAAGGCAGTTGTTCGAGCACTTGCCGCACCGCTTAAGCTCAAGGTCCACTTTGAAACTTTCAAGCTGATCCAAGGTGGCTATGCCGCTTCTCACGAACCTGGGGGTCTGATCGGGGTCATCGGGCTTGGGACGGCGCAAATCCTCCCACTGATCCTGCGCTATGAGGGCAGAGCCGTATGCGCCCATGAGCCCCGCTACGTCAGGTCTGAACACGTTTACGCCGGCAATCTTCTCGAACGCGCGCAGAACCGCGTCGTTATTGAAAGTGCCGCCCTGCACCACCACTTTACGCCCTATGTCGCTCGCCTTGCGCAGTTTTATGACTTTGAAAAGGGCGTTCTTAATCACGGAGTATGAGAGCCCCGCGCTTATGTCCGCCACGGTCGCGCCCTCTTTCTGCGCCTGCTTGACGCGGCTGTTCATGAACACCGTGCACCTGGTTCCTAAATCCACAGGCTTTTTCGCCATGAGCGCTATCTGGCTGAACTCCTGCACGCTCATTCCCATGGTGCGCGCAAAGTTGTCCAGGAAACTTCCGCAGCCGGAGGAGCAGGCCTCGTTCAGCTGGATGGATGTGATGGCGCCGTCCTTCATGCGCAGGCACTTCATGTCCTGCCCGCCTATGTCAAGCAGGAACTCCACTCCCGGCACAAAAAAATCCGCCGCCCTGTAATGCGTTATGGTCTCAACCTCGCCCGCGTCCACTCCGAGCGCCGCCTGAAAGAGCGCCTCTCCGTAACCGGTGGATACGGCACGGGCTATGTAGCAGTCCTCGGGAAGAATTTTATACAGATCCTTAAGCACGCGCACCGCAAGGTCCACGGGATTCCCCGCGTTCACGTCGTAAAAGCGCCAGAGAATGCGGCCCTGCGTGTCGGTGAGGACGGCCTTGGTGGTGGTGCTTCCCGCATCCATCCCCAGGAACACGGGACCTTTGGCGTCCTGCAGATTTCCGCTCAGCGCCTTTTCCTGCGCATGGCGGCTCTTAAATTCAGAAAGCTCCTCCTCGCTCTCAAACAACGGCTCCAGCCTCTGCACCTCCTCCATCTCCGCGCCAACCAGATTCTTAAGGTTCTCGCGGAATTCCGCTATGGTGGGGAATGTGACAGGCTTCTGGTCAGGCGCTCCGGGCACGCAGTGGATTTCCCGCTCGGTGGAATAGGCCGCGCCGCTCGCCACAAAAAGCTGGCTGTTCTCGGGGACGATTGCCTCCTCAGGCGTGAGCTTTAAAGTCACCACAAAGCGCTCCCTGAGCTGGTCCAGAAAATGAAGGGGGCCTCCCAGGAACGCCACGTGCCCGCGGATGGGTTTGCCGCACGCAAGGCCTGATATGGTCTGGCTCACCACGGCCTGGAAAATGGACGCCGCTATGTCCTCCCTCCGCGCGCCCTCGTTAATCAGCGGCTGCACGTCCGTCTTGGCGAACACTCCGCATCTGGCCGCAATGGGATATATGGTCGAGGCTCCGCGCGCAAGCTCGTTAAGTCCCGCCGCGTCAGTCTCCAGAAGGGCCGCCATCTGGTCAATGAACGCCCCGGTTCCGCCCGCGCAGGTTCCGTTCATGCGCTGCTCCACGCCGCCCTTAAAGTAAGTGATTTTAGCGTCCTCTCCGCCCAGCTCTATGACCACATCAGTCTGCGGAATGATTTTACGCACCGCAGTGGTGGCCGCCACAACCTCCTGAATGAACGGGATGTTAAGCCACTGGCTCACAGAAAGCCCGCCCGAGCCGGTCACCTTCACGCTTACGGTCTGATTAGGCCCCGCAGGAAGCTCCTTCTCCAGCTTGTCGAACGCGGCGCTCACCACGCTGATTATAGTGTTGCGTATGTCCGCACGGTGCCGCTCGTAAGCGCCGTACAGAAGCTCGTCATTCTCACCTAAAGCCACGACTTTTACGGTCGTAGAGCCCACATCTATTCCTATCCGTATGGGGCGCACCAACGGGGTCACAGAAGATATTGTCATTCGCTGCGTGTTCTCAGTCATAGAATTCTCCTTACAATAACCTCCGCGTAAGCTCGCTTGTAAGCTCACGAACAAACTTGCGGTTATGCAGACGGAACGAATATGCGCACGATGAGAGGCCCTGCGGCACGCCCCATCATGTCGCGATTCAAAATTCTTTCGTCAAGCATCCAGTATATAAGAATAATGAGGTTAGTTCAATGTGCGGATGAAAGCCTCTGCGCGGCGGAGACAGAGGCACCGAAAGGCTTTATGGACCCCTCCCCGCGTTTATGCTAGAATACCCTCATGGACACAAGCGAATCTGATAACACCGTATACATTCTGGACTCCTACGGACTGATTTACCGCGCGTACTATGCGCTCTTCAATCATCCGCTCACCAACAAAAAAGGCGACAACATAAGCGCCGTGGTTATTTTTTTCAGGAATTTAAAGGCGCTCCTCACCAAATACAAGCCCGCGTATCTGGCGGCGGCGTTCGACTCGCGCACAAAGACTTTCAGGCATCAGCTGTACAGCGAGTACAAGGCCACGCGGAACAAGACTCCCGAGGACCTTCTGGCGCAGGTTCCATGGATTGAGGAGATACTTACCGCGCTCGGGGTTCCTGTGCTGCGCTGCGACGGATTTGAGGCGGACGACGTGATAGCGACCGTGGCGAAAAAATGCGCCCAGAAAAAAATGGACTGCCGCATACTCTCGGGAGACAAGGACCTTCTTCAGCTGGTGACTGAGACATGCAAGGAGATGCAGCCCGACAAAACAAGTGGCGGCTGGGAGACCACGGGCACAGACGAGGTAATAGCAAAATGGGGAATACCTCCCGGTAAAATCCTGGATTATCTATCTCTTGTGGGGGATGCGTCCGACAACGTTCCGGGAGTCAAAGGCGTGGGAGATAAAACCGCGCTCAAACTTCTCTCCGACTACGGCGACCTGGACGGAATCTACGCGCATGCGGATGAGATAAAAGGCGCGCTGGGAAATAAAATCCGCGCGGACAAAGAAAGCGCCTACTTCTCCAAAAAACTTATCACGCTCAGGGACGACGTTCCTCTGGACATAGACTTCGATGATTTTAAAACTGACGGACTTGATTTCAGCGCGGCGGCAAAAAAGCTTTCCGGCTACGGCGCGTATCAGGCCGCCAAATCCTTTGACCCGGCAGCGGACGGAACGGACGGCGCGCGAAGCACATCCAAAAAGACAGTGGCCGCCGCAGAGAAAAGCGCCGCCTCCCACAATGACGGCCCAGACGCAGGGGAAGACACCGCGGAGCAGGATGACAACGCCCGCCCGCTCACACAGAACAATGGGAACTACTCACCCTGCACCAAACTCTCTGAGCTTACCGCGCTGGTGGATGCGGTGCTCTCAGGCCAGGAAAAATCTGTGGCGCTCGACACGGAGACCGACAGCCTCTGCACGCACGAGGCCCGGCTTGTGGGATTCAGCCTTTGCCGCGAGAAAGGAACCGCCGTTTACGTGCCGGTCATCCTGCCGGGAAGCGGCGAGATGTTCGCGCCGGAGACCATACCTCTCAAAGACTGCGTGGCGCAGCTGGAGCGGCTCCTGCTTAACCCTGAGGTAACGCTCGTGATGCACAACGGGAAATTCGATCTGGAGGTCCTTTACACCAACGGGGCCACAAACATTCCCAGATGCCGCATAGCGGACACAATGATAGCGGCGTGGCTTCTTAATCCCGACAATGACGGGAAGTCCCCCTACTCCCTTGAGACGCTCGCGGAGAAAGAGCTTTGTCTTGCGGGAATAGAATTCAGCGACATAGTGGAGAAAGGAAAGACATTCGCGGACGTTCCGCTTGACAAAGCCTTCCCCTACGGAGCGGAGGACGCGGACTTCACATGGCAGCTGTGGCAGATTTTCAGGGAGCAGATAGAGCGCAACGGACTGGGCGAGCTTTTTTACGGAATGGAGATGAAGGTCCTTCCTGTCCTTGCGCGCATGGAGGAGGAGGGAATCCATCTGGACAAAAAAACTCTTTCCGACTACAGCATTGAGCTCGCGGAGGAAATACGCGCCAAGGAGAAAGAGATTTATGCGGAGGTGGGCCACGAATTCAACATCGCGAGCACCAAGCAGCTGCAAAAAGTCCTGTTCGAGGAGAGGGGACTTGTTCCCATAAAGAAAACCAAAACCGGCTACAGCACGGACAACGCGGTCCTGGAGGAGCTGGCAGAGCGCACCACGGACCCGGTTCCCCGCGCCATACTGGATCACCGCTCGTTCACCAAACTGCAGAGCACTTACGTGGAGACGCTCCCCACGCTCGCTGACAAAAATTCCCGCGTGCACACCACGTTCATACAGACGGGAACCGCCACAGGACGTCTCTCAAGCCGCGACCCTAACCTTCAGAACATTCCGGTCCGCATGGAGGCAGGCAGAAGAATCCGCAGCGCGTTCACGGCGCCGGAGGGCATGGTCCTTATATCAGCGGATTACGCGCAGATAGAGCTTGTGGTCCTAGCGCATCTTTCAGGCGACAAGAACCTGTGCGCCGCATTCAATCAGGGCATAGACGTGCACAAATCCACCGCGGCCCTGATTTACGGAATCCCGCCCGAGCAGGTCACTCCTGAGCAGAGGCGCTTCGCAAAGACCGTGAACTTCGGAGTAATGTACGGCATGAGCCCGTTCCGCCTCTCCAGAGAGCTGGGCATAAGACGCGCGGAGGCAGATGAATTCATAGACCAGTATTTCGCAACCTATGCTGACGTGCGCAGATTCATAGACGAGACCATATCCGCCGCGAAAGCGAACGGATTTACAGAGACCATGATGCACCGCCGCCGTTACATCCCCGACATAAACAGCCGCAACAAGCTTGAGGCCAATAGTGCGGAAAGGATAGCGATAAACACTCCCATTCAGGGAAGCGCCGCGGACATAGTGAAAAAAGCCATGTGCGACGTGCAGGACGCGCTGGACAAAAGCTCCAGCCCCGCCAGAATGCTCCTGCAGGTCCACGACGAGCTGATATTCCAGTGCCCGCAGGATGAGGCGGTGCTGAAAGACTCCATAAGCCTCATAAAAGAGAAGATGGAGAGCGCAGTCAAGCTGAATGTTCCGCTCAAAGTAAGCCTGGAGTACGGCGAAAACTGGGGGCAGTTCCATTGATTCTGTGCGTGACCGGCCCCATGGCAGCGGGAAAAAACCTTGCTGAAAGAATTCTGGGCAAAAAAGGATTCGTAACCACAGACGCGGATTTAATGGTCCATCAGGCCATAGAGAACGCCAGGGACTCCATTTTCAAAAGGTTCGGGGCGCTCGCGGAAGAGGAAGGCATATCCATAAGAAACGCGGACGGAACCGTGAACCGCAGGAATCTGGGCGCCCTGATTTTCAAGTCACCGGAACTTCTCAAGGCGCAGGAGGCTCTGGTGTATCCGGAGCTTAACAGCATGCTCGACTCGTTCCTGCATGAGCACGAGGGGCAGGACGCCGCCATAAACGCCACCGTGCTGTACAAAATCCCTGTCATGCGAAAAGCGGACTTCGTTCTGTACATAGACGCGCCCTCTGCCGTGCGGTATCTCAGGAGCCGCCGCCGCGACGGAATGTCCGCCAGAAACACACTGGCGCGTTTCAGGGCGCAGAGAAATCTTTTTGCTAAATATAAAAATGCAGGTGCCGATATTAGAAAAGTATGGAACATAGGTTCCGCTGAGGCCTTGGAAAGAAAAATAGACGGGTTCTTGCAGTGGTGCCGCAGCGTAAATGAACGCAGAGGATAGTTTATGGAACAGAAAAGAACGCTTTGGATTGTGCTTGCTTCCGGAATATTTTTACTTGTGGTTATAGGGGCGGCGCTTATTCTTTACTCGCCCTCATCTTCGCCCCGCGCCACCGCACGCTCCCTGGCAGACTCCGGTGCCGTCTGGACAGCGCCGTCATCCCCGCTGGAGTCCCGCACCCAAGGCACGGCCGGCACGAGCATGCCGCCGCTCACTCCTCCGGGCCCGGCGAATTCATCCTCTGTAACACAGTCTCTGGAAAGCCCCCGGGAAGGCACATCCGATGTGGTGGACATCCTTCCTTTTGATGACGGGCAGGCATCGCGCACAGGAGCGCCCGCCGACATCCCTGCGCAGAACTCACAGGGAGTGTACTCACAAAGCGCAAGCGCGCCGCAGATTACGCAGACTGACAGCCTGACCGTAATAGCGAACGGAGCCACGAACATAGTCAGCGCGGGAACGACCATAGACCTTAACGCGCTGAAAGAATACAGCCCCAGCGTTACCCCCGCAAACCAGAAAGCGGAGAACGCCATGAAAGAGACCGGGAAAGCCCCCGCAAAAAGTACGCCGCAGCAGACCCAGGCCAAAACCGGCACACCCGCCCCTGCCACTAAAACGCCCGCGGCATCAGGCACAGCGAACGTAAAAAAAACCACCGCGCCTAAAGGAAGCACATCCGCAGTTCCGGCCGCAAAGCCCCTGCCGGACCGTTTCTGGGTGCAGGTGGCATCCTACGCCAGCAAGAAAAATGCGGACGAGGCGCGCGCCGTCCTGGACGAGCACAAAATCCCGTGCGAGGTGTTCACTTACAAAGACTCAAGCGGAAAGATTTTCTACCGTGTGCGCGCCGGAGACTACACCACCAAAAGCGAGGCGGAATACTGGCAGAGCCGCATCGCCGAGATTCCCGAATTCGCAAAGTCAAAAAGCTACATAACGAACTCCAGCGCCAAAGCCAAGTAAAGGTCCGCCCGGATGAAAAAGACCAACGCCATGCGCATACTGGACGGGCTTAAGATTCCATATCAGGCGCATGAGTACGATGACGACGGCGAGCACAGGCTGGAGCACGGCGCCGCAGAGAAAACGGCGCTCAAGCTTGGCATAGAGCCGTCCGCCGTCTTTAAAACCATAGTCATGCGCACCGAGACAAAAGAAGTGCTCGTGTTCTGCCAGAGCGCCGTCCACGAAATAAATTTAAAGAAAGCGCGGGCAGCCTCCGGGGCAAAGGAAGTGCAGCCTGTAAAGCAGGACGAGCTCCTTTCTCTCACAGGCTATGTGAGGGGAGGCTGCTCTCCGCTCGGAATGAAAAAACAGTACCGCACGTTCATAGACCAAAGCGCACTGACCCAGGAGAAAATTTTCGTAAGCGCGGGAGAGCGCGGGCGTCAGATAAGCCTCGCACCTAAGGATTTAATCCGCGCCACGAACGCGCAGGTCACAGATCTGATTTTAGAAAAGTAAAATCCACGCCATACAGAAACCGCCGTCCCCGGATTCCCAGAATCAAACGCAAGGCGCCTTTTTAGGCCGCTGAAAAAAACACACCCGCGCGCCCTTGACATTATAGGAGGGGGGGGTATTATACACCCATACTTTTTCAGGAGTTAAAAAATGAAAAAACTAACCCCCATCATCTTTATCGTCGCGCTGGCAGGCGCGCTCTCATCATGTGCCACGGCAATCTCAGTGGGCAAAGTGCAGGAGTACAAGCTCACGGTGACAAACCCGGAGCCGGTCATGGATTTCATCGGTTACAAAATTGACACAAGTCTGGTGCCGACAGTATCCGATTCCTCCGCGGAAGGCGATGAATGGACCGCAAACACAAACACCGTCATGGTTATGCCCACGGTTGACCAGGCGCAGGCGGTGACAATCACGAAAGGGCTCGGCAATCTGGGGCAGAACCTGGAGAGCGTAAAACTTGCGAACAACAAGACGCATTCTTTCCTGGGGAATTTCTCCCTGCAGGAGCTGGAGCTGTACAAGGGCGACAGCAGGTACGTGACTTTTGTGGAGGTCGCGAAAAATGACTTTAAATACCGCGACAACGGAGCAACAAAGTTGCCATTCGGCCTGAGCGGTGCAGGCTTGGCGGCTACCAGTGTCGGTTTTCTTGGAGGCGCAATATCAGCAGCAGGTCAAGAGTCTAGTTATAGCAGTGGGGGATATTTGTATGTGTATTATGATAATAGGAAGATAGCCTTTTCTATTCTCTCGGCTCTGTCTGCGGGCGGCGCAGTGCCTTTTCTAATTGCGGCATTCAAGTCCTCAAAGACAAAAGTGAGCTTTGACGGCGCCTACAATGTCTATGTCTACGACACGCAGGCAAAATCCCTCATAGCAAAAGACACTGTAAGCTTAACCTGGAAGAAAACCTTCAAAGGCTCCTACATGTATGATAAAGAAAGCAAAGATGCGCTTGAGGATTATGTGGGACAGGAAATATACAATGTGCTGGTAAAAAAATACGATGAGCTGAACAGATGGCTTAAAAACAGAAAATGATTCATACGGTCACCCGGAAATCCCGGGTGATTTTTTTTACCGTGAGCATAAAACACGCGGCTGTCACTCACTGCCGCTCGATTGAAAAACACTCGTTTTTTTTGTAGAATAAGCGCATGAACATCGTAGCCTCCGTACTACAGCTCATCGGTTCCCTGGCGTTTCTGCTTTTCGGGATGAAGACCATGAGCGACGGCATTCAGAAGAGCGCCGGCTCCAAGCTGCAGAATGCGCTTGGTTTCATGACCAAGAACAGCGGCATAGGCTTTATTACAGGCCTCCTGCTCACGTTCATCATTCAGTCCTCCGGCGCCACCACGGCCATGGAAGTTACGTTCGTGAACGCAGGACTTATGACTTTGCAGCAGTCCGTGGGAGTCACGCTCGGCGCAAACGTGGGAACCACCATAACGGCATGGATTGTGGTGCTTCTGGGATTCGGCTCCACCGTAAAAATCTCCGCGTTCGCGGTTCCCATATTCGGGCTGGGCTACATCCTCACGCTCATAAAAAAATGGAACAAGCAGTCCCTGGGCGAGGCCATCATGGGATTCGGGCTTCTGTTCATAGGCCTGGACTGGCTCTCCGACACAATAGACCCCGAGAAAGGCACGCTTAATTTTCTGACGAACTTCACGCAGTGGGGCGCATGGAGCATCCTCATCGGCGTGGTGGTGGGAATAATCATCACGGCGCTCATTCACTCATCATCAGCGGAAAGCGCCATAGTAATCACCATGGCATACAACAATCTTATAAACTGGGAATTCGCCGCGGCGCTCATAATAGGCTCCAACATAGGCTCCACCATAGACGCTGTCCTTGCGAGCCTTCATGCGAGCGCGCCCGCCAAGCGCACGGCACTGGTTCATGTCCTGTTCAACGTGGCCACGGTTATACTCGCCTGCATATTCTTCAATCCTCTGCTGGAATTCATAGACTTGATAATTCCCGGCACGCCCAAGGAGAACATAACATATCACATAGCGGCTCTGCACACGATTCTTAAGACCATCACATCGCTGGTATGCCTTCCGTTCACAAAGCAAATAGCGGCGGCTGTGACAAAGCTCGTTAAAGACGATGACACCGCCCGCGGCACAGAATACAAATTCGAATTCAGCGAGACCGGCGGAAAAGAGAACGCATCCTCTTACATAATCCGCGCGGAAAAAGAGATAAAGGACATGACTCTCCTTGTAACGGAAATGTTCGAGCGCGTGCAGAGCGGATTCAAGGACCGCACAGACAACTTCATCACAGGAAACATAGAGGAGCTCAGGGCGCAGGAAGATTATGCCGACCAAATGAAAGAGCAGCTCACAAAATATCTCATACACTGCTCGCGGCTTCCGTTAAGCCAGCATCAGGAAGACTGCCTTACCATAATGCAGCAGATTGTGGATGACCTGGAGGAGATGACGGACGATGTCTTTAACGTGGCGCTCCTGCTCCAAAAATCCATAAACAAAAAAATGACGTTCTCTCAGGACGACATGGACAGGCTGGGCCCCTACCTGGACCTTGCGCGTCAAATAATGAACTTTATCCGTGAGAACATAAACAAGCATCTGGACGCTGACCAGCTTCTTATCGCCCGCGAGATAGAGCAGCAGATAGACGTGTTCAGAAAGAATTTAAAACGGACCGCCAGGAAACGCCTTGAGGCCGGAGCGGACGTAAAGACCGAGCTTCTGTACATAGACCTTGTAAAGCAGATAGAAAAATTCGGCGACCGTGCATACAGCATAGCGAGCTCTCTTTCGCAGATGTGACGTGAGGAAGAAATGAATTTTAAAAAGTTTATTTTGTTTACGCTGACTTTGGGCTTTGCATGTGCGGCGCTCTGCTCCTGCTCAAAAAAAAATGACGCATCACAATCAGTAAATTCAAATGAGAATCTGAGGATAAGCATCCATGCCTCGGACGTAGAAATCACTTCCGCAAAGCCCAGATGGAGCGCGGACGACGGGCTGGTGTGCGTGCTGTTCGGCTACGGTTTTAACGATGAGTCTTTTTATTCAGGCGTCATTCAGGCTCTCAGAGACGAGTTCGGGCTTTCGGACGCGGAGGGGCTTGTGTGGCCTGTCATCTATCCCGCCGACGTGCGCGGAAGGATAATGAATCTATACGATTTGGTCAACGAGAGGAACGTGCGCGGAATCATCACGCTCGGCGCGCCGGAGAACACGCATTATATGCTGGCCAGGCTGCAGGACGACTGGGAGGGAATAGGCCGCTACAGGTTTTTCTCATTCTTTCCGCAGGACGACATCCTGGGACAGGAGGCCACGTGCGACTTTGTGCTGGAGTACGAGCGGGGCGTTACGGACGAGGCCTCTGACGGCGAGACGGAACAGCATATAGATGACGACACGGCGGAGCTTCTGCTGCGCGCCGTAAGATACATGGCTGAGCTTCCCGCCCCGCTTCCCTCCGACAACGACCTTCAGATTCACGTGCAGACCATGGCGGGAAACAGAGGCGTGCGGCGCTATGTGGACAATGAGACCGGCATACAGTCCAGAAATCATTTTGTAATGGAACAGCAGTTGGTAAAAAATTGACCAGTTTCACGCAAGACCCCGCGACAAAACTTTTAGGAAGCCCCGATGCCATAAAGGAGCTTTCAGAGAAAGACAGCGCGGACATACTGATTATCTCGGACTCGCACGGTGCGGCCGCCAACCTGCGCCTTGCCGTCATGGAGAACGGCAGGTCATGCGACGCGCTCGTTTTCTGCGGCGATGGAATATCGGACATTGCGGCGCTTACGGAGCATGCACTGCGGGAGCCGGGTCTTGCATCGTGCGTTCCTCCTGTGACGGCGTTCGTTCAGGGCAACAATGACTTTGACATATATCCGTTCGTGAATCCGTTCTACGGCACGGATGAGGGGCAGGACTATTACGTGAACGCGCGAATTCCCATGGAGCAGAGCATAACAGTGTGCGGGCACAGGATATACATCACCCACGGCCACAGATATTCGCTTTACGGCGGAACAAAGCACTTGGAGAGCGAGGCCATGAAAAGAGGTGCGCAGATAGCGCTCTACGGCCACACTCACATAGCGCGAATCGTAAATCAGACAGGAATGTATATACTTAACCCGGGAAGCATATCAAGGCCCCGCGGAGGACAGCCGCCCTCTTTCGCCAGACTGAGCCTTAGAAAAGGTGATCCAAATTTCAGCGGAATAATTTACGAGCTTAAGGCCGGCGGGTCTGCTCCGTATGTGCCAAAACCAGATTTCTACTGGTAATCAGAAATCATTCAGATTCTCTTCCAGCCTGAACGCCACGGTCTCATGCCCGGGAAACACCAGCGTGTCGCCCGGAAGATTCGAGTAGATTCGGCGGAGACTCTGCATGAGGATTTTATGATTTCCGCCGGGAAGATCAGTCCTTCCGTAAGAATGAAAGAACACGGTGTCGCCGCTCAAAAGAATCCTCCGCTCCGTGTTATAAAGACAGCAGCCTCCCGGAGTATGACCCGGCGTGTGGATTACAGTCCACTCAGAAAGCCCGCCGCTGAAACTCTCAAAGTCCGCCGCATTCAGGGGCTCCATAATATCGCGCAGATTTTTTCCATGGCGCAGAAACGCGCTTGGCTCAGGAAGATTTGTAAGCGCCGGCAGAAAGGCCCCGAATCCTATTCTCTCAAGACTGGCCTCATGCATTCTTAAAGACGACCTGCCTATGTACGGCGCGTCATCTTCATGGATAAGGACGGGCAGATCATGCCACACATCGCGCAGATGCCTTATGCCTAACACATGGTCAAAATGCCCGTGCGTAAGAATCACGGCCACCGGCACACAGGACTTGCTTTTAAGCGCGGAGGAGATTTTATCCTCATCGCCGCTCTCTCTGCATGCGGCAGGATCCACCACCAGCACATAGGGTCCGCCTAACGAAACCAGGAATGTGTTCACGTCAAGCGGACCTGTGCTAATAAGACTCACGCAATGCGAATCTGTCAATATGCCTCTCCGTTACCAAAGTGGCTTTTAACCTGACCGTCATCCGTGGTCTCGCTGTAAGGCGCCACAGGCTCGGAGCTAACCGGCGTGGAGGAGCTTACGGGGGCGGGCGCGGACTGGGTCTCCTGCGCGGGCTCCGTAACTTGCTTAGATGCGAACGCGCTCTGCTCCGCGGCAATCTGCGCTGTGGCCACATTCTCCTCCGCCACGGCATGGCCCTCATTGCTTACATTCGCGGGGATATAATCCTCTGCGCCGGACTGCGTCTCCTCCTGAGAGGCCGCCTCCTCTTTCTGACGTGAGGAATAGCTCACGCTCAGAGTGCGCCCGCGGTAATCATATCCGTTAAGGGCTTTTATCGCTTTCTCGCAATCCTCAGTGAAAAGCTGAATGAACGAGTAATTCGCAAGGACCTTTATGTCGCCTATGCGGTCACGCTCAAGACCTGCCACGCTCACCAGAAGCCCCACCAAATCACGCGGGAACACACGGCGGTTCCGTCCTATTCCTATAAAAATGGATGTGGCCAGAGCGGGGTCTATCTGCGTGCGCGGAGGACGCTCCCTGGGCTCCTCGCGGCTTTCCGTGCGCTCGCGGCGCTCAGAATTACGCTCGTTGCGCTCATTGCGCTCTGTGCGGTTAAAGCGCTCTCCGCGCTCACGGTCACGCTCGCGGCCAAAACGCTCATTGCGGTCACGGTTAAAGCGTCCGCCGCGCCCAAGCGACTGCTTGACAAGATAAGCCGTCACATACTTTCTGCGCGAGAAAGGAACATTCTTTTTATAAAGTTTTTGGATTTTATCCAAAGCCTGAATCTCTGCCTCTGTGGCATTCTCCACACGGCCCAGCGCATCAGCAAGAAAAGATGCAATCTGCTCTTCATTCACATTAACTTCACGAGTATAAGACATAAAAATCTCCTTATGATAAAATTAAGTCCGCCATATAACAGGAGCCGCTCCGTTTAAAACCTAATCGGTCAAGCAAAGGCTCCATTTCCTGCGGAATAATACTGTTTCCTAACAGAACCCATTGTATTCCGTTTTGCTTCAGCAGAGCAAGGCTTTGTGAAAAAAGCTCTCCTCCTATGCCGAGCCCACGGTAATCATGGAGTACAAAACAATCCGTAAGGACAACAGTTTTTTTTGCCTGGGACGGGCAGAACGCAGCCAAAACACAGCCGGCGAATTCCTCTGACTGGGTGCGGCACACAAAACCCATTTTATTTTCAGGGGCCGCAAGCGCTGAGACCTGCTGCCATAAAAATGCCGCCGCATTTCCTAACTCGCCTTCATACTGAGTTTTAAACTCTTCCGCCACTAGAATTTTTCCGCGCTCTACATCCTCATTGTCCCTAACAGAGGAGTATGAATTGAAGGTAAAGTCGCTCTGCAAAAGCTCATCCGTTTCTTCTAAAAAATCTTCTGACGAGCTGCTCAGCGCTTCCAGACCCCATGACTCGCGGAGAAAAGCATACCATTCAGCGATGCGTTTTTTCATGCATTTGTTTTTATAAAAATGCCACTTGCGCTCTATCTGCGGGTACGCCTTTAGCACATCCTTAAAATTCCTGAACACCCCCCTGCCGCTGTCAAGCACATTCTTTAGCTCCGTGTGCGCGAGCGGCGAATGTAAATTTTCCGTAAAAGATACCAGAAGCGCATAGCCGTCGCCGCTGGTCCATTCCGGCAGGGCGTAAAATCTTTCTGAGTCCGGGCCGCCTGAATTCAAAGCCGAATCTTTAGACACTAAACTCGCAGTCTGCGCATCCACAAAACTGGTGTTTGTTTGATCTTCCATGGCAAACAGAATGTCAGATACTAAAGAGTCCGTAAGCTCAAAAATCATTTTTACATTTACGTCCTGCGAAGAAACTTATTTTAAATCAGACCGCTTAAATATAACTTTGCTTATAAGGCCGTAAGAGACAGACTCCTCCGCATTAAGCCAGTAGTCGCGGTCCGTGTCCTTTGTGACTTTATCCAAGGACGCTCCTGTCTCCTGCGCGATAATTTCGTTTATCTTAGCTTTTGTCTTAGCTATTTCCGCCGCATGAATCTCAATGTCAGTGGCCACGCCCTTCATGCCGCTTGACGGCTGATGAATAAGATAATGGCTGTGCGGGAATCCCAGGCGACGCTCTTTGGGAGCCGCAAGAAGGATAAGGGCGGCCGCGCTGGCCACAAGCCCCATGCCCACGGTGTAGACAGGCGCGTTTATGAAGCGGATTGTATCAAAAATAGCGAAGCCGGCGTCCACATCACCGCCCGGTGAATCTATGTAAAGATAAATGGGCTCCGTGCTGTCCGCCTCCATGACCAAAAGCTGGCGCACGATTTTCTCAGCAAGCTCCTCGTTCACCTCGCCGCTCATAAGAATCTGGCGGGTCTTTAAAAATTTCTCAGAAAGAGAATCTGGAGCCGCGTCTTTTTTCTGCCCGTCTTTTTCTTCCTCGCAAAATATACCGTTCATGGTTTCTCCGTAATTTAATGACTAGACTAAAGATACTAAAATTCAGCGAAAATGTCTATCACAGGTAAATTTAAAACAGCATTCCCGCAGGATTCATCCGCACGAGCCGGGGAGCATACGTCAGGGAGCGCTTTTTGCCATTCTCCAGAATTCAAGCATCCGGGCCCTGTGCTCCGCGTCCATGGGAATACCGCAGCGCCGCATCTCCTGCTCTACAAAAGTAAAGCGCCTGTAGAATTTCACGTTCGCTTTCTCCAGCGCGACAGCGGCATCTATTCCGTTCATGCGCAGGAAATTTATCACAGAAAGAATAAGGTCTCCCGCCTCTTCCTCCGCGGAAAGAAATTCCTCCCTGGCAGACGCTACGGCAGGAAGCGCGGGATTCTTGTCGCCTGAGTCCGCCAGAGCCTTTTTCAGCGCGGAGACCGCCTCGTCCAGCTCGCTTAGCTCCTCCTGTATTTTATCCCTGGCGGCAGAGTCATCGCTCCACTCAAAGCCCCGTCCCGCCGCCTTGGACAAGTATTTCCGTGATTTTAAAATCGGCGGAAACCCTGAGGGAACCTCATCCAGCGCGGAGTCTTTCTTGCGTCTCTCCACATTCTCTTTTATGAAATCCCAGCGCGAATTAACTTTGTCAAGGGACCTGCCCTCCGCCCCGTCATTAGAGCCGTCATCCTCATTGAACACGTGGGGATGCCTCCGAACAAGTTTTCCGCACACGCCGTTCATGACATCTTTCACAGAGAAAACATTTCTCTGCTCGAACATCACGGCGGTGAGCATAAGATTATAGAAGAGGTCACCCAGCTCCTCGCAGGCATTCCCGGCATCCTCATTTGTGAGGGCGTCAATAAGCTCAAAGCATTCCTCGATAATGTACTGCCGCATTGAGAGCGGAGTCTGCGCCGCATCCCACGGGCATCCTCCGGGGAACCTTAATTTTCTGGCAAGCTCGTAGACGCGCTCCATGGAGCCGGCAGTGTCAGGGGCATCCTGCTCTATCTGAGCGCTCATAGTTTTTTCTTCCCCCACTCGGACAGCAGTCTCTGCGGCTCACGCGACGTTATAAGCTCCGCAAAGAATTCCTCCGTCCGCATAAAGACCTGCGACAGGACTATACGCTCATCCGCTGAGAATGAGCCCAGCACATAACCGGCCACATCTCCGCCGGCAGGCTTTCCCACTCCGAACCTGAGCCGCCAGAAATCTGCGGTTCCCAGGACCGCCTTAGCGGAGCGCAGCCCGTTATGTCCTCCGAGCCCGCCGCCATGCTTAAGGCTCACGGTGGACAGAGGGAGCTCTATCTCATCATGCACCACAAGTATGTCCTCCGCCGGAATCTTGTAGAACCGCGCGGCCTCCCCTATCGCCTCGCCGCTTAAGTTCATGTATGTGAGGGGCTTTAGAAAATAAACTTTTAAGGGATGCTCCGCCGGCAGTGGCAGAGAGCCGTCACCGCGTTTTTTTAAAAGACCGCGGTCGCAGAGCCATGAGACTAAATCCGTGAAATCCGCCGCGAAAAAATCCGACTTGAATTTTCTGGACCATGAGAATTCAGAAGCGAACGGAAGCGAATCCTGAAAGAGCCATGCCACATTGTGCCTGGTGTCCGCGTATTCGCTTCCGTAGTTTCCTAAAAATGCTACTAACTGAATCATGCGTGCGATTATAGCACAATTATTTCCTTGTGCCAAACCACAGGAGGCGCATGGAATTCAAAACCGCGAGCATGGTTACGCCCACATCGCTGAAAACCGCCGCCCACATGTTCGCTATTCCCAGCGCACACAGAATCATTATGAGTGTCTTTACGCCTAGGGCGAACAGAAGATTCTGGCGCACGTTGGCCATGGATTTTTTTGCCAGACGGATGGCGAGCGATATTTTCATAAGATTGTCGTCCATGATTACCACGTCCGCGGCCTCTATGGCGCTGTCGCTTCCCAAGGCGCCCATGGCAATGCCCACGTCGCTGCGGCTCAGGACGGGCGCGTCATTTATTCCGTCACCCACAAACGCCACTCTTTTCTTAGTGGCCTCATAAAGGCTCAGCTCCTCCTCCAGCCTGTGCACTTTATCCTGCGGCAAAAGCTCCGCGTAGAATTTATTGATGCCCAGATTCTCGGAGACTTTCTGCGCCACACCCGCGGCATCCCCGGTGAGCATTACAGTCCGCTCCACGCCGCACTTTTTAAGAGCAGCCACCGCCTCTCTGGAAGAGGATTTCTCAACGTCACTTATGACTATGAATCCGCAGTACGTGCCGTCCACCGCCACATGAACCAGAGTTCCCGCGGCATCCTGTGCCTGTGGGAGAAGCGTAAAATCTTTCACGCCCTGGCTCTGCATGAGCCTGGCATTTCCCGCGCAGATCGTCTTTCCCAGCACCACGGTCCTAACGCCCTGACCGCTAAGCTCCTCCACCTGCTCCATGGTAAGCGTCTCGCACACGTCGCAGTGATGCGCGGTCTTTAAGGAAAGAGAGATGGGATGATTGCTCCCGCACTCCGCGTGTGTCGCATACGCCAGAAGCTCGTCACGGCTGATTCCGGATGATTCCAGCGGATAGATTCCTGTGACCTCGAACACACCTTTAGTGAGCGTTCCTGTTTTGTCAAACACCACGGTCTTAATCTGAGAGAGCATCTCTATGTAGTTGGAGCCTTTCACAAGTATTCCGTTCTTGGAAGAGAGGCCTATGCCCGCAAAGAAACTCAACGGCACGGAGATGACAAGCGCGCACGGACAGCTTACCACAAGAAGCTCAAGCGCCCTGTAAATCCACGTGCGCCACACCTCGCTTCCGCCGCCCAGAATCACGGAGGGAACCACCGCCAGCGCCACCGCGATTATGCAGACCACAGGAGTGTACACCCGCGCGAACCGCGTGATGAACTTTTCGCTGCGGGCCTTCTTATTCTGCGCTGTCTCGACCATATCAAGCACGCGGCTCACCGTGCTCTCGGAGAACGGCTTTGTCACTTTTATCTCAAGCACGCCGCTTGTGTTCACGCAGCCGGACAGAATCTCGCACTGCTCAAAGACTTCCCTGGGAACGCTCTCGCCGGTAAGCGCCGATGTGTCCACAAAAGATTTTCCGCTCACAACTATGCCGTCCAGCGGAACACGCTCTCCCGGGCGCACCACGATTGTCTCTCCCACGCCCACATCCTGCGCCAGGACAGTCTCCTCCTTTCCGTCACGGCGCACGGTAGCTTTGTCCGGGCGGATGTCCATCAATGATTTTATGGAGTGCCGGCTTTTCTCCACGGCGAAATCCTCCAGGCACTCACCGATTTGAAAGAGAATCATCACGGCCACCGCCTCGCTGAATTCACCCATGGCTATGGCGCCCACCGTGGCGACCGACATAAGGAATTCCTCGCCGAAAATCTGCTTATGTAAAAGGCCCTCCACCGCCTCGCGCAGAACGTGCAGGCCGCTGACCAGATACGCGCCAAAGTAAAGCGCCAGGTATGCCGCGTGAATCACCAGAAAGACAGTGGCGTTTCCTTTTGCGACAGGCCCTTCATAAGAGAAAAGCGGAAGCTTGTGGACAAGCAGCGCAAGCACAAAAAGAACCGCGGAGATAATTATCTTTTTTACGGAAGTCTCCTCGCCGTGCTCGTGCTCATGGTCTCCGTGACCGTCCTCATGCGAATGGCAGCAGCCGCATGAAGAGCCCCCGCCCGCGGCGCAGTCCTCATCATGCTCTTTGTGATGCTCATGTGTGTGTGCCATAAAAATCTCCTTATGATTTATGTTATGCTTCCAGTACGTGTTCCAGCCCTATGTTTATGATGGAACGCACATGGGAGTCTGAGAGCGAATAAATCTGCTGCTGGCCTACGCGCTCGCTTTTTACAAGAAGGCTTTTTCTGAGCATGCGCAGCTGCTGGCTTACGGCGGGCTGTGAAATCTGAAGATGGTTCGCAAGCTCCGTAACGTTCATGCTCCTGTCCAAAAGCGCGTAAAGGATTTTCACCCGAGTGGAGTCACCGAAATTCTTAAACAGCTCCGCAAGGGCCGTGAGGACACTCTCCAGATTTTTGGGCGGTATGCATATTTCCTTAGTCTTTCTGCTCATAACTCATTCCGTTTGATAATTTAATCACATTCTTATATAAGCATACACTTATATATTCAGAATGTCAAGTCCGTGCGGAAAAACTGGTACAGATTATTTTAGGCGCTCTGCCAACTCTCCGGCGGTGGTAAAGTGAATGGCCCTTATCCCCATGCTTTCTGCCGCACGGCAATTAATCTCCTTGTCATCGATGAAAACGCAGTCCTCCGGCCGCGCGCCCTCTGCGGTCAGTATTATCCGCCAAAATTCAGGGTCGGGCTTTGAGACGCCCATGAAAATGGATGCGTAGGTCTGGTCAAAGACAGCATAGTCCCCGCGCTCAAGGTGATTGAAATAATAACTGTCTATGGTGTTGGTTCCGCAGACAACGCGGTTACCGTTCCTGCGAAGAGATTTTACGAGCGCGCAGGTCTCCTCGTTTAGTGCGGGATGAAAAAGCCAGTGCCACCAGTCCGTCTTTACGGTGATTCCTGAGCGCTGTGAGAAAATACTCCAGAATTCCTTGGAGGAAATCTTTCCGTCACTGCACAGCGTAAGAAGATTGCGGCCGTCAGAGTTCTGCCCCGCATGCACGGACGGCTCACATCCGCAGTAATGAAGGAATTCCTCATGGCTTATTCCCAGCACATCGGAAACCCGGCTCTCCGCCGCGGCATTAGTGCATACCACGCCGCCCATGTCAAAAATATAAAGCATGCCTCATCTCCTCCGCTCCAGAATGTCTTTCAAATCCGAGAAATCCCTGAGTATGGCGGCGCACTGCCCCTCGTCCACGGAGCCGAACCCATATGATGCCCATGCGAACGGAACGCACGCCTGTGCGCATGCGTCCGCGTCTCCCTGGGTGTCGCCTATGTAAAGCGGGAACGAAAGCTGAGCGCGCGCCTTAAGCATAAGAATATTCTCCGCCTTGCCCTTCCCAGTCCTTCCGTAGCACTCAAAATCTTTTATGTACGGCAGAAGCCCCGTCTTCTCAAGCATAAGCTCCACGTAACCGTTCTGACAGTTGCTGACCACATAAAAAGAATAATGCTCGGAAAGGGATGAGACGGTCTCCAGTACATTCGGATACGTTATATGCAGGCTGGAAGCCCTTAAGGCTATCTGCTCCTCGGTGCAGCATCTGGCAAGCAGTATCTCACGCTGCTGCGGCAAAAGATTCTGCCACAGGTCATCCGCTATTACATTCATGGGCTTTCCGAATTCCCGCTGCAAATCCTGCGCCGTCACTTTCCGCGCGTCAAAGCCGCTCTCTTCCACCGCCTTGTTCCATGCCACTGCCACAATGCCTGTGGTGTTCCAGATGGTGCCGTCTATGTCCAGAATGATTCCGTCATAGGGCCCGCATAATGTATCGTCCATGAAAAGATTATAGCCCAAACCGGCGTAATGTGCAAAGAAAGTTTTGCGGAGCGCGGAGCAGCAAGTCGTGCGGACAAAAAAAATCCCGCGGCAGCATTTGTGCCGCGGGACAGTTTCCCACAAGGCTAATTCGCGCCTTTAGATATTGTAAGGTTCGTTATGTTCATGCCGGCCTCGTTGAACGTGACCTCACCGGCTTTTAGGCCCGTTATGTAGTAGCCCACGAATTCTTGCATGCCACCACTCAGCGCGGAACTTGAATATGTTACCCAAGTTTTTCCGTCCAAATAGAATGTTACGGTGTTGCTTGTGAACACAATCTTTATGGTGTGCGTGCCGCCAAAAGCGCTGTTAAATGCAAGACCGCTGCCCAGGGATGCACCTGCCGCAGTCGGATAGGAGTTTTTGCCTGTAAGCTTACTGCCAGAAATAACATTATTCCACGGGTCCAAGTTCGGAATAGTTACATAGCAGCCTTTGTAAGAAAGAATTTTGGCGCCCCAGTCATCTGTGTTGCTTGGCAAAGTCGCTTTGAATGAAACTGTGAAGCCTTCTTCCGCATTCACATCAAACGCTGGGATAGCCGCGCCTTTTGTGTCTTCATCTGCACGGAACGAAAGCGTGTTTCCGTCAGAAGAAGTTGTCCACGGTGACGGTGCCCTCATATTTCCCCAGAAAAATTCCCCGGCCTCCTTCTCCTTCGCATCGCTGTCGGAGCAGAGCGTGGTGAATGTAATGGTGCGGCGGTCTCCGTTCTTTCTGGCCCAGTCCACGGCGTGGAGCACGTAGCCTTTAAATGTGCCAAGGTCAGAATTACTGGTATCTTTCAATGCTATGTTCACACTATAGCCATCAGTACCAAGTTCCCACTCACCTCTGTAAGCGCCTGTGATATTGCCATTCACATCCAGTATCATCTCTTTACTTTCGGTGGGAACGGCGTCCTGCTTATTAACCTTTGCACTTACTCCGCTTGCGCCGTAAATCCCCAGTGAGTTAACAGACGCCGTGTCGGTTCCGCGCACGGTGAGTATCGTGTCATACGTGCCGGCTATGTCCTCCATAGTAAGTTTAGAGAGTGATTCTTTTCCATCTTTGGTTAGGCCGGTGTAATCATTATAATACTCGTTCTGATTCAGTACAGGCCATCCGTCAGCGTTGAAGAACATCTGGTGACATTGCAAGTAGAAGTAGTATCCTTCCTGAAAATTGGTGCGCGCGTGGTTAGCAAAAATAATCTCGCCGTCTTTATTGCGCCACACGGAAAGGCCGCCCTGACTGCGGAAGCTGTACTCGTCTTTTAGGACGTGGGAGCCGATTATCTTGCTGCCTATGGCGTGATAGTTTGCCGCATTAGATGACGTAAGCACCATGTTCTGACCGCCGGCATCCAAATACGGGCCC
Organism: Treponema sp.; assembly: GCA_022510925.1. Classification (GTDB taxonomy): domain Bacteria; phylum Spirochaetota; class Spirochaetia; order Treponematales; family Treponemataceae; genus Treponema_D. Next base: position 44,085 of record JAFLSO010000011.1, read on the forward strand.
TCTATCTTAGAACTTCTGCCAAGCGTACAGCGGTACTCGTAATCCAGACCGCCGCAGCTTGTAATCAAATAGTAATAGTTCGTATCGCTGTTATAGAACAACTGCGCTCCCTCGTAACCCGCGCCGTAGCCGCCCGCTATGCGCTCGCCAAGGCATGCGTAATTCCCTTTCGTAAAGTCGCTCCATGTGCTGGCTTTGTCCAGCGGAATGTCCATTGGGTCACCAGTCTTGTAGGTCACGCCGTCTATGGTAATCTGGTCTATGTTGTGGCCAGCGGTGTCATTATACACGGGCTTCAGAGAAACGCTGTCCACATACGCGAGCGCAATGCCGCTCAGCCACGAACCGTAGATAATCGCATAGCACGTGTTCGAGCCGATTTTGTACTCCATGATTTTTCCCGTCGCCACATCGTACACGAATTCCGGGTCTATGCATCCGAATCTCCCGTTATTAGCGTCAGTGTAGTCTGGATTCGGGATTTTATTTCCGTCAAGCGTGGACTGCTCCGCGCGAGCAGATGAGCCGACCGCATTATAGCGCACAAGAAAATTCTGCTTATATGTTACGTCTAAATACTCAAGCGTGGATTTTATGGAGAGTATGTCAGCATCGTTACCGTAAGTGTCAGAGCCAGAAGTATAGTTGGAGATGAAACTTGCGGGATAGAACGGGCCGGTGGGCTTGGATGCGATTGCAAGGCAGATTGAGGAGGCCCATTTTGTCCCGCCACCGGAAAGTCCCACATCTGCGTTAACGCCGTGATACATATAGTACAGCCCGTTCTGCTTTATGACGGTGGGCGCCCATGTATACGCCGTGTAGGAGGATTTGTTCTGCTTAGTCTCATTGCTGGACGCCTTGAAGCCTTCCCAGGCCAGAAAATCCTCATCCCAATAGGCGTTAAGCGCTGACTGTTTCCAGCCTGTCCAGCTAACAAGGTCCTTGGAGGAGCGTACATGAAGACCCACGTAGCCTATGTTTCCGCAACTGGCATCCGTGGCATACACATAGTAAGTGCCGTCATCGTCCTGAAAAAGCTTGGGGTCGTGGCAGTTTACGGCGTTCCAACCAGTCTGGCTTTTAGCCGCATCCGCCTTGCCGTTAGAATATTTGTTCTTAACATACTCCATTCCAGTAAGTATGGAAGAACTTGCCGCACTGTCTTTTTGGGAAGAACCAATACTATTCCCGCCAGCGTTACCCCCTCCAGAGCCATCCTCTCCGTCTGTGCCGTTAGGGCAGCCGGAAAAAATCAGAGCTAGGGAAAGCGCCGCGCAAATCCATACCCCCCCCCGTAAACTCAAATGCGAAAGTTTCATGCCAGACCTCCTTAGGAACTTTCATTAAAGCCTTTGCCTGTTATTTACTTCATTCTATGTGCAATTTTTTAGGAAAGCAAGTTAAAAGAGGTGCGGGAAATCTGTCGCATGCCCGCTCAGATTTATATCAACATTCTTTGATAATCACAGGGTTTGATGAGGAGAGCCCGCGCCCACTGCGGCCATATTCCGGGAAGATTAGTGCCTGCCCAGGAAAGTCCGCGCGGGCGCGATGCCTACTGGAAAACAGGATAACCGTTTGAGTCGTAGCGTATCCGCTTAACCCATGTGTGGCGGTTGGGGTCGTAGAGGGCAAAGTTCAGGTCCACCTCCGCGTACGGGCGCGCGTGGTAGATAAGGTAGTCCTGAGTGCCGTCACGGTTCGTGGTGAAGCTGTTATGGCCCGGACCGTATATCCCCGCCTTCTCGTCCGTGACAAATACCGGCTTCTCAAGCTTTTTCCAGCTGGTGGCCTTGGTCAGGTCCGCCCCGTCCTCCGCGACCAGCATTCCCATGCAGTAAGTGGCGTCCGTGGCGCTGGCGCTGTAAGTAAGGAAAATTTTTCCGTTGCGCTGCAATACCGCCGGGCCCTCGTTCACTTTAAATCCACGGCATTCCCAGTCATACTCCGGCACGGTAATCATTGTCTGCGGAAGCTTAAGCGTGTAGGGCGTTATCATCTCCGCTATGTACAGCGCGGAATTCTCAGTGCGCTCCTTCCGTTTCTGCGCCCACACCGCGTAATGCTTCCCGTGATTCTCAAACACGGTGCAGTCCAGGGAGAAGCTGTCCCACTCGGGAATCAGGAGGCCTTTCTCCTTCCATTCCCCGGTGAACGGATCAGGGCTGTCATTCTCCAGGACCCACATGCGTATGTACCACGGATCCTCCGCCTGGCCCGCGGCAAAGTAGATGAACCATTTTCCGTTTATGTAATGCAGCTCCGGCGCCCAGATATGCCAGCTCATGGGACCTGCCGCGTGCTTCCTCCATACGGTAAGCGGCTGCGCGTCGGCCAGACCTTTGACGCTCCATGCACGCCGAATCTCTATGCGGTCGTACTCAGGAACACTGGCAGTAAAATAATAATAGCCGTCCTTGTGATAGTAAACGTACGGGTCCGCGCGCTGAGGAATCAGGGGCTGCCTCTCATCCGCCTCTGTAATGTCCGTTATGTTCGGCATAAATGTCTCCTTAAAACTTTCTGATTGCCCAGTCTGCTGCCAGATAAGTTCCGTGAACATTATACAGCAGATCGGGCAAATTGCAAGCGGATTTTAACGGCGGTTCCGTAAAGACGGCGGGCCGCCCGCGGCGCATGGAAATCCCCGCGCCCTCAGGACGGCCCGCCCCGCAATCACGCCCAGTACCTCTACTCAGAATCCTGCAGCGCGTCGTAGCCGGACTCCCCGGTGCGCACTTTAACCACAGAATCCACAGGATAGACGAATATCTTTCCGTCACCTATGTGGCCCGTGTAAAGGGCTTTCTTCGCAGCCTCCACCACAGTGTCCACCGGCACCTTTGACACCACCACCTCCACTTTTATTTTCGGAAGCAGGTTTATCGTGACAGGAACACCGCGGTAATACTCGCTCTTGCCTTTCTGCATTCCGCAGCCCATAACGTTAGACACCGTCATGCCGCTTATGCCCACGGCGTTCAGGGCGTTCTTAAGCGCCTCAAATTTATTCTGCCGCGTGATTATGACCACTTTGTGCATGCTGGAATTCAGCGTGGCGGGCTTTGTGGCGGGAACCGGCGAGCCTCCTGCGACTCCGTTTCCTCCCGGAATGTCCACTCCGAATTCCCTGGCCTCGGCTATCTCCTCCTCGCTGTAGCTTATGGAGAATCCCGCGTAGCTTGAGTCCAGTCCGTGCTCCAGCTTGTCAAGCCCTATGATTTCCTCCTCTTTTGTAACGCGAAGGCCCAGCGTCTTCTTTATGATAAGGAACACTATGGTTATGGTGACCACGGTCCAGCAGATGGTTATTCCCATGCCGCCCAGCTGCTTAAGGAGCTGGCTGAATCCGCCGCCGTAAAAAACGCCCTCCGTGATTCCTGCAAGCTCAAATCCCGGAGCGCTCTCAGTGGCGAAAAGTCCCACCGCCAGGGTTCCCCATATTCCGTTAAGGCCGTGAACCGCCACCGCGCCCACAGGGTCGTCTATGTGCAGCTTGTAATCCAGCAGCCACACTCCCAGCACCACCAGGAATCCCGCCACCAGTCCGATTATGGCCGCGCCCGCGCAGTCCGTAACGTCGCACGGAGCCGTTATCGCCACAAGACCCGCCAGAGAGGCGTTAAGGCACATGGACACATCGGGCTTACCATATTTAATCCATGTAAAGACCATTGTGGTGAACGTGGCCACCGCAGGAGCCACCGTGGTGGTAAGGAAAATGGAGCCTAATGTGGGAACATCCGTGGCGGCGGCGCCGTTAAAGCCGTACCAACCCAGCCAGAGGATGAACACGCCCAGAGCGCCTATGGTTATGTTATGCCCGGGGAAAGCGTTCACTTTAGTGACCTTGCCGTTTGCGTCACGGTTGAATTTCCCGATGCGCGGACCCTCCATCCACGCGCCTATCAAAGCGCAGATGCCGCCCACCATGTGTATGCAGTTGGAGCCCGCGTAGTCATGGAATCCCCACTGCGCCAGAAAACCGCCTCCCCATACCCAGTGCGCCTCTATGGGATAAATCACCGCGCTTATTATGGCGCTGTACAGACAGTACGAGCTGAATTTAGTCCGCTCCGCCATCGCGCCCGAGACTATCGTGGCCGTGGTGGCGCAGAACACCAGGTTGAACACAAAGTTAGAGAAATCAAAGGTAGCATACTGGCTGAACACGGAGAAATTCGGCTTACCTATGACGCTCCATATTCCGCGGCTCACATCCCCCGTAACAGGATCCGTGTAGCTGAGCATAAAGCTCGCGCCTATAAGAAACCACATAATCGTTCCGATACAGAAATCCATCAAATTTTTCATAATGATGTTGCAGGCATTTTTTGCTCTCGTAAAACCGGTCTCCACCATGGCGAATCCCGCCTGCATCCAGAACACCAGCGCGGCTCCCGCAAGAAACCACACGCTCCAGACGCTGCCTTCCAGCTCAGCAATCTGAGAGGCAATTTGTGTAACGTCCATACTAACTCCTTGCAATATAAAACTGCATTAAAAAATAAAAAGCGCGCATGCTTTAAAGGAGCGTCAACTCCTAAAAAACATGCACGCCATTGTGCAAAAAATAAATTCTCTGTAAAAACCTAACGTCAGGTTTATTTGAACGGCGTCCTCGGGGTAACGGCGTTCCGGGGTTCGCTCACGCTCATTGCGCCGCTCGCCGCGCTCGCTCCGCAACCGCTTTGCGGCCCCTGCATGCCGGCCTCATGCCGTTCTTAAACCGTCAGCCCCGGATTCTGAAAAGCAGGTCCTCATAGCTGGGGAACGGCTTGTACTCCTCGCCTAAGAGCGGCTCTATCTCATCCGCCACGGCGCGGGTCTCCGCCATGGCAGGAATCACAGTGTCCACATAAGCGCGCGCCACCTGCATAACGTCTCCCGCCGCCTTCGCCGCAAGATGCCGCCTGCAAAGCTCCTCCTCTTTCTCGGAAAGCTCATTCACAAGACCGTCCAGCTTAGCAAGCAGAGCGGACTGCGCGCTGGCCTTGGCCCCGGGAACCACCGCCTTAAGATTCAGGGCCGTGGTGCTAACGGCGTTTATGTATTTAAATGCCGCGGGAAGAATATCCTTGTTTATCATCTCAAGCATAGTCTGCACCTCTATGTTCAGCACCTGGCAGTACTTCTCAAGCTTTATCTCATAGTGGCTCTGCATCTCCGCTTCGGTGTACACGCCCAGCTCCGTGTAAAGCTTCACGTTCTTGGCGTCCATGTAATGCTCCATGGCATCAGGCAGAGTGCGCAGGTTCAGAAGCCCGCGTTTCTCCGCCTCCGTAATCCAGCCGGCATCGTAGCCGTTACCGTTGAACACAATCCGCCAGTGCCGGGAAATCTCCCTCTTTATAAGGGACTGAAGGGCGCTGTTAAAGTCGTCCGCTTTCTCCAGCTCATCCGCGAACTGCTTCAGAGTGTACGCCACTATGGAATCAAGCACCGTGTTCGGGCCCGCTATGCTAAGGCTCGCGCCCACAGAGCGGAACTCAAATTTGTTTCCCGTAAAGGCGAACGGAGAGGTCCTGTTCCTGTCCGTGGAATCCCTGGGGATAGGAGGAAGAACGTCCGCGCCTATGGTCATCTTAAGATTCTTCTTATTGTCATAGGGCTTTCCGTCCTTTATGCTCTCAAGCACGGCGTAAAGCTCGTCTCCCAGGTACACGCTTATGATGGCGGGCGGCGCCTCGTTCGCTCCCAGGCGATGATCATTCCCTGCGGATGCCACCGAAATGCGCAGCAGGTCCTGGTTCTCGTCCACAGCCTTTATGACCGCCGTAAGGAACAGAAGGAACTGCGCGTTCTTCTCGGGCGTGGCGCCGGGTTCCAGAAGGTTCTCGCCCTCGTTGGTGCTCATGCTCCAGTTGTTATGCTTTCCGCTTCCGTTAAGCCCCGCGAAAGGCTTCTCATGCAGAAGGCACCTTAGCCCGTGACGGCGCGCCACTTTCTTCATCACCTCCATGGTCAGCTGGTTCTGGTCCGTGGAAAGGTTCGTGGTGGTAAAAATCGGAGCCATCTCGTGCTGGGCGGGGGCCACCTCATTATGCTCGGTCTTGCACAGGATACCGTACTTCCACAGCGTGGCGTTAAGGTCCTCCATGTACTCCACTATCTTAGGCTCCAGCGCGGCAAAATACTGATCGTCCATCTCCTGGCCCTTGCTGGGCTTGGCACCGAACAGCGTGCGCCCCGTCATGCGCAAATCTTTCCTCTGCTTGTAAAGCTCCTCGTTCACAATAAAATATTCCTGCTCGGGGCCCACCGTAGTAGCCACATGGGTCACAGTATTGTTGCCGAACAGCCTGAGCACCCTGAGCGCCTGCTCATTCAGCGCCTCCATGGAGCGCAGGAGAGGTGTCTTCTTGTCAAGCGCCTCGCCGGTATAAGAACAGAACGCGGTGGGTATGCACAGAGTGTGCTCCTTTACGAAAGGATACGCCGTGGGATCCCACACAGTGTAGCCGCGCGCCTCAAACGTGGCGCGATGCCCTCCGCTCGGAAAACTGGAGGCGTCAGGCTCGCCCTTCACAAGCTCCTTTCCGCTGAACGACATTATCACCGTTCCGTCAGGCTGCGGCGTAATGAAACTGTCATGCTTCTCCGCCGTTATGCCGGTAAGCGGCTGGAACCAGTGCGTAAAATGCGTGGCACCTTTCTCTATGGCCCACTCCTTCATGGCATGCGCCACCTGGTTCGCAAGCTCAATATTCAAAGGCTCGCCGTCATCAAGGGTTTTCTTAAGAGCCCTGTAAGCTTCTTTAGGCAGGCGCTCCTTCATCACACTCTGATTGAACACCATGCTTCCAAACAGTTCCGGCACATTGACTTTAGCCATCTCGGTTCCTCCGTTCCTAAAAAATAAAAAGGCGATGCGGCAGGTTCTCTCCCAAGAAGAAAAAACCGGTCACATCGCCTTTGATGTCTACGCGCACACGTTAGCGTTTAAAACAAAAAATGTCAAGTGGTAAAAACACGGCAAAAAACCGCGACAAGCCACCCCGCATTCCGCAGACAAAAAAATCCCGCGCAAAGAACCACAAGTCCGCCGCGCGGGAACCATACCCAATCAGAAATTATTTTTTAGTCACCCATCCGCAGAGCGCCGCAATCCATCCCAGAATCACCACGTAAAAGCCCACGAACGCATGCTTAAGAAGCCCCTTCCCTATGGCCTTGTAAACGCCGCCGTTAGTGGCAAAGCCAATCACCAGAATCACGCCGCCCACAATGCTCACAATCATAGAGACCAGGCGAAGAAGATCCATGCTCTTTCCGCCCAGAAACGAAAGCACCACTCCGCATACCGCGCCTAAAAAAATAAGAAGCGCGCCTATGGTCACAAAACTGGATTTATCAAAATCAATAAACCTGAACCCGTTAGAATAATGCGCTCCGAAAAATTCTGCCTTGAACATGGGCAAACAGAAACCCACCGCCACCAAAACCATTCCCAGAAAATAAATAACGGGAAGCCTGCTTTTCTTTGCCATAAAAAACTCCTTTAAGCAAACGTTTCAAGTGCCGCTCGGCAACTCATTCCCATTCTATACCGTAATACCGTCATTTTCAAGGACCGCGCCCCTGTCCGTGGCAATGTGTGTATCCCGGGGGATGTCACGGACGGCGCCCTCTCCGAGCGCGCGCAGTTCCCGCGCCAAACACACGCCCTCCCCGGCACCCGCTTTGCGGGGTTCCATTCTGCGGCCCCGTGAGCCATCGTGCCCGCGCAGGAAACGGGAGCCCTGCCCCGGGGAGCGGACAGCCGCAGAACGCTGCGCGCCCCTCCAATCGGGCGTAGGCTTCCCGCCGTATCCTGACCTGTGCCGCGGATAGCTACTCTTTTACGAAATAAACAGATTCTCCCGCATCTTTTATTATAGTAGCATTATTTGACGGATTATCATTGAAGCCAGCGGGAGACTTGTTGCCAGACGATATCAATATGCGGTACCAGCCTTTTGGCTCACCAAAAGTCACGCTCGTAAGTCCATTGCACTTATAGAACGCACCGCTCCCGATATACGTGAGGCCATTGCCGATTGTCACGCTCGTAAGTCCACTGCAACCGTTGAACGCATTCTCACCGATCTCCGTGACGCTGTCGGGAATCTCCACTTCAGAAAGTTTCGAGCAGGCGTTGAACATATAGCGTCCAATCTCCGTGACGCCATTGCCGATCTCCACGCTCGTAAGTCCACTGCAACCGTTGAACGCATGGTGTCCAATCTCCGTGACGCTGCCGGGGATCTCCACGCTCGTAAGTCCACTGCAGCCCCAGAACGCCTCGTTGCCAATCTTCGTGACGCTGCCGGGGATCTTCACGCTCGTAAGTCCACTGCAGCCCATGAACGCATTCTCACCGATCTCCGTGACGCTGTCGGGGATCTTCACGCTCGTAAGTCCACTGCAGTAATAGAAC
>JAFLSO010000012.1 GCA_022510925.1 Treponema sp.
GGTATAATCAACTAACTTTTATTTTTAGGAGGGATCTTATGAAAAGATTCGCAACTGTTATGGCGGTGCTTGCCGCCCTGGTTCTGGCCCTGGCGTTCACAGGGTGCGGAAATAAAACCGCTTATGCTTTCAGTTCTTCTGAGGGCAGCACAATCACGTGCTATAAAGACGGCACCTGTGACTTTTCTTTAAAAAGTGTAGACGGAAACGACTATGCTGGCAGCGGAACATACAAGGAGAGTAGCCAAACAATCGCCGGACAAACTGGTAGTATCATAACTATAGAGGGAACAACGAAGGATGAAAAGGATGTTCACATAGTTTTGTCAGGTTCCAGTCCAACCATTGGCAGTGTTATTACCGTTGGAACTACAGTTGATTATAACCAAATATTTAAGACAAAATAAGTGAGCCTTTAGGCTTAAGTCTCTCAGACGCAAGTGAACGGTTCCGCGCCATGCGGGGCCGTTTTTTTTGCGCGGGGAATTAGAGGCCTACGCCCGATTGCAGCCGGCGCACGGCGCGTGCGCAGCACCGGAGCGGAAGCGGAGCGGCGGAAAGCGGGGCACGGAGAGCACGGGTGTTTGCCGCGGGCGTTCTGCGCGGGGAGCGGATTCCGTCCAGGAAATTACGCCCGCAGAGATATTCCTTGCATTCGTGCCGAGTATCTGATAGAATATAGAATCAACACGTGTAGATTTTATACTGGCGGAGGACCTATGGATACCCTGACTTCTTCTTATTATGACCCTGAGAACCTTGCCCCGGACTTTGTGAGGCTGTACGGCGGAGATGCCCGCGACGTGCAGGTTTTCTCAAGCCCGGCCAGAATAAACATAATAGGCGAGCACATAGATTATAACGGAGGCATGGTTTTCCCCGCCGCCATAAACCGCTACCTTTACGTGGCCATAAGGAAACGCGCGGACTCCAGGATAGTCTACAACGACGTGCGCTTCCCGGGCACTTTTGAGTTCGATATAAACGATGATTTTGCCTTTGACAAGAAGAACGACTACGCTAACTACCTTAACGGCATACTCTCACAGATGAAGGCCAGGGGCTATGAATTTGACTGCGGGTTTGAGATTCTTATGGCAAGCAACGTTCCCGCAGGCGGGGGCATATCCTCTTCCAGCGCGCTGGAGTGCGGCTTCGCTTACGCAGTGAGCGAGACGTTCGGGTTCAGCATTGACCGTGTGGAGATAGCCAAGCTGGGGCAGATGAGCGAGCATAACTTCATGGGCGTGAACTGCGGCATAATGGACCAGTTCATAATTGCCGTGGGGAAAAAGGACACCGCCATAAAGCTTAACTGCGCCACGCTTGAGTATGAGTACGCGCCGCTGAGGATGGGTGACTGGCGGTTCGTGGTGATGAACACCAACAAGCAGCGCCGCCTGGCCGACAGCAAGTACAACGAGCGCCGCTCACAGTGCGAGGAGGCGCTGAGAATCTTACAGGACTCGGGCGCGGGCATAAGCGCGCTGTGCGACCTTACCCCCGCGCAGTGGGAGGAGAGGAAGGACGCCATAACCGACCAGACGCTACTGAGGCGCGCGAGGCACTGCGTGTATGAGAACCAGAGGGTCAAGGACGCTGTCTCCGCCCTTAACAAGAATGACTTCGCGGAGCTGGGCCGTCTTTTGAACGCGAGCCATAAATCCCTTAAAGAGGACTATGAGGTTACTGGCATAGAGCTGGACACCCTGGCCGAGACCGCACAGAAGCAGGACGGATGCCTTGGCGCGCGCATGACCGGCGCAGGATTCGGAGGATGCGCAATCGCCCTGGTGCACAAGGACCGCGTGGAGCCTTTCATAAGCAGCGTGCAGTCGGCGTACACCGCCACCGTGGGTTATAACGCGGGATTCTTTGAGTGCGAGAGCGGAGACGGAGTGTCCAGGGTCACTCTGTAGGTCCCGTCACCGCCTTTTCCGGAACATGAGGGTGTTGCGCTCCCAGAACACGCCGCCCTCATACCCCTGTATGTGAGTGTCTTTCTCCGCGAGCCTGAGGCGCTTCTCGGCCCACAGGCAGTACTCCTCGTTAATCTCTATTCCGCAGTATCTGCGCCCCAGTTTTTTGGCCACCACGCTGGCCGTGCCGCTTCCCAGGAACGGGTCGAACACCATGTCGCCCTTTCTGGATGAGGCCAGTATGAGCCGCGCGTAGAGTTTCTCCGGTTTCTGCGTGGGATGGTCCGTGTTCTCGGGCATGGACCAGAACGGAACGGAGATGTCGTCCCAGAAATTCGACGGGTACGTGAGCCTGAAATTTCCCTCCGCGCACTCATCCCAGTCCTTGGGGCTGCCGTCCACTTTGTACGGGGCCATGACCCTGCGCTTGAGCATAACGGCATCAGCGTTAAAATAATAGTCATCAGGATTCTTGACGGCGAACCAGATGTCCTCCATGCCGTTTTTCCAGTTGGTCCTGGAGCCCCTGCCCTTCTCCCTCTGCCACGTTATACGGCTCATCACTGTAAGCTCTTTCTCAAGCGCGCGCTGCAGGGCGGAAGTGCACTTCCAGTCTCCGCACATATAAAGCGAGCCCGTAGGCTTAAGCTTGCCGCACACCCGGGGAAGCCATGAGCCCACATATTCTGCGTAGTCCTCCTGCGTGCGGGAGCTGAACTTAAGGCCGTTGAAATTCTTGGTCAGGTTATAGGGAGGGTCTATGATGATTAGGTCCGCGAAACCATCCGGCACGTAGTCCATCATTCTGAGCAGGTCCCCGTTCAGTGTCCTGTCCGTAACATCGGTGGACGGGGTCATGTCCTTCTCCGTAAGAATCCCGGCCCTGAGAAAGTCCGCCTCGCCCGGCTCCAGGCGCAGCGTGCGGTTGTTCCGCGCGCGCTCTTTCCGCTCCACTTCAGAATCCCGTTCCAGTCAAGCCTTAAGCGGGTCTATGTTAGCGTGTCCCGCCGCCACGAACGGAAGGACGTTCTCGTCCATGTCTATGCGAAGAAGAACCAGATGCGGACCTTTGCTGAATGCCTTTTTGTGCCAGTCAGGGTCCGCGTTCGCATCCACCGCGTCGATTTTAAATCCGCGTGCCACCGTAAGAAAATCAGGTGAGACGCGGAATTCGCTTGCGGCGTAGTTTTTCTTGAACAGGTACATCTGCTGCTGGCGCACCATGCCAAGACTTCCGTTCTGAAGCACAAAGACCGTCACGTCCAGGTTCTCCTCCGCCAGGGTTATGAGCTCCTGCACGTTCATAAGAATGCTGCCGTCTCCGCTTATGCACACCACGCGCTTTCCCTTGCTGGCCAGCGCCGCGCCTATGGCGGCAGGAAGCCCGAAGCCCATGGTTCCAAGCGAGCCGCTTGTAAGGAACTGGCGCGGCCTCTCCACAGGGTAATACTGCGCCGCCCACATCTGATGCTGCCCCACGTCCGTGGTAACGATTATGTTCCCGGGCCTCACGCCCGCTTTCTCCGCCATAACGGGAATGTCACGTATGAACGCGCGGGGATTCACGCTGTCCTTCGGCACGGTCCTGCATCTTCCGGTAAGCACGCTGTCGGTTCCGGCCTTAAGCTCACGCAGCCCGGAAAGCCACAGTTTCCTTTCCTTGGAATTCGCGGACAGCTCCGACTTTTTTATGAGCGGGTGAATCTTGGCCGAGACTGCCTCCGTCAGAAGCGGGAGGATTTTCTGTATCTGCCCCACCAGCGAGACGGCGGCAGGAAGAATCTTGTTTATCTCCGCGGCATCCACGTCTATGTGAAGAATCCTGGCACCGGGGCAGAACTCGGAGATAAGGCCCGTGGCGCGGTCATCAAAGCGGACTCCCAGCGCAAGGACCACGTCAGCGTCGTGCATGGCGCGGTTTGCGGCGCATGAGCCGTGCATGCCCACCATGCCCATGTTGTTCTGCGCGCCGCTCGGAACGGAACCTATCCCCATGAGGCTTGTGACCACAGGGCAGGTGTACGCGTCCAGAAAAGCTTTCACGCAGGAGCTTGCCTCGGAACCTGCGCATCCCCCGCCCGCAAAAAGGACAGGCTTTTTGGCATTCAGAAGCTCCGCCGCCATAACAGGAACTGCCTCTGAGATTTCTTTCCGCGATGATGAGTGCCTGGTCTCCGAAAAAGATTTTACTCCGGCCCTGAGAGATTTTAAGTCAGGCCAGCCATCAAATTCCACAACCTCCGTCTGCACGTCCTTGGGAAGATCTATGAGGACTGGGCCCGGTCTTCCGCCAGAGGCTATGGCGAACGCCTTGGGAATGGCGGTGAACAAATCCATGGCGCGCGTTACCATCATGCTGTGCTTTGTGATGGGGAACGAGAGGCCGAACGTGTCCGCCTCCTGGAAAGAGTCCGTACCTATGAGCGATGTGTTCACCTGTCCCGTGAAAGCCACCACCGGCACAGAGTCGCACCTGGCATCGGCTATGGACGTAAGAAGGTTCATGACGCCGGGACCGCTGGTCACCATGCACACGGCGGGCTTACCCGTAGAGCGCGCCATCCCCTGCGCGATGAACCCCGCCGCCTGCTCGTGCCTGACCAGAACATGCTTTATGGAGCTGCGGGTAAGCTCGTCATACAGGGGAAGGATATAGCCGCCGGGAAGTCCCGCCACGGTCCTGATTCCCTCCATCTCAAGTAACCTTACTATAATTTGTGAACCAGTAGCCTTTATCATGGAAGCATTCTACCGCTAAAGGGAGAGTCTTTCAATACGGCGCCACAGACAAAAAAAAGCCCCGCAAAGCGCGGGACCACAGGCAATTACTTGCGCGTGTATACATTAAAGTACGGGCTACCCTTGGGATAAAATTCTAAAGTATCTCCGGTTATTTGCCCAGAATGGAGCCCAGTAATTTTGTACGCGTCAGCTGCAAGTTTTGGATGTTTATAGATTTCATCAAGGTTGAATTCAGGGTTGAGCGCGCCACCGTACGCGGACGCGTCCTCTTCCTCATCATAATAGCCGGTGACAGTCTCAGTCCAAGCATCGGTCTTTACTATAAGCTCAACGGCAGGGAAAGAAGTGCCGAACTTAAGGTCATAGAATATCAGGGTACATGCTCTTTCCTCGCCGTCTTCCCCGGTGAAAGGCTCCTGCTCCCACACAGACACGACCTTAGCGCCGCACCCCGTCAGCACAGTCATAAGAAGCATGAGCGAAAGCGCGGCCATGACATTAACGAATCTCCTCATAGTATACTCCTTAAATAAATTTGATGTACGGCATTATACCCCCCCCGGGCATACTGTCAAGACTTGGAATCGCGACCATCACAATCAGGACGATAACGGGAACACTCGCGGACATGTCCCAGTCAACAAAAAAGGCCCCCTTCCGGGAGCCTCATCCTCAGTCAGAGCACGCTATTAGCAGTTCTCGCTGAAGTATTTGATGGTGCGGACCATCTGGCTGGTATATGAGTTCTCGTTATCGTACCAAGAGACAACCTGCACCTGATAGCAGTCATCGCTGATTTTTGACACCATGGTCTGGGTCGCGTCAAAGAGAGAGCCGTAGCGCATTCCGATGACGTCGCTTGACACAATCTCGTCCTCGGTGTAGCCGAAGCTCTCTGTGCCGGCCGCTTTCATGGCGGCGTTGATGCCCTCTTTCGTAACGTCCGCTTTCTTAACCACGGCGGTAAGAATAGTGGTGGAGCCGGTTGTGACGGGAACACGCTGGGCGGAGCCGATGAGCTTTCCGTTCAACTCGGGAATCACAAGACCTATGGCCTTGGCGGCGCCTGTTGAGTTCGGGACTATGTTAGCGGCACCAGCGCGTGAGCGGCGGAGGTCACCCTTTCTCTGGGGACCGTCAAGAATCATCTGGTCGCCGGTGTAAGCGTGGATTGTGCTCATGATTCCGCTCTGGATGGGAGCGTAGTCGTTAAGGGCCTTGGCCATGGGAGCAAGGCAGTTCGTGGTGCATGATGCGGCAGAGATGATGTTGTCGTTCTTTGTAAGAGACGTGTGGTTCACATTGTATACGATGGTGGGAAGATCATTTCCCGCGGGAGCGGAGATCACGACCTTGCGCGCGCCGGCGGTTATGTGAGCGGCGGCCTTCTCCTTTGAGGTGTAGAAGCCCGTGCACTCCAGGACCACGTCCACATTGTTCGCCTTCCAAGGACAGTTGGCGGCATCTTTCTCAGCATAAATCTTAATCTCTTTTCCGTCCACGACGATTGAGTCATCTGTAGAAGAGACCGTGTGCTTTCCCTCGCCGATTCTGCCGGCAAAACCACCCTGAGCGGTGTCATACTTCAAGAGATGGGCAAGCATCTTGGGGCTTGTAAGATCGTTAATCGCGACTACCTCATAACCCTCAGCGTCGAACATCTGGCGGAATGCCAGGCGGCCGATGCGACCAAAACCGTTGATAGCAACTCTAACATTAGCCATAACAAATAACTCCTTAAGTAGTTTATGCGCATAAATATACAGCCTTTTCCCAAGAAATTCAATAGTCGGGATTGAGGTTGAATTCCGGGCGCAGATTTCACCGTCAGTCGGGGGGCGCTACCTGAGAGCCTCCTCCAGGGCCGTAAGATTAGACTCCATTATGCCCAGGTAAGTCGCGCCTGCCTCAGCCTGCCTAAGCGTCACGGACTGCATGGAGTCCATGGTGATTATGCGCGCGGTCCTGTTTCCGCTGGAATTTATGACAGTCCGCGCAAGCCTCGTGTCGCTGCCCTCAATCTTGCACACAGCGTCCAGTCCCAGAGAATCCATTTTCTTTGCCAGAAAGATTACAGTCTCAAAGCCGGCCTCCGTCTCCGCGGAGCATCCCCGGAACGCCGCGTAATAGTCCAGCCCGTAGTCATCCGTAAAGTAGCGGAAGGGGAACCTGTCGGCAAAAAGCAGCGTCCTCCTGCTGCCGCCGGCCGCCACGGAGGAGAGCCGCCTGTCCAGGTCGGACAGGCGCGCCGTGTATGAGGCCAGGTTCGCGCGGTATGTCTCCGCGTTATCTGAATCCTTCTCGCAGAGCGCATCGCATATCCTGCCGCAGAAAAGCATGGCGTTCCTTACGGAGAGCCACACATGCTCATCGCTCTCCGTGCCGTCATTCTCATCGGCACCTCCCTGCATGCCGTCCTTTATCTCCTCGGTCTTAATCCCGCTGCCCAGAATGCTCATCAGGCTCAGTACGGTCATGTTTCCGTTCACCGCGTTCCTCAGGGCATCCTCCACCCAGACGTCGCTCTCGCCGCCCACGTAAATAAAAATGTCAGCCTCGGAGATTCCGGCCACAGCCTGCACAGAGGGCTGGTATGAGTGCAGGTCAGCTCCGCCCGAAAGAAGCGTCAGCTCCGCACCGCCGGACGCACCGCCCAGAATCTCGCGCGTCCAGTCGTACTCGGGGAAAATGGTCGTGACTATCCTTAGCGCGCGAGGGTTCCCCGCACCGCCGGGCATCCTGGTCTTGGACACAATTACCACGCCCGAAATAAAGAGAATCCCCGCGGCCATTAAGCATATCTTTTTCACATTCATATAGCAGCGCTCCGGAACGGCATCCTAAATTTGAGAATGATTATCAAATTATACAATAAGGGATTTTTTGTCAACAGAGCAGGAGACCGCCGTTACGGGAGAGACAGGCGTCTCTCCCCGGGCGCTACTTAAGCTTGAAAGTTCCCAGCTCGTCAGCGATTACGGATATGTGCTTGGAGTTAGTGTCAGAGGAGTCCGACACCACGCTCATGGCAGTGGAAATCTCACCCACGTTGCCGGTTATGGTCTGTATGCTTCCGCTGATGCTGCGGGTGGCCCGGGCCAGTCCCTCCATCTCATCCACCACCTGGCGCGCGCTCTCCAGCATCTCGGAGGAATCCTCCTTGACTTTGCCGGTAGTCTCGCTTATGGCTTTCATCGCCTGCAGCACCTGCTGGTTTCCGGTGTTCTGCTCCTCCATGGCGTTCATGACCACGGTCTCCTGGTTCTTCACGGTCTGGGCCAGATTATAGATGATGTCGAATTTTTTCTGGACCTCCGCTATGCTTGCCGAGACCTGCCGTATGGAGTCCGAGAGGCTTGCCAGGCTTGTCTTGATGTTCTTGCCCTGGCTTGACGACTGCTCCGCAAGCTTCCTTATCTCGTCCGCAACGACAGCGAATCCTTTTCCTACCTCGCCTGCGTGCGCGGACTCTATGGCGGCGTTCATGGCAAGCAGGTTGGTCTGGCTCGCGATGGTCTGGATTATAGTGCTGGCCTCCATAAGACCAGATGACTCTTTCATTATCTCCTCGGCCATGCTCACTGCGTTCTGAACGCTTCCGCGCCCCTCATCGGACGCCTCCGCCAGTGAGTTGACCTGCGCCGTGTTCTTCTGCAGAATCTGCGTCACGCTGCCTATGTTCGCCACCATCTGATCCACAGCGCTGGAGGACTGGTTCACGGCGTATGCCTGCGTGTCTATGCTGGCGCTAAGCCCGTCTATGCGGCTCATGACCAGATTGACCGCGGCGGTGGCCTCCTCCACCACGGTGTTCTGCGTCTCCATCTCCTTGTTAACGGAGTCTATGTTCTTTGTAATCTGCGCCACGTTGGACTCGGCGGCGCCCAGGTTCTTGACCAGTGAATTCGCGGTGGCGGTGCTTGCTGTGGTGCTCTCCCTCATCTCCAGAAGCAGGGCGTTCATTGTGTCACGGAAAACGTTAACGTTGTTCACGAGCTCGCCAATCTCGCACCGGCAGAAAACCTTAAGCGTCTCCAGATTGAAGTCACGCTTGGCAAGCTCCTCCGTGTGCTTCTGCACCTCCACTATACTTGAGCGTATCTCGCGCAGTGACAGGTACACGTTCAGGCAGCCGAATATGCCCGCGATGAGCGCTATGGGAAGAATTTTCCTTACCAGAAGATACTTGGAGCCCAGGGCCAGGTTCCCCTCCACGGAAAGAACGCTCGCAATGAACATGATTACGGAGCAGACCACGAAAAAAGTCACTATGACCATGCGCTGAGTGAAGCTCATCAGCTCGAATTTTCTCTCGTAGGGAAGAAAATAAAGCGTGCGCTCCACGCTCGCAAGGAAATTTATGAAGCCGAACAACGCGAAAAGAAAGCATGTTCCATAGAGGATGGACAACCATGCGAAAAGCCCCGTGCCGCCGTTGAACGCCTGGTATGTGAAGCCCCTCTGATACTCCCTGAGCACCACAAGCAGGGCGAGCACGGTATAAATCACAACGACAAGCCCTATGTTCCCCTGCACCCAGAATTTAGAGATGACATTCATGCTCTTTATGTCTTTCTCGCTGCCGGTATATGTCCTAATCTTCTTAAGGTACCATAAGTACAATAGAGTGGGCAGTAACAGGCAGGTGATGATGAAATACGTTATGAGGACAGGATCAGCTATTGTTTTAAGGTATTCGGCTGTGTTCACCGCTCCCACGAACATGGCGAAAGGTCCGAACACAAGCATGGTGAACGAGTAAGTGAAAAGCAGGGAAACATAAGTCTTTACGTTGAATTTCTCATAAGGCTTAAAAGTTTTGTCCATAGATTTGAAAACTCCCATCTGAATTATACTTGGATACGCTAAATTTAGCACAGATAAGTCAAAAAGTCCACAATCAGAGGAGGCGAGGCCTAACCCCTGTGGTCGAAGTAGCCGGTGTTCTCCAGGTACTCGCGGCGGGTGCGCACCAAATCTATGAGCTCCTGGTACATGTTGTAGTCCACCTCAAGCGCTATGGGGAAAATAAAGTACTCCGTCTCGTCGCAGTAGCGCTCTATGAATTTCTCGTCTGTCACAAAGCCCAGCGAAATCATGTTGGATATTCTGTCCGCACATTTCAAAAGCTTGGCGCGGTAGCTTCCGTGGTCTATTATGGCGCGCAGGTACTCGTTCTTGTTCTGGCCGTCCGCCTTGGTCACCTCCAGAACAAGCTTAAGCACCTCATCGCCCTCATCGTCCGCGGCGCGGATAAGCTCCATGTCGAACCCGGGGATGTCCTCCACCGTGTCATGGATGCAGCTGGCCTTAAGCAGTATGCTGTCTATGTAGCCGTAGTCTATGAGTATGCTCATGGTGTCCATCTGATGACGGAACATATTGCCACCAGCGCGCCGCCGCTTTCCTATGAGCCCGGTGGCAATCTGCATGTACGGCGCAAGGAATATGCTCTTAAGCTGAAGCATGTGCTCCTGGTCCATCTTGTCGGGCTTCTCCGTCGCCATATTGTACAGCTGTTTAGCCATAAGCGTACCTCCTTATTTTGCTGGCAATAATTCTAGCACATGGCGGAGTTTTTTTCTACGAAAACAGACAAGATTTTGCGGCGAATCAGAATTAATCCTAAGGGCGGACATTCAAAAAAACGCGGGGACCTACAGGCAGATTCCCGCCGGCACACAAGCCCCGTAACGCCGGGCACAGAGAGCTTTGTCTCCAGATCCAGCGCCTTTAAGAGACCTGTGAGCGGGCAGAAAGACGGAGAAGCGGCATACAAGTCTCATTCTCCCGCGCATTGCGCAGTCATTAAAGCTCGCCCAGATACGCGCGGAGCTTCTCTATCCTGCGGCGGCTTTCCGCAAGGGAGTCACGCTCCGCCTGAACCACATCGGCGGGAGCATGCTCCGCGAAGCTTCCCGAAAGTTTTTTCTCGCTGCGCTGTATGCTCTGCTCCTCTGCGGCAATAGACTTCTCGAAGCGGGCCTTGAGCTGACCGCGGTTTATGCTCTCGTCCACCAGAAGGAACGCCTCGAATCCCGCGCCCACGGTGCCTATGGCCTGGGAGGGCTTTGCATCCACGAAGTCCACCCCGCTTATTCCCGCGAGCAGGCACACCATGTCGGACTTCTCGCGGATGACCTCAGCGGCGCTTCCTTTTGTCACAAGGACCGCCAGGTGTATTTTGGCGGCTGGGTCTATGCCGCACTCCACGCGCAGGGCGCGCACGCCGCGGATTAATTCCTTAAGCACGCCGAAGCGCTCCGTTATGGCGGCGCTCACACGGTCCCCGCGCGGCTCGGGATACATGGCGTTCACCAGAAGCCCGGTCCATATTTCGTTGCAGAGGATTTTCTGCTCGCCTGCGGCCGTCCTGTTGTCCATTATCTCCTTAAGCGGAAGCTTTGAGTAAATCTCCTCCGTAACGAACGGAATGTACGGGTGAAGGAGCCTGAGGCTTTCCTCCAGAACGTTAAGCAGGACGCTGGCGGCCCTGTCCTTCTCCTTATCGTCGCCGTTCCTGAAACTCAGCTTGGTGGCCTCCACGTACCAGTCGCAGAAGTCGTTCCAAAAATACTCGTACACAGCGGAAGCGCCGTCGTTGTACCTGTAGCCCTCCAGGGCGGCGCGGGCATTACGCACGGCATTGTCCAGGCAGGAGTAAATCCATCTGTCAAGCTCGGTAAGGTCCGAGTCCGTGACAGGAACCAGCGTGCGTCCCTCCAAGTTCCCCAGTATGTAGCGGCTCGCGTTCCACACTTTGTTGCAGAAGCGGCTTCCCATCTTGAAGCTGTCCTTGTCCACAAGAACGTCCTGTCCCTGCGCGCACATATAGCCGAGCGTGAACTTAAGGGCGTCCGCGCCGTAAAGGTCTATTATCTCAAGCGGGTCTATTCCGTTGCCCAGCGACTTGGACATCTTGCGGCCCTGCTTGTCGCGCACCAGGCCGTGAATGTAGATGTCGCGGAAGGGCGCTTTTCCCATGAACTCAAGCCCCGCCATAATCATGCGGCTCACCCAGAAGAAGATTATGTCATACGCCGTTACGAGCGCGGTGGTGGGATAGAACCTTTTCAAGTCCTCGGTGCCGTTCGGCCAGCCCAGCGTGCTGAACGGCCACAGCCATGAGCTGAACCACGTGTCAAGCACGTCTGGGTCCTGCTCCAGACTTTCCTTGGACGCGGAGCACTTGGGGCAGACATCGGGGTCAGTGCGGCTTACTATGGTCTCGCCGCAGCACTGGCAGTACCACACCGGAATCCTGTGCCCCCACCACAGCTGGCGGCTTATGCACCAGTCGCGTATGTTTGTGAGCCAGTGCTCGTAAGTGCTCTCCCATTTCCTGGGATAGAAGACCACCTCCCCGTCTCGCCATGCCGCAAGTGCCTTATCCGCCAAAGGCCGCATCCTCACGAACCACTGGTCGCTCAGGTAAGGCTCCACCACAGTGGAGCAGCGGTAGCAGTGGCCCACGGAGTGCGTGATTTTCTCCTCGCCCTTGAAAAGCCCCTGCGCCTCCAGGTCCGCTATTATAAGGGCGCGCGCTTTCTGGCATGTGAGGCCGCGGTATTTCTCGGGGCAGTTCTCGTTCAGCGTTCCGTCGGGATTAAGGATGTTTATCACTTCCAGATTATTCCTCTGTCCCACCTGCCAGTCGTTGGGGTCGTGGGCGGGCGTGATTTTCACCATGCCGGTTCCGAATTCTTTGTCCACGTAGGAGTCCGCTATCAGAGGTATGGTGCGGTCCGTGAGCGGAAGCCTGAGCCTTTTTCCCACGATGGATTTATACCGCTCGTCCTCAGGGTTTACGGCCACAGCGGTGTCTCCCAGAAGGGTCTCGGGGCGCGTCGTGGCGATTTCTATTTTAGTGGAGCCGTCAGGGGCAGGACCGTCCGCGTACTCGTACCAGATGTGGTACATGGCCCCGGCGGTGTCAGTGTGATCAACCTCATCGTCCGCAAGCGCAGTGCCGCACCTGGGGCACCAGTTCACCAGATAGTGTCCCTTATAAATGAGGCCCCTCTCATAAAGCGTAACGAACACATCGCGCACCGCCTCGGAAAGCCCCTGGTCCATGGTGAACCTTTCCCTGTCCCAGTCAGTGGAGTTCCCCAGTTTTTTCTGCTGCCTTACGATTGTGGCGTGATGGTCGTCCTTAACCGCCCATGTCCTCTCCAGGAATTTCTCCCTGCCTATGTCCTTCCTGCTGAGCCCCTCTTTTTTAAGCGCACGCTCAACCACATTCTGAGTGGCTATTCCCGCATGGTCAGTACCGGGCACCCACAGAGTGTCATCGCCCTTCATGCGGTGGTAGCGCACGGCTATGTCCTGAAGAGTGTTGTTAAGTCCGTGGCCCATGTGAAGGACGCCGGTCACGTTAGGCGGAGGGATGACCACAGTGTATTTAGCGGCGACGGAGCCGGCCGCGCCTTTATCCAGATATGTCCTGTGAAGCGGCGAGCCTGTGTCGCTCGCAGGCTTAAAGCAGCCCTGCCTCTCCCACTCCGAGTAGATTCTGTCCTCAAAATCTTTCGGATTATATGCCTTCTCCAAGTCAATCGCTTTCATAAAAAACTCCGAAAATATAGCCTAGGGCTAGATAATACAAAATTTCACCCGGTTTTTCCAGTGGACTTTTTTTTAAGGGATGAAACTTTCTATGCGGGAAACATAATGCGCGCGAGGCGGAATTCATTCCATGCCGCAAGGCGCGGGGCATGAATCGGCCACGTAGCGGGCGCGGCTCGTATCCGTCTCAAATACGTCTACCGCGTACAGGTATACTCTTCCGCCGTCTGCCAGCGCAGGTGACAAAGCCTTCATGCGGTTGAAGATGCGGCGCGCGATACGCTCCGCGCTGGGGTTCTGGGAGAACTCCTCTATGTCGTTAAGGTTCGTGTGGTCAAGCTCCCCGCACGCTTCTCTGAGCGCGGACTTAAGCTCGCCGAAATCAAGGAGCATGCCGCCCTCATCCAGCTCATTGCCGCGCGCATGGGCGTAGACTTTGTAATTGTGTCCGTGAAGGCTCTCGCACTTTCCGTGATAATCCTTTAAGAAATGGGCCGCGCTGAAACCGGCCTCCACACGAACCTCGAACATATTGACCCCCTGGAACGATTTGCGCCGCCGAAGGCAGCCGTCATCCGCCTATGTACTCCAGCGCGGAATCCGCCGCTATCTTTCCGAACACGGCTATGTCCGCGACGGCGTTCCCTCCCAGACGGTTATCGCCGTGAACTCCGCCCGTGACCTCGCCCGCGGCATAAAGTCCGGGGACGGCGCTTCCGTCACCGCGGAGCACCTGTGCGGCGCTGTTTATTTTTATTCCGCCCATAGTGTGATGTATGGCGGGCTCTATCTCCACTGCGTAATAGGCTCCCTCTGAAAGCGGGCGTGCCATGTCCGCGCGTCCGAACGTGTCCGCCTTGAGGCCCGCCTGCGCCGCGTTGTAGTCGTCAAGCGTGGCGCCCAGAACGGAGGCGTCCATTCCGAGCCTGGCGGAGATATCCTCCACGGTTTTTCCTTCCGTAAGAAGCCCCGCCTTGGCATAGTCCTCTATGGCTTTAAGCGATTTCCTTACATCATCGTTGAAGAGAATGTACGCCCTCTTCTCTGGCAGCGCCAGTATTGCCCGGCTGGTAACGTCGCGTGTGTCAAGCTCATTCACGAATCTTTTTCCCTGATGGCTCACCATGATGGCGCCGTTACCGCGCACCGCCTCCGTAATCAGAAGTCCTTTTCCGGGCACCACGGAGGGATGGGTCTGAATCTCGTCCATGAGGCTCAGGGCCGCGCCGAATTTCTGAACCCACCCGAACGCGTCTCCAGTGGCTCCGGGAGTGTTAGTGGTGGGAAAATTCTCCAGGTCAGGCCTGTACTTTCCTATCATCTGAGGGTTGGCCCCGAATCCTCCGGTGGCGATTATAACGGCTTTGGCGCGTATGGTGTAGTCGCCCGCAAAGTCATGCACGCGCACACCGGCGGCCTTTCCGTTCTCCTCGATTATGTCGGTGACAGTGCTGTTAAGCCGGATCTCGGCACCCGCTTTTTTAGCGGCCCCGTGCAGTTTGGGAACCAGGTGCCCTCCCACTGCCTGTCCGCCTGAGGGTCTGTGTGTCCGCCTGTTAGTGGAGCCTCCCATTATGCCCACGTCGCTTAAATCAGCGCCCACAAGGTCGCCCTGAAGCCACTCCACGGTCCGAGCGGAATTCTCCACCAGCGTGCGGACCAGCGCCTCATCGTTCTTATAATGGCCGCCGCGCATGGTGTCCTCAAAGAACTGCTCGTTGCTGTCCTTTATGCCCAGCCTTCTCTGCTCCGCCGTCTCGCTGGCGTTAAGGCCGCCCGTGGCAGAATTCGTGTTACCGCCCACAAAGCCCATTTTCTCAAGCACTATGACACCCGCGCCCCTGGAGGCGGCCTCGGTGGCTGCGGTGAGCCCCGCTCCTCCGGCACCTATTATGACTATGTCGGTCTCGCCGTCTGAGTATGCGGCGCGCCTGCGTGACTTTCCACGTGCAGAGCCAAGCGCGTTGTCCAGCGCCTCGAACATGGCGTTGCATGTGATGGTCGCCCCTGACACCACGTCTATGGCTCCAGTCACTCCGCCGTTCCTTATGAACTGATCGAGTATGGGACGCTCCACCGGCACTCCTATGCTCTCAGTCTCCTGCTCGCTGATAATACTGGCGTCAACTATTTTTCCGCCCTCCACCACCACGGAGACCTCTATGGGACCGTTGCGGCCCGCTCCAGTCCCGGTGAAAACTCCGTCTCTCAGCGAGTTCCTCCTCAGGGCCGCGCAGCCCGCCGCAATCGCAGCGGCACTGGCCACCACAAAAAGCGCAGTGGAAAAAATCATCCTTGTCTGTTTCATGCTAATGCTCCTTAAATGTCTGCCTGTATGAGAACGCTACGCCTTAAAATCGTCCAGTCCCGAAAAGTCAAGCGTGGCAAAGTAATCGTCCAAAGTCTCCCTGCGGCGTATCTGGACCACCGTGCCGTCAGGCCTCAGAAGAAGCTCTCCTGCGCGGAGCTTCCCGTTGTAATTGAAGCCCATCGCCCGGCCGTGTGCGCCCGCATCGTGTATTATGACCAAATCGCCGATGTCTATTTTGGGAAGAGGTCTCTGCACCGCGAATTTATCGCAGTTCTCGCAGAGGCTGCCCGTGACGTCGTACACATAATCCTTGGGCGCGTTCTCTTTCCCGCTCACAGTAATCTCGTGGTACGCGCCGTACATTCCGGGTCGCATAAGGTCGGCCATGCACGCGTCAAGCCCTATGTACTCGCGGTAGATATGCTTCTCGTGAATGGCGCGGCTCACAAGGTATCCGAACGGGCCTGTAATCGGACGGCCGCACTCAAAGCATATCTCAAGCGGATCCAGCCCTGCGGGGACTATCATGCTGTCGTAGAGCTTTCTTATCTCGCGGGCCACATAGCGCAAATCCACTTCCTTCTGTCCGGGCATGTAGGGGATTCCGACTCCTCCGCCCAAGTCCACGAATTCTATGCGGACGCCGGTCCTCTCCTTTACCTCCAGCACCAGATCGAACACTATGCGGGCGGTGTCCACAAAAAAATCGGGATTAAGCTCGTTGGACGCGACCATTGTATGGAGCCCGAAATGGCTCACTCCCAGAGCGGCGCATTTCCTGTAGCCCTCAATCATCTGCTCCCGCGTAAGCCCGTACTTGGCCTCCTCAGGCTTTCCTATGATTGAGTTTCCGCCCTCTTTAAGCGGTCCCGGATTATACCTGAAGCACACGGTGCCGGGCAGGGTTCCCCCCAGCGCCTCGCGCGCGAAATCCACATGCGTTATGTCGTCGAAATTTATCACCGCGCCAAGCCCCGCCGCATAAACGAATTCCTGTGCAGGAGTGTCGTTGCTGGTGAACATGATGCGCCTTCCGGTTATGCCGCTCCTCTCGCACAGGATAAGCTCCGCCATGCTGGAGCAGTCGCCGCCACAGCCCTCGCTCTCCAGCACGCGCAGTATGTACGGATTGGGGCACGCCTTTACCGCGAAATACTCGGTGAATTTGGGGAAGATGCTGAACGCGTCCTTAAAGCGCCTCATGTTCTCGCGCATCGCCCTCTCATCATAGATGTAGAAAGGCGTGGGATATCTCTCTGCGAGCGCCTGAAGCTCGCCGTGGCTTAACGGAAATTCTCTCATGGGAAGATTATGCCATTTTTCCGCCTTAGTTTCAACAAACCCGCGCGGCGCAAGACAAAACGCCCGAACTGCGGTACAATCATTTTAGGGAATAAAATGACAGAGATAGAAATAAAGGCCCGCGTGACAGACAGGGCGGCAACAGAGGCAGCTTTAGACGGCATGGCGGAGTTTAAGGGAAGCGTGACCAGGGACGACACATACTGGAAAAAAGACGGCGTACAGATACGCATACGGAAAGAGATCCTCGGAGACGGAACAGAGAGCACGCTCCTCACGTACAAGCGCAAGGAGCTACGCGCGGAGGACGGCGGCTCCGTGATGGAGGTGAACGACGAGCAGGAATGCGCCATAAGCCGGGCGGAGCCTCTGGAGGCCTTCCTTAAGGACGCGGGATTCTCCGTGGCGCTGAGAAAGCATAAGGATGTGAAGGCATGGAGGCACAGCTCGGGCGCCACACTGGAGCTCTGCGCGGTGCCGCCGCTCGGGGATTTCCTTGAGATAGAGATTCTTTCCGCCGCGGGCGATGACAGCACTGTAAACGGCGCCAGAAAAATCCTCCTGGAGCTTCTGAAAGATGCGGGGATTCCGGAGAGCCGCATAGAGGGCCGATATTACAGCGAGCTTTTAAAGGAGACCCTCTCCGCGCGGGAGCAGAAAAGGCAGGACGCGCCCCTCTGATAAGCCCTCCGCAAAAAAGCTTATGCCCCGCAGGGCAAGCCTTGTAAACGCATACGCTTTCAGTTATTATACAGGCAAAAGGATAAGGGTCCTTAAGGAGCATAAATGTTCAACAGAAAATCTTATAAAAGCATAGCAAGAAAACAGCTGGGAGGCCGGTACGCCACTCCAGTCCTCGCAACTCTTTTCACCATGCTCATCTACCTGCTTTTAAATACGCCGTCTCTGCAGGGTGTCATCAACGCGCTTCGGAACCCCATGAACATCTTTGAGTACTCGAACGGAACCAACGGCAGCTATTCATTAGGCGTGAGGGCCTTCTACTCGCGGAGCATGCCAAGTTTCCTGTTCTCCATGGCATCATGCTTCGTGAGCGGAGTGCTCATCATGGCGCAGGCAAATCTTTACATCCTGCTCTCACACACCACGGAGCCCCGCCCGTTCGGGGACTACATAAAGGGATTCTCCGCGTGGCTGGAAGGATTCCTGGGATTCTTATGGTACTCCCTGTGGATATTCCTGTGGAGCCTTCTGTTCTTCATCCCCGGAATCGTAAAGGCTTACTCCTACTCGCAGATGTTCCTCATAATGGCCGAATATCCTAAAGTGGGCGTGACCAGGGCCATGCGCCTGAGCAAGATACTCACAAAAGGATACAAGGGCGACCTGTTCATAATGTCGCTGAGCTTTTTGGGATGGGAGATTCTCAGCGCGCTCACGTTCGGTATACTCAAGCTGTGGCTCACCCCGTACAAGAGCATGTCATTTGTGAACGCGTACCATGCGCTTAAGGCGCACGCCATAAAAGCGGGCGATCTTACGGAAGAGGATTTCACCGGCACCGGCGCGGAGGCATGAGAATGGCAGGCAAAAAGAACAGAACCGGGATTGTGGTGTTCATAATCATCATAGCGCTCTCTGCGGCACTGGCCGCGCTGAACATAGCGGACGCCATAATGCAT
Organism: Treponema sp.; assembly: GCA_022510925.1. Lineage (GTDB taxonomy): Bacteria > Spirochaetota > Spirochaetia > Treponematales > Treponemataceae > Treponema_D. The sequence continues at coordinate 18,486 of JAFLSO010000012.1, forward strand.
CCGGCCCCCAAAGCGAAATTCCACCGTGTGCTCAGGAACGAGGGCAGCAGCTGGAACCTGGGCTCCGGCATAAAGAAAATACGCGGCGGAAAGGGCGGCATAGAGCATTCAGGCGCGTACATAGCCAGGCTTTTCATAGACGGTGTAATAGAGGACTCGAATTCCACGTACAACCAGGAGTGGCTCCTTGAGACCATAGAGGAGCTTAAGAATGACGATGACAACCTGGGCATCATACTTTTCATAGACTCTCCAGGAGGAGGCGTCTACGAGGCGGACGAGGCATACCTCAAGCTGCTTGAGTACAAGAAGGAGAAGCCGCTATACGCTTACATGGGGCCCATTGCCGCAAGCGGAGGATACTACATAGCATGCGCGGCGGACTACATCATGGCGAACAGGAACACTCTCACGGGAAGCATAGGCGTAATCTCGGGGCAGACCATGGACCTCACGGGGCTCATGGAGAGCCTGGGCATAAAAAGCGAGACCATACACGCGGGCGCAAACAAGAACATGGGAGGCTTCAACGAGCCGCTGAGCCAGGAGCAGAGGCAGATACTCCAGTCAATCGCGGACGAATGCTACGAGCAGTTCACAGACATAGTGGCAAAAAGCCGCTCCATGGAGAAAAGCAAAGTATACGATCTGGCGGACGGACGCATTTACACGGCCAGGCAGGCGCAGGAGAACGGCCTCATAGACTCCATAGGCTCGTGGAGCGACGTGGTGAGCCAGATGCAGAGCAAGGGACTGGACTGGGCGGACGCCGAGGTGGTGGACGTAAAATACGAGCCTGAGCGCTCATTCTACCGTGTGCTGTGGGGAATGGCCAGAGGCGCAGGGAATTCTGCGGAAAGCTCGCGCATGCTGCCCGAGGCCGTGGAGAAGGCGGTCACGCCCAGAGCACCATACCCCGCATACATCTACGACGCGGGAAGATAAGGACTGCAAAATCTTTTAAAAGACAGCCTGGCACAGAGCGCGCGGCGCTAAATGTCAGGCCGCTCATCCTCCAGTCTTTTAAATGCGCCTTTTATCTCGCGCAGGGAGAATCCGGCCCTCATCAGGGAGGCATAGAGTTTCTCCCTGTCATCGTATTTTTTTGTGCGGAGGCTTTTTCTCAGCGCCCTAAGGCACAGATCCCCCTCGTCACAGCTCTCGAAAAACTCATCCAGCGCGGACTCCCTGTCTTCCCGGCCTATCCCCCGCGCGGCAAGCTCCGCAGAAAGCCTGCTCCGTCCCTCCGCATGGTCTATGGAGCGGCTCCTAAGCCACGCCCCCGCGAACCGCCTGTCGCTCAGATAACCCTGTCTCTCCAGATAATCCAGGGCCTGCCCTATCACGCCGCCGTCAAGGCCTTTCCTGAGAAGCTTGCGCGTAAGACCTGAACGGCTCTGCTCCGCCCTGGCCAGATACGACATGGCGGCCGTCTCCGCGCTGTATACCAAAGCCGCGCGCAGTATGTCCGCGGCCTCCTCATCAGAGAAAACGCCCGGCTCCCCCGCGCAAAGCGTCTCCGAGGGCATGAAAAGCGAGTCCTCAGGCTCAAGGCCGCCACGCACGCACACAAGTCTCTCCTCCCTCACATCAGAGAGATACTCCGCCCGCAAAAAAAATGCAGACCCTGCGTCCGATGTGATTTCATACACACCGGGCAAAGTCTGCTTTACGCTTCTTAAAACCAAAACTGCAGAAGAGCGGCAGCCTAGCGCTTGGAGAACTGGAAGCGGCGGCGGGCACCACGCTGGCCGTACTTCTTGCGCTCCACCATGCGGCTGTCGCGCGTAAGGTAGCCGTTCGCCTTAAGGGACGGGCGGCAGTTGGGATCCACCTGTGTGAGCGCGCGTGATAGGCCGTGCAGGCATGCCGCCGCCTGGCCGTTAAGACCGCCGCCCCTCACGTTAATGAGGATGTCGAATTTGTTGTCGTTGGATGTGACCAGAAGAGGCTGGCGGACAAGGCGGACCTGATCCGCTGTGTCAAAGTAATCTCCCAAATCCTTTCCGTTAACGACGATTTTACCAGAGCCCTCGCGCAAAAATACGCGGGCAACAGAGGTTTTCCTTCTTCCTGTACCGATTGCTATATTCTTAATCACGATGAACTCCTATTATACTTCCAGCGCCTTGGGATTCTGTGCCGCATGGGGATGCTCGGCACCCGCATAAATCTTTAAGTTGCCGATAAGACGGCGTCCGAGCCTGTTGTGCGGCAGCATGCCCGCAATGGTGCGGCGCAGAGGCTCCGTAGGATGACGCTCAATCAGCTTCTTGAACGAGTAGGAGCGGAGCCCGCCGACATAGCCTGTATAATGGCGGTAAAGCATATCCTCTTCCTTGTTGCCGGAAACCTGGATTTTCTCAGCGTTCACTATAACCACGTAGTCGCCGCAGAAAGCGTTGGGCACGTAGTTAACTTTGTTCTTTCCACGGAGCACGCTGGCAGCCTTGGCGGCCACGCGTCCCAGAGTCTGACCGGAGGCATCGATAACGTACCAGTCATGCTTGAATTCATCACCTTTGGTAAAAATTGTTTTCATGTATGTAACCTTCACATAAACTTTGCGTTCGCCGCTTCGCATCCAGCTTTGAACGTATGCGGGCAATGAGCGGTTGCTCGCATTTATATACGGGGTACCAGACTATACCATTTTTACACGGAGCGCGTCAATTACCGGAGGCGGATTTTGCGCTCTCCTCGGCCTTTTTGGCCTCCATCTCCTCTTTCCTGGCCTCTTTCTTATCCTTTATGTCCGCGAATCCTATGAAAACGGACACAAGGCCCACGAACGCCGCGAACACAGGCGCGCATCCGCGCAGAAAATCCACCACGTCAGGCCCCCATGCAAGCCCTATGCCGGCAGGAAGGCAAGCGAAGACGCAGAACGCAATCAGAACCAAGCCCACTATAAGCGCTACCATAACAAAATCTCCTATCGCATGAATTTTTATACGGACACAGTTTATAACATTGGAATAATATTAGCAAGGATTAAGCGCCCGTGACGGAACTATTTTAACGGCATCCCATGCCAGCTCCATACGAAACGCGGCGTCCCGTGCCCCTCACATCAGGCGGGAGAGAACCATGAACACTATGGTGCCCGAGAAAATGCTCACCATGGAATTCCTCAGCGGCACCTGAAGCAGAACCGTAACGGCTATGGCTATGAGATACGGCGCGCCGAACGGAGCCTGAGAGAACGCCACGTCCTTAAGGCAGTACACCACCAGCACGGTTATCACCATGGAGGGTATGAAACGCTCCACGAACGTTATTATCTTAGGCGGCTCCCTGCGGCCGAACAGAGCGAACGGAAAGAATCTTTCCATAAAGATTATCACGGCCGAAAGAAAATTCGCCGCAAGCACCATATAAAGCGGCAGGGCTCCCGTCATTTCTCATCCTCCGTACAGGCGGAACTCTCCCGCGCGAGAAAAAAATTCCTTCCGCGGGCCAGCACTATGACCGCTATGCCCAGCGCTATGGCCGCGAGTATTATGTTCGATGAGGGGAGCATGCCGGCCTTGCACAGGGCCACGCATGCCGCGCACGTGGCAAGCCCTGCAAGCGGCGGAACAATGTCATGCGACTTCCTTATCTGCTCCACCAGAAGGACCACGAAAAGCGCGGTAAGGGCAAAGTCCACGCCCGTAAGGTACTGCGCCAGATCATAGTGCTGCAGGACCCTGCAGGCCAGAGCCCCTATCACGGAGCCGGTGCCCCAGTACAGCTGATCAAGGAGCGCCACAGTGCCGTAGAAAGGGCCGGGCTCCGCGCCTTTAGGCAGATCGGTTCCAGTAAGGATTGCGTAAGTCTCGTCCGTCAGCGCGAAAATCAGGTAAGGCTTCCATCTCCCCGTCTCCTTGAACCTGGTTATAAGGGAAAGGCCGTAGACTATGTGCCTTATGTTCACGAAAAGCTCCGTTATAAGAATCTCAGGAAGCCGCGCGCCGACCGCGAAAAGCCCCACCGCGATATACTGCCCCGCGCCCGCGTACATAGTCAGACTCATTATAAGCGCGACCCACCATGGATACCCGGCATTCACCGTCATCAGCCCGAACGGTATGCCTATGGCTATGTAGCCGAAAAGGACCGGGGTGGTTATGGTGAACGCCTGCCTGAATAAATACCTGTTCATTTTTCATCATTATAGTCACACACAGTTTTTTGTCCATAAGCGTTTTCCGGAGAGAGGAACGGCACAAGTCCGCCCGCTCACGCCTGAGAAAACACGGCGCGCCCCGTTCCCTAAAATCTTAAGTTTTTAATGCCTTGCTATTGACACGGCGGGCAAATATCGGGAAAGTACAGTTAGCATAAGGATTTAAAAAGGCACCGCTACAGGTGTCTTTTTTCTCTATGCGCGTACATTACATTTTGGGAAGAGCTACAGTGAAAGGAAGTACAGTTTCTATCGATCACGTGTCAAAGCACTTTGGAAGTTTCCACGCCCTGGATGACATAAACTTTACGATAAAGGCGGGGGAATTCTTCTCTCTTCTGGGGCCTTCCGGCTGCGGCAAGACCACGCTGCTCAGAATAATAGCGGGCTTTGAATTCCCTGACCAGGGCGCCGTGCTCTTTGACGACGAGAACATAATCCCGCTTCCTCCCAACAAGCGCGAGAGCAACACTGTGTTCCAGAACTACGCGCTGTTCCCGCACATGACCGTGTTCGACAACATAGCGTTCCCCCTTAAGCTCAGGAAGCTCTCAAAACAGGAGATAGAGTCCAAGGTGGAAGAGTACCTGCATCTGGTGCAGCTGGAGCAGCACGCCCACAAAAAGCCCAACCAGCTTTCCGGCGGACAGAGGCAGAGGGTGGCCATAGCGCGCGCTCTCATAAGCGAGCCCAAGGTGCTTCTTCTGGACGAGCCGCTCTCCGCGCTTGACGCCAAGCTGCGCGCGAATCTTCTGATAGACCTGGACGCAATCCATGACAAGATAGGAATCACGTTCATTTACGTAACGCATGACCAGAGCGAGGCGCTTGCAGTAAGCGACCGCATCGCCGTGATGAACCAGGGGCATGTGCTTCAGGTGGGAACTCCGTTCGAGATTTACGAGAGCCCTGCCACGCAGTTCGTGGCCCAGTTCATAGGAGAGACGAACCTGTTCGAGAGCACGGTGGTGCAGTGCGAGCCGTACACCGCGGAGTCAGGACAGACGGAGCACGCCGTGACACTGAACACTCCCGCGCTGGGAATGCAGGCGCAGCTTACGGGCGAGACCGCCGCCATGCGGGAGGAGGACAAGAACATTCTCGTGACGGACTATGAGCCTACGGCGCCCGGACAGAAAGTGGCGTTCACGATACGTCCAGAGAAAATCCGCATAACCAAAGAGGAGCCTAAATTCGCGGGGCGCAAGGACATAAACGTTTTCAAGGGCATAGTGGAGGAGCCGGTCTACACAGGGTTCCAGTCCAAGTTCTACGTGCGCCTGGAGAACGGCACCATTGTCAAAGTGTTCAAGCAGCACACGAACTATCTGGACGACGGACCTGAGATAGCATGGAAAGACACTGTGTACATCTCATGGGCGGCGAACGACGGATACATCGTGGAGGACATAAACAAATGAGCGGAAAGGGAAAGCCCCTCACCGGCAAAGCGTCCGAATCCCCCGCGCAAAGCCCTCAGCTTAAGGCAGCCAAGGCCGCTGGCGACGCAAAATACCGCAAGTCAAATCCCGGCCCCGCATACGCATGGCCCATGGGACTGTGGTTCACTATCTTTTTCGTGGTGCCGCTTTTCATAATAGTGCTGTACTCGTTCATGAAACGTGACGTGTACGGCGGCGTGGTGCATGAGTTCACCCTTAAGGCATACAGGCAGATGTTCGACAAGGCGTACGGGATGATTTTCCTGCGCACGCTGTGGATAACGGTAATCTCCACCGCCATAACCATTCTGATAGCGCTTCCGTGCGGATACGCCATGGCCAGGAGCAGGCACCAGACACTGCTGCTGATTCTGGTAGTGGTGCCGTTCCTCACGAACAGCCTGATACGCATATTCGCGTGGATTACCATTCTGGGCGACAACGGCATACTGAACAGCATGCTCGGATTTTTCTTCAATCTGTTTCATAAGGGAAAGACTTTCGTGCCGCATAAATTCATGTTCACGCAGGGGGCGGTAATCCTGGTGAGCATTTACATGTACCTGCCCTACGCCATCCTTCCCATATTCACCGCCGTGGACAGGTTCGACTTCTCATTGCTGGAGGCCGCGCGTGACCTGGGCGCCACAAAGCCGCAGTCCATGGTGAAGGTCCTTATTCCCGGAATAAAAAGCGGGGTCCTGAGCGCCCTCATATTCACGTTCATACCGATTTTCGGCGCGTACACGGTGCCGCAGCTTGTGGGCGGAAAAGACAGCTACATGCTGGGGAACATAATAGTGGACCAGGTACAGAAAGTGCGCAACTGGCCGCTCGCGAGCGCGTTCAGCATGGTGATAACAGCAGTCTCCATGATCGCCATCCTGTGGATGCTCTCGTCAAACAAAAAAGAGGACAGCCTCAGGAAAGTCTCCAACAAAGAGGAGCTCCAGACTTCCCCGTCCATAGCCACCGCCATACACAAGGAGGGGCTCAAATGAGAAATCCTTTCTCCATATTCATGCGCAGGCAGAAGAGACCCTCGGAGCCGGCCATGCACGCGAAACGCAGCTGGAAAAAAAGAGGCCGCAGCGTGAGCTTCTCAAAGACAATGCTGTGCCTGGCGCTGCTGTTCCTGTTCATCCCCCTGTTCGTGATAGTGTTCTACTCCTTCAACGAGTCCAAGGACACCACGTTCACGCGGGTGTCGTTCGTGTGGTACGAGAGGCTTTTCCTGCAGTCCGGGGATTTGTGGGGCTCGCTCTTCAACAGCCTGCTGGTAGCGTTCCTTTCCTCTCTGGTGGCCACGATTCTGGGAACGCTTGCGGCCATAGGAATAAGCTGGTACAAATTCTTCGGGAAAAGCTACATACAGTCCATAAGTTTTCTGCCCATGGTCCTGCCCGAGGTTATAATGGGCGTGTCCATGCTCATATTTTTCAGCGCCATAAAACTATCGCTGGGACTGGCCACCATTTTCATCGCTCACACCACATTCTGCCTTCCGTTCGTATACCTTATGGTGAGCGCGCGCATAGACGAGTTCGACTACTCCATAATAGAGGCCAGCCACGACTTGGGCGCGAGCGAGGCGCAGACTCTGTTCCACGTTATAATTCCCGCCATAATGCCCGGCATAATCTCCGGCTTTATGATGAGCGTAACCATGTCGCTGGAGGACTATGTCATCACATCGCTGGTGAGCGGACCGGGAAGCACCACGCTTCCGCTCTACGTCTACTCCATGATAAGGTTCGGCGTAAGCCCCGTAATAAACTCGCTCTCGTTCGTGCTGATTCTCGCAATCTGCATGCTTACATTCATATTCAGGAAAAGCCTTAAGAGCTTTGCTTCCGCAAGATAGGAGACACTATGAGAAAATCATTTCTGAAACTTGCCGTGGCCGCGGTGGTCCCGGCATTAATGCTGGCATCCTGCGCTAAGAATGAGAACACTCTCTATCTCTACAACTGGACATATTACACTCCGGACGAGGTGCTGCGCGACTTTGAGAAGGAATTCGGCGTTACGGTCAAGACAGACAGCTACGCCTCGAACGAGGAGATGTACGCAAAGCTTCGCGCCGGCGCAAAAGGCTACGACATAGTGGTGCCGTCGCAGGACTACGTGTCCATAATGATTAAGCAGGGAATGCTGCAGAAACTGGACCAGGAGAGGCTCACCAACCGGGGGAACATAAATCCTCAGGTGCTGGAGAAAGCCACCTATGATCCGGACATGGAGTATGCGGTGCCGTACTACTTCGGCGCGGCGGGCGTGAGCGTGAACAAGACGAAAGTGCCGGACGGCGGCTACGAGCGCAGCTGGAATATTTTTGCCGACAAGCGTTTCGCCGGGGCTGCAACCATGATGGACGACATGCGCGAGGTCATGGGAGACGCGCTCGCACATCTGGGATACGACATAAACACCCTGGATGAGGGCCAGCTCAAGGAGGCTGCGCGGCTTGTTTCCGATGAGTGGAAGCCGAACCTGGTAAAATTCGACGCGGAGGGATTCGGCAAAAGCTTCGCCAGCGGGGACTTCTGGCTGTGCCAGGGCTACGCGGAAGTCATTTACGGCGAGGTGCCGGAGGAGAAATGGGCGGAGACCATAGACTTTTTCATTCCGCAGGAAGGCGGTCCCAGCTACCTGGACAGCATGTGCATCCTTAAAGACGCGCCCCACGCGGAGCTGGCGAACGAATTCATAAACTACATGCACAGGCCGGAGGTCTACGCCAAATTCCTGGACGCGTTCAGGTTCCCGTGCTTCGTGAACATGAAGGCCGCTGAGTACACCACAAAGACTCCCATGTATGAGGCCGAGCAGATGAGTAACTGCACTCTTAAAGAGGACCTGGGCGAGGGCCTGGACAAATACAACGAGCTGTGGGAGGAGATCCGCTTCAAGGACTGAGACGGGCACAGCTCTCCGCGTCATACACAAAAGATTCAAGGCGCATCGCGGAGGTGCGCCTTTTTTGCAGCGAAAAACTATTATGAAAAAAAGAGGTTATGGTATATAATAATCTTACAGAATTAAAAAAGGTAAAAGAATGCTTAGAAGCGAAGACTATAAGAATGTTTTAGAGACCATATCCACTCCCCTTCTGGTAACCAAGCCCATATTCAACGACAAGAACGAGATAGCGGATTTCATGATAGAGTTCGCGAACGAGGCCGTATCTGACATAACCAAATCACTGGTGCGGGCAGGAATGATGTACTCAGATTTCAAGGACCGTCTCTCAAAGGAGCTTTCATGGCAGGAGATGGCGCAGAATGTGCTCACCAAGGAAAGTCCGCAGGACAAGACGTTCTACTCCATAATGGGCAACTGCTGGCTTAAGGTCATAATGAGCCGAGTGGCGGGCGGATACGTGGCCATCACCCTGACCAACATCTCGAAGGACAAGGAGAACGAGCAGCAGCTTAAAAGGCAGAACCTGCGGCTGGCATCGCTTACCGACGAGCTCAGCATGAGCCGCTCCAGCCTGCGCACAGAGCTTGACAACATACAGACTTTAAATCAGCAGCTTCTTTTCGCCGCCTACCACGACACCATGACCAACCTGAACAACCGCGCCTGCTTCAACAAATGCAGCGCGCAGGCCGAGGAGGAGGCATCCAGAAAAGAGAATAAATTCGGCATCTTACTCTTTGACATAGACAACCTGAGGAACATAAACGAAAGCCGCGGGCATCAGGCCGGCGATGACGTGATAAGGAGGACGGCATCCATACTGCGCCAGCTTGAGGGCGAGGATGTGACACCGTTCAGATTCGGCGGGGATGAATTCATACTCCTGAAGCGCGGCATAAGCGCCCGCGATGAGATGACGCCTCTGGGAGACGCGCTGCTCTCCGCCATGGGCAATGCGGGCATAAGCATATCGGGCGGCATAGCGATTTATCCTGACGACTCCACGCTTACCGAGGATCTTTTAAAATACGCCGACATGGCAAAAAGCGAGGTCAAGAAGAACGGCAAGAATTCGCTGGTGTTCTTCCATCAGGTCATGCAGGAGAAATTCCTTGCGAAAATAAACATAGAGCAGAAACTTTCCAAGGCCATAGCGGACGAGGTGTTCCAGCTGTATTTCCAGCCGCAGTTCGACGTGAACTCCGGGGCACTGCGCGGATTCGAGGCCCTGCTGCGCTGGCATGACGACGAGCTGGGGTGGATAAGCCCTGACCAGTTCGTTCCTCTGGCGGAGGAGACCAATCTGGTGGTACCGCTGGGCGACTGGGTGACCGAGACCGCGCTCAGCACCATAGCCGCATGGGAAAGGGACTTTAACTTTACTGGGCGCGTGTCCGTGAACGTATCGCCCGTGCAGTTCAAGCAGCCTGACTTCTTGGAAAAGCTCACGGAGAAAATAAGCCGCACCGGCATAAACGTGGCGCACCTGGAGCTTGAGATTACGGAGGGAATGCTCATAGACAACGTGGAGGAGACCGTGGAGAAACTGAGCAGAATCCGCGGGATGGGCATAGGCATCTCCCTGGACGACTTCGGGACGGGATACTCTTCCCTGCGCTACCTCCAGATTCTTCCGCTGACCACGCTCAAAATAGACAAGTCCTTCATTTCTAACATAGACTCGCACGGAAGCGCCGAGGCAAACATAACGGAGAGCATAGTGTCCATGGTCTCAAAGATGGGGCTGGACACCATAGCGGAGGGCGTGGAGACAAACGCGCAGCTTGACGTGCTTAAGAGAATAAACTGCCACACCGTTCAGGGATTCCTTAAAGGAAAGCCCATGCCTAAAAACCTTTGCGAGCGCATGCTTGGAGGAGACACGTCCGCCATACTCACAGCGGGCGGCGCCCCCACGGAGAGCGGAAGCCTCACCTAGTGCCAGTGCTCCCGGGAACCCTGTACTCAACGTAGCGCACACGCCCCTCCTCCACAGCGGCACGAACCTCTTTCTCGCGCGTGCTAAGGGAGCCCTTTCCGCTCTTCACCTCTATGAGAAGCACCTCCTCTATTCCTGCGCCCTCCGCGCTTCCGGGAAACGCTATGAAATCCACAGGCTTTCCTATGAAGCGCGCATCCGCAGGATTGCACGGAAAACCGGGCAGAAACGGCGCCACCTGCTCCGCAAGCTGCCCTCCCAGAACCGCACGGCTTCTTCTAACCGCGTCCTCACGGGCCTCCCGGATTTTCTTCCTGTCAATCAGGCTCTGGAGGAGCCTTCCCAGAAACAGTGCCAGAAAAAACACCGCCGCCATAATCACAGCCATAAGTCCGTTACTGAAATCCATAAGATAAAGTATAACAGCGTAAGATAAAAAATGCCACGCTGTCATGCGCCCCGCGTCCGCGTGAATTTACAACCCATAAAACTTGATAAATATCGTAAATAATTGTTGCAAATCTCCCTAAGCAATGCTAAACTGAATTGCTTGCAGCATGCGCCGCTACCGGAGACACGACTTGCTGAGGCGAGCATTTTAAAAACACATTCCTTGCGAGGTCAGAATGAAGAATTTAGTCATAGTGGACGTGAAAGACAAAAAGCAGACCATAAGTCCGGACATCTACGGACACTTCTCGGAGCATCTGGGGCGCTGCATTTACGGCGGCTTCTGGGTGGGAAAGGACTCCCCCATCCCTAACATCCACGGCTACAACAAGGCGGTGGTTCAGGCGTTCAAGGAGCTTGACATACCGAACCTGCGCTGGCCGGGCGGATGCTTCGCGGACGAATATCACTGGAAGGACGGAATAGGCCCCAAGGAGAACCGCAAGCGCATGGTGAACACCAACTGGGGCGGCGTGGTGGAGGACAACTCTTTCGGCACGCATGAGTTCATGGGGCTCTGCGACGAGCTCGGCTGCCAGCCGTACATCTGCGGAAACGTGGGAAGCGGAACCCCCACTGAGATGGACGAATGGATTGAGTACATGACTTTCTCGGGTGAGTCACCAATGGCTAACTTAAGGCGCGCGAACGGACGCGAGGAGCCGTGGAGCCTGCATTACTTCGGGATAGGGAACGAGAACTGGGGCTGCGGAGGAAACATGCGCCCCGAATACTACGCGGACCTCTACAGAAGGTTCCAGACATTCGTAAGCCGCCACGGAAAATTCTTCAAGATAGCGGGCGGACCTAACGTGGATGACTACCGCTGGACAAAAGTGGTCATGAAGAACGCGCACAAATTCATAGACGGCCTTAGCCTGCACTACTACACCTACGAGTATGAGTTCGAGGACAAGCGGCCCGCCACTGGATTCACAAAAGAGGGCTGGTACCGCATAATGAGGAACGCGTACCGCATGGACGAGCTCATACGCCGTCACTCTGAGATAATGGACAAATACGATCCCAAGAAACGCATAGCGCTCGTGGTCGATGAGTGGGGCAACTGGTTCGCTCCTGAGCCCGGAACAAACCCCGGATTCCTCTATCAGCAGAACAGCGTGTGCGACGCGGTTGTGGCGGCCATACACCTTAACATATTCAACAACAGGTCAGACCGCGTAAGGATAGCGAATCTGGCGCAGGCGGTTAACGTGCTGCAGGCACCGATCCTTACAGAGGGTGACAAAATCGTGAAGACCCCCACATGGTATGTGCTCCACCAGTACAAGGATCACATGGGCGCCATGCTACTTGGCTCGTCCGTGGCCACAGAGAGCGCAGGACTTTACGAGAAGCAGATTACGGTGCCGGGCATGAACGCGTCCGCGTCGGAGAAAACCGAGGGAGGAAAGACACGCTACCTTGTGACACTGGCGAACGCTGACGCTGACAGCTCAAGGACAGTGGATGTGTCCCTGGCGAATTTCACTGGAAAAATCTCAGGCGCCAGGGCAACTATAGTTACCGGCGAGAAAATGGACACAGTGAACACATTCGCCAAGGACGACGCCGTAACGGAGAAAGCGCTAGCTGTGAAGATTCTTGATGCAGGCACAGTGCAGGTCGAGCTTGCGGCGCATTCGGTCGCGGCCATAACCATAGAGGCTTAGTTCCCGGGCGGCATCATGCTCCCCTGAGACAGCCGCCCGCAGCATTACAGGAGGGCCCTGCCGTGCAGGAAACAGACTTCTGCCCCAGATGCGAGCGTCTTGCGCTGCAAAGGCTTCTTACGCCGGACAACATCATGCGGGACATCTCTTCCATGGCATACGTGGAGGGCGTGACCACTCCGTCAAATGAATACGAGAAGCGGCTCGGCACATGCTTTTCCTGCGAGGCGCTGCAGGGAAGAACCACATGCGCGCACTCAGGCAGCCTGGTCGCGTACCGCGCTAAAATCATGGGCGCGTCATGCCCGTATCCGGGAAAAGACAAATGGAGGCAGTGAGCCCGCCGCTTTCCGCTTGAAAAACGACATGAATATTTTGAGAGGTTATTAGAGAATGAAGAGCAAGATTACCATCGTCAAGGACTTTACGCTTGCGAAAACCGATGAGGGGCTTTTCAGCTCATTCATCGAGCATTTAGGGCGCGCCGTGTACACGGGCATTTACGAGCCCGGGCATCCCGAGGCGGACGAGCAGGGTTTCAGGCGCGACGTAATCGGCATGGTGAAGGACCTGCGCGTGGGCATGGTCCGATATCCCGGCGGAAATTTCCTCTCTGGCTACGACTGGAAGGACGGAATAGGTCCGCGCGATAAAAGGCCGGTAAGGCTGGACAGGGCGTGGCACACCATAGAGCCAAACAAAGTGGGCATAGATGAATTCACAGACTGGGCAAGAAAAGCCGGGACCAAAGTCATGGGCGCGGTGAACATGGGGACGGGCACACCGCAGGACGCCGGAGACCTGGTGGAATACTGCAATTTCCCGGGCGGCACATACTGGTCGGATTTACGGAAAGCAAACGGGCACGCCGAGCCGTACGCCATAAAGACATGGTGCATAGGAAACGAGATGGACGGCCCATGGCAGATATGCCATCTGGACGCTGACGAGTACGGAAAAAAAGCGCGTGAGGCCGCGAAAATCATGAAATGGACGGACGACTCCATAAAAGTGGTCGTCTGCGGAAGCGCCTCCAGCGGAATGCCGTCTTACCCGGAGTGGGACAGGACAGTGCTGGAGCACACATACGATCTGGCGGACTACATCTCCATCCACCGCTACTTTGAGAACTACGGCAACGACGATGACTTTCTAGCGAGCTTCTACGACATGGACGAGTTCATAAAAACCGCCGCAGCCACATGCGACTACGTCAAGGCCCTGAAAAGAAGCGGCAAGACGATGTACCTTTCGTTCGATGAGTGGAACATCTGGTACCAGCAGAAAAAAGCGGACCATCCGTGGCAGGAGGCGCCCCGCATACTGGAGGACCACTACTCCCTCCTTGACGCGCTGGCTTTCGGCGGAATGGCAATCACCCTGCTGAACCACGCGGACAGAGTCAGGGTGGCGTGCCTTGCGCAGCTGGTGAACGTAATCGCGCCCATTTTCACGGAGCCGGGAAAAGGCGCTTACAGGCAGAGCATTTACTGGCCGTTCCGCGACATATCAGTATACGGACGCGGCACGGTGCTTACGCCGGTGGTGCGGACAGAGAGCAAAGTCACGGAGAAATACGGTGAGGTCCCCGCCGCAGTTTACGCCACTGTACTGAGCGATGACGAGACAGAGCTTACGGTGTTCGCGCTTAACACCAGCAAAACGGAGCGCACGGACCTGAGCATTAGCCTGATGAATTTCGGCGGGACAAAAATGTTCTGCCGCACGGAGATGACAGGAGACGACCTGAGCGCAAGGAATTCACTGGAGGCGCCGGACGCAGTGTGCAACAGGGACGCTCCCCTGTCACAGGGCGACAACGGCACATACACGGTGAGCCTTTCCCCCGCAAGCTGGAACGTGATGCGCTTTAAGCTGGGAGAGTAAATGCCGCGCGCCCCGCTGCGCGGAGCCCCGTCTTTCCCGGGCAAATCTCACTTACGCCCAGGATGCGGGCCACGCGCGGAATCTCACGCTAGCTGATTATTTTATTCAGCACGGCGTCTTTCTGCCGCAAGTTCTTGTCCACCTTCACCTGCAGGTCTATATCCACATTGTACGGGAATATGTCACGGCAGACGCGCATGCTCTCACGGCGTATCTGCTTTATCATGGACGCGCCCTTTCCTATCACTATGCCTTTCTGGCTCTCGCGCTCCACACACAGCACCGCCCTGACACGCATAAGGTTCTCGCTCACCATGCGGATCTCCTCCATACGCACATAAATGGCGTGCGGAAGCTCCTGCTCCAGACGGTTCATGGCCTGCTCGCGTATTATCTCCGCGATGCGGAAGTCCACCTCCTGGTCCGTGTAGAATTCCTCAGGATAAAGGTGAGGGGATTCCGGCGCCAGAGCGTAAAGCGCCTTAAGGACATCGTTCACCCGGTGGTCGGCTTTGGCGCTTATCTCTATGACACGCTCCCGGGGAAAATCAGGGAACATCTCGTCCACGAATTTATGGCTGCGAGCGGCGTTCGCGCGCACGTCCTCAGTCTTGTTTATAGCGATTACAAGCTTGTCCTTGAACGGGGATGCCATAAGCGCAATCTGCCTCTCCTCATCCCCGTGCTCACGAGTGCTGTCAATGATGTAAAGTATCGCGTCGCTTTCCGCTATCTGGTCTGATGCGATTTTAGTGAGCCTGAGGTTCAGCTTTTTCTCGCTCAGATGGAGACCGGGCGTGTCCACGAAAACAAGCTGCCCCAGGCTGGTGTTCACTATTCCGCGGATGGCGTTGCGCGTTGTCTGCGGAACGGATGAGACTATGCTTATTTTCTCGCCGCTCGCCGTGTTAAGGAACGTGGATTTTCCCGCGCTGGGCCTGCCGATTATGGAGACCAGAGCCGTCCTGGGGCCCACAGCGGGCCCGGCATCCTCACTCTTCTGACTTTCTGTATCTGCTTTCATGGCGATAAGTATATCAGAATCGCACAATTATTTCCATGCGCGTAAAGCCTGCCGTGCGGCCGATGTTTTTTTCTGCGCGCCGTGTAAAAAATACGCGGATATATGATATAATGTCCTCAGGACGATTATTCTCAGAAAACAGGAGGGGGCAAAATGTACGGAGCGATTTTAGGTGACATCATAGGCGAGCCATATGAGTTTGACATGGGCGACAAAACAAAGGATTTTCCTCTGTTCTGCAAGAATCCAAGTTTCACGGATGATTCTGTCATGACAATAGCGGTATGCGACGGAATCCTAAAAGCAGGGCTTAAGGCAGATGAGGCCTCCATGAAAAACGAGATAATCAAGTCAATGCAGCTGTGGGGGCACAAATATCCTCACGCGGGATACGGCGGAAGATTTCGCATGTGGCTCAGGAACAGGTCCACGGAACCCTACGGAAGCTGGGGAAACGGCTCTGCGATGAGGGTCTCATCAGCGGGCTGGCTATTCGACTCTCTAGAAAGAACGCGGGAGGTCGCAGGATGGTCGGCGGAAGTAACCCATAATCACCCTGAGGGGATAAAAGGTGCGGAATCCACGGCGAGCGTCATCTGGCTCTCAAGGAACGGGCACTCCAAAACTGAGATAAAGGACTATGTGATAAAAGAATTCGGATATGATTTATCCAGGACATGCGATGAGATCCGCCCCGGATACTTCCACAAAGAAAGCTGCCAGGAGACCGTTCCCGAGGCAATAACGGCATTTCTGGAGGGAAAGGATTTTGAGGATGTGGTCCGCACCGCAGTGTCTTTGGGCGGCGACTGCGACACGCTGACAGACATCGCCTCCGGCATGGCAGAGGCGTTCTACGGAATCCCGGACGACCTTAAGGCAAAATGCATCGAGTTTACATACGAAGACATGCACGAAGTAATGGAGGCCTTTGACAAGGTTGCCATCGCAAGAAAAGTCTGAAGCCGGCCTGCCTGAGCAGATTCCATACAAGTGATGGCAAACAGCACTTGTACAGGGAACCGCTCCTCGCGCCTTTACCATCACTGCACGGCGGTATGCAGGTCTGCCGTGCGGTGATAATTTTACTGAATATTGTAGAAAAAGTCGGAGCAATTTGATATAATCTGTCCACCATGGAATCTTTGCAAACCCTACCCGGAAAGCCCAAGCCCTTAGGAGCGGAACTTACCAGCACGGGCGTGAATTTTTCGCTGTTCAGCCGTAATGCCACCGGCGTAAAAATCATTTTCTTTAAAGATCCTGAGGACTGCGAGCCTTATGCGTGCGCGAAATTAGATTCCTCCGTTAACCGTACCGGCGACATCTGGCACGTTATGGTTCCCGGCATTGGCGCGGGCTCCCTTTACCTTTATCAGATAGACGGTCCGTTCGAGCCTCAGGAAGGCCACAGGTTCAATCCCAAGCAGTATCTGCTGGACCCCTACGCCAAGGCAGTGACGCCTGTCTCCATATTCGGTAACCTTCCGCCCACATACCGCACGCCCGTGGACAAGATGGACATAGAGCTCTCAAAGACGCGGCACACACATCCGTTCCCCAAATGCGTGGTCATAGACAGCGCGGACTTTGACTGGCAGGGTGACAAGCCCATAAACAGGCCGCTGGTGGACAGCGTGATATATGAGGTGCACGTGAAAGGTTTCACCGCGGGAAAAGGCTCCGGCGTGGAGCATCCGGGAACATACGCGGGCTTCGTGGAGAAAATACCGCATCTTACGCGGCTCGGCATAACGGCGGTGGAGCTTCTTCCGGTATATGAGTTCGACGAGTTCGAGAACACAAACGTGAATCCCCGGACAGGCGAGCGCATGAAAAACTACTGGGGCTACAGCACGGTGAATTTCTTCTCTCCCAAGGCAGGATACGCCAGCGACAAATCCCCCGGCGCATGCGTGGGCGAATTCAAATATCTGGTGAGGGAGCTCCATAAGGCGGGAATAGAGGTTATACTGGACGTGGTATTCAATCACACCGCGGAGGGGAACGAGCACGGGATAGCGCTGAATTTCCGCGGCATAGACAACAGCATCTATTACACGCTGGTGGGAAGCCACAAAGAGTATTACATGAATTTCTCGGGCTGCGGGAACACGCTCAACTGCAACCATCCCGTGGTCATTGATTTTATAATGGACTGCCTGCATTACTGGGTCCTGGAGTACCACATAGACGGATTCAGGTTCGATCTGGCCTCAATACTGGCGCGCGGCGGAGACGGCTCCATACTGGGACTTCCCCCGCTTACACACCGCATCTCGGAGGACCCAATCCTGCGAAACACAAAGATAATAGCCGAGCCATGGGACGCGGGCGGCGCGTATCAGCTGGGAAATTTCCCCGGCGGCAGATGGGCGGAATGGAATGACCGCTACAGGGACAGCATAAGGAAATTCTGGCGCGGTGATGATCATCTTGCCACGGATGCGGCCACACGCATCTCAGGCAGCAGCGACCTGTTCGCGCTGAGCGGAAGAAAACCCTGGCACAGCATAAACTACATAACATGCCATGACGGCTTTACCATGAACGACCTTGTAAGCTACAACGCAAAGCATAACGAGGAGAACGGAGAGGGGAACCGCGACGGAAACGACTCCAACTGGAGCTACAACCACGGTTTCGAGGGGCCCACCGCGAATCCATCCATAGAGCGGCTGCGCAACAAGCAGATGAAGAACCTCATACTCACGCTCCTTATATCGCAGGGAACGCCAATGCTTCTGGGCGGAGACGAATTCCGCAGGGGACAGCAGGGTAACAACAACGCATACTGCCAGGACAACGACATAAGCTGGTTCGACTGGGACAGCGCCATGCTTAACGACAGGCTGATCACGTTCACCCGCCGGGCCATAGCCATGCGCAAAGTGCACTCCGCGTTCCGCCGCAGCGAATTCTTCCAGGGCGAGAAAGCCGGCAGCCAGCCCGACATCCGCTGGTACGACATAGACGGAAGCCAGCCGGACTGGAACAACACCTCGCGTTTCCTGGCGTTCACATTGGGCGGAGAGAACTGCATAAACGATGACGGAAAGCCCGACAACGATTTTTATGTGGCCGCGAACACGGACCGCCACGACATAATGGTGACCCTCCCCTCATTGCCCAATGATAAAAAATGGTACAGGGTCGCGGACACATCCATAGAGGCGGACGACTCCATAGTGGAGAGAGGACGAACTGAGCCGCTGCGCTCACAGGGACGCTACGTGGTGCCGGCGGGCTCGCTTGTAATTTTAATGGCAAGATAACACCGAAAGGTGAGGTCGCACGCGGACATTCTGCGGCGATTATACATACATTAGGAGGAAAAAATGACTTTTGATGCAGAACAGTTCAAGGAAAATCTTACCGCCAGGTTGCGCAGGCAATACGGCAAGGATATTTCCCAGGCGAACAAGCACGATTTGTTTGACGCGGTGAGCGCGAGCGCGCTGGAAATCATCATGCCCAACTGGATGGAGACCCGCCGTGAGTACGAGGCCAAGCCCACAAAACAGCTTTACTATCTGAGCGCGGAATTCCTCATGGGGCGCGCGCTGAGCAACAATCTCATAAACTCAGGCATAATGGCGCAGGTAAAGGATGTCCTCAAGGACATGAACATAGACTACAACATGATAGAGGATGAGGAGCCTGACGCGGGCCTTGGCAACGGTGGTCTGGGACGGCTGGCCGCATGCTTCCTTGACAGCCTTGCCACGCTGGAATATCCCGGACACGGATACGGAATACGCTACGAGTACGGAATGTTCGAGCAGCACATAGAGGACGGCAACCAGGTGGAGTATCCCGACGTGTGGCTCCGTCACCGCGACCCGTGGGAGGTAAAGCGCAGCGACCTTGCCGTCACGGTGAAATTCGGCGGCGAGATAAAATACGGAAAGACGCCCGACGGCCAGGACAGATTCTACCTTGAGAACTCCGAGGACGTGACCGCCACTCCCTACGACATGCCCATCGTAGGTTTCGGCAACAACACGGTCAACACGCTGCGCCTGTGGGCTGCGTCAAGCCCCAACGGATTCGACCTGCAGCTGTTCAACGACATGCAGTACCACCGCGCGGTGGAAAGGCAGAACAACGCGGAGAACATAAGCCGCGTCCTCTACCCCAACGACAACGGTCCCATGGGAAAAGAGCTGCGCCTGCGCCAGCAGTACTTCTTCACGAGCGCGTCACTGCAGGATCTCATACATCACTTTGTGAACACGGTGGGCACGGACTTCTCCAAATTCCCGCAGTACCACGTCATTCAGCTTAACGACACGCATCCTGTGGTCGCCATACCTGAATTCATGCGCATACTGCTGGACGAATACAACGTGGGATGGAACGACGCGTGGGGCGTGGTGCAGAAGACTTTCGCTTACACGAACCATACCATCCTGGCCGAGGCGCTTGAGAAATGGCCCATCGATATTTTCCAGAGGCTGCTTCCGCGCATCTACCAGATTATCGAGGAGATAAACCGCCGCTTCATGATAGAGCTCCGTCAGAAATTCCCCAACGATTACGACAAGCAGAATCACATGTCCATCATACACGACGGAAAAGTCTACATGGCATGGCTGGCAATCCATGCGGGATTCAGCGTGAACGGAGTCGCGGAGCTGCACACAAAGCTTCTAAAGGAGCAGGAGCTTAAGAACTGGAACACAATATATCCCGAGAAATTCAACAACAAGACAAACGGCGTAACACAGAGGCGCTGGCTTCTCTCATCAAATCCGGAGCTCGCTGAATTCATCACGAAGAGGATCGGCCACGGATGGGAGACGGACCTTACGAAGCTTAAGGGCCTTGAGAAATACGCTGATGACGATGAGAGCCTTAACGAGCTTATGGCAATCAAGCTGCATAACAAGGAGCGTCTGGCAGATTATCTTAAGCACACGCAGAATGAATTCCTAGACCCCGAGAGCATCTTTGACACCCAGGTGAAACGCCTGCACGAATACAAGAGGCAGCTTCTGAACATACTGCACGTCCTGTATCTGTACAACAGAATCATCGAGGACCCGAATTTCAATCCGCCCGCGCGCACATTCATTTTCGGCGCAAAGGCCGCGTCAGGCTACCGCCGCGCCAAGCAGATAATAAAGCTCATTAACACCGTGGCGGACCTGGTGAACAACGACCGCCGCATAGGAGGAAAACTGCGCGTGGTGTTCGTGGAGAATTACCGCGTCTCCGTGGCGGAGAAAATCATTCCCGCCTCCGACGTGTCAGAGCAGATTTCCACGGCCGGCTATGAGGCGTCCGGAACATCGAACATGAAATTCATGATGAACGGCGCGCTCACGCTTGGAACGCTGGACGGCGCGAACATAGAGATAGTGGAGAGCGCAGGAGAGGAGAACGCCGTGATATTCGGTCTTACCGCGGATGAGATTATAAAAATAAACAGCGAGCACAGCTACAATCCGCAGAAGTACCTGGACCGCAGCCCCGCACTGGCAAAGGTAGTGAACCAGCTGGTGGACGGCACTCTGGACAAGACAGGCCAGATGTTCAAGGAGCTGCACGACTCCCTGGTATACGGCGTGGAGGGACAGCGCCCCGACGTCTACTTCATTATGGCGGACTTCGACAGCTACGTTCAGGCGCAGGAAAGGATAGCCGAGGCTTACGCCGACAAAAAAGGCTGGGCCAGGAAAACGCTCCTTAACATAGCGAACAGCGGAAAATTCTCCAGCGATCGCACCATAGAGGATTACGTGAGGGACATTTGGAAGCTTAAGAAAACGCACATTAAATAATCATGGCAAGGGAGGGCTTCCAGAAAATCCGGGAGGCCCTCTCCTTTAAGCCAGCCGTGTTCTGCATCAGCCTGTCACTGCGCAGGCTCAGTATAAATCATTTAAAGAATTCATAAACATGCGAAAGGAAAATATTATGGATGATCAGGCGCTGAATGTTATAGACGGACGGAAAACTTTTTTTATAGTTCCTGACACATCGCTTCTCCCGGAATCTTACCTGGAGGATTACATGGCCCGCGGATACGAGACTTACATCATAGAGGATGACAGGGTATGTCCCCTGGAAAAGAAAGTGGAGGCCATAATCACCATCTTCTACGACTCCATATTATTCTTTTACGTGGACGCCGTGATTCCGGGCATAGAATGGCGCAGCTACATACAGAGCCTTCAGAAATCCTACGGCAATAAAGTTCTTATCGGAGTGCTGTACGCCAAGCGCAACTCCCCGCGCGAGAAGCAGGCCATAGAGAAATACTATCTGTTCGATGTGGGCATACAGTGCGGCTGCATATCGCTGGAATATCAGAAAGAAAAGAATTTCGGGCTCATAGACAAAGTGATGTACGCAAACCAGGCCGCGGGAAGACGCAAGAACATCCGTGCCCTGTGCGACTCCACATCCAAGGTGAATTTCACTTACAAGAAAAAACAGTACAACGCCCGCCTCACGGACATAAGCCTGAGCCATTTCTCATGCTCCATGGACGACAACGTCTACATCCCTCTGTACGAGAAGCTCAGCAACATATACGTGGAAGTGAACAACATGCATTTCACCACGGACGGAATACTGCTCCTGGAGCGCACGCAGAACGGAGAGAATCTTTACGTGTTCGTTTTTGTGCGCCGCTCTGACGGAAAGCAGGGGCTTGAGTGGGACATAAAGCAGCGCCTGTCTGAGCGCATATACACGCTTGTCACCAGTAAAGTCAAGAACATACTGCAGCTGGTGTTCTCAGAGATAGGCAGGGGTCCCGGGGAATTCGGCGGACGGAATCCGTACACGCCGCAGGACCTGGAGCGGCTCCTCTAGTCACGGCATAATAAGACTGAACGCCTCATAAAAAGCCACTGCGCACGGAGCAGCCATAACAAAGAAAAAAGGCCGCCTGTCTCCAGACGGCCTCTTGCATAAATCAGACTGGCTTACTTCAATATGCTGAATCCCAGGTCCTTTATGTCCTTGGCGAACGTAAGGACAGTGCTCCTGGAGCCTTCCATGGGAGAGGTTCCCATGCCGGGGATTTTGTCAAGCACGCTGTTAGGCACAGTTATTATGTCGCACTTGCAGCGGTCCGCCTCCACCAGGTTGAACAGCTCGCGTGTAGAGGCCCACAGGCTCATGGTGCCGGGCTTGGCCCTGCAAATCTTAGCGGTCTTTTTCATGATGGGCACAGGATCTATTCCGCTGTCAGCAAGGCGGCCCGCGAAAACAGACACAATGTTCTTTGTGTTGGGGGCAAACGCGTTCACTGTCTCACGCACCTGCTTCACCGTGAATATGGCGGTCACGTTAAGCTGAATTCCCTGCGCCGAAAGTTTTTTGATGAGCGGAGCGGTGCTCGTTCCGTTCGTGAGCATGATGGGAATTTTCACAAACACATTCTTCCCGAGCTCCGCTATAACCTTAGCCTCTTTCTCCATGGTCTCAAAGTCATCTCCGAAAACCTCAAAGCTGAGCGGCAGGTCGGGAATGGCGGCACAAACCTCCTTCGCAAAAGAGACATAGTCCGTTACGCCAGCTTTTTTCATAAGGCTGGGATTAGTGGTGAAGCCCTTCACATAGCCCTTCTTGTACTCGGCAATCATGGCATCCTTGTCCGCGCCGTCAGCATATACGGCGACCCTAAGCTGTTTAAAAGTCATTTCACACCTCTATGTAAGAATTGATACATATCAATTTTATCCTATTTTGGAGCCTTGTCAACAGTTCATTTTTTTATACGGACGTCACCGGCGTTTTTTACGGTTTTATTCCCACAGTTTCCATAAAACCCGTTTCTGTCACGGGTGTTCCGCCGCTGCGCTGCGCTCCGGCCCTGCGGTCTCGCCTGCGGCGCCGGCTCCACCCCCGCGTAGGCCCTGTGAATTTTCCCGTACAGGCATCTTTTCCCGTCACTGTGCCCGCGCTCACTCCCATCCGAACGTGGCGGGAGGCTTGTTGCTCAGGTCGTAGAAAATGGCGTCCACATACGGCAGGCGCGATATCTCCAGGACTATCTGCCTCACAAGCTCCTGCGGCAGCCATGCGAACCGTGCGGTCATAACGTCCTCGGAGCACACCGGGCGCAGGACCAGCGAGCATCTCTCCGGCCCGCTGGAGTACGGCAGGTTTATTGTGAGGTGCTGGAAAATCTTTCCGTACCAGCCGGCCGCGCGCAGGGCGTCCAGCACTATTTTGTCGGCATCCCGCGTCTGGTCCAGGCGCAGGCGGTCGCAGTAGCCGGGCCGCAGCGCCATGTCCTCAGTCCTTATCATGGGATTCTGCCACAGCCGTATTACGCACCTGTTAAGATACGAGGCGCTGTTTGTTATGGCGCTTGACGCCTGCTCCAGCTTCTCCCACTTGCGCGGCAGATGAGTGAAGCCGTCTCCCTCATCCCCGAACACAAGCACAGCGGGAAACCTGTATGTCCTGAAATCGCCCTGCACACCCACGGACTTTACCGGAAGCACATAGCGCCTAAGGCTCATGGAGCAGTGCTCGCAGAACATACCCAGCTTTATTCCGTCCAGCTCCTCACCTGCCCCGGCAAATTCCTTTTTGTCGTCATCAGACATAATCCCGTCCGTGCACAGGACGTTTATGCTGAGCCCCGGTCCGGGGAACGGATGACGCATAACCAGGTCATCCTCCAGCCCCAGCTTTTTTCCTATGGCGCGCACCTCGTCCTTGTACAAATCTTTCAGCGGCTCTATTATGAGCCCCTGCTCCATAAGGCGCTGTATTCCGTCCACGCGGTTATGATGGGTTTTTATGACGTGTGAATTCTTAGTTCCGCCGCTCTCGATTATGTCCGGGTAAAGGGTTCCCTGCGCCAGAAGCCACCTGCTCTCGTCAAGATGCTGGCGTGAGACCACGTCGTTCCTTACGTTGATGAAAGTCTCGCCCACAGCCATGCGCTTTTTCTGCGGGTCGGTAAGGCCCTCCACCGCCTTGAGGAAAGTATGGCCCGCGTCCTCCATGATGAAATTCGTGAAGCCGTGCGCCCTGTACGCCTCCTCCACGGAGCGGCTCTCGTCCTTGCGCATGAAACCGTTGTCTATGTGGAGGCCCAGAACCCTGTCGTTGCCCAGAGCCTTGTTCAGAAGCGCGAACGCCACAGTGCTGTCCACTCCGCCGCTCAGAAACAGAAGAACGTTTTTGTCCCTGGCACGGCTCTTTATGTCCTCAAGTATATGCGAAAGAACCGCGTCCTCGTCCCAGTTCCTCTGCATGGCGCATATATGGGCGAAATTCTCAAAAATCCTGTTGCCCTCAGGGGTGTCCTTAACCTCGCAGTGGCACTGCAGGCTGAACCTTCTGCGAAGAATATCCTGCACGGCCGCATTCTTGCAGTCTTTGGTGGACGCTATGACCTCAAATCCCGCGCCTAGGCTGAGGACCTCGTCCTGATGGCTCATCCACACCTGCGTAACGTCGCTCACTCCGCGTAAAAGAGGGCTCTCCCTGCCCGCGTCTGTCTTCTCCAGATGCGCTATGCCGAATTCCCCCACAGCGGCCTTACCCACGGAGCCGCCGTAAATCTTTGCCATGAGCTGGTGCCCGTAGCACAGTCCCAGGACAGGAACGTCAAGTGACATAAGCTCCTCGTTGAATTCAGGCACGTCATCGCCATACACCGAGGAGGGTCCCCCGCTCAGCACTATTCCCTTAACGTCCTTAAGGGAGGCGGCATCCGCGGAAGGCAGCGCAATCTCTGAGTAATAGCCCAGCATGCGGAATCTCTTTGCAATCAAATGGGCGTACTGCGAGCCGAAGTCCAGAACTAAAATTTTCTCTCTTTCCACGGAGGCCTCCTTCTGTAGGCGCATATTATACAAAAATCTTTTTTATTTTCCAATATTTTTCTTTAATAAAAGGCCCTTTTGTGCTAAACTGAGAAAGCATACTTATGTAAAGAAAGAGGATACCTTGTCCGGCAACAGCCTAAATTATTACGGGTACGACAAACATACTTATAAGCAGTGTCTTGGAAGTATCCACTCCACCAACAGAAAACACATACTCATGCTGAACACATGGTTTCTTTTCGCGAACACGTTCTATCTTATCTTTTCCATTCTCAATCTCTGGGGAGTCACGCAGGAGAGGATTTTATTCTACGCCGTATACGTGGCGCTGGCGGTAATACTTGAGGCGCTCATCCTCTTTCTCAGAAACGCCGCCGAGCATCACAGCTTTATCTTAGTGTACGTGAGCATGGCCCTTATGCTCTCATACGGGATACTGGCCTCCGTCTCCAAGCCGTACATGCCCGCCACCATGTTCATGCTGCTTCTGGTTCTGAGCGCGTCCATATACATGCACCAGGCGGTCGCAATGTCGTGCGTCATAATGGCCGGAAGCGCGGTGTTCGTGCTCACGTCGTTCCGCTACAAGACTTTCTCCATAGCATACACCGACACATATAACGCCGTCATGGTGACTACCCTTGCCGTGAGCCTGCACTTCACGCTGCAGAGAACCAAGCTCGCGCAGTTCATATCATACCAGAAGGAGCTTATGGTGCAGAGGGAGCTGGAGGTCAAGTCCGACTTTGACGCCCTTACAAGTCTTTTAAACCGCTCCAGATTTTTCTCGCTCGCCAAGCAAATCATAGAGGAGGCCGGTGACGAGAGCATTTACATGTGCATCATAGACCTGGACGAATTCAAGGAAATTAACGACAGGCTGGGGCATCAGATGGGAGACAAGGCCATACAGATTACCGGCAACACAATCATAGAGACTCTGGAGATGGATTTGTCGGAGAGATGGAATTTCATAGAGCTGGTGCGAAAGAACAAGGGCTGCTTCGCAGGACGGCTGGGCGGAGATGAGTTCATAGTCTTCATACGCGGCAGGAGCACAATGCAGGATGCGGTGAGTCTTCTTCAGAATCTTCTGGACACGCTTAACGGAATAAAGATAGACAGGCTTAATGGCATACACGCATCGTTGGGCGTGACAAAGCTTCTAAAGACCGACGAGGACATAGACATGGTATATGCGAGGGCGGACTCCGCGCTCTACGAGTCAAAGAGGCTGGGCAAGAACA
The DNA here is from genome assembly GCA_022510925.1 of Treponema sp. GTDB lineage: Bacteria > Spirochaetota > Spirochaetia > Treponematales > Treponemataceae > Treponema_D. The sequence continues at coordinate 45,050 of JAFLSO010000012.1, forward strand.
GGATATGCTTCAGTCCGCAGGGGGCGGAATAATGAGGATGCTTACGCAGTGCATGATTCTGGTCTCAATCATAATGCTCGTATCTGACGCGGTATTTCTGGTCCACAGGATACTGCGGCGTAACGTTACAGCAAGCCACGGCGCGGGAAGCAGGTTTCTGAACGCCGCCCTCATTGTGTGCCTGGCGGGCGTGACGGTTTTCTTCTGCATCGTATACCATGTGCGTTTCATATCGTGGTGGATAGGCGCTCTGGTATTCTCGGCCGCCATGCTTTTTACGCTCACGCTTATATGGGCGTTCAGGCAGGCGGACGGACGCGCGCGGGAGAACATGGAGCTGCTTGAGACGGTGGCATGCGTCATAGAGTCGGGAGACCCCAATCTGGACGGGCACTCCATTCACGTGCGTAACCTCACCATGCTCCTGTACGATAATCTTCCGCTCTCATACAGGCTCAGTATAAACAGGGAGAACCTGCGGTATGCCGCGCTCTTGCTGGACATAGGCAAGCTGGGGATTCCCCGGAGCATAATCACAAAGGGCGGAAAGCTGAGTCCGCAGGAATGGGCACTGGTGCGCCGCCATCCCGACTTGGCAGCGCAGGTCCTGGAGCACATAAAAGGATTCGGTCCTGTGGCCGCATGGATACGCTTTCATCATGAGCGCGTGGACGGCACCGGCTACCATCACCTTAAAAAAGAGCAGATTCCGCTGGCGTCACGCATAATAGCCGTGGCAGACACATACTCCGCCATCACCATGGACCGCTCATACAAAGCGAGCATGCCTTATCTGGACGCCGTGACAGAGCTCAGGCGCGCATCAGGCACGCAGCTTGACTCCGAGCTGGTGGAATTCTTCTGCAGGATTCCGCAGAGAAAAGTGGAGGACTGCATGGCGGACGTGATTAGAAAAATGGAACCGTACCAGAACTGGACTATAAGCGAATAGAAACAACACCGGAGGTTAACGCTATGAGAAACCGATTGACATTATCCGTATGCTGCCTGGCTGTGCTGCTCTCCCTTACGGCATGCAGCAAAATCCGCAGGGAGCACCTGGAGCCTAAAGCCACGCTCACGCTGGCGCTAAGGGCGGGTGTCTACGCTGACGTCATAAAAAAATCCCTCCCGGAATTCGAGCTTAAAAACAACGTGATATGCAAGGTGCAGGAATTCAGCGAGGAGGAGCTGCACAGTATTCTGGCGGGGGAATCATCAAAAAAAGCGTCCTACGATTTCTGCATGGTGGACGGCTCATGGATGGCTGAATTCACGTCGCGCGGAATACTCGCGGAATTAAGCGGACTGGGATACTCTCTGGATGACGACATAATTCCTGCCACCACCGCCATCTGCTATCAGAACGGCGGGCTCTATCTGGCGCCTTTCTACGGGAACGTGACCGTCCTGCTGTACAACAAGCTGATGATTCAGGAGGCAGGCTACACGCCCGGCACCATAGAGAGCATGGAGGACCTGCTCCAGATATGCCAGTTCCAGAAAAAGCGGCATAACTGGGGCTTCATTTACCGCGGCGACACGGAGAACAACGTGGTGGTGGACTTCCTGCCCGTGCTACGCTCGTTCGGCGCATGGGTGGTGGACAGCAGGAACAATCCCACAGTGAACACCCCTGAATTTAAAAAAGCGCTGGAATTCTACATGAGGCTCATAGAGACCGGAAGGGCATGCGAGAAAGATGATCTGGTGGCGGCCATAGCGAACAAGAGCGCCACCATGGCCATAGGATGGCCCGGATGGTATACCCCCACAAGAAACTCCGCCATGGACTATCTGGCGCTCACGGGAAAAGAGAATGAGGACGGCGTCTCCCACAACGTGAACATTTACGGCATATGGGCGGTGGGAATTCCCAGCGGCAGCAAGAACAAAGAGCACGCTGTCAGGCTGCTGGACTATCTTATGAATCCCGCGGTGCAGAAAGCATCCGTGGCAAAAGGCGGTGTTCCGTGCCGCTACTCCATCCTGCTGGACAAGGACGTGCTCAAATCGTACCCGCAGTACGAGGTTGTGTGCAAGGCGCTTGAGGGCGGAGTTTACAGGCCCGTCATGGATGAGTGGAGCGCTTTCTACACCATTCTGGGAGCGGAGATGAAACTGATTATCGAAGGAAAGGAGTCCGTGGATGAGGGCCTCAGCATAGCGCAGAAACAGCTTGAGCGCATGCTGGCAGGGAGAAGGCGCCGCTGAAGCACATGCCTGACCATAAAAGAAAATTCGTTCCGCTCATAATAAGCGCGGTCCTGTTCGTGCTCGTGCTGTGCGCCTCACTGCTCTTGGGGGCGCAGAGGCTCTCGCTGTCAGAATTTATCTCTGACAGGGAAAGTTTCTCGCGCATAGTTCTAATGCAGATAAGGCTTCCTCGCGCAATACTGGCGGTGGTCTCAGGGGCGCTTCTTGCAGGAGCGGGCGCGGCGTTCCAGATGTTCTTCAGGAATCCGCTCGCTGAGCCGGGAATAATGGGAATCTCTTCGGGGGCCACACTGGGGGCCACGGCTGCCATGTGCGTTACAGGAGCCGGGACAGGAAGAATCCTGTCGCCTGTGAGCGCAGGCGCATTTTTAGGCGCGCTTGCGGCAGGGTTTCTGGTAACAGGAATTTCCACAGGACGGAAATCATCGGCACTAGGCTCCACCACGGCTATTCTTCTATGCGGCACGGCGCTGGGCTCATTCTACTCCGCGTGCACCTCCATAATTCTCTCGCTGGACAGCGCCCGGCTTAACGTAATGTATGTCTGGATGCTGGGAAGTTTCAGCGGACGCGGATGGAGCGAGGCGGCGTTCATAATCCTGCCCTCCGCCATAGCCGTCATGCTGCTTTCATTCTGCGCAAGACAGCTGGACATTCTTTTTGCAGGTGAGATTCCCGCCATGGCACTGGGAGTGGAGGTGCGCAGGCTGCGCCTCCTGGTGATTGTGACAGGTGCCGTCGCGGCAAGCGCCGCGGTGTGCGCGGGAGGAACCATAGGATTCGTGGGACTGGTGGCGCCTCACGTGATGCGTCAGATTTTCGGCCCCAGGGCGCGCTCCCTTATTCCGCTCAGCATGCTTGGAGGCGCCACGCTTCTTCTTGCGGCGGACACAATCAGCAGGATTGTCATCCCGCCGTCAGAGATTCCGGTGGGAACCGTGACCGCCCTTATAGGAGCGCCGTTTTTTATCTCCCTGCTGATTTCCGGTTCAAAAGACTCGCGGCAATAAAATCCCTGAACAGAGGCCCCGCCTTGTTGGGGCGGCTTTTAAACTCAGGATGGAACTGTCCTCCCAGCATCCACGGATGCCCCGGAACCTCCACTATCTCCACTAAGTCGCGCTCAGGATTCACGCCGGCTATTATAAGCCCCGCCTTCTCCAAATCCGCGCGGAAGGCATTATTGAATTCATAGCGGTGACGATGACGCTCCCACACCGTAAGGGAGCCGTACGCCTTGTGAGTAAGCGTGCCAGGCTTCACCACGCACTCGAATTTACCGCGGCGCAGCGTCCCTCCCCTCTCCTTTCCTTTCTGGTCGGGCATAAGGTCTATGACCGCGTGTACGGTCTCACTGTCAATCTCAAAACTGTTCGCGTCGCTCCAGCCCAGGACATTGCGCGCGTACTCTATCACAAGAATCTGCATGCCAAGGCATATTCCGAAATACGGAACGTTATGTGTGCGCGCGTATTTAGCGGCCAGAATCATGCCCTCCGTGCCCCGGCTTCCGAAACCGCCGGGAACGATTATTCCGTCCGCGTCCTTAAGACGCTCCTCAGCGGCACCGTCATCAGTAAGCGTCTCGCTGTCAACCCAGTCTATGTCCACTGACGACTCGTTCGCTATGCCGCCGTGAATAAGGCTCTCCACCACAGAAAGATACGCGTCATGAAGCTCCACGTATTTTCCGACCAGCGCTATCCTTACGCTGTGCCTGGGATTCTCGAATATACTGACCATCCGGGCCCATTCCTCCAGATGGCTCTGTGTCCCCTCTATGTGCAGGGCCTTGCACACGGCGTTTCCAAGACCCTCTTTCTCCAGATTGAGCGGAACCTCATAAATGCTTCTGGCGCTCATATTCTGAATCACGCTGTCCGTGTCCACGTTGCAGAACTGCGCAAGGCGCTCGCGCGTAGTCTCGTCCAGAGGGATTTCCGTCCTGAGCATAAGTATGTTAGGCTGAATTCCAAGGGCCTGCAGCTCTTTCACGGAATGCTGCGTGTGCTTGGTCTTTATCTCGCGCGCCTTTTTTATGAACGGCACCAGAGTAAGATGAATGTAGCAGCAGTTCTCCTCGACCACCTGGTCGTTTATCT
>JAFLSO010000013.1 GCA_022510925.1 Treponema sp.
CGAGTTCAAGGACATGAGCGCGCCGATAGCGGCAAAACATCTCACAGAAAAAATGGAGCAGGTGATTCGCGGCGCGGGCGAGGAATACAAAAAAACCTACACCGGCAGAACGATGAATAATTTTTAGGAGAAGGCCGCACAAGGCTACAAGGAGGACTCTATATGAAGTATTTTTTAGACAGCGCCAAGCTTGACGAGATTCAGAAAGCCTACGAGACTTTCGGCATTGACGGCGTGACCACGAATCCCAAGCACATAATGAGCAGCGGGAAGCCTTTTATGACGTGCATAAAGGACATAGCCGCATGGGTCGAGAAAGAGGGGCTTGAGGGCTGCAACACTTTCCCTGTCTCTGTGGAGATAAATCCTAATCTGGGCTCCAGACCGGAGGACGCCCCGCAGATGATAGAGGAGGCGCTAAGAATATCCGAGATTTCAAAAAACTTCGTGATAAAGATTCCGTGCACTCCCGCAGGCATAACGGCCGCGCGCGCACTGGAGAAAGAATACGTCCGCACAAACGTTACGTTAGTTTTCTCCGCCGCGCAGGCTTTGTGGCCCGCCAAGAACGGCTCGCTTTTTGTCTCTCCGTTCATAGGCTGGAAAGAGGACAACGGCGAGGATTGCAGGAAGTACATCCAGGACATAGTGACCATCTATAAGAACTACGGTTTTTATGGAAAGACCCAGATTATAGCGGCGGCGGTGCGCAGCCCCAAGCAGATAGTGGACTGCGCCGTGGCGGGATGTGACATAGTTACGGCAGGGCTCGCGGTCTACGAGGCCAGTTTGAATCATGCGTACACCGCGCAGGGAATGGACATTTTTGTGGACGCATGGAACAACACCGCGAAAGACTAAAGCGCCTTTCCGTTCAGCATAGCCTTAACAAGGGAGCCTTTCTCGTAAACTAATTTAAGCGAGAAAAAAGGCTCCCCCTTTTCCAGAAGATTAAAGAAAATCTTATCGCCCTCCCACAGGGCAAGTTTATCCAGGTCAGACTTTTTTACCCACTCAAGCTTTCCCTCATCGCAGTCCTTTAAATCGCCGGAGAAATCCGCGCTGGTGAAAAGGTGCATGTACTCCGCGGGATTTGAGTCCAGGCAGAACGTTACTATGCCGCGGAAAGAAAAAGAATTCAGCGTGAGGCCCGTCTCCTCGTAAACCTCGCGCAGAAGGCATTCCTCCGGGCTCTCGCCGCACTCAAAATGTCCGCCCACACCTATCCATTTATCATGGTTCTCGTCATCCTTTTTAGTCACGCGGTGAAGCATCAGATACGAGCCCTCTTTTTCTATATAACATAAAGTCGTAAGCTGGCTTTTCATGCCCTGAACTATAGCGTCTGCGGGCGCGGATGTTCAACAGGGGCACGCCGTTTATTCCGTAAAAAACTGATAAATAACGGCATTTTTTTAAGCGTTTAAGCCCGCATATGAAAAGTCTGGAATTTTACCGCAGGGCGTGTTATTTTTATATTAAAGGGTAAGCGGAATTTTAAATTTTACCGGAGGTTATATGAATTTTTCAAAGACTACACGGGGGGGGGTATCAAAAGTCCTCCTGCTATGCGGCACGTTCCTTTGCATGGCCGCGCTGTTCTATGGCTGTCCGCAGGCAGATACATTTGAGTATGAGAGCCCCACGTACAACGACAATTATGTGGGCATCGCAAACTGGGCAAATAAGGCCAGATGGAACCTTGCCAACACCCACGACCCCACAGTGTTCAAATGGACTGACGGCTACTGGTATATGTTCGGCACGGACGCGAGCTACGGAGACGAGCACGTAAAGGCCACCTCCGGAAAGCACTTTCAGGGCAAGCGCTCAAAAGACCTGGTGAACTGGGAATATGTTCCCGGCATTATGGACGAGGCGCCCGACTGGATAGTGGACAAGCTGAACGAGTACCGCACGCAAATGAATGTACCAACACTCAAAAAATCAGAGATAAGCTGGGGATTCTGGGCACCATGCGCCCGCGTAGTTGATGGCAAAGTGCGCATGTACTACAGCATAGTCGTGGACAATTACATAAAAACCGGAAGGAAAAACACCGCTGCAAACTATGACGGCTCCTGGACTGAGCGCGCGTTCATAGGCGTGGCGGAGAGCACTAACCCCAACGGCGGCCCTTCCGCATGGGAGGACAAAGGCTTTGTGGTGTGCTCATCGAGCGACCTTGGGAAAGACGGCTGGGCTCGGGAAGCTAAAGACAACTGGGAGGGATACTTTTACTTTAACGCCATAGACCCCACGTACTTTATAGACGATAACGGAACCCACTGGATGGTGTACGGAAGCTGGCACTCCGGGTTCGCGCTGGTGCAAATAAACCCAGAGACAGGAAAAGTAACAAAAGACGGCAAAACTGACTTTGAGATGGGCGTTCCCTGGGGCAGCAGCGCCGCGGAGCTTGAGACAAACGGATACGGCAAAAGGATATTCAGCCGCGGAACAAGCCGCTGGCAGCCTGCGGAAGGCCCGGAGCTGGTCAAGTACAACGGCTACTACTGGCTTTTCTTTGCGAATGACGGCCTTGATGTTCCCTATCAGACACGGGTTGTGCGCGCGGAGAAAATAGAGGGCCCCTATTATGCGGTGGAGGGCTCTGAAATCACAAATGACGTTGACGGCAAGCGCAATAAAAGCACAAACATTTATCCCTTACTGACCCACCCGTACAAATTCAGCGGCACTTCAGACAACACTTACGGCTCAAACTACGGCTGGGTTGGCATAAGCCACTGCGCCATCTTTAACGACGGCGATGACTGGTACTATATGAGCCAGCAGCGTCTGCCAGTAAATGTGGCCGGCAACCCTTATTCAAACGCTATAATGATGGGCGGTGTACGAAGAATTGTGTGGAGCCCCACCGGAGGAAACCCCGACCTGTGGCCTATGGTCCTCCCGGAGCGCTACGGCGGCATCCCTGACAAAAGCCCTGTAAAAGAGAACGAGATTCCGGGAACATGGCAGCACATAGACCTTAAGTATGAGTACAGAGAGATGGACATATCCAAAAAACTTACCCTTAGCGCAAACAAAACCATGAGCGGTGCCTTAAAAGGAACATGGAGCTTCGATGAGGACAAGCAGCAGCTGACTTTTACGCCTGATGGCGGAGCCGCCGTAACTGTAACCGTTGCGCGCGAGCTTGACTGGGAGAAAGTTCCCCGCACGCCCACAATCGTCTATGCCGGCACACAGAAAAACCTTAACACAACGTACTGGGGAAAGAAAAGCTGAGCATAAGGCTCACGGAAGAAAGGCACAATTACCGCACATAGGCCGCACCGTTACGGTGCGGCTTTTTGTTACCGCAGGACCAAAAGGCCTACGCCCGATTGCAGGGGCCCGCGGAGCGGGTTGCGCAGCAATGGAGTTTACGGAACCCCGGAAAGCGGGGCACGGATACGGTGCCTGTTATGCTCTGGAACTGCGCTGCCACAGAGGATTCCGTCCGAACAGTATAGTTCCCTTATTTATATTTTTGTGCTAGAATCCACAAAAAATTCTTGGAGTTAAGGCTAAATGAATCTGCTTCTGAAATTTAAAGAAACACTTTCTTCCGTGCTTCCCATCATGGCTGCGGTGGTGATTCTGTCCGTAACCGTGGCGCCGCTGGGAGCATCGCTCATAGCCAGATTTTTAGTGGGCGGCGTTCTGCTCATCACAGGGCTTACCATTTTTCTTTTGGGCGTGGACGTGGGAATCTTACCCATAGGAGAGCGGAGCGGAGCGGCCCTTACCGCTAAGAAAAATCTTCCGCTGCTTCTGGGCGTGGCGTTCATAATCGGCATGATGGTGACCATAGCGGAGCCAGACGTGCAGGTTCTGGCGGACCAGATAAAGAACGTTAGCGCGGACGTGAACAGATGGGTTCTTATTTTTATGATAGCGGTGGGCGTGGGACTTTTCGTGATGCTGGGGCTTCTGCGCACGGTCCTCTCGCTTTCCTTGAAGTGGTTTCTTATAGTCTCATACATTCTGGTTTTTGCGCTCGCATTCCTGTGCCCGCAGACTTTTCAGGGAGTGGCGTTCGATGCGGGAGGCGCCACCACGGGCCCCATGACGGTGCCTTTCATAATGGCGCTGGGCGTGGGCGTGGCGGCAGTCCGCTCCACCGGAAAAAAGCACGGCGAGAACGGGGCGGAGGAGGATTCCGGTAAATCAGAGAGCGATGACTCTTTCGGGCTTACGGGAATAGCCAGCGTGGGCCCCATAGCCGCCGTGTGCCTTTACGGAATAATCTTAAGATTCTTCGGAGATGCTGGCGGCGCTGATGCGGCAAGCGCAGCGCATGAGGCGGAAGGCGAGGTCTTAAGCTCCGGGCTTCGTGTGTTCCTGGAGCTGGTGCCGTCCACTTTAAAGGAAGTGAGCATGGCCCTGCTTCCTCTGGTGATTATGTTCGTGGTGTTTCAGATTTTTCTTCTGAAAATGCCGCCCATGCAGGTGCGCCGCATGGTTGTGGGTGTGGTTTACAGTTTTGTGGGCCTGGTGATTTTTCTTATAGGCGTGAACGGAGGTTTTATGCCGGCAGGACGGGCCCTGGGCGAGACGCTCGGAAGCTACGCCGTAAGCCGCGGCGGCATGTGGGTGGCGCTTCTTACCTTTGTGGGCGTTCTGTTCGGCGCGGTGGTGGTTTGCGCGGAGCCGGCCGTGTGGGTGCTCACTGAGCAGGTAGAAAGCGTTTCCGGCGGCACCATAAAAAGAAAAGTGATGCTGGTGGCCCTAAGCGCGGGAGTTGCCATCTCCATAGGGCTAAGCATGCTGCGTGTTCTTTATGAATTCAGCCTGTGGTACATACTCATTCCAGGCTACGCTCTTGCGCTTATACTGACTTTCTTCTGCCCGCCGCTCTTTATGGGCATAGCGTTTGACTCCGGCGGAGTAGCGTCCGGCCCCATGACAAGCACATTCATCCTGTCATTCACGCTGGGAGCGTCCATAGCAGGCGGAGGGAATCCCGTCACAAACGCGTTCGGCGTAATCGCGCTTGTGGCCATGACACCCCTCATAGCGATTCAGATTCTGGGGATAACGTTCAGAATAAAAAATGAGCGCGCAAAAAAGCAAAACGCGCTCCTGCAAAATAAAACAGAGGAGGTAAACGCATGACAAAATACGTGCTGCTCACTGCGGTTGTTCCCCACGACAAAGCGGATTTAATCTCCAATGCGGCGAATGCTGCGGGAAGTTCCGGCGGAACCGTGTTCATGGGACGCAGGATAAGTCCTAACGGCGTGATAGCGACTCTGGGTCTGGGCGGGCAAACGCTGGACCTGGTTACTATCCTTACGGAGAGAGAAAAGAAAAGTCACATAATAGATTCTATAGTCAGCGCTACAGAAAATGAAAAGCAGAATTTCGGGACCATTTACAGCCTGGACGTAAATTCCATGCTTAAGACCGGAACAGTTACTAAAGGAGAAGATTCCATGAACGAGACAAAAAACCGCGAGCTTATAACAGTGATTCTTAACAAAGGCTACGCCGATGACGCCATGGCCGCCGCACGAAAGGCAGGAGCGGGCGGAGGAACGGTGATAAACGCGCGAGGAACTGCGCGTGAGGACGACGCGAAATTCTTCGGAATGCATATAGTCCCGGAAAAAGAGATGCTGATGATTGTGGTGGAGCAGGAGAAAAAAGAGGCCGTTCTGGAATCCATACGCACCCTGCCCTGCCTGGCTGAGCCCGGAAGCGGAATAGCGTTCTGCGCTGGAATAGAGGACTTCATGCTCCTAGGAAAAAAATCCTCCGGCGAGGGGCAATAGAGCAAATGCCTCGCGGATTCAATGCGGAGAATTTCTGGGCAGAGCATACAAAGCACAAAGAGATTTACCTTGAGAAAGAAAAGGTTATTTTCTTTGACGAGATAGACAGCACTAACTCAGAGCTTCTTCGCAGGCTCACGGACTGCTCTCCTGATAATCTTGCGACAATGAAAAACACCCTGCTCGTAAGCGCCACGCAGACCGCAGGTAAAGGCAGAATGTCACGCGGCTTCTGGTCGCCTAGGAACACGGGCATTTACTTTTCTTTCTGCGTAATGCCTGAGGATGGCGTGCGCAACGCCGCGGACTTCACGGTATGCGCGGGCATAGCGGTGTGCCGCGCCGCAGAGAGAATTTTTTTTAACGGAAAGAGAGCCCTTCAGATAAAGTGGGTGAACGACGTGCTTTTTAACGGGCTTAAGATCTGCGGCATACTCACGGAGGGCATGGCCGTGCCAGGCTCAGAGAAAGTCTCTGCGGCAGTCATAGGAATAGGCATAAACATCGCCATGCCAAAGAGCGCGCCGTCGGAAATAGCCTCCAGGATGGGGGGCATAATCCCGGAAGAAGACGTGGCGCGGTGGGAAGAAAATAATTCCGCGGACATAAGGATAACCCTGCTTTCTGAGGTGATGCACGAGCTTACGTCCATAATTTTCAAAAAAGAGAATATCATAAAAGAGTATCAGAGCCGCTCATGGCTTACGGGGAAGACAGTGCTAGTAAAACCGCTTGCGGGCACTGAGGACAGCGGCTATCCCGCCAAAGTCCTGGGAATCACCGACTCCGCCGGGCTTTTAGTACGGACGGAAGACGGAGAGACCAGGGAGCTTTTTTCCGGCGAGGTTACGCTGCATTAGGCAACGCCCCGGGCACAACGCTCGGAACGCGCCTTAAACCGCAGTCTCCGGCCGCTTATTTTTTAAGCAACGCGGCGAAGGGATTATAATACATTCCGTCATCAGAGCCGAAATTCTGTTTCTCGCGCCTTTGACTCTCACGCGGCCTGTCGGACCTGGGCCTGTCCGCGTAAGATTTTTTTCCGTCCTTATTCTCCGCGCCCTTACGGACCACAACCACGCGCTTTTTTGCTCCAGCTGAGCCGGCACTTCCGCCCTGACGGGAAGCGGCGTCGCTTTTAAGGCTTAGGCTTATGCGCTTACGGTCTTTGTCCAAATCGATTATGGTGAATTCCTTCACGTCGCCCACTTTGATTACGTCCATGGGGTCAGAGACAAAACTGTCGCTAAGCTCGCTTATGTGAATGAGACCTGTCTCGTGCAGGCCTATGTCCACGAACGCCCCGAAGTCCACCACGTTGCGGATTTTTCCCGTCACTTTCATGCCCACAGTAAGGTCCTCAAATGCCATCACGCCTTTCTGCATTATGGGCGCAGGATAGCCGTCCCTGGGGTCACGGTTAGGCTTGGCGAGCTCCTCCACTATGTCGTTAATCGTAGTCTCGCCCACGCCGTATTTCTCTTCCAGCTGCTTTTTAAAGTCCGCGCTTATCTTTTCGTTGCCCTGCACTAAAGGAAGAACCTCGCCCGCCACCGCATAATTCTCAGGATGGACCCATGTGTTGTCGAGCGGATTGGAGCTCTCCGGTATTTTCAGGAATCCCGCGCACTGCTCGTATGCCTTGGGTCCCAGACCGCTCACTTTCTTTAAATCCTCGCGGCTAGTTATTTTTCCGTTGGCATCGCGATATGAAACGATTTTTTTTGCGAGCGATGAGTTTATCCCCGAGACATATTTAAGGAGACTGGCGCTCGCGGTGTTAAGGTTCACGCCCACCTGGTTCACTACACTCCCCACAACCTCGTCCAAAGTGTCGCTCAGTTTTTTCTGGTTCACGTCATGCTGATAAAGTCCCACGCCTATGGCCTTGGGGTCGATTTTCACAAACTCCGCGAGCGGGTCCTGCAAGCGCCGTCCCATGCTTATGGCACCGCGTATGGTTAAATCCAAATCCGGGAATTCCTCGCGGGCAATGTCGCTCGCGCTGTAAACAGAGGCGCCGCTTTCGTCCACCACGGTGTAGCGCACGTCAGGATAGTTCTCGCTTATGACTTTGCTCACTATGGCCTGAACCTCCTGGCTGCCTGTTCCGTTGCCCACTGCCACCACCTGGATGTCGTACTTTTTGATTGCGAGCTTTATTTTGTTGTAGCTGTCCTCCGGCTCCGCGACCTGCTTGATGAGGAAGTATCCCAGATATTTGCCGGTCTCATCCAGCGCGGCGCATTTAGTTCCGGTGCGTATTCCCGGGTCCACGCCAAGGACGCGGCTTCCTTTTATGGGCTGCGTCATCAGAAGATTCTTTAAATTCTCGCTGAACACTCCTATGCCGTGCGCGTCCGCCTGGTCAGTCTCATCGCTGCGGATTTCCCGCAGAACGGCAGGGCTCAGAAGCCTCACCACACCGTCCTCTATGGCCTGCGAGAAATATTTGTTTGAGAGCCTGTATTTTTTCTGGATTTCTTTTACTGCATCCTCCACGCTTACATCCAGCGTGACTTCCAGCGCGCCCTCCCGCTCCGCGCGGTTTATTGCCAGAACACGGTGTGGCTTTATCTGGCTGAGCGGCTCGGAGAAATCCCAGTACATTTTGTATGTGGAGGTTTTTTCCGCGGTCTCTGCATCCTGGCCCTCGGGGACTATTCCCTTGGTAACCATTGTGCCGGTCGCGATGTAATGGTCGTGGACAGCGGAGCGGTTGGCAGTGTCCTGGCTTGTGCGCTCCGCGATAATGTCCTGCGCGCCTTTAATCGCGTCCTCAGCGGTGGGAACGTTAAGCGCCTCATCCTCCGCGTCCGTCCTGATGAATTCCGCGGCCTTAGACTCCACCGCGGCATCATCTGAATTCGGGTCAGAAATAAAATCTGCCAGCGGCTCAAGGCCTTTTTCCTGCGCCACCATTCCGCGAGTCTTTTTCTTTTTCTTGAACGGCGCCCACAAATCCTCAAGCTCGGTAAGAGTTTTAGCGCCCATGACCGCCTTGTACAAAGTGTCAGTGAGCTTATTCTGTGCGAAGATTCCCTTCACAATCTCCAGACGGCGCTCCTCCAAATTCTTGTATGACGTGAAAAGATGGTCGCAGTCACGCACCTGCACCTCGTCCAAGGAGCCGTGCTTTTCTTTTCGGTAACGGGATATAAACGGAATGGTGCAGCCTTCCTGCACCAGACTGATAACCGCACTAACCTGAGCCACTTTTATGTTCAGCTCGTCCGCAATGCGCTTCATAATCTCTACTTCATTAACAAAAAGCGCTTCGATTTGTTCTTGTGTGAATTCCATAAGTGGAGTTATTTTACTGAAAATCACGGCGAGCGTAAAGCGACAGTGTAATTAAATTCTAATGCGCCTCATCTTATTTGTCTGCGCCGGAAATTTTTCTTAAGGGCGCTGTAAAAAGAACGGAGCGCTCCGTCTCCATGCCGTCGAATTTTATCGTGTAGCAAGAGGCGTTTGTGTTGACTAAGATTATGGTTCCCTCTCCGAAAACCGTATGGCTTACGCGGTCTCCTTTTTTTAATGACGTCATCATCGCCTTTAAGCGCGTCTCGTCATACGTGATGATTTGCTCCGTCTGCTCCACCAGATTTTTATCCAGCTCCTTTACAAGCGAAAGATTCTCCAGTCCTGCGTTGAAAATAAATCTGCTCGGATATTTGAAAATCCCGTCATTCGCCTTTCCCTCCGAGTCGCTCAGGAAAAGCCGTCTTTTGGCGCGCGTCATGGCCACGTACGCTATCCGGCGCTCCTCTTCCATGTCTTCCGGTGTGTTTACCTTGCGGCTGGGAAAAACGCCCTCGTTCATTCCGCACAGAAACACGTAAGGGAATTCCATGCCTTTAGCCGCGTGAATGGTCAGAAGCTTTACGGAATCTTTCTGGTCATCGCGGTCCAGGTCCGTAAAGAGCGCCGTGTGATTCAAAAAATCCTCCAGCGTGGCATCGTCATCAAGTCCGGCCTCGTTCACGCTGCGCTTGAATTCAGCAAGATTATCCAGCCTGTCCTGATCCGCCTCCAGACGCAGGAACGCCTCGTAACCCGTGCGGTCCAGGAGCGCCTGCAATATGTCTCCAAGTTTAGCGGGCGTATGCAGAACAGGAACGGAGCTTAAGGGAGAGGGCAGCATCTGCCTTACGCTCTCTATGGCATTTATATATTCGCCCGCACCGGTGGATTTAAAGACGCCGCTCTCATCTTCCGCCAGCTCCTTCAGCGCCTCATACGCGGAGATGTTTCTGTCGTCAGCATGTTTCTTTATGGCGGCTATTTTCTGTTTCCCTATTTTTCTGGACGGAACGTTTATGGTGCGGTAGAACGAGGTGTCGTCCGCGGCGGTAAGCATGCGCAGATAACAGATTACGTCCTTTATCTCCCGCCTGCCGTAGAATTCTGTTCCCGCCAGAATCTTATACGGCACATCGTTTTTTATGAATGTCTCTTCCAGCGCCCGCGAAAGATAATGCGCGCGGTAAAGCACCGCCACATCGCGGAAATTCACGGGCGAAAGAGAATTCTTTTTAGATGTGAGTTTTTTTATCTCCCCGCAAATCCAGGCGGCCTCCTCTGATTCATTCGGCGCGTGAAAATAAAGCGGCTTCTCTCCGTCAGGGACAGTGGGCACAAGCTCCTTTGGATAGCGCACCGTGTTCCGGCTGATGAGCGCGTTGCTCGCGGTGAGTATCTGCGGACTGCTGCGGTAATTCTGAGAAAGAAGGATAGTTCTGGCGGAAGGAAATTTCTTGTCAAAGTCCAGTATCAGCTTAACGTGACTTCCGCGCCATGAGTAGATTGTCTGGTCGCTGTCTCCCACTATGAAAAGATTTTTATGTCTTGCGCTCAGAATCTGCGCTATGCGGTACTGCTTAGCGCTCACGTCCTGAAACTCATCCACCATGACGTACTGCATCCTGTCCTGCCATTTCTCACGGATGCCGGGAAAATTCTCCAGGATGTATGTGGCAAAATTTATGAGGTCATTAAAATCCACGCCAAAGCATTTTTTCTGCTCGTAAATGAAGCGCAGAAAAATCTCCTGGTTCTCTTCCAGCGGCTTCTCTGGATTTGTAAAAAGCGCCCTGAGCTCCTCGTTGTTGAATTTATAAAAATAATTTATGTATGTGTCCGCCTGTAATTTCTTACCCTCAAGCACCTCGTCTATTTTTCTCTGCACGGTGGTCTCTTTAAGCGTTATGTGCATGTCAGAGAAAATCCTGAGCATTATATCGCGCCAGTCCTCTTTGTCTAAGATTATGAAGTCTTTTGGAAAATTAAGGACGTTTATGTCCTCGTGCAGGAGCAGGGTGCAGAACGCGTGGAACGTGCAGATGTAGCCCAAGTCCATGTCGCCTAGCATTCTGCGCACGCGTGATTTCATTTCGTTAGCGGCCCTGTTTGTGAACGTCACGCACAGAATGTTTTTAGGGCTTATTCCCACGTCACGGACCAAATAGCAGTAGCGGCTTGTAAGCGCGCGGGTTTTTCCTGTTCCGGCCCCGGCAAGCACACGCACGTAGCCTTCTGTGGCGGTAACGGCCTCCATCTGCTCGCCATTTAAATTCTTCAGAAAATCCTCGCTCCCCATGCGCTAAGTATATCATTAAAATTCCCCACTGTACACAATGAGAAAAATAGGATATAAATTATTCCTAAGATGAATGCGGTTTTAAAAAACAGGCGGGCATACATGCGGTGCCCGAGGCAATGTTTTTCTGAATCGCCTTTATTTTTAAACTGATGTCAATGGGGACGCGCGCTTGCGGTGTTCCCATTTTTTTTGCGCGGATTTTAGGAGCAGAGGAAAATGAGCCAGGATAAAAACGAAAGGATTTTTCATGTTAACCCCGGATATAAAATGGTGGACACGTGCGCGGGGGAATTCAACGCGGAGACACCTTACTTCTATGCAAATTACGATGGCGAGAACGAGGCGGGGGAATTCCTGGAACAGAGGGCGTCCGCTAAAAGCAAGGGCACCATCATAGTGCTGGGCTCAGGACCAATCCGCATAGGACAGGGAATTGAATTTGACTATGCCAGCGTTCAGTGCGTGTGGGCGCTAAAAAAATTAGGCTACGACGTGGTGACCATCAACAATAATCCCGAGACCGTGAGCACGGACTTTGACACCAGCAACAGGCTTTACTTTGAGCCGCTTACGCCAGAAGATGTAATGGGCGTTATAAAAACGGAGAATCCTCTGGGCGTGGTTGTCGCTTTCGGCGGAGGAACCGCAATCAAGCTGGCAAAATTTCTAAACGAGCAGGGTGTGCGCATTCTGGGAACGAGCGCGGACGCCATAGACCTTGCGGAGGACAGGGAGCGCTTTGAGGATTTATGCGAGCGTCTTCATATAAACAGGCCGAAAGGTCTCACCGTGCTTACAGAGGATGAGGCTCTGGCCGCGGCCTCCAGGCTGGGCTATCCCGTTCTTCTACGCCCCAGCTACGTGCTCGGCGGGCAGAACATGATTGTGGCCTTCAACGATGACGACGTGCGCGAGTACATGAAAATAATTCTGGCGCAGGGAATAGAGAATCCTGTCCTGATAGACCAGTACATGATGGGAACTGAGCTTGAGGTGGACGGCATCTGTGACGGCGAGGATATCCTGATTCCCGGAATCATGGAGCACATAGAGCGCACGGGCATACACTCCGGTGACAGCATCGCGGTCTACCCCAGCTGGAATCTGAATGACATAATGCGCGAGAAAATAATCTCGCAAAGCCGCGAGCTTGCGCTGGCGCTGGGCACAAAGGGTCTGGTGAACATTCAGTATCTGATTTACAACAACGACCTTTACATCATAGAGGTGAATCCCCGCTCCAGCAGAACCGTCCCCTACATAAGCAAAGTCAGCGGAGTGCCCATGGTGGAGCTTGCGGTGCGGGCAATGCTTGGAGAGAAACTGCGCGGCATGGGCTACGGCACCGGGCTGTACAGGCTTCCGCCGTATTTTGCAGTGAAAGTTCCTGTGTTCAGTTTTGAGAAGCTTATGGACGTGGACACGCATCTTGGTCCCGAGATGAAAAGTACCGGCGAGGTGCTGGGAATAGCCGCCACCAGGGAGGAGGCTATTTTCAAAGGGCTCATAGCCGCGGGATATTCCATGAAGCGCTCGGGCGGAGTTCTTTTCAGCGTGCGAAAAACCGACCGCTACGAGCTTCCCGACCTTGCCAGAAAATTCTACGATTTGGGCTTCAAACTCTACGCCACGGAAGGCAACGCGGAGACTCTGCGCGACTTCGGCATGGAAGTGGAGGTGGTGAACAAAATCCACAAGAATCCCGGAAACAATCTTCTTACTCTCCTTGACAGCGGAAAAATCGATTACGTGATAAGTACCAGCGCCAAAGGCCGCAATCCCGCCGCAGACAGCGTAAAGATGCGCCGTCATGCCGTGGAGCGGAACATCCCCTGCCTCACTGCCATAGATACGGCAAATGCAATAGCGGACTGTCTTCGCAGCAAATACAACGCAGAGAACGTGGAGCTTGTGGACATAAACAGTCTGCGCTCCTCCAAGCAAACCCTGCGCTTCACAAAAATGGATTCCACGGGAAATGATTTCATAGTGATAAATGCCATGGAGCAGAAAGTAAGCAATCCTGCCGGGCTTGCCGTCCGTCTGTGCGACAGGCGCGGAGGTGGAATAGGTGCGGACAGCCTGGTTCTTATAGAGGCCAGCTCCAGGGCGGATGCCAAAATGCGCTTTTTCAACATGGACGGAAGCGAGGGCAAAATGGCGGGAAACGCAATACGTTGCGTGGGAAAATATCTTTACGACAACGACATTCTGGGCATAACAGAGAAGCACGGGCAGAGAACGGACGCCACGGAGAAAATCACCATAGAGACGGAGGCCGGCGTAAAGACACTTACGCTCTACAAGCAGAATGAGAAAGTCACCAGCGTCACAGTGGACATGGGAAGCCCGTACTTTGAGAGCGAGAGACTTCCCACCACGCTCAGGGCTCAGCCTTTAAAGACGCTGAACCTTGTCGCAGGAAGCGAGTCCTCCGCGGTGGCGCAGGCGGTGGGCGCCGGACTTCTTCCGTCACAGGCCATAGTGAACGTTCCCCTCACAGTAAACGGCCGGGAGTACAAAGTCACGTGCCTGGGCGTAGGAAATCCTCACTGCGTGGTGTTCAGCAAATTCGTAGACAAAGAGCCGGTAGAGAAAACAGGCGCGTTATTCGAGCATCACGAGGCGTTCCCCGAGCGCATAAACACGGAGTTCGTGCGTGTGGTCAGCAGCCACGAGCTTAAAATGCGCACCTGGGAAAGAGGAAACGGCGAGACTCTGGCGTGCGGAACCGGGGCATGCGCGGCTGCCGTGGCGGCGGTCCTTAACGGATACTGCCCGCTCAACGAGGACATTACAGTGCGCGTGCGCGGAGGAATTCTCCAGGTGCGCTACACGGGACAAAGCGTCTTCCTCACGGGCGAGACACGCATTTGCTATGAGGGCCAAGTTGAAGTATAATGATGTCGCAGGAATCTGACAAAAAATGGCCGCGTTCATGGCGGACCGTCATTTAAAACAAAAGGCATCAGGAGGATTTTATGCCGCACATTACGATTCAGATGTATTCCGGCCGCGATGAGGCCACAAAAAAACGTCTGGCAGATGCTGTCCTTGAGGCCGCGTCAAAGGAGCTGGAGCGCGGAAAAGAGCATTTTTCCGTGAGCATTGAGGACGTGCCCCAGGAAGAGTGGAAAGATAAAGTCTACGACAAAATTCTTTCTGACAAAAACATTATTATAAAACCCGGCTACACGATGTAAGCAATTTCGCGCGGAATACAAAATAAATTTCACAGGAGAATATTATGGAATTTGACTCAAAGCATTCAGTGATTGTGCCGGAGGGAGTTTTTATAATCGGCACTTATGACGAGAACGGTGTTCCCAACGCCATGAACGCGGCATGGGGAATTCAGTCTGATTTTGAGGAGATAACCCTCTATCTTTCAAAGCACAAGACCACGGAGAATTTAAAAAAGACCGGCGCGTTTACGGTAGCGTTCGCCACCAGGAAAACAGTGGTAATCTCCGACTATTTTGGAATAGCGAGCGGAAATGACGTGAATAAAATCGAGAAAGCGGGAGTCCATGTGCATAAGAGCGCCAAAGTCAACGCGCCCATCATCGAAGAATATCCGCTCACGCTTGAATGCACGGTGAAGGAATGGAACGAGGAGCGCGAGATGCTGGTGGGTACCATAGTGTCCCAGCAGGCGGACGATTCGATTCTGACCGACGGCAAAGTTGATCTGGCCAAGCTTGAGCCGATTATGTATGACGCCTCTTTCCACGTGTACCGCGTAATCGGCGAGGTGGTGGGAAAAGCGTTCAGTGACGGAAACCAGATAAAATAGATTCCTTTAAAATTAAAGTCCGCCCTCCGTGCCATGACATGGAGGGCATTTTTATATCATGAGCCTGATAAAATCATTTTAAATGGCCCAAGAAGATAGCTCACGGACAGAAAAAGACAGAGCGCGCACGGAAGAAAAACCAGCCATGTAAGAGGATTCTTTCGCATATCTTTAGGAAAAAGAATGAACGCAAAAATATTAGCAAGCAGCAAAGGAATGACGCCGGCAGTAAGGACCATGCCCGCGCTGTCCCACGCCTCGGCAGGAAGCATAGCGTCCGGATTTCGCACGGACTCATCATGCATAAGATACGGCACGGAAAAAATCACAAGGCAGATGATTCCGGCCAGATTCACTACTACGGCCGCCGCCGTTTTTATCAGACTGATTCTTCCCCGCATTTCGCTCCAATATAGCACGTCATGCGAAAACAGGCAACCGCAGAGAACCTGTCATTCGTAATCAAAATCCCGCGCCTCCTCAGAATTTGACACCTCCATAATAATCTGATATAATCGCAACAGTTCTATATAGAAATATTCTAATTAGATACAAAGAGGACAAATTGGAGACTAAGGGCGGGTTTTATATCACGCAGATAAAGCAGCTTCAGGACAGGATTTTCGGAAGAATGCTGCTTGACAAGGGAATTGAGCTGAGCGGCACCCAGGGCAGGATTCTGTTTGTCCTGTGGAAAGATGACAATCTCTCTATAAGCCAGATAAGCGAGAGAACTTCCCTTGCAAAAAACACGGTGTCCATTATTGTGAGCGGAATGGTCAGAAAAGGAATAGTGGAGCGCAAGATGAGCCCGGAGAACCGCCGCCAGACAATCATATCTCTCACAGGGCATGCTAAATCCCTGCGAAGAAAATATGAGACGGTCTCTGACAGAATGGGGGCTCTGTTCTATCAGGGGTTCACTAAAAGAGAGCAAAAGGAATTCGAGCATTACCTTTTCAGGATACTTACCACGCTCACAAATGAGATGAGCGCAAAGGAATATTCTTAAAAGCGAGGATAAAATGAGGAGCAAAGAGCAGATTATCAATTTTATTCAGAAACAGAAAACAGCGTTCATCGCATCCGTGGACGAGGATGGATTTCCGAACATGAAGGCCATGTTCGCGCCAAGGAAGATTGACGGAAATCATTTTTATTTCACCACGAACACCTCCAGCATGCGCGCGCAGCAGTTCATGAGAAATCCCAAGGCAAGCATTTATTTTTACAGCAGGGGACGTTTCAAGTACGAGGGTCTCATGCTCACCGGAACGATGGAAGTCCTTCAGGATGAGGCGAGCAAAAAAGAAATCTGGCGGACTGGCGACACGATGTTCTACAAAAAAGGAGTGACCGACCCGGACTACTGCGTGCTCAAGTTCACCGCAAAAAAAGCAAGGCACTACTCTGATTTAAAATCTGAAAGCTTTGATTTTGCCTGACCCCAGGCATAGACTTACGAACAAAAAGGCAGACAAAAAGCACACGCCGAGCCGGGAGCGCATAAAGTGCCGCGGGACTTAAAATAATCCGAGCATGATACGCGTGCTCCAAACTTAGAATGTGCTGTTATTGTCAGGTAAAAAATAGCACTGTTTGCCGGAAGTGTCAACGAACCCGGATATTTTTAAATCATCACTTTACGAAGCTCGTACTCCACTATGTCTGTGGCACCTAGGGCCTGCAATTTTGGGAGCAGAGTGGGCACATCGCTTTTCTTTACGGCCACTTTTATGGCGTATCCGTTCCCGCCGAAAAGAGGGCTCACCGTGGGACTGCGCATGGAGGGCAGGCCTTCCACAAGCGCCTCAAATTTTTCCTGCGTCACGTTCATCTCAAGCATCACGCGGCTCCGGGCATTCAGCACAGTCTCAAAAAGCATTTTCAGCTCCAGGATTTTGCGCTTCTTCTCCGGATCAGCCATGGCGCTCCTGCTGGCGTACATCCGCGTGGAGGACTCCATAAGCGTGTCCACTATTTTCAGCCGGTTCGCTTTTAAAGATGAGCCCGTGCTGGTGTTGTCTATGAGAATCTGCGCTATGGAATTCTCCTCAGGCTGAACGAAACCTTCGCTTGTTCCCCAGGTGCGGAAAATAGTTCCCCGGATGTTCTTTTGCTCCAGCCAGCGCGCGCTAAGGTTCTGATATTCCGTGGCTATGGTCACAGGATTTTTGCAAATGGAATCGAATTCAGAATTCTCAGGAATGGCGGCCACTATGCGCACCGGGTCAAAACCCAAGTCCATAATCTCTTCCACTTTATCCTGAACGCCGTTCTCGTAAACCCAGTCCTTCCCGCTGAAACCTAAATCTGCTTTTCCGCTAGCAAGGAGCGCGCTTGTTATCTGCGGCTTAACCACCTGAAACGCAAGGTCATCCTGATTTGTGACGGGAAAATAAGTTCTGTCCGGTAAGTAAATGGAAATTCCCACATCGCTTAAAAGTGAGTAAACGGACTCGTAAATACGACCCTTTGCAAGAAGAATCTTTAATTTTTCCATGCGCGTATTCTAGCAGAAAGATCAGCAGAGCGCAAGAAGTGCCAGAGAAAGTCCCAGCAGCAGAAGTCCCGTGACAAACGCCTGCCAGTTAAAAGGTTTTCTTGCTGAGGATTTCTTTTCCGTGTAATCAAAGTAAGTCTCATGCGCAAAGGAATTCTCTTTTCTAAAGAAGTGCGACTTTATTTTTTTAAAGGCAAAAGAGAGCATGTCAAATCCGCCGCACTTTGACACGAGCGAAAGAAAAGAAATGCTCGCAAAAATTATTCCCGTTACAAACGCCGCGTCACACCAGGCATGCGCAGGGGAGTAATCTGCATGCGAGCGTGAGACATAAAAGTAAAGCAGCACCACAATAAGTCCTGCCGCCGCAAAATATATGGCAAGCGAGAATATCTTTATTTTATGTTCTCTTTCCATGTCTTGAATTCACTTTCAGAGCACAGCACAAAATGTTCCGGGCGTATTTCTCTCATGCACGGAGACTCCCGCGAATAGTCATGCGCCGTCTTAGGATTGTAAATCAGGCGAGCGCGTTTCTGCTCATAGTCAGGGTCAGGTAGTGGAATGGCGCTTAGAAGACTTTTAGTGTACGGATGGACGGGGAAAGAAAAAAGCTCCTCTCCCACGGCAAGCTCCACGATTTTTCCCGCATACATTACCGCTATGCGGTCACAGAAATATTTTACCACGGAAAGGTCATGCGCTATAAACAGAATCGTAAGATTCATGCTGCGCTTGAGCTCGTTTAGAAGATTTATTATCTGCGCTTTTATGGAAACGTCCAGCGCGCTTATGGGCTCGTCGGCGATTATAAGCTCGGGCTCCATTATTATGGCGCGCGCGATTCCTATCCGCTGGCGCTGTCCGCCCGAGAATTCATGCGGATAGCGGTCTATGTATTCCGGCCTCAATCCCACCTGCCTCAGGACTTTAAAGACGCGCTCCGTTATCTCCTGCTCGCTCTTAACTCCCTTTATGCGTAATCCCTCCGCTATTATTTCCCTGACGGTCATTCGCGGATCAAGCGAGGATACGGGATCCTGAAAAATCATCTGCATTCCAAGATTAAATTTCCTGCCTCTCCTAGATGCGTTTACAAGCTCATCCTTAAAATATATTTTTCCGCCTGTGACAGGATAAAGCCCTATGATGCTTCTGCCGGTGGTGGTTTTTCCTGAGCCGCTCTCCCCCACCAGACCCAGGACCTCTCCTTTGAGAATCTCGAATGACACGTCATCCACCGCGCGCACAGAATTGTTTTTAAAATACTGCTTTAGATTCTCCACGCGTAAGAGGACTGTCTTTTCTGTCTCGTTTGATTCATTCGTCTCACTGCTCATCGTTTACCTCGGCATTTCTAAGGCGTGCCATGCGCTCTTTTATCTGCTCAGGGATTTCTATTTTAGGCGCAAGAGGATGCAGAAGCCATGTGGCCGCCTGATGGGTCTCGCTGATTTTAAACATGGGAGGCTCCATCTCTAAATCTATCTGCATGGCATATTTATTTCTGGGGGCGAACGCGTCTCCCTTTATCTCCTTAAGCATGTTGGGCGGAGTTCCGGGAATGGCCTCCAGCTGATTTTTGGTGTTTAAATCCGGCATGGAGGAAAGCAGCGCCCATGTATAAGGATGCGCCGGGCTGTAGAAAATATCGCGGCTGGTTCCTGTCTCCACGATTTTTCCCGCGTACATCACCGCTATGCGGTCCGCCACGTTGGCTACCACGCCCAGGTCGTGCGTTATAAAAATCACGCTCATGTTCCTGGATTTTTTCAGGCGGTTTATAAGCTCCAGAATCTGCGCCTGAATGGTCACGTCCAGCGCCGTAGTGGGCTCATCGCAAATCAAAAGCTCCGGGTTTGCGGCTATGGCAATGGCTATCACGATTCTTTGCCGCATTCCGCCAGAAAATTCAAACGGATACTGATTGAATCTTTTCTCTCCGTCCGTAATTCCCACTTCCTGCATTATGCTCAGCGCCTTTTTGTACGCAAGCTTTCCGGTGACTTTAAAAGTCTTTTTGCATATAAGGGCGCGAAGCCCCTCTTTTTGCTCCGGCTCCAGATTCAACCCGGAAAGAAAATCCGGGGCGTCTTTTGCGGCGGTAAGCGCGTCCAAGCTGATAAAATTATCAAAGTCAGTGGAAGAGAAATACGCGGCGTATGACTTCTCCGCCTGCCTGACTTGTTTTCTCACGGAAGAAAATAGTTTTATATCAAACTTATCTTTTAAATCATCCAGATATTTCTTTAAGTCACGCGCGGCGGCCCTCTGACTTGCGCGGCCATTTAAAATAGAAGCCTCGGTCATCTGCGTGCCTATTTTTACTATCGGATCCAGACTGCTCATAGGATCCTGGAACACCATGGTGATTTTACTTCCGCGTATACGGTTGAATTCCTTTTCCGTGCATTTTAAAAGATCTTTACCCGCATATAAAATTTGGCCGCCCTCTATGACGGCGTTAGGAGACTCCAGCCCCAAAATCGCTTTTGCTGTGACAGACTTTCCGCTTCCGCTCTCACCCACGATGGCGAGCGTCTCACCTTTTTTAAGATTAAAGCTTATGTCCCGCACCGCATGCACCATGCCTTTTCCCGTGCGGAACGAAACCGTAAGATTTTTCACTTCCAAATCAAGCATCTTCCGCACCTCGCAAAGTGGGATTGAACGCATCCCGCAGACCGTTACCGAATTCATTAAAGCAGACAAGCAAGATGGAAATAAACGCCGCCGGGAAAAACAGACAGTGTGGATACGTGGAGAGTGTGGCTTTGGCGGCGTTGAGCATGGTTCCCACGCTTGTCATGCTGTCGCCCTCCAGGTTCACAATTCCCAGATAAGTTAAATTCGCCTCGCTGAAAATCACGCCCGGGATGGTCAGAACGCTCGCGGTTATTATGAAGCCTATGGCGTTCGGCAGGATGTGGCTGAAAATGAGGCGCATGTCGCCCGCGCCTAAAGTGCGGCTCGCCAGAACATAATCCTGTCCTTTAAATCGGTACATCTGCGCGCGCACGGTGGAGGACGTGCCTATCCATCCGTAAAAAATGAACGCGAAAAACATGGACACTATGGGCCCCACTATGTTAGCAAGATACAGCTGGAACAAAGCGAAAATCACCAGGGACGGAACATCATACAGAATGTCCTTTATGCGCTCCAGAATTAAATCCAGAGCGCCGCCGTAATAACCTTCCAGGGCACCAATCACTATTCCCAGAAAAAGATTTATGGCGGCCACGCAAATGCTTAGCAGAAGAGACAGCCGCGCGCCATAAGCCAGACGAGTGAAAATGTCATATCCGGATTTATCCGCGCCGAAAATAAAACTGGCATAATGACCGTTCTTGTAGCGGTACCATTCTTTATACAGAACACGCGTCTCATACTGGGAGCCGTTCATTCGCGGAACAAAATAAATTTCCTCTTCGGCGTTATGTCCGTCTTCCTGCTTTGCACGCAGAAAGATGTCCTGCAATTCCCCGCTGTCAGAAAGAATCACATTGCCGCGCGAGTCAGTCAAAAACCATGCGTTCTGGTCGCCCTTATACGCGGGACTTGCGATGCGCTTCTCATCAAGCATGGGATAAAAAAGTCTCTGCCCCTCAACGCATTCCTGGCTTTCCCACTGGCGGGCATCATGGTACTCCTGCGGCGTAAGAAGAATTTTTACCCAGCCGGTTTTATTGTAAGTGTCCACACGGATTATGTGCCGCTGCATTTTACGTCCTGCTATGTCCCTCTCCTTAACCCCGTAGTATTTTGTGACGGCGCCGGGAATATTCTGAAGGTACTGATATGTCTTTTCGTTCACCTCCATTTTCTTTGTGCCACTCCAGAATGTGCTTTTTGAGAAAAGTTCGGCGCGGGGAGTGGCATACGCATAATAGCCGTCACGGTCAGAGATTTTGTACGGGGAAAAAACGGGAGCCAAAAAAGCGTAGAGCACTAAAACCAAAATTATAAAGAAGCACACCACGGAGCCTTTGTTCTTTACGAATCTGGAAATCGCGTCTTTAAAATAACCGGTTGGTTTGGCGGAGAAAATCTCTTCCTCAAAAAAATTCTCCACGCCGTCATCCGCATGAATGAACGTGAATTTTTCCTTTGGTATGTTTAAGATGTCATTAGTACTCATTGTTTTTGTTTCCTCCCATGCGTATTCTAGGGTCTATGAATGAGTAGCTTAAGTCCGCAAGTATTCCCGCCAAAAGTCCTATAGCAACATAAAACATCTGGCATGCCATGAAAACATTGTAGTCCCTGTTCTGGAACGCAAGGATTGACGTGCGCCCTATTCCGGGAACCGCAAAAATATTTTCGATAATGTAACTTCCCATGATTATGTAAATGAATTCGCTGAGTATGGACGGCATAAGCGGCACCATAGAATTCCTTAGTGCATGGCGCACTGTGGCCTGCGTTCTGGTAAGACCCTTTGTCCGCGCCAGAAGCATGTATTCGCTCGTTAAAGATTCCGTGAGCTCCGCGCGTATAAGGCGCATGTAACTTGCTATGGTTCCAAACGAAAGCGAGAAAACCGGAAGTATCGCGCTGTGCAGCATGGGCCATGAGAACCATTCGCTTCCGTCCTTGAACACAAGCGGACACCAGCCCAGCTTAAAGGCCACAAAATATTGCAGCAGGAACGCGTACACAAATGACGGCACGGAGATAAATATCATAATGAATATCTGTATGAGGTGATCCTGCCATTTGTTTTTATAAACCGCCGCCAGAGTGCCAAACACTATTCCAAGCGGCAGTGAGAATAAAACGGAAAGCACGTTAAGATAAAGAGTGGCCGGCAATTTTCCCGCCAGATATGAGCCCACCGGCTGCAGGAAAGTTCCGACCGTGGTGCAGAATCCCCAGTCCCATTTTGTGAATACGCGCCTCAGGAATATTCCGTACTGGACCATTATGGGCTTGTTGTATCCCCAGGCCTCGTACATGTCGCTGAGCGCCTTGTCAAATCCGCCCTGCTGGGCTTCTATGGGATTGGGCAGCATTTTAAAAAGCACGAACATCAGAGTCATAATCACAAAGCAGCTAAGAAACGCAAGCGCTATTCTTTTAAAGATATACTTTATCATTTCCTCTCCATCATTCTCTAATACGTAAGCTGATAGTTATTTCGCTCGCAGTAAGCATCCCAGTCTTTGTCGTCCATGGTAAACTGCTTTTCGCGCAGACCTCCGAATCCCACTAAAGAATTCACAAAAACCTCGCTGCCCTCCAGAATCCTGTGGGAGTTCAGTGACACGCTGGTCCAGTATCTTATCGGAATCATGTTGTAATGTAACAAAAGGCCTTTCTCACATTCCGCCAGAATAGTTTTTCTTGTCTCCATGTCGGATCGCACATACTCGCCCTCGCACAGAGCGATGTACCATGCGTTATATGACTTTGTAATATTCTTTCCGTCCAGATTTATTGTCACCGTCTCTTTATAGGGATCAAAGCCGTACTCGTTAAGGGCATCGGCGTCAGCATAGCACCATAATATTCCGTAAGGGTCAAACGTGCTTCCTCCCCATCCGGTCATCGCCACGTCCACAGCGCCGTTCTTCATGTTTGTATAATAGTTCTCGTCCGTCACCATCTTTACGTTTATGCGGCCCTCCAGACTGGTTCCTTTTGACGCCTCGTTAAACGCATCCTGCATGAACGCCACTGAATTCGTGTTCGTGTCGCTGGTGTTGTAAGTGTGATAATCTACCTGAACTTTATCGCCAGCCTTTATGTCGCCGTTGGAAAAAGCCTTGTCGTAAGCGCGCTGCATCAGAGCCCTTGCCTTGTCTATGTCATAGCCCGTTATGTCCTCTACGTTCTGCGTGTCATATATCTCGCATAAGATTCTTTTTGCCTGCTCGCTCTCACGGTAAAGCTCTCCGGTCTCGGGATCGCACACGTAGGAATAGTTTATGAGCCCCAGGCCCACGTCGCTTGCCGGAGAGATGGTGTTCACGTATTTCTGCCTGTCAAGCGCAAGGGAAAGGGCGTGCCTGAAATCCACGTAAGAGATTATGCTGTGGTTTATTCCCGGAACCTCCTCTTTTTTGAGCGACTCCTTATCTATGTTGAAGCTGAGTTTCCATGTGTATGAGAGCGGGGTGTCATATCTGTAATCGCTGTTGCCGTATTTCTGAAGGTCGTTGGCGTCCAGTCCCACATCGTCTATTTTCCCCTGCAAAAAAAGATTCATGATAGTGTTGTGGTCCGTTATGAACTGAAGGTCTATGTCTGTGGTCTGATAAAGATTCTCGTGCCTGCCGTCGCTCCAGCCGTACCAGCTCTCATTCCTCACAAAGTGCATGGACTTGTCTGCCTGGTACCGCGATATTTTATACGGGCCGCAGCTTGCGGAAGTCTCTATGGAAGTTCCGTAGGAAGTCTTTACAAGTCCGCCCGTCTCTTTTTTATTCGCCTCAAACAATCTTTCATGCAGCAGGAACGGGTTTGTCAGTCCGTACTCCACAAAGAAAAGTGTCTGCGGTTTGGAAAGAATCAGGGTGAAAGAATGCTCGCCGTTTACAATGAAGCCCACGTCGCTCCAGGAGGACTTGCCCTCATAATAAGCCTGCGCGCCGCTTAGAGCCAGCGTGTCCTGATACCACGATGAGGCGCGGTAGTTTTTCATCTGCGGATTCAGATACTGCTTTACGGAGTATTCGTAAGTGTACGCCGTTATAGGAGTGCCGTCATCCCACGTCGCAAGCGGATTTAAATTTATGAGCCAGGCGATTCCCTCTTCCCTGTCGTACAGGGCGCTAACATCCTGCGGAAAATCAGAGGCAAGCTCGCAGATAAGCTCATAGCCTTCAGGATTAGATGAAATCACAAATTCGTAGAGGGCGGAGCTTGTGAAAGAAATCACCGTCGCCTCATCGCCAAGTTTGTATTCTGCCGGATTCCAAGTAGAAGGAGATGTGGATGTAGTTCTGTATGTGTAACGATTCTCTCCCCGATCATTATCCGGCCTGCAGGAAATCAAAGCCACACAGAAAAAACATGCCGCGAAAAAAATAAAAACTCTACGCACAGTCTCCCTCCCGCTCAGCGCGCTTCTACTCATCCTTCCTAATCTTTTTATGTATGATGGAGAACACCGCAGGATACGCCGCCGTGACCCAAATGTAAAGCATGAAATATTTTATAAAATAATACGCATAAAGTGAATGCATGGCCGGCTTAAGAAGCAAAGATGTAAGGACAAAAATAATCGCCACGCCTAAAGCGCCCGCAAGCCCCCTGAGAATTTTTAGTCCCGCGGAGCATTCCGTGCTGAATTTAATCCATCGCTTCTCTATGAGCCATCCCCACAGAACGGCACAGAAACTTCCCGCTCCGCCGAAAAAATCATTCTTCATGTCTGCGGGATCCACAACTATGTTTCCGTTTATATAATTCACAGGATAATTTTTTAAAAGAACGAACGCTGACGCGGAGGCTATGATGACTGTGCCAGATAAGACAATCAGCACGTCCCGTTTTTTTCCCTCAGTTCCGCGGGCCTCCCAACGCAGAATCAAATCCGAAATCCACACGAACAGCGCGCCCACGCACAAAGCCACAAGCACATCCTGCGGAGTATGCACGCTCAGGAAATTCCTGGAGAACGCCACAATCAGAATCACGGCGGCGCAGAGAATTACTGCCCAGAGCCATCTGTGATTTTTCTGCTCCATATCCTTTCTGCACAATGCGTAGCCCAAAGTCCCGAACTCTCCGACCACCGCCTGTGTATGCCCGCTGGGAAAAGAGTATCCTGTGGCGCCGGCCTGTGCCCTAGGCGGAGGATTTATGCGGCGGTCACGAATCCAGGGACGGTACGCGCACACGCAGTTTTTGATTATGTTGTTTACAAAAGTTCCTATGGACTGCGAGAAAAGAATAAAAAGCCCCATGCGTTTCTCCAAGCACCAGTAAATCGTGCAGATTAAAAGAACCGTCAGGGGATTGAAAGGAATGTCCGTGATAAATGAAAAGAAATTCTCTGTGCCCTTCCCCAAACTTAAACGCAAATTCTGAAGCCATAAAAGATAAGTAATGTCCATTATTGAATTGTATTGTAGATTAAAGAAATTTGCAAATGGCACGCAGGAAAGCACGGCGCGGCCCGCAAAAACTTCTTTCCGCGAGCAGAAGAAATTCTTTCGGGGAGAAAATTCAGTCCGCAAAAAAATCCCGCACACCGAGTGGCATGCGGGACGTTCAGTTTCAGCCTAAGCGCTAGTCTATCTGCGTCATGTCCTGGATGTCTGCCTCGTAGTCAACGCCCTCCACATCAAATCCGTTTATGTTCAGGAAGTCGTGGCGGAGTCCCGCTAAATCGGTGAGCTCGCTCACGTTCTCTTCCGTGACGGCAGGCATGATGCGGTCTATCTCCGCCTGAACCGCGGAGTCCATCTCCCAGTCGTCAATGCGTATCCTGTTCTCCTCGTCAACAGGAACCTCACCTGCGCTTGAATTCTCTCCGGTATAAAGGCGCTCCGCAAAAAGACGCTCCATCTGCTCTATGCATCCCTCATGCGTTCCCTTGTCTTTCATCACTTTGAAAAGCACGCCCAGATAAAGGCTTATGATGGGTATCACCGCGCTGGAACGAGTTACAAGACCTTTGTTCACGCTTACGAACGCGCCTCCGCCAAGCGCCGTCTTTAAGGATGCGTCTATCGCATGCGCGCGCCTCTCCAAATCTTTTTTCGCCTCGCCTATGGTTCCGTCGCGGTAAATTGCATGGCTCAAAGAGGGGCCTATGTAAGAGTACGCCAGAGTGCGGCATCCCTGCGCGAGCACATCAGCATCAAGAAGCTGCCTGATCCAGCGCTCCCAGTCCTCGCCGCCCATAACTTTTACAGTATTTGGAATGTCGTCTCCTTCCGCGGGGTTAGTGGAGGCCTGGGTGATTTTTCCCGTCATCATGTCCAAGGCCGCGCCCGCATAGACCTGGCCTATGGGTTTAATGACTGATTTATAAAGAACCTTTGTGTCGGGGTCCGTGCGCACGGGGCTCGCCAGTGAATAAATCACAAGGTCCGCTTTCACGCCCCATTCCTTAAGCCGCGCGATTACGCTCGCACGGCACTCATCGCTGAACGCGTCCGCATTAAAGGTCACGGAGCGAAGCCCCTCTTTTTCCGCGGCGCGGTCAAACGCGGCATTGTTATACCATCCGGGTGTGCCGCCTTTTGTGACGGTGGGCTCCTTCTCAAACGAGACGCCTATTGTGTCGGCTCCGTACTCAAACGCGGCGCTTATGCGGCTGGCAAGACCGTAGCCTGTGGAGCAGCCTAACACCAGCACCACCTTGGGACCAAGACCGCCTTCCTTAACGGACTTAATCCCGCGCTTCTCCTTCTGCCCCTTAACGTAAGCAATCTGGCGCTCAGTATCTTTCGCGCATCCCACAGGATGAGCATTAATGCAGATGTTACTCCGAATCATCGGTTTAATGACCATAGTTTTCTCCTTAAAAATAAAATCCCGCCCGTCCGCTTTATAAGCCAGCGTGCAGACATGCGGCCATGCGCAAAGTAAAATCTTGGTTTCACCATCGCAGGGCCCCGAGCATAATAAAAAGTACACGAGCGTAGATTTTATCATGCCGCATCTTAGTGTAGCGGGTTTTGACAGTTTTTGTCAATTTGTCATAATTCTTAAAACTGGATTTGCCCGCATAGATTATTTCAGGCAAATATTCTATAATTCTTTAATGAAATCCATCGCAGACTACAGCACGCTTTATGCGGACGATGATATAATAGTTCTTAACAAACGGCCGGGGCTACTGGTGGCGGCGGACCGCTACGATTTGGATGCGCCGCGCCTGGACAAAAGCGCGCAGAAAGAATTCGGGGAGATTTTCGCCGTGCACCGCATAGACCGCGACACAAGCGGAATCGTGGTTTACGCGCGCACACAGGAATCACAGAAATCGCTCTCCATGCAGTTTGAGAACCGTGAGGTAAAAAAAATCTATCACTGCCTGGTTTACGGGCATCCTCTGTGGAAAGACCTGCACGTGGACTTAAAGCTTATGATAGACGGAGACTCCCGGCACCGCACCGTGATAAGCCGCACGCACGGAAAGCCATCTGTAACTGATTTTATAAATCTAGGCTCGTGCGGACCTTACAGCTGGATAGAGGCGCATCCGCTTACAGGACGCACGCATCAGATACGCGCGCACCTGCAGGCAAACGGATTCAGCATCGTATGTGACCCGCTTTATTCCGGAAACCAGCATCCGGTCCTGCTAAGCGATTTTAAACGCAAATATAACGGCGACACTCTGGACGAGCGCCCTCTTCTAAGCCGCCTGGCGCTACATGCATATCAGATAACATTCAGGCATCCGCGCTCCGAAAAAGACATTTCTTTTACCGCGCCATACCCGCGTGACCTGGAGGCGGTAAGAAAACAGCTGGCAAAAATATTTAAAGTCGATCCTCTGGGAACGGGCCCTCAGGAAAAGTCTCCTGAAATTTAAAGCATGAGAAAAATTCCGGCCGTAGTTTTTATGTTCCTGCTCGCATTTCCTTTCCACGCGCAGATTTTTAACGCGGGCTCCACGGAGATAAAGCTTTCGGCGGAGCCTCAGATGGGCATAACATTCGGAAAACTGGGCGAGTACTTTTACGAAAAGGATTCCTCCGGCGACTACAAGCTTCTAAGCTTTCTGGAATGGGAGGAAAGTCCCTTGGTGACTTACGGAGGAAGCATAGATTTTTTCTGGAAAAATTTGGGCGTAAATCTGAATGCGGCGGGCGCCCTTCCTCTGCGGTGCGGTTTCATGTATGACTCAGACTGGCTGGACCTTGATGCCGTGAAGAACAATTATTCCATAAGCGAGAATACCCTGAGCTCATATCTAAGCATATCCGCAGAGATAAAGTATGCCCTGCACATTAAAAGCACAACCGTGATTTTCCCTTACGCGGAATTCATGTACTCTTACAAAAGTCTCCGCGCACGGAACGGATACGGCTGGTACGGACAATACCCGTACTCAAAAAAAGGCAATGTCTCCTGGGATTCCGATGACGCGAAAAAATTTGAGAAAGGCAGCCTTTGCGGCATAGACTATGAGCGGCTGGAGCTGTGCACTTTCATAGGCCTAACCGCACAGCAGAGCATAAAGCAGCGCGCGGTTTTTCTTATGGGCATAGCCGTGTCGCCGTTCACTTATGTAAGGTCCGTGGACACGCACTGGGCCGACTTTGCAGGGACATACGGCACGGATTATCTGGACGTGGAGAAGTGCTGTTTCAGCAGGGCCAGGATTTTTACGGCGCTGTATTTTCCCGTGAGCAGAATTCTGGACCTGGGCATAAACGTTTGCGCCGAGGCGGGGCCGTTAGTGCAGGGAGACACATTCATTAAAAATCACGATGACAAAAAATTCTATCCGTACCCATATCAAAGATATAAAAGCGGCGCGGACATATATGAGGTCCGGGCAAATATTTCCTGTGTGATTCACATACTCTGAGAATCCCGGGGCGCGGCCTGTGATTGTAATCTTAACCGTTTAAAAATAATGTCTGCCGAAAAATTCTGTGATATAATATCTATGATATAAATAAGAGCATTAGAGAACAAGGAGGCGCGCAATGAAAAAGATAATAACCATAAGCCGGGAATACGGAAGCGGAGGCCATTCCATCGCTAAGATGACGGCGGAAAAACTGGGCGTTCCATTTTATGATTCAGAGATTATAGACATGGCCGCAAAAGACTCCGGGCTTTCACCCGATTTTATAAAACAGAATGAGCAGAATATATCCTCTGGCTGGCTGTACACGCTTCTGCTCGGCGCAAGTTATGCGGCTCCCGGCACCACGTCAGTCGCCACAAACCACAACGCCGCCATGACCACGCTGCCGCTCGCGGACCAGGTGTTCAATGCCCAGCGGAACGTAATCATAGAGCTTGCCAAGAAAGGTCCGTGCGTGATAGTGGGCCGGTGCGCGGATTATATTCTGCGCCACTGCGAGGATATAAACAGGGATGAGCTTCTCAACGTCTTTGTATACGCGCCGCTCGCGGACAAAGTTCAGCGTGCCATAGAGCAGAAAGGTCTGAATCCCGCCACCGCGGAGAAAGAAGTCAAGCTCATAGACAAAAGGCGCGCAAATCATTACAACACGTTCACTGAACGCACATGGGGAAACCGCATACATTACGATTTGCTCTTGAACAGCTCCCTGCTGGGTCTGGAAAAGTCCGCGGAACTTATAGTGGAGCTTGTAAAACGCACTTAAATTTTTCAGAGAAGTTTTATGCGCACTGTCTGAATGCGGCGTGAGCTCTGGTCCTCCACTATGTAGACCACGCCGTTCTCTTTGTAGACCGCGCCTATGTTCGGAAGCTCTCCTAATCTTTCCAGAAGACATCCGCCCAGCGTAAAAAAATTGTCGCTCTCTATGTTAATGTTAAGGACCTCATTAAGGTCATCCGTTTTCATGTCGCCCGGAACTATGAACTCGTTCGTGGAGATAACCGTTATGCGCTTCTCAGGAGAAACATCTCCCTCGCCGTATTCATCCGTAATGCGCCCCAGCACTCCGCGCAGTATGTCGTCCATGGTAACAATGCCGGAATTCCCGCCGTACTCATTCACCACCACCGCGAAATTCTCTTTCTCTTTTTTAAATCTTTGCAGAAGCTCTATGGCGCTTAAAGTTCCGGGAACAAAATCCACCTGGTCCATGCAGATGCGCACAAAGTCCTTGCTGTCTGTGATTGCCTTAAGCGCGAACAAAACGCTTTTATAATGCAGGACGCCGACTATGTTCTCCACAGAATCCTCGTACACCGGCAGGCGGGAATATCCTGACTGAGCGAAAAGCTGCACCACCTCTTCCAGCGATGCGTCCACGGAGACATATTTTACCAGCGAGCGGTGCCTCATAATGTCGCGCACGTGAAGGTCCGAGAATTCAAAAATCCTGTTCAGCATGTCGCGCTCATTCTCTTCCAGCGTGCCCTCGTGCTCTCCCACCTCCAAAAGAGTCTTTAGCTCCTCCTCCGTTATAAGAGGCGGATGTTTTTTCACTATCTTTTTTTCCAAGAAATTTATGAACGCCGAAAGCTGTCCGAAAATCCACACCACAGGAAAAAATATTTTTTGCAGGACCATTATAATTCCCGCGCGTTTCTGCGCCACGCCCTTAGGGTTTGAGGCCGCGTAAGTTTTGGGGATAATCTCGCTGAACATAATCAGAAGCATGCTGACCAGAGCGGTGGCATACGAGACATATTTTGCCCCGAACATATTCACGGAGAACGCAGTGGCCAGAGACGAAATAAGCGTGGTCACAAAATTAGTTCCGATAAGCACGGTGGAAATCAGCCTGTCCAGGTTTGAGCGCAGGGCGTGGACTTTCTGCGCGTTATGCTCATTATCCTTGAGCATCTGTCGCACAGTGATTTTAGAGAGGCTTGTGTACGCGGTCTCAGTGGAGGCAAAAAACGCCCCGCAGAAAATAAGCAGCGCTTCCGCCGCTACGTTGCAAATCACGTAAACCGCCATGCTCATTTAGCCGCCCCCTCGCCGTGCGCCTGACGGACCAGAACTTTCGCCACCCTCTTGTCATCCATTTTCACCACGGTGAATTTCCATCCCTCGCGCACAATGCTCTCTCCCTCCTGAGGAATGCGTCCCAGGCATTCGCTCACATAACCGCCTAAAGTCTCCGCGCATGAGGATTTTAAATGCGTGCCCAGCTGCTCATTTAAATCCACCAAACGGGAAAGCCCCTCCACAAAATTATTTTTCTCATCGTGCAGCTCTATGCGCGGCGCATAAGGTTTGTGCTCATCCGCAATGGGGCCGAAAATCTCGCACGCGATATCCTCACTGGTAAGAAGCCCGTATGTGCCTGAGTACTCATCCATAACCACAGCCATGCTCTGATGGTTCTCATGAAGCATGACCTGAATGCTGGACATTTTTTTTGTGGCCAGAATGAAAAGCGGCGGACGCATCACTTTCTCTACGCTGAACTGGGGAACGCAGTTTTTATAAAAGAGCAAATCCTTTATGTAAAGAATGCCCACTATGTCATCGATGTTTTTTTTATACACGGGAAAACGTGAGAGCAGATGGCGCTCCGAAATCTCTATGACCTGGCTGTAAGTGGCGTTTATGCTTATGGCGCAGATTTTTTTTCTAGGAACCATTATGTCCCTGGCCTCCAGGTCAGTGAATTTAAAGACACGGTGCATCATGTTTTTCTCATCATGCTCTATCACGCCCTGCTCGCTTCCCACCTCTATAAAAGTTTTTATCTCCTCTTCTGTGAACGAGACGTTCTTTTTCTTTGTGTCGATTTTAAATATCCGCAGAAAGAACTGGGCTATATGCGTGAGCACGAACACAACCGGGGAAAGCAGGACCTCAAGCACGCTTATAAAGTCACTGAAAAAAAACGCTATGGGCTCGGGATGATGAGTGGCTATGGTCTTAGGAGAAATCTCACCGAACACCAGAAGCAGCACCGTGGCTATTAAAGTGGCTATGCTCACGCCCGCATTCCCGAAAAGCCTTAGCGAGATGTATGTGATTATCGCTGAAAGGGCCACGTTCACTATGTTGTTCCCAACAAGCAGAGTGTTTATGAGCTTCTCTTTGTTATTTAAAAGCCGCCATACTTTTGCCGCGCGCCTGTTTTTTTTATTGCGTAAAAACCGCACCCGTAATTTATTTATTGAAAGGAACGCGCTTTCCGCGGCTGAGAATGAGAGTGATAGAAGAATGAGCACTGCCGCGGATACGAGCAGTGCCCACATCGGTACTTCTGTTTTCAATGCCGTCCTATTCTGTCTCCGCCGGGAGCCTGTAATTCGCGGCGCTCTCTGCCATACGGCGCGTCTGGTTTATGGCATCTAAAAGTCCTTCCGCATGCTCTCCGTCGGGGTCTATGTCGTATGCCTGCTGCAAGATACTTTCTATGCGCTCATAGTCATCTGAGCCGCCGGAGGCAAGCATGTACGCCGCCATGTAATAAGCGTTCTGCCTCTCATCCAAATCCAGGAATTCGCTTTGCGCGGCATCAATGAAAACCTGCATCGCGCCCTCCACATCATTATCAGAGATGGCAGAGAACGCGTCAAAGTATGCTGCGTAGAGAATGAATTTCCCCACAAAGCCCGTGTCGTTATTTGGGTCAAGCAGAGGCACTTCACGCACCAGAGATTCCAGCGGACCTAAATAACTGGAACTGGAGCTCTCGTAAAGCTCTTCTATGGCGAGCGCCCTGTCGTAGCCTGTGTAAGAGCGCACGTTTCTCACAAGGCCGCGGTATGTGTCCACGTCCTGCTGATGACCCTCCAGCTGCTCCAAATATGCGCCGGGAGTATCTATGGTATCATAGAAGGGCACCATGCTGAGGACATAGCCCTCACAGCTCAGAATGTATGCGCACGGATACTGCTGCAGGTCATAAAGGCGGGCAATGTTCAGCTTCTTCTCGTACTCGGCATTTATGCGCTCCGCCTCTTTCTTCTGTTTTCTGCTGGCATCATCATCTATGTACGTTTTCTCATATTCTGTCTGTGAGAAATCTATGTTCACAAAAACATACTCGCCCTTAAGCGCGTCCATGAATTCCTGAGTTCCCACGACATTCTGCTTAAACGCCACGCTCATCTGATCCCAGTCATCGCCGCTGAACAGAAGGAAAATATCCTTGCCCTGTTTTTTGGCGGACGCTTTTGCCTCGTCAAAATCCGAAAGCCATCCTTTAGGCAGATTGGCGGCTCCTTTTTTGCCGCAGCCTGTCACCACAAGAACCGCTGCCATCGCGGCAAGCAGCGCAATAATTTTTTGTGTACGTCTCATAGTCTCCTCGTTTGGTAATTGACGCGCGGAATCACCTTTGCCATGGCTCCGGTGATAATCCTGGCGAATCAGCTACCGTTATTTAAAATATCTTACTCCCGCCCGGAAAATATTCTGGCAGGAGCTTTCTGTCTCCTTATTCACATCAAGGAACGCTATGTTCTTGATGAGGTCAACGCTCGCACCCATGGAATCCGTGCCCACAGTGCGCTCTGAATGTCCCATCTTTCCCAGAACCCGTCCGTCGGGGCTTGTAAGGCCCTCTATGGCGAACAGGCTTCCGTTAGGATTGTCCGGCTCCGTTATGCTGGGAATTCCGTTTTCATCCACATACTGCGTGAACACCTGCCCGTTATCAAAAAGTTCTCTCGCAAGCTCCTCGCCTATAACTATGCGTCCCTCACCATGGCTTACAGGAACCAGGTGCAGCTTTTTCTCAAGCACTGACTCGTCCATGGCCCACGGGCTTGTGGCGCTGGTTATGCGGGTGCGGACAACGCGGCTTATGTGACGGCCTATGGTGTTAAACGTGAGCGTGGGCGTGACGGAGGTCATCTCGCGGATTTCGCCGTAAGGAACCAGACCGGTTTTTATGAGCGCCTGGAAACCGTTGCATATTCCCAGCACAAGTCCGTCCCTGTTTTTAAGGAGATTCATTATACCGTCCGCTATGACCGGCGCTTTTATAACGTTCGCTATAAATTTTCCGCTTCCGTCAGGCTCGTCGCCGGAAGAAAATCCGCCCGCAAACGCCACAATCTGTGAGGCGTCTATTTCTTTTCTGAATGCCTCAAGGCTTTGCGCAAGCTGCTCCTGGGTTCTGTTCCTGAACACAAGAATCCTGGTGTCCGCGCCGGAAAGATTAAACGCGCGTGCCATGTCGTACTCACAGTTAGTGCCGGGGAACACGGGAATTATAACGCGTGGTCTGGCGGTGCCGGAAGAGACGGTGAATTCCGCGCGCGCTCTCTCAAGCGAAGGATGCTCGCCAAGCGCCCAGTCCTCCAGCCTCTTCTGGACCCTGGCACCGCTTACAGGCGGGAACACGGCGGAAAGTCTTTTCTCCCACGCATCCTCAATCTCTGCCAGGGGAATGCGGGTGCCCTTAAGCACTATGCACGGCTCGGCGATTGTAACGCCGATTCTCTCCGCCAGTTTTGTACCCTGCTTCTCTGCGGACAGCCGCGCCCCGAGCGCCGAGAATTCCGCCTCAACATCGCAGTCTGTCTCAACTAGCAAAAGATTCTCTCCCTGCGCAAAATCAACGGCATCCGTAACGCTGTCAAATGAAAAGCCTATTCGGTTTCCCATGGACATTTTGCTCACCGCCTCCGGGATGCCGCCCGCCCCCACTGGATACATGGCGCGGATTTTTCCCTGAGCGTTCATACGGTAAAGGATTTCCGCCTGCTGATTGAAAAGATTGAAATCCGGCGCATAAACTGACCCTGGAAGTCTCACCGCATAAACTGAGCTGCCGGATTTTTTGAACGCGCCGCTGGTCACATTCTTTACGTCCTCCGTGGTGACGGCGAAGCTTACCAAAGTGTTCGGAACGTTCAGATTCTTAAAAGTTCCGCTCATGCTGTCTTTACCGCCTATGCTCGCGCAGCCGGAGGATTTCTGGGCGTCAAGCGCGCCTAAAAGAGCGGCGGCTGGTTTTCCCCAGGCGGCATCGTCCACTGTGCGTCCGAAAAATTCCTGGAAACTAAGGCGTGCGGACGAGGGATTTCCTCCAAGGCAAAGAATCTTCACAAGTGAGGACAGCACGGCGTTCTGCGCTCCGTGCCACGGCGACCATTCGCTTATGCGCGGATCATACCCGAACGTCATAAGGCTTACGGTGCTGGTCTCGCGCGGAGAAAGGACCGGGATTTTTGCCGCCATGCCTGCCTCCGGCGTGCACTGATATTTTCCTCCGTAAGGCATAAGGACGCTGGCCGCCCCTATTGAGCCGTCGAAGCGCTCTCCAAGCCCGCGCTGCGAGCAGCAGGCAAGGTCCGCTATATTCGTGAGCCAAAGTTTCTTTATCATGCCGGATGACAGGGCCTCACCTGTTTTTCCGTACTTTCTGCCCAGATACTCCTTCTCTCCGCCCAGCGCTTTGATTACGGAATCCAGCGGCCTTCCCTGCGGCGACAATTCTTTTATATCCGCCTTAAAACCGCTGTCAGTGCCGCAGCAATGCAATCCGGAATAATAGTCCGGGCCGGGTATCTCCGGGGAGGGCAGGACGGCCTCCGCCCGATGAGGTGCGCCCGCAGTGTCTATGAAACTTCTGTCTATATCCACTATGACTTTTCCGCGCCACCGCATGACCATTCGGTTTGTGTCAGTGACAGAGGCCACCTCCACGGCGTTAAGGTTCTCCGCGGACGCCGCCTCTATGAAGCGCCCCGCATTCTCTTTTTTTACCACCACGGCCATGCGCTCCTGGCTCTCGCTTATGGCAAGCTCCGTCCCGTCAAGCCCCTCATACTTTTTAGGAACGGCATCCAGATTTATGTCCAGTCCCGGAGCCAGCTCCCCCACTGCGACAGACACTCCTCCCGCGCCAAAATCGTTGCAGCGGCGGATCATGAGGCACACTTCCTTGTTCCGGAAAAGGCGCTGGATTTTTCTTTCCTCCACCGCATTGCCTTTCTGAACCTCAGCGGCCGCCGTGGTCACGGATTTCTCAGTGTGGACTTTGCTGCTTCCAGTGGCGCCCCCTATTCCGTCGCGTCCTGTGCCGCCGCCAAGCAGAATAATCACATCGCCGGGCTCGGGAGTCTCGCGCAGGACCAAATCCACCGGTGCCGCCGCAATCACAGCGCCCAGCTCCATGCGCTTGGCAAGATAGCCCGGATGATACACCTCATGAACCTGCCCGGTGGTAAGCCCGATCTGGTTTCCGTAGCTGCTGAATCCCTGTGCGGCCTCGCGGGTAAGCTTCATCTGCGGAAGTTTGCCGGGAAGCGTCTCTGAAAGCGGAACAGTGGGATCTGCGGCCCCGGTAACACGAAGCGCCTGATATACCCAGCTGCGCGCGGAGAGAGGGTCACGTATGGCCCCGCCTATGCATGTGGCGGCCCCGCCGAACGGCTCAATTTCAGTGGGATGATTGTGCGTCTCGTTTTTGAACTCCAGGAGCCATCTTTCGGTCTCCTCTTTTCCCGCCGGAAGTCTCTTTCCGTCCGCGGAGGTCGTGTACTTTACGTCTATGTAGACGGAGCACGCGTTGTTCTCCTCGCTCACCTCCAGGTCATCCAGCTTGCCGTGCCTGCGCAGATATTTCGCGCCGATTACGGCCATGTCCATAAGGGTAACGGGCTTGTCGGTGCGGTCCGCATAAAGCTCCGCGCGCATGTCAGTGTAATTTTTAAGCGATGAGCGGAAAAGCTCGGCGTAAGGCCCATCAGGAATTTTTATGTCGCGCAGAATCGTGTTGAACGTGGTGTGGCGGCAGTGATCTGACCAGTACGTGTCCAGCACGCGGATTTCAGTGATTGTAGGATCACGATGCTTTGATATAAAATAATCCTGCATCCATTTAACGTCCGCTCCGTCCATGGCAAGTCCCAGCCTGGCGCGCAGGGATTCCCTTCCCTCCTCATCCAGCGAGATGAAACCTGTAACGGTCTCTATGTCCTTGGGCTTTTCCGTTTTTATCTTTAAAGTCTCAGGCCTGCTTCCCGACGCGAGCCTGCTGTCAACAGGGTTAATAAGATAGTGCTGGATTTTCTCCACATCGCCTGCGGAAACGCTTCCTTCCAGAAGAACGATTTTAGCGCAGCGCACACGCGGCGCCTCCGTGCCCACCGCCACGCTGTTTCTAAGTCCCTCGCGCAAAAGCGAAAGGCACTGCTCCGCGCTGTCCGCCCTCTGGTCATACTGGCCGGGCAGATACTCCCACACAATCTGCGTAGCGCCGTCAGGAATTTCCAGTGTCTCAAAGCAGACGGTGTCGGACTGAGGCTCGGAGAAAATGCGTGTGGCAGCGGCCTTGGCCACTCCTTCCGAGACATTCTCCACGTCATAGCGATTTAAATAGCGGACGGATTTAACTGAGCTTATGCCCAGAAATCCTGTGATTTCACTAAAAATACGGTTGGCCTCGTTTTCAAAGCCTGATTTTCTTTCTACATAAAGCCGGAACATAGCGTAAGTATAGAAAAAAACAGCGGTTTATGCTATAGCGCCCTAAACGCCGGACATTGAGGCGCGGCCCACCTTCCCTAAAAAATTTGAGAAAACCAGAATAGTGGCGTATAATTTAAGCGGGCGGTGAATTTAAAGTCCGCGTACAAAAGGAGGAGCCATGAGCGTTTCGTGTTATTCTTTGGGAGCCGCGCAGGAAGTAACGGGCAGCAAGCATATCCTGGAAGTGGACGGCAGAAGTTTTATGGTGGACTGCGGAGCGTTTCAGGGAAAGCGCGCTGAGGCCGACAAAAAGAACCGTGACTTTGACTTTGCCGCGGACAAAGTGGAGAGCGTTATTCTGACCCACGCGCACTTTGACCACTGCGGGCTTCTTCCCCTCCTGGCGAAAAACGGATATCGCGGAAACATCTATGCCACTCCCGCCACCCGCGACCTTGCTAACATAGTCATGATGGACAGCGCCCGCATTCAGGCGAGGGATGCGGAATTCCTTGCCAAGCAGGCAAAGAAAAAAGGCGAGAAATTCATCTGGAAGCCCATGTACACGGAAGCCGATGTAGTCAAAGCCGCGAACCAAATCGTGAGCCTGGGTTACAGGCGCAAGATGTACATAGCGCCTGACGTGCAGCTGGAATTTTTTGACGCCGGGCATATTCTGGGAAGCGCGCTGGCGTATTTTACAATCACAGGGCAGAGAAAAAATAATCTCAGCGGAAAAACAGAGAACGCGGGACAGGGTGGCGGACGCAGGTTTTGGCACAAGCTGTTCGGCTTTAACACCAAAGACAAAGAGAGCTCGGCCCCGGAGCCGTCAGGTAACGGAGTGCTTCCCGGCGCGCCCTCCGATGAGATACGCGTGCTTTACACAGGAGATTTAGGGCGTGTGGGGAAACCCATCATCAGAAATCCTTCCACGCAGGAGCTTCCCGCGCCGGATTATATTTTTATGGAAAGCACTTACGGAAACCGCCTGCATGAGGAGCCCAACATCGCCATGGATGATTTGGTGAAGGTAATTCATGAGGCCATAAAGAAAAAAGGAAAAATCATAATCCCCACATTTGCCATCGAGCGAGCGCAGGAGCTGGTATACTACCTGCATCTTTTAGTGGACAAGAAAAAAATCCCCCGCATACCCATTTATATGGACAGCCCCATGGCCGTGAATGCCACCGGCATCTTCCAGCTTCATCCTGAATGCTACGATGAGGCCACGCATGAGGCGTTCCTTAAGCACCATAAGAATCCGTTCGGCTTCAACGAGCTGACTTTCATAACCAGCGTGGACGAGTCAAAGGAACTGAACAAAGCCAGCGGTCCCATGATAATTCTCAGCGCGGACGGAATGTGCGAGGCGGGCCGTGTTCTTTATCATCTGGCGAACTCCGTCTCCGACAGC
Organism: Treponema sp.; assembly: GCA_022510925.1. Lineage (GTDB taxonomy): Bacteria > Spirochaetota > Spirochaetia > Treponematales > Treponemataceae > Treponema_D. The sequence goes on from JAFLSO010000013.1 coordinate 39,086, forward strand.
CGCAACACCGTGCTCATAGTGGGTTACATGGCGGAAAACACCCTGGGCCGCAGGCTTCTTGACGGCGAGAAAGAAGTTAAGATTCTGGGCGACTGGTATACCGTGAACTGCAGCATTAAGACCATAAACGCTTTCAGCGCGCATGCGGACTACCGCGAGAGCACGGAATGGCTGAACAAAATAGACACAAGCAGGCTTAAAAAGATTTTCCTAGTCCACGGCGAAAAGGACGCGCAGGAATATTTTAAAGACTATCTGGAGAAAAACGGATATCCTAACGTTCAGATAGTTAAATACGGCGAAACTTATGAACTCAACTGAGATGGAAGGACAGGAGCAGATAATCGCCCTGGAGACAAAACTCTCTTATCTGGAAGACTTCGTGCAGAAGCTGCAGGACGTCACGGTGGAGCACACAGAGGAGCTGGAGAGGCTTCGCGCGGAGAACAGGCTCATGGCCCGGAAAATCCGCGAGCTGAGCGACCTGCTTGAGGGCGACGTGCCTAACCGAAAGCCTCCGCATTACTAAGAGATTCAGTACGTTATGGAGAAAGTCCTGGGCGAGGACAGCGTAAGGAATTCCACGAACGGAATGGAGAGCACGGCCTTTTTCTCCGCGGGCACGGAGCGCGTTGTTCCCGAGAGCGACGTCTCTTTTATGGTCATTCCCTTCGGGGCCTCCAGCGTTATCCGCAGAACGGAGGAGTCCAGCTCCTGCGCAATGTCATCGCCGTAGACGGAGGCTATAAGATTACGGTACTCCGCGCCGCTCATAACATCGCCGGTGAACACAGGTGCCATAAACAAATCCGTGACGGTCCTGACATCCTCCGGCAATGAGTCCATCACGCGTCCTATCGTCTCGGGCGAAAGAACCACAGCAAGGGAATGCTCCGTGCACATGACAAAATTTGAGATTTTAAGGCTGCCGTCTTTTGAGACCGCACTCTGTCTCTCAGGCGCGGGGATGAGGCCCGTTATATTAAGCCCGTCAGAATTTGAAGTCACGGAGACATCGGAAAAGTCTCCCTGCGAAAGGGCATCTTTTATCTGCGAGTCAGAGAATCCGTCCGCCATCATCCCGAGCCCGCCGGCATTCTGAAAAACATTGCTTATAGCATCTCCAAATGAGCCCATGCCGTACTCTATGACCGCGCTTTTGTCCGCATTGGCGCGAATGGTAATAGTTGTGGCGCAGCTTGTGAGCATCAGAGCCTGCAGAAAAAGGATTGCAGGAAAAATATTCTTGTGTGTCATTCTCATGCTAATAAAATAAACCTTTACCCGTTTTGTTACAAGAACTTGCGCCGCTAGAAAAAAGCGGTATAATGGCGGTATGAAAAATTTCAGCGATACGCGCGAGCCTTTGGAGCAGAAAGTGGGCCGCCTTCTTAACGAAAGGAATCTTATAATCTCATGCGCGGAATCATGCACAGGAGGGCTTCTGACCAGCAGGCTTACGGACGTGGCGGGAAGCTCCGTGTACGTGAAAGGCTCTGTGGTGTGCTACACGAACGAGATAAAGAAGAGCTTCGTGGGTGTTCCCCAAAATATCCTTGACGAATTCGGCGCGGTCTCTGAGCAGACGGCTTTGTGCCTTGCGGACGGAATACGGAAGAAATTCTCCACGGACATAGGAGTGGGAGTCACGGGGCTTGCGGGGCCGGGAGGCGGCACAGAGGAGAAGCCAGTGGGCTTAGTTTTCATCGCAGTCAGCGGAGAAAAGGGCACTGTGGCAAGCAGAAGCATTTTCACCGGAGACAGGACGGAGATAAAATCAGCCGCGGTGGAAAAAGCGCTCTCCATGCTGGAGGACTATCTTTCACAAGGCACATAATGACGGGCGCTAAGAACGTCTCCTTGACTTTTCCAGAACAAACAGATACTCACAGACATTAAGATTCCGTTTATTTAAATTGCGGCTTCCCCTAAAGGCGTTGTACTTTATTTCCACGGTCTTAACTTTCCCGTATTTCCTAAGCATGGAATTCATGTCCTTAAAAGATATGAATCCCTCTGAATTATACGAGACGATTATGAACTTAGCGTCCAGAGCGCGGATGATTTCCTCCAGAGACTGCGCGGCGGCGTAAGGCCTGTTAAAATCGGAGCGGTTCCATCCCTGCGTTATTCCGCTGACTTTGCTCACCGCCACATCCAGTTTGTTTTTAAGGATAAGGTTAAGCATAAAATAATTTGAGCCGTATGGATGCTGGTTGTACGGCGGATCCAGATATGCCGCGTCCACGCCTTTTAATTCTTTGGAGAGCTCCGCCGCATCTTTCTGATAAATCTCCAAATCCGAATCAAAGTTGCTAAGCACAGGCGCCTTAAGCTCCACGCTGCCGGTTATTCTGGGAAGCGCATTCTTTCCCGCCGCGCCGAAGCATCCTATCCCCGTGTTCTTATCTTTGTAAAATCCTTTGAACACTCCGCTTGTGTTCACATGTATTGAGGCCTCGGTAATCAGCGGCGCAAGGAAAAATTTTTTAAGCTCCTCTTTTTTAACAATGTCATCGATGAGCTTTCTGTAAGTGTCCAGAAGAAGAGCGTTCTCGTGCGTGTAAAATGCCCTCTCGCCTTTCTTTATGTTTTTGCTGTTGCGGGGAGCATAGTTTTTTGTGATGATGCCCTCATATTTTTCTTTGGCGCAGGATTTCTCTATTCTGTTTTTCAGGCGGACGTATTCTTTCTCAGGAAAATCTTTTTTGTTCGCAAGGTAGCAGCTGTTTATGACATAAGAGTAATTCTCCAAATCATTTACAATCAATCTGGACGAATGTTTTTTCAGCATGCGCGCCACTATGCCTGAGCCTGAGAATAAATCCGCGCACACAAGCTTTTCTTTTTTAAGCCTGGAAGAAATATCCTCCACTTCTTTTTCTATGTAACCCAGAAGGCTCCTTTTGTTGCCCAGGTACGTGATTATCTGCGTGGTCAGGAATTCCTTATTCTCTTCTAATGCATCCATCTAACACCTTTGCGTGCCTTGCTCCATGTGCCCACGGAATGTGTTGCCGCTTAGCGAATCCAGACGCACGCTCACGAATTTTCCTATCAGGGAAAGTCCGCCCTTAAAGGCTACGCGCTCGTTCTGCTCAGTTTTTCCGAGCAGCTCCGTTTTGTCGTCACGGCTCACTACATCCGCAAGAACATCCACTGTCTTTCCCACGCGCTCTCCAAGCACCTGCTCCTGAATCATAAGCTGCGTGTCTATGACTTTTTGCAGACGCGCTTTTTTTACTTCTATCGGAATCTGATTCGGCATCTCTGCCGCGGGAGTTCCTTCGCGCGGATTGTAATAATACATGAACGCGGAGGAGAAGCGGACTTTCTCCATAAGCGAGAGCACTTCCTCGAACTGCTCGTCCGTCTCACCCGGGAAACCAAGCATTATGTCGGTGCTTAACGACACGTCCGGGATTTCTCTCTTTATTTTACCGACCAAATCCAGATACTGCTCGCGGGTGTACTTTCTGTTCATGCGCTTTAAAATTTCCGTGGAGCCGTGCTGCACCGCTATATGCAGTCCCTTGCAGACGTGACTGTCATGCGCTATGACATCTATAAGCTCGTCGGAGAAATCCTTGGGGTTGCTGGACTCAAAGCGTATCCATTTTATGCCGGACCCCGTGCTATCCAGATGGGCGCTTATGGATTTTAAAAGACCGGGAAAATTCACCGCATCATTTTTACCGCCGGAGTTCTTGCTCAGCATGCCCGCGTAAGAATTCACGTTCTGTCCCAGAAGTGTTATCTCCTTTACGCCGCGGGAAGACAGAATGTCCAGCTCATGAAGAATCTCGCTTACAGGACGGCTGACCTCGCGCCCGCGCACGTAAGGCACTATGCAGTAAGTGCAGAAATTGTTGCAGCCGTGCATGATTGGAACGAAGGTGCTGAACGCGCCCTCCTCATAGGAAGTCTCCGCGAAAGTGTAAACCGGCTCCTCCTCAATTTTTACAGGAGCGCGGCCCTCCTCAATGGCGCTTATGATTTCTCCGAATCTGTGCTTCGCATAAGTTCCCACCACATAATCCACCACAGGAAAATCTTTTTGAAGGGAATTCAAAAGCCGCTCCGCCATGCAGCCCATCACAATCAGCGTGAGCGGTGACGGTCCGTTCTCCGCCACATACCTGGCGGCCTCCTCCATGGTGCGGGTTTTCGCGTCTGGCTCGGCGTTACGCACGCGCTTAAGCCCATCATAAAAACCAAGCCGCCCGAAAATCCTGGTCTCCGCTGTGGCGCGCACGGAGCAGGTGTTTATTATCACGGCGTCCGCAACCTGAGCACTGCGGGCCTTAGTCCATCCGCGAGAGCAGAATATTTGCTCCACGGAAGCGGACTCCGCTATGTTCATCTCGCAGCCATAAGTCTCGAAAAAATATGTCATCAGATTCTAAACCCCCGCGCGCTAAGACGGCAGAATCACTTTATCAGATTTAAAAAATTTTTCCCTGAAAATCCCGCAGCTCCGCAAGTTAGAGGACGTCCTTGGTCTCACAAGATATTTTTATTCCGCTCGTATTCCTTTATTTTACCCGCGCGAATTATTCTAACAAGTATCATTTATAAAATCAATCATTAGGGCTTGCCCGGTATACGACTGGAGAACGGCAAATGCCCTGTCATTTACAGGAATCCGTTTGAGAGAATCAGAGAGCTTAAGGCGCGGGCATGCTCTCCTTTTGTCAAGTGTTTTTTCTATGCATAGTTCATCGCCGCAGCACCCGCCTTGCTGTAGACGTAACGACCCTCAGCAAAGTTCTTCTTGTTCTCGGAGTACATGGCCTGCGCTATTCCCTCGCCGCCGCCTTCCTTAATCAGCTCCTCCACATCTGCGTCAGTGGTTCCTTTAGGACGCATACTCTTTATACATGCGCACATGATTTTGCGGAAATCCTGATAATTGGTTACCTTTACCGTCCAGTTTCTCTAAGATTGTCAAGATTGCCCAAGTCAGACATAGTTAAACCTCCTTGTCTCTTATCGACATAGCCGTATCATAATCTTTGCTCATTTTCACTTTCTTGTAGAACTGAGCTTCTTTAATCTCCCAGAAATCTTTTGACTGCTCGCCGTACTTTTTTCCCGTATATTTGAAAAACACAATCGGCTCAGGTTTGACCCTGCCTTTACCGCCTTTTCCAAAAGCTCGTGACCTGACGTTGTAGAATCACCTATTTTCTTGCACACGCTTATTATGTCGCCGTCCTTAGTAACGGCAAAGGTGGAGCCGCCCTCTGAGACATAATCCTTTCCGTCATGCGAGTCAGTGTCCACCTTCCAGGCGTCTTTTTCCGTCTGTTCCCACGAATTCCTCTCCGTCTCTGATAAAGACACGCGTGCCTTTTATTGTAATCTATTTTCCTTCGTTGGTCCTTTAGTCCTCCTTGCAACAAACCATTATATCATATTTTTCTAATTCATTTATATGTCATTTCAGAAATTGTGTGTGTCTGATTGTCGTCTCCCCGTTAACTGCTACGGCGCGGGGATTATTTTAGGACACGGGCCACGGCGCGAAGCCTGCGGTAGTCCAAAGTCCAGCACGTTCCGTCCCAAAGGTCGCTCTTAAGGCTTTTCTCCGTGGAGCGCAGAATCTCATCCTGCTCCTCCTCGGGAAGAGGTGCCAGGTCCGTCTGGAAAAACTGTCTCAGCCAGCTGTCCAGCCCGCGCTCACCGTCTTTAAGCGGAGTGGGCCTGTCAAAGTCAAAGACTGTATCCACAGAAAATCCGTTGCCCTCAAGCGCCGCCCGGAACTGGTCCGCGGAAGGAAAGTTGACCCCTGATTTACGCTCATGGCCCAGCTCCCCCAGCGCGCGGGAGAAAGCGTCCTCAATGCGGGAAATATTTCCGTGCGCTCCGAATTCGCAGACAAGAAGCCCTCCCGGTCTCAACGCCCTGCGGATATTTTTTAGAAGCGTGTCGTGGTCGCTTATCCAGTGGAAGACGGCGTTAGAGAAAACCACATCCCATTCATTCTCAAACGGCATGTCGAGCGCATTCAGAACCATAAAGTCTATGCCTTTGTGTCTCTCCGACGCTTCCCTTATCATCTCAGGCGAGCTGTCCGCGCCAAGCACGTGCCCGCATAATCCCACGAGCCGCTCGGTCAAAGCGCCGGTTCCGCAGCCTAAGTCCAGAATGCGCTGCTTTGGATTAGACGGTATGTACTGCAAAAGATTTTTTCCGTACTCAGCGACAAAATCGTGCTTGGTGTCGTACAATGCGGCATTCCATCTCATTTTATTTCCTGTGCCTCTCACTTATTTACAAATCGTCCTGACCGATTATACAAAAAATTCACGGAGATAAATTTCTACGCGCGGTCTTCCGGCGCCTTGTAATGCTCCAGTAATTTTTTATGGCTCACCTCTATAAGAAATGCTCCCAGAGGGGCCGTAATCAGAATCGCCATGACCGCAATCGTAAGGACCATGTTCCCGCACGAAAGCCCCAGTGAGAGGGGCACGCCGCCGATTGCCGCCTGAACGGTGGCTTTGGGAGTATAGGCCAGCATGCAGAACAGACGCTCTTTCCACGTAAGATTCGTGCGCGCCAGGCACAGCAGCACGCCCAGCATCCTGAAGACCAGCACGCCGAAAATCAGAATCACCGCATAAAGCGCGGCGCCTGACACATAATGAATGTCCACCGCGGCTCCCACAAGCACGAACAGGACGAGCTCCGCGCACACCCACAGCCTGTTGAATTTTGCGGACAGACGCACCGAAACTTCCCTGCGATATTTCTGCACGGCAATGCCCATGAACATAATCGCGATAAGCGCCGAGAAAGTGACAGGCCCTTTTATGCGGTCCTCCGCCGTAACAAGCAGGAACGACACGCACATAATCACGATGACTTTTACCGTATCCCTTACATGAACTCTCTCAAAAAATTTAGACAGCAAATATCCCAGAAAAATTCCGGCCGCCATTCCCAGGCATATTGAGACAGGAATGTTTACAAAGCTCATCGCGGAGATATGCTCTCCCTGCGCAAGTCCCGTGAACGCGGTGAAAAGCACTATTACAAAAACATCATCCACCGCGGCCCCCGCGAGTATAAGCTGCGGAATGCTTTTTTCAGTTCCGTAGCCTTCCTCCATGAGCCTTATCATTTTAGGAACAATCACCGCGGGAGACACCGCAGCGACCACGGCACCGGTAAGCGCCGCCTCAACAACAGTCATGCCGAACAGAACGGGCGCGAGCACAATCATCCCCGCAATCTCAAAACTGGCAGGAACAAAGCACATGAGCACGGCAGGCCGCCCCACTTTTTTCAAGTCGCGGATGTCAAGCGTAAGCCCCGCGCGCGCAAGAATTATAATCAAAGCGATTCTTCGCAGCTCCGCGGAGATGGACAGAATGGAGCCGTCAATCAGGTTAAGGACAGAAGGGCCAAGGATTATGCCGGTAACAATCATTCCCAGCAGTGCGGGAAGTCCGGCACGCTTGCAGAGCCAGCCCATGGCCATGCCCGCAAGCAGCATTAAGGCGGCGGAAAAAAGCATAAATCCTCCTGCTGCGCATGATATTCGCAGAAGTCATCAGCCTCACAATCAGTTATTGTGCGGGAAGCTCAGGAGAACCTGTTCCCCTGCGAAAATATACCTTAAGCGCAAGGGCCATGTCAATTGCAGCGCAAGCCACTGTTCTAATTAAGCTCTATTCTCAGCGCGGAAATCATGGAGATTATGCTTTCTGTGAATTCATTCGCGGCGCAAAAGTTTCTCCGCGCTTTCGGGAAACTCCGTCTGAATAAAAATAGACTCCGCCTTTATTACAGTCTCCACAGCATGCCTCCGCAAGAACACTATCACTCTTCTTCAAAAATTACAATAATTCTTTCATGGTCAAGGAAAATACGGCTTACAAAAATTATTCTCAGTCTTTTATCAGAACTTTCTCAAGCAGAAAGAAAGTCCCTTTACGCCAGTGCGTCTGGCCTGTGATGCG
>JAFLSO010000014.1 GCA_022510925.1 Treponema sp.
ATTGAAGCGCGCCACGTTCATGCCCGCCTCAATCATCGCGCGGATTGTCCCGTCCGAGTCGCACGCCGGCCCGATTGAGCAGACGATTTTTGTTTTCCGTGCGTAAGTATTTTCTCCCATAAATCACAAGCCTCCTTTTAATCCGCATCTTGCTGGAAAACTCTCTCCGTAAAACAACGTACCACTGAAGCGGTCTGCATATTTTCCGTCTCAGTATACCGCAAACAGAAAATAAGAGACAGAGGAGCGACTGCGGAATATTTTTCTCCGCCGTTTTTCTGCATCGCACGGACACGTGTTCCCGAATCTCTTTCTTTAAAATTCAAAGCGTGATATACTTTTAAAATCATGGCGAAAACATTTGCGTGCGTCAAAATCGAAGGCACCATAGAGAAAGAGAATGACACTTACAACCAGAAGTGGCTTTTGGAGACAATAGAAAAATTACAAAACTCCAGAAGCAACGCCGCTCTGATTCTGTACATAGACTCTCCGGGCGGCGCGGTTTATCAGAGCGATGAGATTTATGTGGCGGTAAAAAAATATAAGGAAAAAACAAAGCGTCCTGTCTACGCATATTTTGCCTCCCTAGCGGCCAGCGGAGGATATTACATAGGATGCGCGGCGGATAAAATCATCGCCAACCGTAACACTATCACAGGCTCCATAGGTGTTATAGCGGGACAATTTCTGGATCTTACGGAGCTTATAAAAAAGCACGGAATCAAACATGAGATAATCCATGCGGGAAAAAACAAAACCATGGGCAGTGTATCTCAGCCCGTCACGGAAGAACAGCGCGCCATAATGCAGTCGCTGGTGGACGAATGCTACGAGCAGTTCACGGAGCTGGTTTCGCAAAGCCGCGGAATGTCTATAGAGAAAGTAAAGGAGCTTGCGGACGGAAGGATTTTCTCCGCGCGGCAGGCAAAGGAGAACGGCCTTGTGGATTTTATAGCCACGTTTGATGAGGCCGTGTCTCTTATGAAAGAAAAAGAATTCGGAAACAAAGATTATCCTGCCCAGATAAAGAAACTGGAGGTCAAGCAAAAGAGAAGCCTGAGAAAACTTCTGCGCGGCAAAGGGAGCTTTTCAGGACCCGCCGAATCTTTTCTGGAAAGATTGCCTCCATTCCCCGCATACTACTGGGAAGGCTCCGCATTTAAGCGGTAGGATCGCGCATAACGTGAGCGCAGTTTTGCGCGCGCATATACTAATCCTCCACCGAAAAAGTATTTGCAAAAAAAATCTTATAGGCTATATTTTACCTATGATTTTAGAGACCAAAGGCCTGTGCGCCGCCTGGAACAAAAAATCCGTGCTTGAAAACATCTCTTTGAGCATAAGACCCGGAGACTTCACCGCGCTAGTAGGTCCTAACGGCTCGGGGAAAAGCACGCTTCTTTCCCTTATGGCGGGAATCGCACAGCCGGGGTTGAGAATATATGGAACGGGTACAGACAATAACGGCCCGGATTTCCTGCCGCCCAGCATGGATGGGTACAGATTAGATAAAATTCCGCGAAAAAAACTTGCCCAGCGCATAGCGTATCTTCCGCAGTCAGAGAATCCCGCATGGAACGCTACGGTTAAAGACTGCGTGCTTACCGGCCGGTTCGCATACACTGCCTCAAACGGAATATACTCTAAACGCGATTTTATGGTTGCAGATTATGTGATGGAGCAGGTGCAGATTTCTCATTTGGCGCAGAAAGGAATTCTGGAGCTTTCTGGCGGAGAATATCAGAAAGTGCGAATCGCAAGGGCTTTGGCACAGGAGCCGGATTTTCTGCTTTTAGATGAGCCTGTCGCCGCGCTGGACTTCGGGTATCAGATGGACCTTATGGCTTTGCTTCGGAATTTAAGTTCCGGTTCTGTACCTTTATCTGCACCCAAAACTGACACCGTTACAGACGACCACTCCGCTGCAAAAATGCCCGGCATACTTCTAAGCATACACGATTTAAACTTAGCGGCGGCGTTCGTAAAAAGCATGGTCCTGCTGCCGCCGGGTAAGCAGGGCACTCCCGCAGAAATCATGCGCCCGGACCTGCTGGAAAAAGCATACGGCACTCATTTTGATTTATATACGCATACCTGGTACGGGTGTCCTCAGGTGTGCGTCCCCATGCATTGAGCCTGGCCCTGTCCCTTCTCCCCGCTGTGGAAAAAATAAATTTTATCTGCTATAGTTTTTTGGATTTGACTATGAGATTTCTTTTTTATTTAGTTCTGCTCCCTGCTCTTCTTCCCGTGATTTTAGTGCTGCACTACGTCTACAGCCATGACAAAATGGAAAGGGAGCCGCTGAACGTGGTTATAAAAGTCTTTGTCCTGGGCGCGGCGTTTTCTTTCATAGACATTCCCATAGAGAGGATACTGCATGTTCTGATTTATTCCGTTTACGGGGCGGAAAGCATAGACTACGAGCTTGCGGAGAATTTTTTCGGAGTGGCGCTTGTGGAGGAGCTTACGAAATGGGCAGTGCTGATGATTTTCGTCTGGAAGATACAGGACTTTGATTTCAGGTATGACGGTATCGTTTACGCGGTGACCGCCTCCCTGGGATTCGCCGGCATGGAGAACATCCTGTACGTACTTAGTTACGGCACGGGCGTCTACATAGGGCGGGCGATTTTCTCCATTCCCGGCCACGCGTCGTTCGGTGTTTTCATGGGATATTTTCTGGCGCGCGCAAAGCACTGGAACTTAAAGGGATTCTCTTTCTTGCAGTTTATATGCCTTTTGTTTTCCATAGCGGTTCCCACGTTCATCCACGGCCTGTACGATTTTCTGCTTTCTCCAGCGGCCAGGGAGCAGAATTTCTCCGCATATTTTTTAGGCTATGTCCTTATCATAGATGTGCTGGCATGGCGCACAATCCATCACGAATTCAGAACGGACAAACGGCTCGGAGATTAAGCCACCTATTTTTCTGCGGAAGGAGAAGCGCTGTCCTGCCAGACAGGAAGCAATGTATCCGCGCTTAGCATAACGGGCCTTCCGTCCGCTGCCGTGACAAGAATTCCGCGGGGCGTAAAATTCAGCGGGGATGAGGCCAGAACCTGCACGGAGCTTTTCGCCCTGAGAGCAAGATTCTTATCGTAGCCTGCCAAGTAAACGCTCTTATCCTCCTGAACGGCAACATAAAACCTGTCCTGCGCGAAAAGCAGGCGCGTGCCTTCGGCAAGATTCTCTTCTGTCTGATCCGTCAGGGTCAGCGTGTCGGCCTGTATAAGGCAGAGCCTAAGCGAATCTTTTTTGCCCTTGACACTGCACACGGCCACATAAGAATTTCCGGCCTGTATCACAAGGGGATTTACTATTGTATCCACAGCGGATTTTCTGATGACGGAGCCGTCCTTTCCGTTTACGGTTATAAGCGTATACAGACCTTTTTTCTTATCCGCCACGAAAAGCCCCGTCACATAATCCGAGGAATTCTCCTCTGCGCCACGATTTAAAAGCTCCCTGTCTTTCTCTATCTCTCTCCGCTCGTTCTGCGCCTCCATTCCCTTCCTGTCCGCGATATTCTGCTGCTCACTGGAAACGCGGGCATTCTCTCTCGCGGCCTCATCGTCTCCGTTCCTGCGCGCCTCCGCGGCCTGTCTCTGTGCGTCCTTGGCATTCTGCGCGGCGTCATCGCTCTCCCGCTCCTTTATGTCCGCAAGATTTTCCCTTACGTCCACGCCCTTGTCCTCTTCCTGCCGCAGGGCCTCCATCACATTGTCATCGCTGATTACGGAAGTCTCTACCGCGCCCTCCAAGCCGCTAAGCGGGATGAGTATCTGCGTGGCGCCGGGCCAGTCCTGCCAGTTAGTGGACAGCCCCGCGCTTTCAGGTTTTAGGTTTCTTATAACGATGTCCTTATACCGCTCGGAGAACACGCCCATGTTCCCCCGGTAAACCGCGTTGTAGACAGTTATGAACACGGCCAGAGTCTCCGCGTCCTGTGCCGTATAGCCGTAGGCCGCCTCCAAGAACCCCGCCAGAATCCGCCTGACGTTCCGTATGTGATCCACACCCGCATCCGGGCCGAAAATGATAATGTCCGAATCTAATTTCTCAGTCTGCCCGGGATCCACGGCATGAATCACAGAATATTTTTCGCCGACTGCGATTTCCGCGTACTCCGTGCCCTGCTCCGCCGTCCTTGCTCCCAGCGAGAGGCCTATGCCTTTTATGGCATCCGCGGATTCTATTATGCTGTACGGCCCGCCGTAGCTCTGGAACTGCACCGAATCTGAATTCAGCCCGCCGGACTCCAGCTCCTCCTGATTCACCTGAACAGCAGGAGCTGTTTGTCCTAAGAAAAATAAAAGGAATGCAAGTGAGGCATAAAATCTGCTTTTTTTCATTTTTACTCCTAGCGGGAATTCTTTACACAAGCCCTGCCTAAAATCGTTATAATATCACCATATTTATTTTCGGCTTCCTGCGGCGAAAGGTTACGTATATATTCAAGCTCCGTGTGGAACAGCCTGTCTTTTGCGGCCACCGGCATATACTCAATTTTATTCTGCGTGTAATAATGCTCAATGCAACCGTCAGGCAGAATGTAAACTCCGGCGGCCTCGGTTGCGGCAAGAATAAGCGCGAATAAATTCTTTACAAGCGGGAGCGACCGCGCGCTCTGGGGCATAAGGAAATCCTGCAGCTCTTTCTCGCAGGCTGTGATTCCTTGCAGCACCACAGTTTTAAAAGTGTCTATGGTCTCCGCTTTCTCATGCTTTTCGTTAATCATCAGCAGTCTCTCAAAAAACAGCTCAGCGCCTTTTGGAGGACTTTTATCTGACTGGCAAATCTCTTTTCCTATCTCGCTTAAGAATTTCTCCAACCGGAGTATAAGACTCTCAAGTGTGACCTGACGCTTAAGCTCACGCGCGGAAAAAATGCTCTCGTAAAAATGAGCCTGCTTTTCCTGCTGCTTTAAAAGCCATTCCTGCGCGCTCTTGTCCCTGCAAAAGACATCGCGCAATTTGCCGCTGAAAAGAGAGTCCAGGTCCGTTATGATTTTTCCGTTCGTGCCTAAAAGCGAGCATACCTTGCAGAAAACTCCCAGCTCGTCTTTTCCGCCCACGTCTATTATTCCTGTTCCGGCGGACGCATACTCTTTTCCGATGAACGGCAGAAGGTTCGTGAATATCTGCTGGTCTGTATATCCTTCCACAAAAATCTGGTTGTCGGAAAAAAAGAACTGCTTGTGGTAGGGATTAAACCTGGGCAGAAATTTTCTGAACAGCTCGGAATCCTCAGGCGAAAGCTCCGCTATGTGTGTGGGCTCCCTGTTTACATGGCAGGCCACAACTCCTAAAAGTTCCTCGGGCGCGCGCAGGTCTATGAAAAAAGGCGAGTGCGTTATAAGAAAATAAATCCGGGTGGGATGGCGACCTGAGACTTTGCGGAGCTCCTCCATAAAAAACTGCTGGAACTGAGGATGCAGGTGCAGCTCCGGCTCGTCAAAAATTACGCACGCGTTTCCGTGATTCGCATAAAGCTGGACCAGAAGGGTTATGATTTCCTTAAGCCCATGGCACTCCACCTGCTGCAAGTCATACTCCACGTTCCATGCCTTGTTCACCACCACGGGCACATAATCGCCGTCCGGCTTCTGCTTGAACACTATGGATTTCCCGAACATATTCGAGAGTACGGTCTGTAATTTTTCGCGGATGTGAGCGTCATTCTGAAGGATAAGGAATTCCTCGGATGAGCTGCTTCTGTCCGACCTAAGGAATTTAACTTTGTATCCGGACCGCTCGAACTGCCCGGCAATGTTTTCGGCCAGAAGCGTTTTTCCTGAGCCGTTAGGCCCCACTATAAGATTTATGTGCGACCAAATGTCTTTTTTAAAGACCGCCCGGCCCCATAAAAAAGGCAGTTTTACTTTTACTTCCAGCCTAATCATATTTAAATCCTAAAGATACCGGACCGTCTCTTCAAGCGGCTTCCTGTCCTCATGCCGCACCGAAGGCCTGGAATCCTGAGCGGGATAGCCTATGTCCAGAAGGCACACCAGCTCCAAATCCTTTATCTCCGGGAACTCATCGTAAATGTCCTGGGAATTGAAGCCGCGCGCCCAGAGCGTTCCAAGGCCCAGCTCCGTAGCCTGCATCATCATGGCGGTGGTGATTATTGAGGCATCGACCGTACCGCCGTCATAATCTTTGTAATGCGTGTCATCCGGATTCTTGTAGCTTATGCTTTTATCATAGCACACCATCAGGACCACAGGAGCGTCAAAAGCCATTTTTGTGGCACGGCGGATTTTTGTGATTGCGTCCTCCGAGCAGAGCACAAATATTTTCTGGCTCTGGCTGTTTTTGGCGGTGGGCGCAAGACGACCGGCCTCAAGTATTTTCAAAAGTTTCTCTTTCTCCACAGGCGCATTTGAAAACTTGCGGACAGAATACCGCGTCTTTGAAAGCTCTAAAAAGTCCATCTGAAATTTTTTCCTCCAGAATAATCGAAATCACTTGCTCATAGATTTTATATCATTACAAAAATCCAAGCAGCTTCTCCACATCCTCTTTCTTAGTGGCCCAGCTTGTAGCAAATCTTATTACGGTATGCGCATCATCATATTTCTCCCAGAAACTGAATCCCACGTTCTTCTTCAGTTCCTCCAGCTTTGAATTCTCTATGATTATGAACTGCTGGTTCGTGGGAGAATCCAGAAAGAATTCATAGCCTTTTTCCTTAAGACCGATTTTTAAAAGCTCCGCCATTTCTACAGCATGCTTTCCCAGCTCCAGATATAATCCGTCTGTGAACAGTGTCTCAAACTGAACGCCCAGAAGCCTGCCCTTTGCCAGCAGCGCTCCGTGCTGCTTTATGAAATTTACAAAATGCTCCGGCTCGTTGTTTTTTGTGAACACCACAGCCTCGCCGCACAGCGCGCCGACTTTTGTTCCGCCTATGTAAAACACATCGCACAGGCGCGCAAGCTCAGGAAGGCTTACATCGCACCCGGGGCTTGCAAGACCGTATCCCAGCCTGGCCCCGTCTATGAAAAGCGGAAGCGAGAATTCCCTGCAAACTTCGTTTATTCTCTCAAGCTCATCTTTTTTATAGATTGTTCCGTATTCAGTGGGAAAAGAAATGTAAACCATTCCGGGAAAAACCATGTGCTCATGATTCTCATCATCAAAGAAATCCCGCACAAAAGCCTTCAGCTCGCGCGCGTCTATTTTTCCCTGATGCGATGGCACGGACAGAACCTTATGCCCGGTGCACTCTATGGCGCCGGCCTCGTGGCAGTTAACATGGCCCGTGACGGCGGACACAACTCCCTGGAACGGTTTTAAAAGCGATGCGATTACAATCTGATTCGTCTGCGTGCCGCCGGTTATGAAAGTCACCTGGGCATTTGGCAGAGCGCACGCATCTCTGATTTTATTTTTCGCGCTCTCTGTGAACGGATCCGAGCCGTATCCAGAGACCTGCGTCAGGTTCGTCTCCACCAGACGGTCCAGGATAGCCGGATGCGCACCCTCCGTGTAGTCGCTCTCAAAAGTCACTTTTTCCCTCCAAATACGGTGAACTTGGGAATGTCATCATCCTGCGCGGAAGTGCCGGGTTGATTCTGCGCCGGCACATCATCGGAAGCGTTTTGCTTCAGCTCGTCCAGCACGCCGTCTAAAATGACCAGCGCCATGTTCATACGCTTAAAAAGCTCGGGCGGCATCTCATCTATGTTCTGCCACTCGTCAAAAAGTGTGTTATACGCCTTATTCATAGTGCGATAAGTCTGCTTGGAAAGTCTCATGCCATAATAATACACCCTGCGCAGTTTAACGTAAAGATATCGGACGGCCATGCGGGTTTTATGCCGCGCACAAAATCCTAATGATATGATATAATCTAGAAAACAAAAATCCGTGCGGGCGGCGGCTTTTGCGCGGGGCGGACCTTTTGTCTGCGGGGATGAGATTTTCAAGGGAGCAAGACGGTGACTTACAATCATATTTTTTTAGACGGACTTCCGCTGGCCGAGAAATTCCCGGCTTTCGGGCTTAAGCCTGAAAGCGATTTAAAAACCGGGAATGCGGCAGAAAGTAAAATCTATGCATGTAAGAAATTTATCTCTGACGGAGAATTCTACGCGGAGCTAAGAATAGACTTGGAGGCGCGGACTTTTGAGGCCTCTGTTTTTGATAGCGCGACCGGCGAGCGCTATGCGCTTTTCGACGTTCCTTCCGCGCGGGGCGCCTTTGTGGGAAAACTAAGGGCTGAGGTTCAGGGGCTGGTGGATGAATTCCGCGCGCTTTGCTGTGCCTGCTCCGACATGCATGCGGACTACGTTGACTTCATCGAAAAACGCTTTGGCGTGAAGGCGGATTTTCCGTGGGCAGATGACCGGGCAAAAAAAGAGAGCCGATCAAACAAGGCGTACTCAGATGCCGCGGTATTCCGCTGCGGGAACAACAAATGGTTCGCGCTTATAATGAGCATTTCCTACAGGCAACTTTTATCAAAAAAGAGCCCGTCGAATCTCCCTGAGAACGGCCCGCTTACTGGCGTGGATTTTTATGCGCGTGACGCTGGCTTAGACAGAAAACTTCATGTGGTGAATTTAAAGGCAGACTCAGAAATTATCCCGGAGCTTATTGACAACCGCTCAGTTTTTCCCGCCTATCACATGAACAAAAAGCACTGGATAACGGTGGCACTTACCGCGGCCACGGATTTTGAGAGACTGAAAGAGCTTACGGAAAAAAGCTTTGAGGCGGTTGGCGGAAAATCACTCTAGGAAACATATATGTCTTTGTGCGGCAGTTTCTCCTCTGAGAAGAATTCCAGGGCCTGGAAAGGCGTAAGAGGTATTTCTTTTTCTAAGAATCCTGTCAGGCGCATTATTTTTCCTATCAGCTGCGCCGCGGAGAAATTCTTTCTAAGCTCCTGCATGCTCAGGCTTGAGTCCCGCTTGGAAAGCCTTTTTCCGTCATGCGAAAGAAGCATGGGAATGTGAAAGAATTCCGGCGGAGTGAAACCCAAGGCCCCGTACAAAAAAATCTGCTGATGCGTGCTCGGCAGCAGGTCGTTTCCGCGTACCACCTGCGTAACTCCCATAAGGGCGTCATCCACCACAACCGCAAGCTGATAAGAGACATTGCCGTCCGCGCGGCACAGAATAAAATCGCCGCAGTCTTTCTGCAGATTGCACCTCTGCTCTCCGTAATGCACGTCCGTGAAGCGTGATTCAGTGTCAGGAACATGAACGCGCAGCGCAGGATTCTGAGCCTTAAGCTTATTCTGTATTTCCTGCGGAAGAAGATTCCTACACGTGCCGGAGTAAACTGGCGTTCCGTCCGAGGCATGCGGCGCGGATAAGGCCATAAGATCCGCCCTGCGGCAGAAGCACGGATACACACCGCCTCTGCTTTTTAAGATTTCAAGATGCCGTAAATAAATCTCCGTGCGGGCGCTCTGAAAAGCCACGGGCTTCTCATCCCACTCAAGCCCCAGCCACGAAAGGTCCTCCATGATTAAATCCGCGAATTCTTTTTTACATCTCTGCCTGTCCAAATCCTCTATGCGCAGAATCCATTCTCCGCCCTTGCTTTTGGCGAGCAGCCATGACATAAGCGCCGTGTAAACATTACCTAAATGCATACGCCCGCTGGGAGAAGGCGCGAATCTACCTTTTATCATTTTACAGCTCTTTTGTTCCCGCGCGATTTAACTATGGGAGCAGGGATTTCAGTGCGCTTGGAATTTATCATCATCAGAATGATTTGTAAAGGCGATTTAAGATGAAGGTAATTCTTGCGGAGAGCCGGAAAAGCCTACGCCCGATTGGAGGGGGCGCGAAGCGCGTGCATGGCACCGTGAGCCCCGGAAAGCGGGGAAAAAGAACAGGCGAGTTGTTTTACGCGGCCATAAATTCCCGCAGAAGAAAATTCCGTCCGAATAAATCCGCCGCTGATTTTTGAATTATTGTAATAATCATAAAAAACTTGTATCATACGCAAAGTTTATTTGATGGAGAACAAAATGAAAAAACTTTACGAGCCCGGTCAGGCTGTGGAGACCACCGTGGTGGCCGTCTCAAACGACACCGTATTCATAGACCTGGGGCTAAAAAGCGAGGGCTTTGTAGATAAAGCGGAATTCACGGATGACGACGGGAACGTAAGCATAAAAGAGGGTGATAAAATTAAAGTCTACTTTGTGGGGAACCGGCAGGACGAGCTTCATTTTACCACAAAGATTTCCGGCGGCAAGACGGACAAGTCTCTTTTAGAGAACGCGTACAAGAATTCGATTCCTGTGGAAGGCCATGTTACCAAAGAGATAAAGGGCGGATTTGAAGTTATGGTCGGAACATCACGCGCGTTCTGCCCGTACTCGCAGATGGGCTACCGTGAGAAAAAGGAGCCCGCTGAGTATATGGGCCAGCACATGACTTTTAAAATCACCGAGTATAAGAACGAGGGGAAAAACATAGTACTTTCTAACAGGGCAATTCTGGAGGACAGCGCCGCGCAGAAATTAGAGCGCCTGGCGCAGGAAATCACAGAGGGCATGACCGTAACAGGAAAAGTCACGCGCATACAGAGCTACGGGGCATTCGTGAACGTAAACGGATTTGAGGCGCTTCTGCCGATAAGCGAGATAAGCCGCGTCCGTGTGAGCAATGTGGAGGATGTTCTGAGCGTGGGGCAGGAGGTCACGGCAAAGGTCATAAAAACGGACTGGGCACATGAGCGCGTAAGCCTGAGCACTAAGGTTCTGGAAAAAGACCCCTGGGACGGCATAGAGAAAAAATTCCCGGCGGGCACGGAGCTTAACGGAACAATCAGCCGCGTGGCGGACTTCGGAGTGTTCATAACTCTGGCGCCCGGAGTGGACGGTCTGGTGCACATCTCAAAGCTTCCGGTGGAGCGCAGCACAAACTTAAAGAAAGTCTACAGTGCGGGAGACACTTTAAACGTGGTCGTGGAGAAAATAGACACGGAGGAAAAACGCATATCTCTGACACCTGTGGTCTCAAACGAGGAGCAGGACAACGCGAGCGAGTATTTAAATAGCCATTCCAATGACGATGACGGCGAGACTTACAATCCGTTCGCCGCACTGCTGAAAAAATAATCCGCGCAAAGAATATCTTTCTGACCGGCGCGAAAATCCCGGTGCCTTAAACTTACATTTCCGCACCGCGGGTTCTCGCGCCTTGTAAATTTCCTAAACGTTTATCTCTATCCTGCGGCCCGTGTCCTGATACTGATAGTACCTTACCCCTGCGGCGTTCATAAGCCGCTTTGATGCCTCCACGCTGGGGCTGCCGTCATATTTGTTCACGGCATACACCACGGTTTTTATGCCCGCCTGAATTATCGCCTTGGCGCACTCATTGCACGGAAACATGGTCACAAACATTTTGCTGCCCTCAAGCGAGCCGCCCCTGAAATTCAGAATCGCGTTCAGCTCGCTGTGCGTTACATAAGTGTACTTCACGTCCAGGACCTCGCCCTCGCGCGCCCACGGAAACTCATCATCGGAGCAGCCCCGGGGAAATCCGTTGTAGCCCATGGAAAGAATTTTATTGTCCTCGCTCACTATGCACGCGCCCACCTGAGAATTAGGGTCCTTGGACCTAAAGCTCGCAAGATGAGCCACGCCCATAAAATACTCATCCCATGAAATATAATCAGTGCGCTTTGTGGTAATACCGCCCATAATATCCTCCGCCTGTCTGCGCTAAAAATTAAAACCGCAACTATAATAGCATAAAAAATCCGCATACGGCAACGCTCGCTCACTTTAAAAATTTTCCGCACGTAATTTCTTTCCGCCCGGATTCATTTCCGCGTAAAACATATTATCCGCTCCAAGCTCCCCGCTTTCCGCGGTTCCGTAAACTCCATTGCTCCGCAACTCGCTGCGCTCGCCGCTCCAATCGGGCGTAGGTCTGCCGCGCGATGTACTCTTGAAGAAAATAATGATACAATCCTGTAAAATGCGCGTCGTTTTTTACAGCACAAATTCATCCGCATTCAATTCTCAGATCATAAGAAACAGCCGCTATCCGTCATGCGGGAAAGACTGGGAGGACTGCGCCTCAATTTATCCTGAGCATGAATTCATCATAGTCTCAGCGGAGCCGGGCACATTCCTTATCTCGGGCATGAGCGCGCGGGAAAACGAAAATAAATCCGGCCGCGTAAAATACTTTATCCTTAAAGACGAGGATGTCTCCCGGACCGCAGAAAAAATAATCTCACTCTCGCCCGACGTGGCCGTAGCCGCCACATTCTGGACTCCGCCCTACGACTGGCTTTCCGTACAGGACGCGCTTGTGGCGGAGGAGCTTACCCACGCGGGCATAAGGACCATCTGCCATCCGCTAAAAACCGCACGGCTGTGCATGGACAAATCCGCGACGCATAATTTTCTGGAGGAGCATGGCTTTTCCGTGCCGCGCGCGCTGCATGTGCATCACGGGCTTTTCTGGTGCGAGCGGGGCAGCAGGTCAATCAGCACGAACGTCTACAAGGAGGCGGTATTGCATGAGCTTAAGAAAATGCCGCTGCCAGTGGTAATCAAAGACTGCGCGGGCCTGAGCTCCTATGGCGCGGAGCTTGCCGGAACTTTTAAAGAGGCGCACCATTATTTGAAAAGTCCGCGCACCACAGGAGACCGCATCGTGGAGGAATACATAGACGGCATACAGGCGGGGCTTGAGATTTACGGCACGCCGGGAAACTACACTGTGCTTCCGCCGTTCTTTTTTTCGGTAAACCGCTACGGCATCACAAGCCCCAAGCAAAGCATAAAACTGGGCCCCGCACAAGACGAGCGGTTCAGAATCTCTTTTCTTAAGGAAGAGATGGTCCGTCTTGCTGAGCTTTTAAAACTAAACGGGGCCGCGCAGGTGGACTTGATTTTTAAAGACGGCGCATGGTACGTCATAGAGATAAACGCAAGGCTTTCGGGCATGACGGAAACTTATGCGGCAGGCTGTGGCATCTCCGTGGCGCAGATGCTTACATGCCTGGCACTGGGAAAGACAAACGGCCTCTCGCTCAGGAATTTCGCGTGCAACTTCAAGCTTCCGCTCATGGGGGAGGAGCAGCTCAGAAATCTTTCTGAGACGCAGGGAATCTCCTTAGTAAGGCAGATACACAATACCGCCGCCAGGCAGGAGAGGGAAAAAGGTTACTGTGAGATTATAATCTCCTCCGGCACAATAAACGGAATACGACAGGTGCTCAAAAGTCTGGAGGCGTCCTCCGCGGCATATCTGGAGCCGGTATTCATGCGGAATTTCAATTCCCTGGCTGAGCTGTTCTGAAAATCCGCATGCAAGGCGAATCGTACTATATTTATATTTTTTTGTGAATAAAACATTATGGGTTTTTCTCTTTTACATGCTAAAATATCGGCAGGAGAAACACATGGACTTTTCGGCAATAGCGCATCACGCCTACGACACGTTTTGCTATCCCATAAATCAGGACGAGTTAAAGATAACCATACAGACTGCAAAGGACATAGACTCCGTGTCCCTTGTCTGGGGCGACCCGTTCATGGCGGAATGCGCAGACGGAAAGAACTGGACATGGAAAAGGGAGGCAATCCCTCTTCTGGACCGCAAGGAAACCCAGGCGCATTTTCTGTGGAGCGCCGTAGTAAAGCCTCCTTTTAAAAGATGCAAATACTATTTTGAGGTAAAGTCCGGAGAGGAGCGCAAGTTTTTTTTCGAGGACGGACTTTTTGATTCAAAAGATTTTAAATCAGACGAATCCATTTTAGACGAGCATGTCCTTTTCATTTTTCCATGGATAAATTCCTGCGATGTCTGCTCTCATCCCTCATGGGCAGAGAGAACTGTCTGGTACCAGATTTTTCCGGCACGTTTCTGTCACGGAGAGAATCCCGCGGATCCGCACACCCTGCTTCCCTGGGGAAAGCCCGGGCATACGGTAAAAAACAACGAGCGCTACGGAGGAAACCTGCGCGGCATAATAGACAAGCTTGACTATCTACAGGACCTAGGAATCACGGGGCTTTATTTGAATCCTGTGAATCTCTCGCACTCCCAGCACAAATACGATACCACGGATTACCTGCAGATTGACCCGGAATTCGGCACGCGCGAGGACATGACGGAGCTGGTTCAGAAAGCGCACGCGCACGGAATGCGTGTCATGCTGGACGGAGTGTTTAATCATTCCGGCTGGGATTTCTTTGCATGGCAGGATGTTCTAAAGAACCGGGAGAATTCTGAATACGCGTCATGGTACATAATAAACGATTTTAATTTCGCGGACCATCCCACGGACGCCGCCGCTAACGGGAAATTCTTTTCGTTCGCGCTCACGGATTCCATGCCCAAACTCAACACGAACAATCCCCAGGTGCGCTCGTACATAATAGATGTCTGTACGCACTGGGTAAAAGAATACGACATAGACGCGCTGCGCCTAGACGTGGCCAACGAAATCTCCCACCAGCTTTGCACGGAGCTTCATTATGCCATGCGCGCGCTAAAAGATGATTTTTTCATCGTGGGTGAGATATGGAACCATGCCATGCCGTGGCTACGCGGCAATCAGTTTGACTCCGTGATAAACTATCCGCTGCGAAACGCCATCCTTGGCTTTGCGCTGGATAAAACGCTCACAGCAAAAAGCCTGGAGCATCAGATAAACCAATGCCTCACCATGTATTATGAGCAGACGGAGAAGGTACTTTTAAATCAGCTTGACAGCCACGACACGCCCCGTCTGGTCACCAAATCCCAGAGCCGTGACAGCGCCATGCTGCAGCTCGCCCTGCTTTTTCTTATACCCGGCTCCACGTGCATTTATTATGGTACGGAAGTCCTGCTTGAGGGAGGGCAAGACCCGGACTGCCGCAGATGCATGCCGTGGAAAGAAATGGATGCCGGAGATTACAAAACCGAGCTTGGCTTCATGAAAAATCTGATACGCCTCAGAAAAACAAATCCTGCCCTGCGCTCCATGGACATTCACTTTGTTTATGATGAGTCTTTTAAAGAGGATTCCAGAATTCTGCGCATCATAAAAACTGACCCCGAAAGCGGGAAAAAGATTTTCGCGGCATTTAATTTCAGCGGGGAAGACATTACCTTGGATTCAGATAAAACTAACGGTCGTTTGCTATTAAGCCACCACGCGGAGGGATTAAATTTACGTTCGCTAGGATTTGTGTTTCTGGAGCTGGAATAAAATTCTGTGAGAACAAGGCTTTCTAGGAAACTATGACCGTTTGGCACCTGTTGCTAACTAACGTTAATTAGTAGATTTAAAAACGCAGGCAATTTTTCTCGTAAAAAACCCCTCGCACAGAAAAAAACAGAGCAAAAGAAAGGTTGAGAATCCGATTAGTTCTTTTTAAGCAAACTAACGTTCGTCAAGTCTATATTTCTGGTGTAGCCGTCATCATCATAGAGGGCATACTCTGTTCCAGTGCCCAGAAGGCACATCTCTTTGGCAGAGACATCCTTTGTGCAAAGTCCGGGCCGGGCCAGAGGCACGCATTTTCCGTGCTTTATGAAAAACACCACCACTTCCTCGGGGATGTCTATGTAATGGTCACCGGCCGGCATCTCCGTGCAGGAAGGCATGGAATTCTCCCAGCGGACCATCGTCATGTCCTCGGGTAAATACACAAGCCTGCCTCTGGCATTTTGTGTGTAGACCGGGGCAATCATGATTCCCTCTCCCACCATGAGCTGGTCCTCCGTTCCGCCGGCACGTCCCGTCTCATCATCAAAATCAAACGACAGCGGCCGCATGAGCATCTCCCCGCTCACCGCGCATTTTATGAACTCACTGTAAAGGTAAGGAATCAGCGCATAGCGCAAATCGAGTATGCTTTTAAAGCCTTCGGGATTTTTGAAGGCATAGCACTCCTGCTCCCGGGTGTTCCATGCGGCATGATTTCTCATAAGAGGCGTGAACACACCGAACGAGAGCCAGCGCATCACCAGGTCCCGGGAGGCATCCCCGCCGAACCCGCCTATGTCCGCGCCGTTATAAAGAAAGCCGCACATGTTAAGGCCCGGCATCATTTTTATCTCCATAAGAAGATGCGCCCAGGTGGAGGCGTTGTCTCCCTGCCAGATGCCCCCGTATCTGTGCGCGCCTATGCAGCTTGCGCGTGAATAAATCAGCATCCGTCTCTCAGGACTGATTCTTGAAAGCCCCTCCCAGGCGGCGCGTGTCATCCAGGCTCCGTAAATGTTGTGGATTTTGTCGTGACGGATTTTTCCGCTTGCTTTATGTCCATCCGGTCTGTGGGGAATCTCATGATAAAAGCACTCGTAGTCATCCCGCCTGTTGAAAGTGCTTCCCGCCAAATCCGAGAATTCAAAGAACGTGTTTATGTCCAGATTCTTTCCCTCAAAAGCTTTTATTCTCTCAAACGCGGATTTTAAACTCTCCTCGCTGTAGAACATAGCGGGCTCGTTCATGTCATTCCAGACCCCCTCGATGCCCTGCTCCGTGAGCGCACGGTATTTCTCTCCGAACCATGCGCGCGCCTCGTCTTTAAAAAAATCGGTGAAGTGGGATTTTCCCGGCCACACGCCCGCAGTAAAAACAGAGCCGTCTTCTTTTGTGACAAAATATCCGCCTCTCATCCCCTCCTCATAAACGGAATATCCTTCCCGGGCCTTCACTCCCGCGTCTATTATGGGAACAAGGTGTATTCCCTGCGCGGAGAGCTCCTTGTTAAGGGAAGAAAAATCAGGAAACTTTTTTTCGTCCACCGTAAAATCTTCATAGTCGGTCATGTAATCTATGTCCAGGCACACGGAGTCCAGAGGCAGGCCCAGGCTCCTGTAACCTTTCACCACCGCACGCACGTCATCCTCAGTGCGGTATCCCCATCTGCTCTGCTGCAGGCCGAATGCCCAGCGAGGAGGAATGTAGCTCTGCCCTATAAGCGCGCGGAACTCTTTTACAATCCCGCGAAGCTGTTCCGACGGAGAGCGGCCCTTATCATCTGCGGTAAAAAAATAAACGTCCGCGCCAGTGGCCTCCGTGGTTACGGTGAGCCTGTCGCAGTCCTCCCACCCCACGTCAAATGTTATCTCAGATGCCGTATCAAAAAAAATTCCGAAAATCTTTTTTCCAAAAACAAGCAGAAAATTATGCGCGCCGTACATACTGGGCGTGTTCTCATGCTGGTTTGGAACGTCCGAGCACCAGCTCACATATCTGAACCCCCGCTTGTTCATGCCTCTTACGCTTTCGCCAAGACCGTAAACAATATCATGTTTTTCCAGGTGAAATTCCCATTTCAGCGGCCATTTCTGTACTAAAGTACCAAAAGGAACATCCCCTGTCTCCGCCGGAAAATCAGCCTCGACTGCACCCGTGTACACCGGCGCGCCAAAAGAAAATTTCTTCATCATAGGCAAATTATATTCTTGAACATCGCTTTTGAATAGTGATATAATTCTTATAAAATATGACAAAAGTATCTAAGCAACCAAAAGAGATTCGCCCGGAGACAGAGACACGGAAAAAGTCGGTGCCGCTTAAGGAGCAGGTTCCCGTGCATGAGGAGCAGCAGAGGGGCTCCATAATCTATCCGCTGCAATACAATCTGTGCAACACCGCGAACAAGTATTATGATTTGTGGCTGCACTGGCATAACGAATTTGAGCTGATTCATATAATCTCCGGCGAGTATAACTTATTCATGGACAACCACGAGATTCACATGAAGAAAGACGACTTCTGCCTTATCCCCGGAAAAGTCATCCACGGGGATGCCCAGGTAAAAGGACTAGCGCTTTACGAGAGCATTGTGTTCGACATAGACATGGTCCGCCTGCACAGCTATGCGTCCGATCTTTTCATAAACGATATTGTGAGCAGCACCGTCTCTTTGGAAAGCCACATAACAAGCGACCACAAGGACATACTTTCCCTGGGCCTACAGCTTTTCGAGAACATAAAGGCGCATCCTTCCGGCTACGAAATGATTTCAAGCGGATGCCTCCTGATGTTCTTAGGCCTGATGAAAAAAGAAGGCTTGTACAGGGAAAAGAAAATTCTTCCCGCGCACAAGAGGGCGAGGAATGACCAGCTGGACCTTGTGCTGAACCTTATACGAAACAATTTCAGCCAGGACCTTACGTTGCAGCAGATGGCCGACATAGCGGGTCTTTCTCCTAAATATTTCTGCCGCATATTCCGTGAGATGATGGAGAAGTCACCCATAGAATATTTGAACTGGTTCCGCATAAACAGGGCATGCAACATGCTGAGGGAGACGGAGGATAAGCTGCCGGACATAGCGTATAACTGCGGATTCAATGATTTCTCGTATTTTATAAAAACGTTCAGGCGTTACAAAGGAATGACGCCGCTCAAGTACAGGAATTTCGACCCCATAAAATTCGGACAGGCGAACAGCATAGGCGCGGATATATCGGAAGGGCTTGATGTGGGAAACAGCCTTGCGCCTACAGAAGAGTGATTTTAGTTTTCTCTGACACACCTAAAGCGGCTCTTTCCCCGTCGCCCCGCGGCTGCGCGTCCTTTAAAAGAATCTTATCGTAGCGCTTTAAATCAAAGAATCCTATTTCCCGTGCGTGCGCGTCATCTTTTCTGGCTGAAAAAGGGAACCTGTCCTTTCCGTCGCAAATCAAATAACGCACCCTTCCGCCTTTGTTAAGCATGGGCTCGCTTACCACGCGGTAAACAAAATCATCCGGATTCTCCTGACAGCCCGCTTTGCTTTCCGCTGGCGAGCCTGACTTTCTAAGAATAAAGAACGTCATTTTCACATGCTCACGTGAAAGCCCGGCATTCTCAGCGAGCGCCTTCACAAGCGGTGGGAGATTCCAGATAAAATCCGCGTGGCACGTGCAGGAGGCTCCGGCTTTGAGCGCGGGGCATGACATTCCGCCGCCAAGGCACGGTGCGAGCGCTGACATCCCCACGGTATCTGACTCCAGCAGTTTCTGGACCGCCCCAATCAAAGCTCGGCTTGAGGAGAGAAGCGCCGGCTCACATAAAAAAAGAAGCCCTCCGTCTGAAAGCAGGGCGCACAAAGACTCCAAGAGCCTCACGCGATTTTCGGCGCTTTGCTCCGGGGGCAGATTCTTCCACAGCTCGTTAAGCGCGTGGCTCATAACTATCACGTTGAATTTTCTGTCCGCCGCAAGGAAATCCCCTTTCTCCAGGGAAGCGGTCTGTACCCTTACATTAACGTCCGGCAGGTCTTTCTCAAAAATCTTTTTACCGCAGGACAAAGCCCTCTCGCTTGAATCCAGCAAAGTAACGTCAAATTCCATGGGTACAGATGAAATGCTTTTTATGCAGTCGCACAACGCCACGCTCGCAGGAGCAGGACCTGAGCCCACATCAAGTATGCTGACTTTCCCTGAAAAATCAGCGGGATTATCTTCTAAAAAAGAGAACGCCCTGCAAATCTGCATATAGGATGAGGGCCAATAATACAGCAGGTACGCGCCCAGAATCTCTTTGTCCTGCATATAGTCTTTTCCGGCAAGGAGCCTGTCGCCGGTAAGACCTCTCTGCAATTTCAAAAGCGTTTTACTAACTAACGTTAGTTCGTTGGTGCTAAGGGATGAATTTCCATCTTTTCCTCGCCAGACGGTCGTTAATGTGGACAAATGATTTTCCAAATTCCCAGCAAATTTTGTCATTTTTACAAACTATCGTTAGTTAAATATATCTGAGACAGGGATTTTGTACACGGAGCCGCAGTTCCTGCATGTAATCTCCAGCGGATCAGGGCCGTTTTTGCTAATGTCCGTTAGTTCGTCAGAAGGAAGATGCCTTATGTAATCCAGATAAGTATCCCGGTTGCAGGGGCAGTCGAACCTTATGTCGCGGTGCAATGCGATGCTAGGCTTGAATTCCCTGAACAGACCGTAAACTATGTCCTCTATGCTGCCGCCCTCTGAGAACCACTGGCCTAAAGAGGGAGCGGTTTTAAATGCAGTCTCCACGCGGGAAAGAAGCCCGTCATCGGCGGCTTTGTCAGAGGCGGAGCCCGTCTGCGCGCCGAATTTTTTTGTGCCCCCTGTGCCGGGCATAACCTGCAGGAAAAGTCCGCCCGCGCCTATCACTCGCCCCTTCGCATCCATCTGTATGCCGGTGTTGAACGCTGTGTTTATCTGCTCGCTCTGGCTGAAATACCACGCCAAATCCTGCGCGATATTTTTATTAAAGACATTCACGGAGCTTACGGAAGGCGCCTTGTCGTTCTCCCGCAGAGTTGAGACTGTCATGGTTCCCTCGCCCAAAAACGGTGCCAGATTCCAGCTGTCAAGCGGTTTTTCCACAGGTATGCTCTCCGTAAAAAGATAGCCGCGCACATACCCGGAGGAGTCCGCCTCCACGGAGAATCCCTCGGCAGGTCCGGCAACCTCGTATCTCCAGCCGATGTGCTCGCGGCCTTTCATGGTGGGAATAAGCAGGGCGCCGCATAAAACGGCCTGTCCCAGAACCATGGTCTCAAGGATTCCCGTGTCGTGCTGAGCGCGCATCTGGTTTACAAAATGAGTGCCGTGAAACAGGGCGCCACGCACACGTCCGTCGGCCATAACAAAAATCGCCATGTCATCCTTAGGGAGTTTCTGCAGATGCCCGTTAAGCTCTGCGTCTTTTATGGGAGCCTTTATCATAAGCCAGAGTATAGCACGATAAGGCTTCCTGTTAAAGACGATATGGCGGACAAAATTCTCCCGCATAAAGATATGCCGGAACCAGGATGCAGTATAAGGCCATGCGTGAAAACAGTTTTATATAAAACTAAAATTCACCGGACAGGCCTGATTCTAGTCCGCGGAATTTCTCTCTTTCTTTTCTTTCTTGAAGTAGCTGTTGAACTCCTTGTCAGCGGGTTTCTCCGTGTAGTCGTTCGCGCGCTTCATGTTATCCCAGTTTTCCTCCGCAGACGGACGGTCGGGCATAACAAACGCCAGCACTATGTACACAATTATGCAGGGGAACAGGCTGGTGCATAATGTAAGGACCGTATACAAAACCCTTACAAGCGAGGGGTCGAAGTCAAAGTATTCGGCTATCCCTCCGCATACGCCGCAGATTTTTCTTTCCTGTGATTTGTAAAAACGTTTGCTCATCTTTAAACCTCGTTGACTAAAATATAAACTTCACCAAACCCGCAGCTCACGGAAAAATGGTTTGCTTTTCTTTCCTTGCACTCCAGGTTCCCTATACCGTTCTTTTTTATGTCGTTCAGCCTCACGGAGCCAAATCCAACCTTAGCATCTATGGAGTAGTCCCGGACATCGCCGTTAAGCTCAAGCCCCACCTGCCCCATGCCGCACTCAACCCGTATCAGGCCGGTGGCTTTTCCTTTATACAGAAGATGCCCCATTCCCGCATGGAGGTCCGCCGCGCCGCCATAAACACCGGTGAGCCTCAGGTCTCCCGCGCCCACGTCCGCATATATGCGCTGTGCCTCTATGCATACATTTTTGGTGACAAGAGATCCGGCATCCACGTGAACGCGCAGAAGGCTAAGCCTGCACTTGGCAGGAATCTTTATAAGAACGCGGGCATGGTTCACACCGCCGTCATCGCGTCTCTTAAAAAGCGTGAAGTCAGGGATGCGCCTGTTGTTCTCCACGCAGAGAGTGCCGAACGGCGAGAGCGTGCATTTTATGTCGCCCGGAAAAAGATTGCGGTATTCCACGGAAAAATCATCGCCCTCTCCAGTTATGACAACCTCGGCGATTCCCACGGAAATGTCCAGGCTGTGGACCTCCTGCTCGCTGAAATTCCCATAGGTTCCCTCGCCATCCGTGCTGCCGGACTTGCGGCTTACAGCGGGCACGCTCGCGAATTTGGACACTATGCCCTGCGCAAGCTCCTCGGGGCTTCCGAATTCCCGCATCACCCTCTCGTCGTCCTCCGCATCCTCAAAGTAGCCCCGGTAATATTCCAGCGCCTCCTCCTGCTCCTCCACAGGCAGGGTCTTAAGGCAGTACCTTAATTCAGAAAGATATTCCTGACGTGTCATCCTAATTCTCCTCTGTTATGTTATTGAAAAGAATGTCATTTATTTTTTCCGTATACATTTTCCAGTCCTGCCGGTAAGACTCCAGCTCTTTTTTTCCCTGCGCGGTGATTTTATAGTAGCGGCGGTTCCTTCCGTTGAATTCCTGGTCATAGGTCCTGAGCAGCCCGCCGGTCTGAAGCCTTCTTAGCACGGGGTACAGCGCGCTTTCCGAGACGTCAAGCACAGCGCGCACGTCCTGCGTTATCTTATATCCGTAAGTGCCCCCGCTGTCCTGGGCCGCCACCGCAAGAACCACGGCATCCAGCAGTGCGGCCCCCGTATTGAACATCATTCACGCTACTCCTATTCAATGTGAAATATTATTTTCATAGCAATACTATATCGCAAATAATATTATTTGTCAAGTAATTACAGTCGCAGGGGAGAAGATTTGCCCGAGGAGGATGTCGCCCGGAGACTTACGCCCGATTGGAGGGGGCGCAAAGCGCGTGCATGGCACCGTAAGCCCCGGAAAGCGGGGCACGGAGCGTTTATGAATGTTCCGCGCGCATATTCTCCTGCACGGAGAAAAGTCACGTCCATAACAATAAATTCTTTATGTGGCAATTCACGGAGTGTTGATTTTTTCCGGCATAATGGTAATATTATTGTATGCTTAAGAATAATTCCGCATTCAAGGTGCCGCGTTTTTGTGCCATGCTTTTGGTTTGTTCTTTTGTTTTTTCTTTGAGCGCGTTCGCAGCCCCTAACGGAGAACTGATTCTTAAAGTGGAGCTGGACACTTCCTCTGTTTCCATCCTGAATGAGGAGAGCCGCTCGTACGTTAACTCAGCATACAACAGGTTTTTGCAGGACATACTCGGCGTGCCTCAGATAAGCGTCCGCACATCAAGCGTGGACGAGAACATGCGCCAGATTCAGAAACAGTCGCAGATAGACGCCGCAGTGGGCATGGGGAGCGAGAATTCCGCATACGCCACTGACAAGGACAGCCGCGCGGATTTAGCGGTCATTTTCTTTTTTGAGAGGGAGGGCGGCTCTAAGTGCAGGCTTTCCTGCAAAATCTCGGAGATAGAGAGCAAGAACCTTAAGTCCATTGTCTCCACCGACAGACTTCCGCTTAACGAGGCCGCCGCTGACGTGAGCGTGGACAAGCTGGCTTACGAGACGCTGGTTTACCTGCAAAAATCAAAGCATATCAGTGGCATTCCGTCTGGGCTGGTCACGCAGCTTCTGCACAAGGAAAGCTCCGCCGACGCGAACAAAATCTACATCTCAGACATAATACAGCAGATTGAGGAGACGGAGAAAGCAAAGCAGGCTCTCAAGGACAGCGCCAATACAGAGCAGGAGAAAGCGGAGGCGGCGTCCAAAGCCCAGGCCCTTCAGCTTAAACTGGACATGCTGGAAAGGACGCGCCAGCAGGCGGAGGAGGCGCAGCGCAGGAAGCAGGAAGAGGAGATGAACGCGGCCAAACGCAGGCAGGAGCTGGAGGAGCTGGACGCAAAGAAACAGGACGAGATAAATAAAGAGATTAAGCTGCTTGAGGACCGCAGGGCGGCGCTGAGGCAGGAGGTTCTCAAGCAGCTTTCCATGAAGAGGCGCATAGAGCTGATAGAGGATGACAAGGCCAGCTATGCGCATCTTAAGCAGGTCCTTGCGCAGAACATAAAGCAGACAGAAGAATATTACGACGCCATGTGCCGGGCGGAAGTCCAGGCGAAAGAGAACGAGCCGTGGCAGAAAGGCGACACCGACCGCGACGGAATGCCCACCGAGCTTGCGCGCAAATTCCGTGCGAGCGAGATAAACGATATAGTCTCCAAGTACGACAGGCTCAAAAAGTCCACCATAGAGAAACTGAACGCGAGCGCAAAGCCCGGACTTGACTCCTACGAGGCGCAGATAAGGCAGAACCTCAGCGAGATGGAGAAGACTTTCTACGTGTTCCGCTCCATAGACCAGGGAAACGATTTTGTGACACTGAAGGTGGATGAATTTGACGGCAATGATTTTAACTGGCTGGTCCACACATCATTCAGAACGACCGGCATTCCTAAAATAGATTCGAGCGACGTGATTCTGCCTGACGCCGCAATCTCATACACGCTGATGACGGGAAAAGAGCCGCCGGACATAAAGGCATTCAACGCCGACAATCCCAAATCAAGGCAGGCGTATGAGGAATACCGGGACTTAGTTACAAAGGCGGATTTCTTCTTCCATGTGTCGGTGCCGTACCTTTACTCAGAAATAGCGGTGGAGGTCAGATACTCGCAGGAGGAGGACCTGTATAAGCTTCAGCCGTACTATTTCCGTATAATCAAAATGTCAAATGACGAGGCCGTGTACAACATGAGCAAGACCGGCTTCGAGGCGGAGAAAAAACGCGCGCTTGATCAGGAGAAAGCGGCCATAAAGCAGCAGCAGGAAGAGGAGCGCGAGCTGGCGCGCAAGCAGATAGAGGAAATCAAAAAACAGAAAAAGCAGGAAGAGGATATGTACCGCGCAAGGCTGGCCCAGGTCCGCAAGCAGAATTTCCTGAGCAACCAGATAAAGCGCTCCGGCATGTTTGTTGAGCTAGGCATAGAGAACAATGACATCTACGGAGAATGCTTCACCCTTGACCTGCAGTTTCTGGGCGGCAAGAGCATTTTCTTCGGCGGCGGTGACATAGGGAATTCCACATTCAAACTGAGCGGCGACGCGGAATTGTCCATAGCGGACTTTGGAATACTGGGAGGACTAAGCTTCTCTTTCGGCTTTAACAATCTGATGCTGCGTCCTTATGCGGGCGTGGGCCTGGGGCTCTCTGTCCTGAACTCTGAGGTTTTATTCACAGACAGCGATTTGAAAACCAGGCTGTATCTTAAGGCGTTTGCAGGCGCAGACCTTATCTTCATGGACTATCTCACGCTGGGCATCTCATACACAACGAAATATATCGCGGACTTGGGCACCTTCAACTCTTTTAATTTTTCGTTTGGCATAGGGATACACAGGCTATAGCAATCTGTTCCTGCGCTGTAACGGAACGGGACTTATTTCAATCTTACGGAGACAAAATGAAAAGCGTACTTTCCATTCCCGCAGTTTTTTTAGCCCTTCTTTCTGTAAGCTGCTCCTCCGTGCAGAACCAGGCCAGGCCTTTGTGGGCGGATGATGAGGGCGTGCTTTACGCATATCCTTCCGAGAACTACATAGCGCGGCTGGGTTACGGAGAGAGCGCCGCCTCAGCCATAGCTTTCTCAGACGCGGAGCTGGCTCGGTACTTCGAGCATTCAGTGCAGACAACCACACAAGCCTCACAGATCATGACCAACGCGTCTGGAAAAACCACCTCGCAGGAGAGCATGCTTCAAAGGAATGTGACCATAAACTCTGACCTCACGTTGTTTGCGGTGGGGCACACACAGCCCTGGCTCGACAAAACCACCGGGCAGTACATAGCGTGCTCGTACATAAACCGCCGGGAGGCATGGAAAATCTACGAGAAAAAACTTACTCAGTCTAAAAAAGAATTTGACTATCTTTACGATGCCGCCATAAAAGAAGAGGATCTGCTTAAAAAAATATCACGCCTAAAATCCACGAATTCCAACTCACAGACATTCGTTACCCGGCTGGACTTCGCGCAGACCCTGTATCCCCCGAGCGAGGAATTCTACACGGCGGACAGAGACAGAATCGCCTCCATACAAAGCCTGATGGAGTCCGCCAGAATGAACTGCGTTATGAACATGATCGTTAGCGGAGACAAAGACAACCGCATACGGCGCATCGCTGAGTCTTTTTTCGTGAGCGAGAATTTCATAATCTCATCAAAATCCTACGTGTATACGGTCAGCGTTTCCGTGGAGCCGAATAAAACCTATCACGAGCAGAGCATAACCGCTGAGCCCGGAATAACGGTGGCCATACACAACGGCAAAGAGAATCTTTTCACTTACAATAAAAATTTGCCACGCATAGCGGGCTTTACCGAGGCAGAGGCCCTCGTGGACAAAAAAATCTACGACGCGCTGGAGTCCGAGCTTAACGCCTCGTTCGCACAGGCGCTGAGGGAATTCTTAGAGTAATGCCTTTAATAAAACACTCCGGGCATGCGGACCTTCCGCTGCATTACGGCACGGTTCCCAAATGGCTCGCGGACAGAATGCGTGATTTAGGAACGCTTATCATCCAATCGCTTCTGATGGAGTACGGGCAGAAAGAGGTTTTAAAACGGCTGAGCGATCCTCTGTGGTTCCAGAGCCTGGGAGCGGTGCTCGGCATGGACTGGCATTCCAGCGGAATAACCACAAGCGTCATGTATGCGCTGAAACGCGGGATAAACGCGAACGCCAGGGAATTCGGGCTGTGCGTGTGCGGCGGGCGCGGAAAATACTCACGGCAGACCCCGGACGAGCTTATGTTCCTGGCAGAAAAAACAGGGCTGGACGGAACAAGTCTGGTCAAAGCATCCAGGCTCGCGGCAAAAATAGATAACACTGCGGTCCAGGACGGCTTCCAGCTCTATCAGCATAACTTCATCCTGGCATCAAACGGCGACTGGGCCATAGTGCAGCAGGGCATGAACGTCGGCTCCAAAACCGCCAGACGCTACCACTGGCACTCCGAAAAAATCTCCTCGTTTGTGGAGGAGCCGCACACGGGCGTTACCGGCGAAAATCAGGGGCTTATATTAAACCTTTCAGCCAAAAACGCGGACCCCACCCGGAAAAGCATATTGGCCATCTCCAAAGAAAAGCCGGAGCGCATAATCTCGGAGTTAAAGGACATAGCGGAATTCGGAAATCCGCTTGAGCAAAGGAAACCTACCGCAGAGCAGCTGGAACTGTTTGCGGAAGAGAAAAACCTTTGTGCCACAAGCGAAAATCAACTAACTAACGGTCGTATTCATCAAAATTCACAGTTTTTCGCTAACGATAGTTTTAGAAACTACACAATGCCTGCCCATCATGAGGTAACACCGCTTGATGTGGACTTAAAAAGACTGGGCGCAGTGCTCGTTACGGCTTACGAACGGCAGTCAGATAACTTTGAGGAGCTCCTCCTTACTCCGGGATTAGGCCCCCGCACGTTGCAAAGCCTAACGCTCGTTAGCGAGATAATACACGGAACTCCCAGCCGCTTCACAGACCCTGCCAGATTCAGTTTTGCCCACGGCGGAAAAGACGGACGTCCGTTCCCCGTGCCCACAAAAATCTATGACGAAAGCATAAGGGCTCTGGGAGACTGCATAGAGAAATCAAAGCTGGGCTACAAAGACAAAAGCGAGTGCCTCAGACGGCTGCACTCCACCGCCATGCAGATAGAGAAATTCTGCGAGCCCACGGCGATTTTTGACGCGGTGCTGGAGCATGAGGCGCAGCACAGCAGGGAATGGGGCGGAAGGACATGCATGGATCATGACGGCGCTCCGTCTGTACATTCGGATAAAAATCTGGTATAGTGTGCATATGACAAAACTTACACGCAGGATGTATGTTTTTTATGCTGAACGTCAACGGGGACAAGCGGTTTTCGCATTGTTCCCTTTTTTATTTTAAAACTACGGAGAGCGCAGATGCCTTTACGAGAAGACATTCATAAAGTCATGGTCATAGGAAGCGGCCCCATAATAATAGGTCAGGCCGCCGAATTCGATTACGCGGGAAGCCAGGCGTGCAAGGCTCTGAAAGAGCAGGGCCTGGAGGTGGTGCTTGTGAACTCAAACCCCGCGACACTTATGACGGACCATGCCATGGCGGATCAAATCTACATAGAGCCTCTTATCCCGGAGACCATACAGCGCATCATAGAGAAAGAGAAGCCTGACAGCATACTTTCCTCGCTGGGAGGACAGACCGGCCTCACGCTGTGCATGGAGCTGGCGAAGAGCGGATTCTTAAAATCACACAACGTGCGGCTTCTGGGCGCCAAGCCGGAGACCATAGATAAAGCGGAGGACCGCCAGATGTTCAAGGACACCATGGAGGCCATAGGCGAGCCGTGCGTTCCGTCCAAAGTGGTCACCACCTACGAGGACGCCGCAGACTTTGTTCACAACGAGATAGGCTTTCCCGCGATAATACGTCCTGCATTCACACTGGGCGGCACGGGCGGCGGCATAGCCGGCAATGACTCGGAGCTTAACGAGATTGCCCGCAACGGACTGCTCCGCTCGCCCATACATCAGATTCTTGTGGAGAAATGCATATCCGGCTGGAAAGAGATAGAATTCGAGGTCATGCGCGACCATGCGGGAAACGTCCTTACCGTCTGCTCCATGGAGAACTTTGACCCTGTGGGAGTGCACACGGGAGACAGCATAGTCATAGCGCCGGCAGTGACATTAAGCGACAAAGAATACCAGATGCTAAGAAGCGCGGCCCTTAACATAATAAGCTCCCTGGGTATGGAGGGCGGCTGCAACTGCCAGTTCGCGCTGAACCCCGAAAGCTTCGAGTACGCCGTGATAGAGGTAAATCCGCGCGTCAGCCGCTCGTCCGCACTGGCATCCAAAGCCACCGGCTATCCCATCGCAAAAGTCGCCGCCCTTATAGCCATAGGATACAATCTGGATGAGATTCCGAATTTCGTGACAAAAAAAACCGCCGCCTGCTTTGAGCCTGTGCTTGACTACGTGGTAGTGAAATTCCCCAAATTCCCCTTCGACAAATTCGTGTACGCCGCAAGAAAATTAGGCACGCAGATGAAAGCCACTGGCGAGGTTATGGCGATAGGTCACAGCTTTGAGGAGGCCGTGATGAAGGCGGCGCGCGGCTGCGAGCTGGGAACCGCATCTCTGAACCTGCCCGCGTTTGAGGAAGAGAGCGACGAGGACATAAAAAGGCGCGTAACGGAATGCACGGACCAAAGGATTTTCGCGATATTCCAGGCGATAAAACGGAACATACTTTCCCTGCAGGAGATTCACCGCATCACAAAAATAGATTTATGGTTCCTGAGCAAGCTGAAAAATCTCTCCGACACGGAGGGAAATCTTATGCGCATAAAGGAAAATCCCGGAGAAAACGCACTTACGCAGGAGATGTACATCTCCGCAAAAAAACTGGGCTATCCCGACAAAGTCATAGAGGACCTCAGCGGAACAAAAATCGTCCATGAGACAGGAGCATAAAAATCCGGCGGAGCGCGCCTTATAATCCCCCGGAACAAAATTATAGAAAAATCCTGCGACTTGCGGTATAATTATCACGAGGAATTTATGGCGTTTTTTCCGTTATTCATAGACTTAAAAAACAAACCGGTCCTGGTGATTGGCGGCGCGGAGGCTCTGGCGTATCAGATAGAGACCCTAATTTCTTTTGACGCTAAAATAACAGTCGTCTCGCAGAATGTCTCGGACGCGCTGAAAAAAATCGCGGATGAGAAAGGCAACATCACTTTCAGGGATGAGCCGGTCAGCGAACAGAATGTGGGCGCCCTGGGAACAGACTGGGTTCTGGTCATAACCGCCTCCCCCAGCCAGGAGCTGAACGCCGCGGTGTACGAATTTTTCCATGAGCTTCATATTCCCGTGGAGGACATGAGCGACGTTCACAGGTGCGATTTTATTTTTCCCGCTGTAATAAAGAACGGAGACGTGGTGTGCGGCATCTCTTCCAGCGGAAAAAGCGCGCACGTGGCACACTTTGTAAAGGAGCTGGTGAGCTCCTCCGTGCCGGAAAACATAGGCGCCATAAACGACCGCATGGAAGAAATCCGTGAGATAATAAAGCTTTCCCTTCCTGACGCGAACAAACGCAATGAGGCCCTTAAAATCATTTTTGACCGCATAATCTCGGACGACAACCAAATCTCGGACTCAGACATAGACGACATAATGGCCCAGTTCGGAATGTAGGGCACGGAGCGTAATATGTTTTTTTATATGCCCACAAAAGTTTATGAGGAAAAAGACTGCGTAATCTCCCGCTATCAGGAATTGTGCGCATTAGGAAAACACGCGCTTATAGTCACAGGGAAAAAATCCGCGTTCGTGAACGGCTCATACGATGATGTGTGCGCGGGCCTGGACAAGGGCGGTGTGGCTCATTCCGTTTTCAGCGATGTTGAGGAGAATCCAAGCGTGGAGACCGTAATGCGCGGAAGGGAGGCGGGACTTTCCTGCGGCGCGGACTTTGTGATAGGCGTGGGAGGGGGCTCCGCTCTGGACGCGGCAAAAGCCATCGCCCTTATGATAAAGCACTCCGGCGAGGATGAAAGCTACCTGTACAAAAAAGGCACGGACTCAGCATGCCTTCCCGTGGCGGCGGTGCCCACAACCTGCGGAACCGGAAGCGAGGTAACAGGAGTCTCCGTGCTTACACTGCACCAGAAAAAGACAAAAGGCTCCATAGCCCACAAGATTTTTCCCGCGCTCGCCCTGACAGACGCCAAATACCTGGCACACGCCCCGCAGTCCGTTATAAGAAACACGGCCATAGATGCCCTGGCTCATCTGTATGAGAGCCACTTAAATTCACAGGCCACAGACTACAGCCGGATGTGCGTAAGCGCGGGCCTGGACACATGGCGGTTTTCCAAGGACGCGCTTCTTAATGAAAGCCGGCCCGGAGAGAAAGAGGCCTCCTTCCTTATGCGTGCCAGCACATTCGCGGGCATGGCCATAGCGCACACAGGCACAAGTCTCCCGCACGGCCTAAGCTACACCGTCACCTATGCGCTGGGCATGCCTCACGGAAAAGCGGCGGGATACTTTCTGGCAGGCTATCTTTCAGAGGCGGAAAAGACGGAGCGCGATTACCTTCTGGAAAAAAGCGGTTTCTCTTCTTTGCAGGAATTCAAGGACTTTTACGATAAAGTTTGCGGAGCGGAGAAAATCCCCGAGGACATTCTGGAGACGGCAGTGGAGTCAGTGGCAGGGAACAAAGCCAAACTTGAGAGCGCGCCGTTTAAAACAGACAGGGATGTTCTTTACAGGATTGCAAATTTCTAGCGCCGATTTCATTTAAAATAAAAATGCCCGCGGACGGTCAGAACAAATCCTCCGCCGCAGGCAAAATTCTAAACTCTCTCCTTTGAAAAACGCCGGGTCCCGTGCGCCTTGTCATTGCGGAGCATTCCGCGCAAGCAGACCAGAGCCCGGGCCGAAACCGAACAGTCTAATTAAAATACCGTGACAACCTCTCCGTCAGGATATTTTTCTGCCACCCAGGCCTTTACTTTCTCGCTCTGGAGCGCCTTAACCAGGGCCTGTATAGCCTCATCATTTTCGCGTCCCTCTTTCACCGCAAGGACGTTCACATAAGGAGACTCGCTTCCCTCCACGAAAAGTCCATCGCGTGTAGCGCTCAGACCTGCGGGAATGGCATAGTTACCGTTTATGACAGCGGCATCCACATCCTTAAGCACGCGCGGCACGGAGGCGGCCTCAACCTCCACGAACTGAAACTTCTTGGGGTTGGACGCTATGCTCTTTTTTGTAGCCTCAAGGCCCGCGCCATCTTTAAGGGTGATGAGTCCCGCCGCCTGCAGGAGCAGAAACGCGCGGCCCTCGTTAGTGGGGTCGTTGGGAACGGCAATCTTCGCCTTTGTCTTAAGGTCCGCTATATTTGAGACTTTCTGAGAGTACAGCGCTATGGGCTCAATGTGAATTCCTGCGGCGCTCTTCAAATTGAATTTATGCTCCTTGTTGAAAGACTCCAGGTAAGGAAGGTGCTGGAAATAATTCGCGTCGATGTCGCCGGCATTAAGCGTCTCGTTGGGGGTCACATAATCCGTGAACTCTATGACCTGCAGATCCACGCCCTGTGCCGCAAGGTCTCCCTTAATCAGGTTAAGGATTTCCGCATGAGGCTCCGGGGTCGCGCCAACTTTAAGGGTAGTCTGGGCAAACGCGGACGCAACGAGCGCTGACGCCGCCAGTAAAGTGATAATCGCTTTTTTCATAAATTTCTCCTTATTTAGTCCAATGATGAGATATATTTACAAAATATTTCCCACTATGTCAATAGGTTTTACTGTCATTCCACAGCGCGTGTGCTCCCCGGATTTTCACGGCGGCATGAAAAAACTGAATTCTGTCCTCGGGGTCTTGACATAATACTGGGGGGGGAGTATAATACCATTATTTTTAAGACTTGGAGGTTCTTATGAAAAAAATCCTTTATGTGCTGGCCGCGGCTGCGGTGGTATTCGCACTGGTATCCTGCACCACTACTGACACCACCACAGCAAAGCAGGGCTGGGCAAACTACAGCGAGCTCTCTGTCAAGGATTTCAACACACTGGGAATCGTCTCCGTGACCACAGAGATGATTCAGACATCCGGCTTCCTTCAGCTCACACGCAAAACTGAAGGCTCCACCGTCACCTACAACGCCCTTATGGAGGAGGCAAAAAAGTTAGGTGCGGACGACATCATCAACGTGCGCATCGACCAGGTGTCCCAGGGAAAATCTGGTCCCATACAGTTAATTTTCGGCGGCAAAACCACAACAAAGTACATAGGAACGGCCCTTGCGATTAAATACAAGGACGTGGCACCGAACACAAGGCAGCGCGAGCAGTCTGCCGAGACTCACTCTCTTCCCACGGGAGCTAACCCCAGTTTTGGCGGCGGACTCCTGGACGGAATAATGGACCTGCTCCCATTCTAAACCATCAGCATTGAGACTTAAAGGCCGCCGCATGATTCTGCGGCGGTCTTTTTTTCGTTGCGCGCATAATCCGCCTTAATATGCCAGCCTCTCTTTTATTTGACACGGCACTCATAAGATGCTAATATTTGATTAACACTGTTAATCAAACGCGGGGGTTTTTATGAAAATAGGCTTCATAGGTTTAGGAATCATGGGAGAGTCCATGTGCGAGAACATCGTGAGAAAGCATGACGATGATGTTTTCTGCTTTGACACGGTGAGCGCGCGCGTAGAGAAACTTGCGGGCGCGGGAGCCCTGCCATGCAAGGATAACCTGGAGCTCGCGCATAAATCGGACGTGATTATAAGCATGGTGCCCAAAAGCGAGCATTCGCGCGCCGTATACACACAAATCCTGGGCGGGCTCGGGCCCGGTAAAATCTGCATAGACATGAGCACCATAGACCCCGGCGTCTCCGTGGAGATTTCCAGAATGGTAAAAGAGACGGGCGCGGAATTCATAGACGCTCCGGTCGTAAAGTCCAAGCCTGCGGCGGTGGCCGGGAAACTGGGGATTTACGCGGGCGGAGAGGAGTCCGCGTTCAAGAAGATAGAGTTCATTCTGCGCTACATGGGCGAGAACGTAATCTATTTGGGAAAGAACGGCAGCGGGCTCATCATGAAAATCTGCCACAACGCGCTTGTCTCGCAGATTCAGAACGGCGTGAACGAGACGGCCACCCTGGCGGCGGCAAACGGAATAGACATCCTTACGTTCGCCAAGGCAATCAGTTACGGGGGCGGGCAGAATTTTTACCTGGACAGCAAAAAAGAGGTGCTGAGCAAAAATGACTTTACCACGGCGTTCAGCGTGGAGAACATGAACAAGGACACGCATATCTGCATGAGCCTGGCGGAGCAGTGCGGGCTTGAGATGCCGGGGCAGGCGAACGCCACCCGTGTCTATGAGAAGGCAATGGAGGCCGGCTACGGCAAGGAGGACTTCAGCGCCACCATAAAGATTGTGCGCGCGCAAAAATCTTAAAGGGAGAGAGCGAGGTCTGCAAGTGGAATCCTGGTGCAGTTATCTTCTCTTTTTTGCCGTGATTTTATTCTCCAACATAATACAGGGCATAACGGGCTTCGCGGGAACAGTCCTGGCGCTTCCCGTAAGCCTTATGCTGGTGGGTTACAGTGTGGCCCGCCCGGTCCTTAACGTTCTGGGCGTGCTAAGCGGCGAATATGTTTTTTTCAAGAACAGAGAGAGCCTTAACAAAAAAGAGCTCCTTAAAATCTGCGCGGTAATGACTTGCGGCATCATCCTGGGGATTCTCCTAAAAAGATATACCGTGGGTCGCGAAAAGTGGCTTTACTTTTCCCTGGGACTTTTCATAATCTTTCTTTCCGTGGAGCGCATGATAAGGCTTTTCATTCATCCCAAGCGGGTGGCTTTAAAGAATGACGGCACGGTCCGCGCGTCCCCGCAAAAAATTCCGCATCCCGTTCTCTCCGCCCTGTCAGACTACACCATTCTTATCTGCGCGGGGCTGGTCCACGGCATATTCGTGTGCGGGGGTCCACTCCTAATCTGCTATCTCTCCAAAAAACTTGATGACAGCAGGGAATTCCGCACCACCATAAGCATGGTGTGGATTTTCCTGAACACTTTTATTTTCATAACGGACATCGCGCAGGGCTACTGGAATTCAGCGCTCTTTAAAATCCTTGCCATATCACTGCCGTTTCTGTGGGGCGGAATGAAACTCGGCTCCATTTTATACGCGCACATGAACCAGAAAATATTTATCACGCTGACATACATCTTGCTGCTCATATCCGGAATAAGCCTGGCGGTAAAATAGGAGGAACAAATGACAGGAACTAAAACACAAATCGCTTATGTGCCCATAGGGGTGGGGACATTTCATCTGGAAAGCGCCCAGAGACTTTTTGAGCAATCCGCGGACCTTATAAGAACATGCGCGGGCGCCGCCGGAGCCGAGGCCCGCATTCCCGAGAAAATGCTTCTGACCTTGCAAGACTTGAATGACTTTCTTAAAACCATCTCGCCGGATTTAATAATCATGCAGAACGTAACGTTCGCTAACGCCGCCTATGCCGGAGAGGTGCTGAGGAATTTCAGCGCCCACATTCTTTTGTGGACCCTGCGCGAGCCTGTGATAGACGGAGGCCGGCTGAGGCTTAACTCCCTGACAGGTGCGTTCAGTGCCGGGAACGCGATAAAAGAATTCAGGGGCAGCGACCATCAGTTTGAGTACGTGTTCGGCTCGCCGAACGAGCAGAAAGTCCATGACGCCGTGAACAGCACCATTCGCGCGTGCTGCCTGAGGTCCGCGCTCAGAAGCGCAAAAATAAGCGCGGTGGGGCACACTCCGCAGGGATTCGGATTCGGACGCGCGCTTGACGCGGAGCTGACCCGCACGTTCGGCGCAGTACTGGAGTCCATAGAGGCGCGGGAACTCATAAACAAAGCCAGGTCCTACTCACAGGAGGAATGCTCGGAATATCTTGAGAGGGCAAAGAGATTCCTGGTGGGCCTGGAGAACACGCCTAAGAAAAACACGGACGATTTTGTCCGCCTCTATAAGGCATACGACACTTACGTCAGGGAAAACAATATATCCGCGCTGGCAAGCCGCTGCTGGCCGGATTTTTTCACGGACTTCGGAACTCCGGTGTGCGCCGTCCTTTCCCTGCTAAATGCCGAGGGCGTAGTGGCCAGCTGCGAAAGCGACACTTACGGAGCACTAAGCATGTTCATGTGCGCGTATCTTACAAAGACAGCCGCGTTTTTCGGGGACCCGGTCTCCATGGATGAGGAAGAGGGCACCATAACATTCTGGCACTGCGGGATGGGCGCATGCACCCTGGCGCGCAAAGACACCGGCGCGGAAGTGGGAGTGCACTGCAACAGAAAAATAGGCCCCACCTTGGAATTCGGCTGCCGCGCAAGCGGGGAGGCCACCATTTTCCGTGTGGGAAGAAAACCAAACGGACAGTTCAGGTTCTTTATCGCGGAGGGCGAGATTCTGGACAAGCCAAAACAGTTCAGCGGAACATCGCTTGTGGTGCGCACAAAAGGCAGCGCGGAGAAGATAATCACGGATGCCGTAAAAAGCGGATGGGAGCCGCACTTTGCGGTGGCATACGGCTCCATTTCCAAAGAGCTCTCCGTTCTGGCCCGCATGCTTGGAACAGAGGTCTGTGAATTCTAAGAAATTTATCCTAACGTTAGGTTTTTATCCAGGAGTGCAAGATGGCTTATAATGGCATGAATCTTTCAAACGTAAAGCTCATAAACAGAAGCGGCATCCTGCGACTTTTAAATGATCACGGCTCGCTCTCGCGAAAGGACATAGCCGAACAACTGGGGCTGACTCCGGCGGCGGTAACACAGATATGCTCCGAGCTTCTGACGCAGGGAATAATCTGCGAGACAGGCGAGGCGCCGGAGGAAAACCGCGCGGGAAGAAAAAAAATCCTTCTGCAAATAAACTATGCGTACAGCTATGTAATCTCCGTGTGCATAGAGGAGGCCGAAACGAACCTGGCTCTCTGCACCCTTAAAGGCGAGAATTTAAAGAACCTGTCGCTTCCCACTCAGACAGGCATCCCGCCGGAAGCGTTCTTAGAGAATATCTCAGATGAGATAAAAAATCTTATAAGCCAGAGCGGACTCAAAAAAAATTCTTTCCTGGGCATAGGCGTATCTGTTCCGGGCACAGTCAATTCCGAGACCGGGCAAAGCATCCATGCGTACAGAATATGGGACTCATGCGTGGATGTGCGCGCCATTCTTACCGAGCGCACCGGGCTTCCCGTGGCTCTGGAGAACAACGTGGTGGCGTTCAGTGAGGCGGAGCTTATGTTCGGCAGCGGAAAAAAAGAGAACAGGCTTCTGTTCGTAAAGTGGGGCCCCGGCGTGGGAGCGGCATTAAGCGGAAGCCAGAATCTGCCCTCCGCTAAAATCTCCAAGAGCATAGAGATAGGACATATCATAACTGACTGCGGCGGCGCCCTCTGCCGCTGCGGTAAACGCGGGTGCCTGGAAACAAAAGTCTCCACGCACGCGCTCGCGAATCTGGTAAAAGAAAAATGGTCCAAGGCAAAAGGCCGTGACATCCGCGCGGGAAACATAAGCACATGGATTTCAGAGGATGATGCCGAGCTGGACTTTATTTTATCCGAGTCCATAAAAGAGCTTTCCAAAGCAGTGGTGAATGCCGCGGTTCTTTTTGAGCCGGATAAAATCGTGGTGTACGGAAAACTTTTCGGGATACCTAAAGTA
Organism: Treponema sp.; assembly: GCA_022510925.1. Taxonomy (GTDB): domain Bacteria; phylum Spirochaetota; class Spirochaetia; order Treponematales; family Treponemataceae; genus Treponema_D. Next base: position 36,904 of record JAFLSO010000014.1, read on the forward strand.
CATAAAATCTTCCTTGAGCAGTGCAGGGAAATGGACGGCCGCATCGATGACGGCATCATCATAAGCTCCCCGCTTGCCCAGAGCCTGAACCACATAGGCGCCGCCGCCATAGCCGTGAACAAATTCCTAAGGTAAGGACTCCGGCAGATTTTAAAGTCACAGGATGGATTTATCTCACTTAATGCGGTCAGCAGGATTTACTTTTGTATTGACATTTCTCATGCAATTCTATAATTTGATAATGACTATCAATTTCAGGTGTGAGCGTGCCAGGCATAAAACCAGAGAAAAACACTAAATCCTCTTACAAGACCCGCCAGAAAGATTTGCTTCTCTCCTATCTGTGCAGGACGCACGGAAGACATTTCACGGCAGAGGACATATACTCTCATTTTGAGAAAAAAGGAGTCACCATAGGAATAGCGACCATCTACCGCCAGCTTGATAAATTCGTGGAGCAGGGCATAGTTCTAAAATATTTTATAGACGAGCATTCCGCATCCTGCTTTGAGTATGTGGGAGAGAATTCCCTGTGCGCGCAGGACGTTCACTTTCATTTAAAGTGCGAGAAATGCGGACGGCTCACGCATCTTGAGTGCAAGGACCTGGCCTCCATAAAAAATCACCTGCTGAAAAAGCACGGCTTCCTGCTCAATACGTGCAGGACTGTATTTTACGGTCTGTGCCAGTCGTGCCTAAAGAATATCTGATGGAGAATTCATAATGCCTGTATTGCAATGCGAGAATCTTTCTGTAGGTTATGAGAAACCCGGCGTGGCGCAGGGCATTTCATTCCGCGTAGAAAAAGGAGACTACCTGTGCATAATCGGTGAGAACGGCGTGGGAAAATCTACGCTTATAAAAACTGTGCTGGGTTTTTTAAAGCCTGTCTCCGGCTCGCTCAAAAAAAATTTCTCGCAGAAAAAACTGGGCTACATTCCGCAGCAGACCGTGGTGCAGAAAGATTTTCCCGCGACCGTAAAAGAGATTGTCCTTTCCGGCTGCCAGAATCAGATGAGGTTTCCGTTCTACACAAAAGCGGAAAAGCAGAAAGCCTTTCTGTGCATGGAGCGGCTCGGCATAGGGAATCTTTCTGGGCGCAGTTACCGCGAGCTTTCCGGCGGACAGCAGCAGAGAGTTCTTCTTGCACGCGCCATGGGATCCGCAGAGGACCTGCTTGTGCTTGACGAGCCGGCGGCAAATCTGGACCCGCACGTTACAGACGAGCTTTATGAGTTTGTGAGGGAATTTAACGGCGAGGGCCTTACGGTGATGATGATAACGCATGACATGGAGGCCGTAAAATACGCGAGCCATATCCTGGCCTTAGGAGGAAACCCGTTCTTTGGAACCAGGGAGGAATTCTTTTCCGGCAAGGACGGCGCGCGTCTTCCTAACGGAGCGGGAAGCAGAGTTTAAAACTTGGCGGGATTTTTTATGAGTGAATTTTTTGAGACGTTAAGGACATACCTTGAATTTTCTTTTGTCCGCTATGCCCTGATCACAGGCATTCTGGTATCGCTCTGCTCATCGCTTCTGGGAGTAATCCTTGTGCTAAAAAGATTCTCGTACATCGGTGACGGATTAAGCCATGTGGCTTTCGGCGCTATGTCCTTAGCGGCGGTGCTAAGGCTCACCAGCAGCATGGCCATTGTCCTTCCGGCCACGGTCATCTGCGCGGTCCTGCTTCTGTGCGGCGGTCAGAAAAGAAAGATTAAGGGAGACGCAGCAATAGCCATGCTTTCCGTGGGCTCTCTGGCGGCAGGATATCTACTGATGCATATTTTCTCTCCTTCCACGAACATCTCCGGCGACGTGTGTGGAACTTTATTCGGCTCCACGTCCATCCTCACGCTCACCAAGGGAGAAGTCATAGCCTCCGCCGTGATGAGCGCCGTCGTGGTGCTGGTCTATGTCCTCTGCTACAACAGGCTTTTTTCCGTCACGTTTGACGAGACTTTCGCCAAAGCCACAGGCATTCACACAGAATTCTACAACCTTCTTCTTGCCGTCATAATCGCGGTAATAATAGTGCTTGCCATGAATTTGGTGGGCTCGCTTCTGATTTCAGCGCTGGTCATTTTTCCCGCGATGAGCGCGATGCGGCTGTGCAAAAGCTTCAGGCTGGTAACGGTCGTGTCCGCGGTGATTTCCGTTTTCTGCACTTTGGCGGGAATGATCGTCTCCATTATGGCGGGAACTCCCGTAGGCGCCACCATAGTTCTGGCGGACATAATCATTTTCGCCCTGTGCAGCGCCTGCGGGCTGTGCGTAAAACATAAATAGCGGGAGCCGTCCGCACCGCGCGGGATTTAAAACGCACGTCCCGGTATTGGAGAAATCCGCTCCAGAATCATCACGCTGTTTTACTGCCCTAAAAATTTGCGCGCTCTGAGAATCCATGCTAGAATAGTGCAGTCTTGGAGCTTTAGAATGTTTGCATTAAGTGACTTAGTAAAAATCCAAATCTACGTGGCGCACGGCGAGCAGAGTTTCCCCATGAGCCGCGGAAGTTTCAGATACCGCGACAAAATATCTTCCCGTGAGCGCCTGCGCGTCTCCTTAGCGGAGCAGAGCGGCGCCAGCCTGAGCCTTTCCCTGCACACAGAGAAATACGTGGCCGCCGGAACCATAACGGCATCTTACAGCGGCGGCATGATAACTTTTCGCACAAACATAGACCTTACGTCTTTTCCCGAGAACATAAACCGCATCTGGATTACTTTTCCGTTCAGCGCGCGTCATTATTACGGCTGTGGGGAGACTTTCAGCAAATTCGACCTTGCGGGGGAGAAAGTGCGCGTGTGGGTGGCGGAGCATCAGAACGCGGGCCGCATAACAAAAAAAATCCTGCGCTGGAAACTCCGGGGAGCGCGGCCTAAAAAAACGCAGGACTTCGGCGCGTATGAAAGCTACTATGCTCAGCCCACGGCCGTCACCAGTGACAAGTGGTTCATGCACATCGGCACGGACTGCTACAGCGAATTCGACTTCACTAAAAAAGACTCCGTTACGGTGCAAATCCGCGAGAACACGGAAATCACGTTCGGCGGCGCGGAGAATTTCCCGGAGCTTTCTGAGAGACTCTCATCGCTTTTAGGAAGGCAGAGCCCGCTGCCGGACTGGGTTTATGACGGCGTGATTCTAGGGATGCAGACCGGACCTAAGTTCATAGACGAAAAACTTGCGCAGGCAAAGGAATGCGGCGTTCCGGTGGCAGGAGTGTGGAGCCAGGACTGGTGCGGATGCCGCAAAACAGGATTCGGGTATCAGGTGATGTGGAACTGGCAGGCGGACGACAGTCTTTATCCTGATTTAAAAGAGAGAATCTCCGCGTGGAAAAAGGACGGCATAAGATTCCTGGGCTACATAAACCCTTTCATCGCGATAGAGAAAAATCTTTATGAAGAGGCGCACGAAAAAGGCTACTGCGTTAAAGACAAAAACGGAAAAGATTATCTGGTCACCATAACCACTTTTCCCGCCAGCATGGTGGACCTAACAAATCCCCACGCCTGGGAATGGTACAAGAATCTGATAAAAGAAAATATGATAGGCATAGGAATGGGCGGCTGGATGGCGGACTTCGGCGAGTATCTGCCGCCAGACGCCGTGCTTTATTCAGGAGAGGACGCGCAGGCCGTGCACAACAGATGGCCCGCGCTATGGGCAAAGCTTAACAGGGAGGCAATCCGCGAATGCAACGCTGAGTGCGAGGTGTTTTTCTTTACGCGCGCAGGTTACACCGGAACCATAAAAGAGAGCACCATGATGTGGAACGGAGACCAGCACGTGGACTGGAGCATGGACGACGGACTGCCCTCCGTGATTCCTGCAAGCCTTTCCCTGGCAATGAGCGGATACACACTGACGCATTCTGACGCCGGCGGCTACACCACCGTCATGCAGATGACCAGGGGCAAGGAGCTTTTGATGCGCTGGGAAGAGATGAGCGCGTTCAGCCCGCTGCTGCGCACCCACGAGGGAAACCAGCCCTTAAGGAACGTGCAGGCATATTCTAGCACGGAGCTTCTGAATCATCTGGCGCGCTGCGCAAGGCTTCACACAGCACTGAAGCCCTATCTCCTTGAATGCCAGAAAAGCGCCGCAGAGAAAGGCATTCCCGTGATGCGCCCGCTGTTCTATCATTATGACGAGCCAAAGGCCTATGAGGAAAGCTATGAGTATCTTTTAGGCAGAAGCATTCTTGTGGCGCCTGTCTTGGAGGAGCATGCGGACAAGCGCACCGTGTACCTTCCGGATGACAAATGGATTCACCTGTGGACGGGCGATGAGTATTCTGGCGGAACTTTCACAGTGGAGGCCCCCGTGGGAAAAATTCCTGTGTTTGTACAGAAATCCGCATGGCCCGCGCTGCATTCCCTCGGCAGTCTCTGAGCGATTTTTAGTTTGCAGGTATAAAAAATCCATGATATAGTGATAGTGTCACTATCAGAAGGTCGCGCGTTTCCGGCCGCCATTCAAACAAGGAGATTTTATGGGAAAGAAAGAGAGGACAGGCATTTTAGGTGCCAGAGAGATTTTTGGTTACGCCATAGGAGACACGGGCGGAGTGCTTGCGTTCGGCACAATCGGCTCTTTCCTGCAGATGTTCTATACGGACGTACTGCACATCTCGCTGGGAAAAATCACGATTCTGATGCTTGTGGCCCGCATCTGGGACGCCATAAACGATCCTCTGTGCGGAATGATTATAGACAGGCAGAAACCCACCCGGCACGGAAGGTTCCGCCCGTACATATTCCTGTTCAGCATCCCCATGGCGCTGGCGTTCGTCCTTATGTTCTGGAAAATTCCGGGACTGAACGAAAACCAGTATCTGGCCTTTGCCTACATCACATACATCCTTTACGGAATGCTTTACACCGCGGTGAACGTGCCCTACGGCTCGCTGGCATCCGTTATGACAGATGACAGAAGGGAGCGCTCCACCCTTTCCGTGGCGCGCTCGCTGGGCTCCGGCATAGGCTCGCTTCCGGGAAGAATACTGCTTCCCATGCTTGTGTATTCCGCGGCGGAGAACGGCTCCAAATATCTGGACTCCACAAAGCTTTTCTGGGCGGTGGCGCTCATGGCGGGATGCATGGTGCTGATTTACTTTATAAGCTTCAGGCTGACCAAAGAGAATTTCGCTCCGCCCCCGCAGGAAAACCAGCACGTGGGAAAAACAGTGCTTCATCTGGCAAAGAACAGGCCGTTCGTGACATTATGCATAGCGGCCCTTCTTCTGCTTGCAGGAGACATGTACACCCTTACCGCGATGAACTATCTCTTTAAGAACTATTTTGAGAAGCCCGGCCTTTTCGCGCTTATCACGGTGGCAAACTATCTTCCCATGCTTCTTATAATTCCATTCAGCGGAAAGCTTGTGATGCGGTTCGGGAAAAAAGCGCTCTGCTCGTTCGGAAGCATTTTCGCCGCGGCGGCATATCTGATAATGTTCGTCCTGCACACGCACAATCCGTATCTGTTCCTTGCGCTTAACATCATCGCCGGTTTCGGTGTCTCATTCTTTACCCTGGAAGTCTGGGCCATGGTGAACGACGTCATAGACTGGCACGAGAAACTGAGCGGAAGGCGGGAAGAGGCCACCACGTTCGCGAGCTTCACTTTCTTCCGCAAGCTGGGGCAGACTCTGGCAGGAACATGCGCGCCGCTTGCCATGGCGGCGGTGGGCTACTCTACGGCGGCAGGCATTGTGGAGCAGACGGACTCCGTGAACTTAGGCCTCTACAACATATCCACTCTGGTTCCGTTCCTGATGTACGCGGTGATGTTCCTGGTCCTGCAGTTCGGATATCCGCTTGATAAAAACAAAGTGGACGCCCTGAAAGCGGAGCTGCACGCGCGCCGCGGGCAGAATTCATAAAACAGTTTCCGGGCGGGAAAGAGCCGGGGCACTTACGCCCGATGCGGAGGGCGCCTGCGGTGCGGAGCACTGGAGCCGGAAGGCGGAACCCGCAGCAGCGGGGGCTCAGGCGGAGCGCGTGTTTTCAGGGACAACGCCCTGTGCCTTAAAAAAATTCCGTCCGGAAATTCCCCTTCCGTGCCCGGCTTGTCCGCTAGTCCTGCTTTTTCATGATAAAGTTACCCTTCAGCATTTTGGTCTGCAAGATGTTCACGAATGCCGAGGGGTCGATTTTTTTTATGGAGCGCAGGAGCTTCTCCTCCTCATCGGCGGAGACCACCGTGTAGAGCATTTTCCGCTCCGCGCCCTGATAGCAGCCGTTGCCTGTAAAAAGCGTGGCGTCATGCCCTGTGACCTCGCGTATCATTCTCACAATATCGTCGGTTTTTTCCGTTATAATCAGCAGGGTGGATTTCTGGTAACGTTTATACAATGTGTTCAGAATCTGCGTGCTCACAAACTGAAAGATGATTGAGTACAGCGCGCGGCTCCATCCGAAAAGCAGTCCGAACACGGCGAGTATGACCACGTTGAACATGAAAATCTCGTTCCAAATGCTGCGTCCGGTTTTCTCTGAGACGTAGATGGAGATGAGGTCCGTGCCGCCGCTGGTGGCTCCCGCAAGAAGGCACAGGCTTATGGCGCCGCCGCTGACTATTCCGCCGAAAATCGTGCAGAGCATAACCTCGTCAGTAACGGGAAGTCCGGGAATCAGGTCCGTGAAAAGTCCTGACGCGATTATCGCCCACACGGAAAGCAGCGTGAAGCGTTTTCCCACGTAACGGAAGCACATGACCGCCGGCACAAGGTTAAGCGCCCAGTAAAACACCACGAACGGAATTCTCACGTGCAGGAATTTTAGGAACACTTCCTGAAGCAGAAGAGAGATGCCGGTAAAACCTCCGGGAAGGAGCCCTGCGGTATGGACAAAAGTGTTCAGGTTCAGGGCGATGAGCAGCGCGCCCAGAGTGACTAAAACAAAACGGAAAAAAAGTCTTACGGTATCTTTCATGCCGACATTATAATTGATTTTTATGATTTAGACTATACAGGCGAATTCGCGGAAGATGATTTTCAGGCCAAAGACCCGCCCAAATCCGCCCCGGGAATCATTTTACATAAATCCGTAAATCTGATATTATAACGCCATGAGACCCATCTCGAATTTTCATACGCATACGGAGCTCTGCCATCACGCCACGGGAGTCGCGCAGGATTACGCCATGCAGGCCGCCCTGGACGGATGCGCCGCGCTGGGTTTCAGCGACCATTGCCCGTATCCTGAATCTTTTGATGACGCCTGGCCCGCTATACGCATGAGCACGGAGGAGGTGCCCCTGTATCTGCGGCAGATTGAGAAAGCAAAGGAGAATTCCCCCTTCCCCGTTTTCACTGGGTTCGAGTGCGAGTGGGATGCCCGCTATAAATCCTGGTATCAGGATGAGCTTATGGGAGCTTACGGAGCGGAGTATCTGATTCTAGGCCCGCACTGGGTAACTCTGAACGGAGGCGCCCGGCATGTTTACTGCCCTAACATAGAGAATAACGCGGATTTAAACCGCTACATAGATCAGACCATAGACGGAATGCGGAGCGGGCTTTTTGCGTTCCTGGCGCACCCGGATCTTTTCATGAGCGGCCACCGTGAGTGGGATGACCAGGCGCAAAGCTGCTCGCTCGCCATCATAGACGCGGCGCTGGACTTAAATCTTCCGCTTGAGATAAACGGGCTGGGCAGCACAAGGGAACCGCTCAGAACAGAGCGGGGAATGCGTTACCAGTATCCCTATGTGGAATTCTGGGAGCTTGCCGCGCAGAAAGGCGCCAGGGTAATATGCAGCTCTGACGCGCACGCGCCGGAGCATGTGATATTAAACGCCTGGCGCGCCAGGGATTTCGCGCTAAGGTTCGGCTTTACCCCACTGGAATTCCCGGACGGCTTATTATAAAAAAATACGCCATTGTTTTTTGCTTGTATTTTATATATAATGCTTGGTAACATAAAAGATAAAAATGAAAACTCGTCGCCTTGCTTCTTTTTGTTCTGCTCTCGTGTTACTGCTTCTGGCATCCTGCGACACCTCGTTCATGTACAAGTCGGACGGCTCGCTTGAAAAACTCAAACAGAAAACCACCATTCAGACTTTCGATCA
>JAFLSO010000015.1 GCA_022510925.1 Treponema sp.
CCGCAAAAAGACTAAGGTTTACGCCCCTATACGCCCGGTCCCTTGTACGCGAGCAGATTATAGCGAAATCGGCCATTCTTTACAACAAGACATATTTTACGCGCAGGGCGTCGCATGGGGCGCAGTCCGGGGAGCATGATTTACGCACGGAATTCCAGGTTAGCTTTAAAACAAAAAACTCCATCATAAGTGATGGAGATGAACTAGCTGGGGCAGGACTTGAACCTGCGGCCTCCGGGTTATGAGCCCGACGAGCTGCCAACTGCTCTACCCAGCGTCGTAATGTTTGTATATGGTAGTAAAAAAGAGTGATAGTGTCAAGTACCTGAAATATCCTCATGCACGGCTTTGTAGCGCAGGACGCACTCCACCACGGAGAACAGAATCACCGCGAACGAAAAATAAAAGAACACGCTGCCGGACGGGAACATGGCAAAGTAGTCGTAAAGCCCGTGAAAAACAACCGCGAAAAACAGGGGGAGCCATCTGGTCTTGGCGCGCCGTGCTGAATACACAAAAAGGCCGCAAAGTCCCGCGCATGCGGTGTGAATGCAGCCCGCGGTTAAAAGCCTTAGCAGAATGCTCTGCGTTCCGCTCACAAGATAAACCAGCGCCTCAAACGATGCCACCGTAAGGCCCGCTAGCAGGGAGCAGGAAAAGAATTCCCTGAGCTCCATTTTTTTGACCGGAAGCATAAAAAGCCCTGCCATCTTAAGGCATTCCTCTATGACGCCGTTCAGCACCAGAGCCTCCACCAGCATGGCAGGAAGGCTCCCCTGCGAAAGGAACCCGCTTTTAGCCGTAAAAAACTGCATGGCCGCTATGGGAATAACCGACGCCAGCCCCGAAAGGCACGCCAGAAAACCATGGCTTATTTTAAAACCCTGCACCGCAATTCTAAGGCAGATAAAGACCGCAATCAGCGGGATAAAGCACAGCGTACAAAACATAATCATAGACCTATAAAGAATAGAATAAAGCCCGCGCTTTTTCAAGCATACGGAGTTCCAGGAAGGACGGATTCCGCCACCTCACGTACCGCACGGCGCAAAGTTCCCGCGCGTTTAAGGCACCGTCCGCGATTGTACTTAAGTCCGCTAAAGAATAGCCGCCAGAATGCCGAAATTTACAGCGATGAAAAAGATAAATTTGTTGTTCGCCATGCCGTTTGTTCTCTCCATGCTCACAGGATGCGATTTTCTGAATTTCAAAAGCACGGATCCCGGCATATCCGCGCCATCCGTGGAAAGCACAAAGGACGGATTCGTCATCTCTCCCACTCAGGTATCAAACGCCTCATACATGAGCATAATACGCTACAGGGTCTCAGACGGCTCATCCTCCGCATCAAAAGAGGATGACACCTTATACATAGTGGGGCAAATCACGCCCAAGCAGAAAAAGCAGAGCGCATATCAGTTCACGGACAAATACGTGCGCCCGGGAGCGTATTACCAGTATTACGTGCGCTACAAAGTTCCCAGCGGATATGTTTTTTCGGCCGCCACAACCACATACAGCCCCCAGGAAAGCTCTTCCCTTAAGGAGGTGGCGGTAACCTCACATTCTCCCGTTAAGGTATTCTACGACAGCACATCCACCAGGCTGTATTTATCAGCGGACAGTGAGGATCTTTTCATAACATACACTGACTCTTCCGGAGCCCAGGAAACCCCATTCTCTGAGTCCGTAAGCTCGGAGACAAGCGACAACGACTTCTCTCTTATGGTCGCCTTAACGTCATCCGCCACCAAACAGACCAGGCTTTTCCCCATGCAGAAATCCCTTGTAACGGACGAATTCTCCATAGTGCTGCGGGATGCGATTCCTGAGACATTCTACGACATAGACCTGGTGGTGGAGAGCTTTACGCGGCAGGAGACGGAAATCACTCTTATAGAGTCCACTCTGGAGGACCGCAAGGAGCTGTATGCGGATGAGAACGTGCGCGGCATAAACTACCACTGGGCAATCCCCTGCGACGAGTGCGAAGTCTACAGCGTCTCCGATGAGGAGATGGTCAACGGCAACATAATAAAAGTCTCCTCCATGGGAGATGAGACCGGCACCTACGACTTTACTACGCCTGCGGCAAACATGCGCTCCGCCACGCACGGCATTGAGGCAGAAAAAGAGACTGTCTCCCTGGATTTTTCCGGCGGTTTTTAGATTTTATTTTACCGAGGCGCTTTGGGATTCTCTGCGAAAGAAGGCTTCGTGTCTTACGCGCACAGGCTGTCTATGGTAAAATCCACGAGCGATTTGTTTTCCGTTAGGTCCGTGTGCCCCAGAACCGCTATCTCGAAAATGGCGCTCTCTATCAAACTGTAGAGCAGCTCGTTCATGGGCTTAACAGGGAATTTCCTGAGCTCTTCTTTTTTCTGTCCGCGGATTATCACCGTGCTTAGCAGATGCTGCAGGCGAAGGACCCTGCGGGAAACCCTTTCGTCCGGGTCGCCACCGCTTTTCTGCAGCTGCATAAGATAAGAGAGCAGGACTTTAAAAAGCTGTGTGTTCTGCTCGCATTCAGAGAATATTATCTCAAATATTTTTTTCAGGCACAGGACGGAATTTAAACTTTCATCCGCGATTACCTTCACAAGCTTTTCCTCCAGCCTGCCTAAAAGTTGCTTTATGCTCCACAGAAAAATCTCGCGTTTGTTCTTAAAATAAATGTACAGCGTGGTCCGGGTGATTCCGCAGCGGTCCGCTATTTTCTGAAACGTCACGTCCTCGTAGCCTTCCTCTATGAAAAGCTCCAGCGATTTCTCCAGAATCTCTTTTTTGCGCTTATCATGCTCCACCAGGACCGCCATTTTAACGTCTGCCTCCTGCGGCATTTTTATAGATGTACATTATCGTGTCCAGATTCCCGGACTTTATGGATTTTAAGACCGGGGCATACGCTCCTATGCATTCCTGGAATTTTTTCTGGCTGGTTATTATCCCGAATTCCCAGCCGCTGAAATCCGTGAAAAGGCTTCTCATGGAGCGGTAAAGCTCCTCCGCCTGCGCGGAATCTCCCAGACGCTCTCCGTAAGGCGGATTAGTAAGAATCAGGCCCGTCTGGTAAGGTGCCTTCAGATCCGCGAAATCACTCGTTATAAAATCGGGCCGCTCTATGTGCGCGGAGCTTCCTATAAGTTTAAGCGCCCTGCCCGCCATTACGCACGCATGCTCGGCATTTTTTTTCGCGCGCTCCACGGCCGCACGGTCTATGTCGCTTCCGGTAATGCGGCACTCCACGTCCGTGCGTATTTTCTCCGCCTCGGCGCAGCGGATTTCCTGCGCTTTTTTCTCGTCATAGATTTTAAGGTTTTCGTAAGCGAAGCCTCTGCCCAGTCCGGGGGCCACATTATGCGCGTAAAGCACCGCCTCTATGGCTATGGTACCGCTGCCGCAGAACGGGTCGTGCAGAGGAGTCTTGCGCTTCCACAGCATTTCCTGCAGCATAACGAACGCCGTGGTCTCGCGCAGGGGCGCAGGGCCGCCGTCCGTCCTGTAACCACGCTTGTGCAGCGCCTCGCCCGAAGTGTCAAGCAGTATGCTTACCACATCATTGTCTATGTATACGCGCACATCGCATTCACGGCCGCTCTCAGGCAGCGACGACATGTGCCAGACCTCGCCCAGTTTTTTATAGATGGCTTTTTGAATCATGCCCTGCACGGAATGCTCGCTGGAAAGCCTGCTCTTATGGGAGCGGACTTTATCCACCACCACGCGCACATCCTTGTAGAAAAAATCCTGCCAGGGAATATCGTGGCAGCCGTCAAAGAGCGCGTCAAAATCCGCGGCCTTATACTCTGCCGCCTGTATGTACACTCTGTCCGCGGAGCGCAGGCAGTAATTCGCGCGGTAAAGGGCATCCCCGTCTCCGGTAAAGCGAACCCTGCCGTAAGAGGCGGAATTATAGGGCATTAAAGAGAAGCCCAGATGCTTAAGCTCATTCCCCAGGATTTTCTCCGCGCCTACCGCGCAAAGCGCAACATAAGTGTTCATAATGACACTTTATCAGATTCTGTCGAGCCCTGCAAGCCACCGCATGCCCCGCAATATATTGGACAGGCGCCTAAATGTGTGCTATCATTTGTCTAAGACACGTTACGAATTGGAGGCATCTATGTCTGATGATGCAAATGTGGAAATCCCCCTGGGAACTATAGAAGTAAGCGCGGACTTTGTAAAAAATCCGCGGGCGGTGCTTTCCGTAACCATACCGGAAGGCGTGCAGATTATAGGTCCCAAAGCATTTGCAAGCTGCGTGAACCTTAAGCACATCCAGCTTCCTTCCAGCATCGTTTCCATAGGAAAATATGCGTTCGCTGACTGCAGCGCGCTGGAGGACATGGTCATACCGGAGGGCGTGCGCGTTATCTCAGAAGGCGCGTTCAGCGGCTGCACGGACATGCAGGACATAAACCTTCCTGAGAGCGTCATAACCATAGAGGACAAGGCGTTCGAGGCATGCACGGGATTAAAGAGCATCCATCTTTCCGAAAACATAATGTCATGCTCCGTAAAGGCTTTTCCCGGAACAGGGCGCATACTTCTTACTAATCCTACATACAAGGACATAGACGGAATGGTGGTCAACACCGCCAACGAGATGCTGCTGTTTTACCGCGGGCAGGAAAGCGACGTATCCGTTCCGCAGGAAGTAAAGGGAATAGGCGACAAAGCGTTCTACAAGTCCGCCATCACATCGGTAAGAATAAGCGACAGCGTCATAAGCATAGGAGAGCTGGCGTTCGCGGAGTGCGATAATCTGACCCGCGTGATTTTACCAGACGGAGTGGCGCACATAGCAGGGAACGCTTTTGACGACACCACTGAAATCCTATGCCACCGCGGTTCCTCCGCAGAGGCATGGTGCATGGAGGCAGGATTCACACGGCTTAAGTAGCAGTCCGCAAAGAATAAAAAATGCCCGGAAGCATTTACGCTCCCGGGCATTTTTCATTGGAAACCACGCCGTATGTCTTAGGCGGCCGTTATGGCAATGCGCTTAGCCTTAGGCGCCTCCATGCGCGGCATGGTCACGGTGAGCACGCCGTTCTTAAAGCTGGCGGTAACGTTCTCGCCGTCCACATCACCCGGCAAAGTAAAGCTGCGCTTAAAGCCATAAGAATGACGCTCGCGCAGAATCCACTTTACCTCCGCCTTATCAGCCTTTGAGCCGGCAGATTTCTCAGTCTTTTCCGCATCGCCCTTCTTGTCTTTCTCAACGCTCTCCGTCTTTGTCTCGGTCACGGAAGAAATCGTAAGGACACCGTCCTTAAGGTTCAGCTCCACGTCGTTCTCAGTTTTGCCGGGAAGATCCATCTCCAGCGTGTAGGCGTCCTCAGTCTGCTTTACGTCCACATCAGGAACTGCCATGCGTACAGGCGCGCTCAAAGAGGGAAGCGCCAGGTCGAATCCGCCGTCCAGCAGCGTGTTAAGAAGTGAAAGTTCGTTCATCATAATATTACCTCCAAAAGTTTGGTTCTCTGCAATTTTGCTTGCACAAGACATATAGCAGATTGCGTGCCAAGTTTTGGATTTTTTTATTCTCAGGCGGTTATTTTAACTGAGGCGTAGAATTCTTCTGAAAAAACAGGACATCTGCCCTTATCACGGGCTTTTCAGGGTTCCGTAAACTCCATTGCTGCGCAAGTCGCTCCGCTCCCCCTTACAATCCCGCGCCCGTCTTCCGGTGCCCCGCAAAAAGTGCGTCATTTTAACTCACTCTACTGGCTCAAAGTGACGCGTTTTGTGCCTAAATCTACCAGAATTCCGGTTTACAGCATCATGCGCAGTGTACCGGGAACGCACTCGAACTTAATGTGGCGCACGTCGCCGTTGTATTCCCCGTCACAGTGCAGGACCACGGGGTTCTCGCAGCTCACTTCCAGCGTCTTAAAGTCCCGCAGGGCAAAGCCCTTTAATCTGGCGTGCTTTCCCTTCACTAGGAAAGGCAAATCCAGGAACGTTTTCCAGCGCGGTATTCCTGACGCCATGCACAAAGAAAGCCTGCCGTCCTGCGTGTCGGCGCCGGGGGCCATGCACACTCCGCCGCCCTCCGTCTTTACGTTCATGCCCGCAAGGAAAATAAGGTTCTCCTGATGCTCCTCATCGCCGCCGTCAAACCTTAGAGAGACGGTCTCCGTGGTCATGCTGAAAAGGGTTTTCACAGTGAGTATTATGTATGTAAGCTGGCCCAGGCGCAGTTTGTTCAGGAATTTCTTGAGCCTGGACGAGTTGCCCGCCTTCTTGCACACTATGGCATCCATTCCTATTCCCGCGCTTATGCCGAAGTAAGTGCCCCGGGGGTTAATCTCCGTGACGGCGCGGCCTATGTCAATCAGCTTTCCCTCCGCGCTGCTTAGAATAAGGCCCATCGCCCTGCCGGTGCTCTTAGGGATGCCAAGGCCGCGCGCAAAATCGTTTCCGCTGCCAGTGGGAACAAGGCCCAGGCTAAAACGCGAGAAATCATCAACGCCGTTCAGAACCTCGTTCACGGTGCCGTCACCGCCGACCACCACCAGTTTTACGCTCTCCTCCGCCGCGTCTCCGCCGGTAAGCCCGCGCGCTATCTGCGTGGCCTCTCCCGGACGCGTGGTCTCATGGGTCAGATAGTCCACGCCCTCTCTCTCTAAAATCCTGCGGACCTTTTCCCATGTTTTGGCGGCCTTTCCGCTCCCGCCCTTTCCGTTAACGATAAAATGCAGCATAAACTATTCCACCTCGTAGCACTCAAATCCGGCATCCCGCAGCCTGAGGCCCATGTTGCCCTCCGCGTTCTCATCGACCACGACTATATAATAGGTTGTGCCGGAAGCGCGGGTCTCCGTGTAAAAATAACCGTCAAAGCCTTTGCTCTTAAGGCGCTCTATAAGGGCAGCGGCGTTGGCCTCGTTTCTAAAAAGCCCCAGCTGCTGTCGCCTGCCTTTGGGATTCGTTTTTGCTGGCGCGGAGGAGGATGCTCCTGTATCCGCAGCCGAGGACGATGGATAGGCCTCCGCAGCGGAATGCTCCGCCCTGGGAACAAAATACCAGAACGGAACGCTCATTATCTGCACGGTGCCGCTCACAATTCCCGCCTCAGGGCTTTTGGGGAATTCTTTTCTAAGGGCATCGGCGTATTCCTTTTCGTCCGTAAGATACCACAGTGTCAGGAGCACGCCCGGCCTTACGGGCCTCATGCTCTGCATGGTGCTGTATGCCTTAAGTATAGAGACTGAGTCCTCGGCCTCACGGGCGCTGGCGGCACGGCACAGTGCGCTCCACACTGAGTAAAGGTTCACGTAGGCGCGCACAGCCTCGTCTTTGGAGGAGCGCACGGCGCTGTTCAGATAGGAGTCCGCGGTGTCATACTCTCCGGCGCACAGGGCGGTGCGCACAGCGTCCAACACCAGATGCTCCGCCGAGACTTTGGGCATTCCGTCCGCGTCTCCTGCGGCAATCCCCGCGGCTTTGGCGTAGTTTGCGCTCGCATCCGAATAAAGTCCCAGCTGCTCCTGCAACGTGCCTGTAAAATAAAGGACTGAGCGCCTGTCTTTGGGAGCGGCGCATTTTTCCAGATTCGCTTTCAAATAAGAGATGGATTCTTGAACGGAAAGCTGGCTCAGCGCGTTGTCCCGGAGCTGCGCGGCGGTCTCTGCGGAGATATGCGCGCAAAAGAGAACACAGGCGGCACATACCGCGCAAACGGCAATTCGTTTTTTCATCTCGGCCTACACTGACGGGGTGGCGGGAGTTTCGCCGGAGCTGTCTGATTTTGCACAAGCCGGGTCTTTCTGCTTTTTTTCCGCCACGGCGCCCTGTTTTTTCTGGGCCGCCTTTTCCTTGCGGGCAATCTTCTCGGCCCGGCGGCGCTCTTTTTTCTCAACGTCCTTTACTCTTTTTCCGAACGTGAACGGCAGCGTTATAAGGACTCCGATTAAAAGAGAAATCAGAATCGTAACGGAGACTGGAATCTGCTCAAAGGTATGAAACAACCAGATATTGCACTTGTTGTCCAGATTAAAGCCGGTGAAAACCGTCACAAGCACCACCAGCGCCAAAGTCAGAATCAGTTTTATGGGCATTAAGATTACCTCTTTCTAAAAACTGCTTTATTATAACCCAAAGCAGGTAAAATCTCTAGTGGTCTGCCAGAAGAGGAAGAGAGCCTGACACCGCAGCGCTGTCATATTGCCAGCGGACGGAAAATCCTGTAGAATGCCAAGTGCGCAGTTTATGAATTCTCGTTGAACGCTCCTGCGCTTTATAAATTAAAATCCTTAATGCGAGGACCAGATGAAATACATTTGCACCCGGCTCAAAAAAGAAAGCGCGGGCTTCAGGCTTCTTTTGCGGAGCATCCCTTCCGTTACGGTTTCAGTTTTCATACTCTCCGTGGTGTGCGCCAACCTTATGGCCAACAAGGAGCTCGTATCATTCAGATTCCTGGCTCTGGACTGCGGGTTCGTGTTCAGCTGGATTATGTTCCTGTGCATGGACGTTATCTGCAAGCGCTGGGGAGCGAAGGCCAGCATTCAGATATCCGCTCTGGCGCTGGTGATAAACCTCTGCGTGTGCGGCATTTTCGCACTTCTGGCGTTGGCTCCCGGAAAGTGGGGGCAGTCCTACGTCTACGCGGAGCCGTCCGCCGCCTACGAGGTGAACAAGTCCTTAAACGCCACGTTCGCGGGAACATGGTACGTGGTGCTGGGGTCCGCCCTAGCGTTCATGGTCTCATCCTGCGTGAACGCGGTCCTGAACGCAGGCGCGGGAAAATTCCTGGCGGCAAGGGGAAAGCATGACGGGTTCGCCGCCTTCGCCTTCCGCTCGTACATTTCCACAGCGGTGGCGCAGCTGGCGGACAATCTTATTTTCGCGGTCACGGTCTCAAAAATATTTTTCGGCTGGACATGGACGCAGGTGGTCGCATGCTCGTGCGCGGGAGTGGTGGCGGAGCTTCTGGCGGAGGTGATTTTCTCCGGCCTGGGATACAGGGTGCTCTGCATCTGGGAAAAAGACAGCGTGGGAAAAGATTACCTGGACTACATGAACATAGAACGGAGCGAAAATGAAAGTTCTTATAACAGGAACCGCAGGCGGAATAGGCAGGGAATGCGCGCTGCTTTTCTTACGGAACGGGCATAGCGTATGCGGGCTTGATGTGCGCGGGGGCACCATAGATGACCCGGGCGGACAGTACACGCACTTTACGGCGGATGTGTCAGATCCCGGGTCCTTGCCGCAAATAGACGGAGTGGAGATTCTTGTTAACAACGCGGGAATTCAGACCCCGGAAAAACTTTTAGGCTGGAGCGGAAAAGACATCCCGCAGGACATCAAAGTAAATCTTTTGGGCGCAATAAGCGTCACGGAGAAATACGCCCTGCAGCCTAAAATAAAATCCGTGCTGTTCAACGCCTCGGCCTCAGCGCTTACAGGAAATGAATTCCCCGCTTACGTGGCATCAAAGGCGGGGCTGGTGGGCTACATGCGGCACATGGCCATACGGCTTGCGGGCGAATACCGCGCCACGTGCAACGCGCTGTGCTTCGGCGGAGTCCTTACGAGCCTTAACGACGAGATTATAAAGGACAGGCTTCTGTGGGAGAAAATCATGGACGTGACGCCCCTCAAGCGCTGGACCACCGCGGAGCAGGCCGCAGAGTGGATTTACTTCATGACGGCCGTGAATTCCACATGCACCGGGCAGGCCATAGATGTCTCAAGCGGAGAGCGTAACTGCGCTGATCTTTTCGTATGGAAAGATGAGCGGCAATAACCAGTGGTATTCTGCCCGGAAATTCCGCGCGCTTATTTAAAGCACTCCCAGCCGGACTCTTCTATTCCGCGCACCCACTCAGCCGCGCGGCGCTTTGCGCCCTCCAAGTCGTGGTCGCGGTAATTCCCGCACTCAACCTCAGTGGCGGCGGGAACGTCCTTGTCCCAGACCGCCACTTTCTTAAGCACGTTCACAAGCCTCTCCGCAATCCATTTTTCCTCGTGGTCGCCCCACAGAGTAAAGTAAAATCCGGTGCGGCATCCCATGGGGCTGAAGTCTATGACATTATTGGGAATCTCATCACGTATGTACTCCGCGATCAGATGCTCCAAGGTGTGTATCTCTCCAGTGCCCATGAAGTCCTTGTTAGGCTGACAGAACCTTATGTCGTACTTTGTGACTGTATCTCCTTTTCTGCCGGTCTTCTTTGAGGCGAGCCGCACGAACGGCGCGGTGACTTTTGTGTGGTCTAAATTAAAGCTGTCCACGTTATACTTTTTTTTAGACTCCGATGATGCTCTCTGCTCTTCCATTTTTCTTCTCCTTAAACTTGCAAAGTGAAATATTAAATCTCCGTGAGAATCTCTTTTACCAAGGTGGCGCTCAAGGACGCGGCGTTCTCCTCGTTAAAGCAGTATGTGCTCTCCCCGCAGTCATCGGCCATATCGCTCATGCATCTGATGATTAGAAACGGTATGCCGCTTACGTGCGCGGCGTGCGCTATGGCGGCGCCCTCCATCTCCACGCAGGCAGGAGCGCAGTTTTCCTTTATGCGCGCCTTTACTTCCGCGTCGCTTATGAACTGGTCGCCGGAGGCTATACGCCCGAAAATCATTTTATGGCCTTCCGCCTCCTTTAGTCTTTTAAACGCGAGCGAAGCGGCATCCATCATTTTTTTATCCGCCGGAAAATCGCTCACCTCCATCTGAGGAATCTGCGTGATTTTATAACCGAATCCGGTGGCGTCCATGTCATGATACAAAGCGTCCGTTCCGCATACAAAATCCAGCACGCCAAGACCTGAGGCCATGGCGCCCGCTATGCCTGTGTTTACGATGTGCGTTACGCCGAACTGCAGAATCAGGCGCTGCGCGCAGAGGGCGGCATTGACTTTTCCCACGCCGCTTCTTACAACCACCACGGGAACACCATTTAAAAGTCCCTCATAAAAATTCATTCCTCCGGCCTGAGTTACGGAAGGACTTTCTTTATCAGGCATGGGCTTTAAAACGGATTTTAAAGTGTCCACCTCCACGCTCATAGCGCCGATTATGCCTATCTTTTTCTCCATAATCCACCTCTACCAAACTGTAGCATAATTTTAAGTTTCTGTCTTTTTTTTCGGCCCCGGCAGAGACATTTTGGCACAGAAATTCACATCACGCTCCGCGCCATAAAACATCTCCTCCGCTGATTTTAAATGGCTCGCTTATTTCTTTCACTTGCTCTATAATGTCCGCGTATGAGAAATCACGGAATATGCACATTGTTTATGGCAGGACTTCTGCTGCTCCAGGGAGCGGACGGTGCGGTCGCGCAGGAGCGCTCTTCCGTCTCGCTGAATTATAAGGGCAGCGGCGGATATTCGCTGGTGGAGCGGACAAATCTTCTGCGGTACGACAACGGAAAATACACGGGCCTTACCAGCAGGGAGGTCCGCAGTTTCATAAGCCCGGCGCCATATCCATCAGACCTGCCGCAAAACGCGCCCGAGAAAGAGGAGAGATGGTACGACGGAAATTTCTATGTGCTGGAGCAAACCAAACGGGCAGGAGCGAACGCCGCGGGCGGAATACATGATTCCATTCCGTCAGAATTCCGCATATCTGAGAACGGGATTCTTACGATGATTACGGACAACGGGTTCCCCAGCTACAGGAGCTTTCCCACTTTTACGCAGGAGAAAATTTTTCCCGGGGCGCAGTGGCAGGGAACGGCAGAGCGGGCGGTGGATCCTCTTTATAAAGGAAAATTTACCAGGCTGAGCATGCTGGTCCTTTACACGTTTGTGGGCGAAGAAATTTACCGCGACAAAGAGGTGTACAGGCTCACCGCGGAATGGCAGACAAATTACGGCGGCTCCCACACAGACCCCACAGGTGACAGCGAGCTTTTAAAGGCCGGCGGCGGACATAAAGCGGACATCCTTGTTTTAAAATCCACCTGCGAGCCTATACTTATAATCGACAAGGTGGACGAGACTTTCTTTTACAGGGATAAGTCCCAGGTCCGTTTTCAGGGAACCATATCTTTGTTCACGGAATTTCCTCCCGCTGTTGAGAGGGAGAGGCTCAGGCCTGCGCTTAACAGGGTCAGCGCCGCGGCGGAGAAAAACAATGTGGCGGTGGAGGAGACATCCGCGGGACTAAGGCTCAGCCTGCGGAACATTCAGTTTAAGCCCGACTCAGATGAGCTTCTGGAATCCGAGTACGCGCGTCTGGATGACATAGCCGAAATCCTGAAGCTTGCCCCGGGCTCGCAGTTTCTTGTGGAGGGACACACTGCCCGCGCGGGAGACATCGCCACGGAGAAGCCTCTCTCGCAAAAAAGAGCGCGTAAAATAGCGGAGGAGCTTTCTAAGCGCGGAGTAAATCAGAGCGCATTCTTAGTGAGGGGATGGGGAGGAGACCGTCCCATAGCAGGCAATGACACGGAAGAGGGCAGGGCTTTAAACCGCAGGGTGGAAATCACCATTCTGGAATAGCGCGTAAAATCAGAGAATAAAAAAGCCTCCGGCAGTTTGTAAGGGAAAACCGCCGGAGGAAAAACAATAGGCTTACGGTAAATATTACCGCATCACGCCGTCAGTTTCTTAAATGCCTCAAGCACCGCCTCCTCGTGAGAGAGTCCGCGCTCTTCCGCATGGCTTATTTCCGTGAGCATGCGCTGGTAGTCGTTTGGGACAATCTTTTTAAAATGCGGAAGATAATTATCGAAATCAGCGATAATTTTTTTGCCCAGGGCGCTGTCCGTCTCCTTAACGTGCAGCTCTATCAGATTCCGAAGCAAATCACGGTCATGCTCGTCCGTTACCTCGCCCATGCTTACAAGCTGTTTGTTAAGACGCTGATAAAGAGTATGTCCCGTATCAAGCACGTAGGCGATTCCTCCGCTCATTCCCGCCGCAAAATTTCTTCCCGTGGGTCCCAGGATTACGGCCGTTCCCCCGGTCATGTACTCCAGGCCGTGGTCGCCGCAGCCTTCCGCCACCGCAGTGGCGCCGCTGTTACGCACGCAGAATCTTTCGCCTGCGATTCCGTTTATGAATGCCTGGCCGCTTGTGGCTCCGTAGAGCGCCACGTTTCCTATGATGATATTCTCTTCCGCTTTGTAGGTGGCGTCTTTTGGAGGACGCACCACAATCTTTCCGCCGCTCAGGCCTTTTCCCAGATAATCGTTCGCGTCGCCTGTGAGCCGGAGCGTAAGTCCCTTAGGTATGAACGCGCCGAAACTTTGTCCGCCGCCTCCAGTGCAGTTAACAGTGAACGTGTCGCTCTCTAAATTTCCCGCGAACCTGCTCTGTATCTCTGAGCCGAGTATGGTTCCGACGGTTCTGTTCGTGGAGGAGACTTGAATGCTTACGCCGGCGGTTTTTCCGCTCTCCAATGATTTTTCCAGTTTCTTAAGCAGCTCGCTTTCGTCCACGGTTCCGCCAAGCTTAAAATCGTACACGTCCTCAGGAATGAAATGCTCAGGCGTGCCGTAAGTGTTTCTCCAGCCTATGATTCCGCTCATGTCTATAAGATGCGAGCGGCTTGTGGGCGGCACTTCTTTTAAGGAAAGCAGGTCCGTCCTTCCCACCATCTCCTCTATGGTGCGCACGCCCAGCCTGGCCATGTGCTCGCGGAGCTCCCGCGCTATGAAGAGCATGAAATTCTCCACGTACTCGGGCTTTCCGGGGAAGCGCTCCCTAAGTTTCTCGTTCTGCGTGGCCACACCAAACGGACATGTGTCTTTCTGGCATACACGCATCATGCGGCATCCCATGCTTACAAGAGGCGCAGTGGCAAAACCGAATTCCTCCGCTCCCAGAAGGCATGCTATGGCCACGTCCCGACCGCTCATGAGCTTACCGTCGGTCTCTATGACAACGCGGCTCCGCAAACCGTTCTGAATAAGAGTCTGGTGCGTCTCCGCGAGCCCAAGCTCCCACGGAAGCCCCGCATGATGAATGGAGCTGATGGGGGCCGCGCCGGTTCCGCCGTCATGTCCGCTTATAAGAATGACCTGCGCGCCTGCCTTCGCCACACCTGCCGCTATGGTTCCCACGCCCGCCTCACTTACAAGCTTAACGCTTATGCGCGCCTTGCGGTTCGCGTTCTTTAAGTCGTAGATAAGCTGGGCCAGATCCTCTATGGAATAGATGTCGTGATGGGGTGGCGGCGATATAAGTGCCACGCCCGGAGTAGCGTAACGTGTCTTAGCAATCCATGGATAAACTTTTTTTCCGGGAAGATGTCCGCCCTCACCGGGTTTAGCACCCTGCGCGAGTTTGATTTGGATTTCCGCCGCGCTGAGAAGATATTCCTCCGTTACGCCGAAACGTCCGCTGGCAACCTGTTTTATGGCGCTGTTATATTCCGTTCCGAGCCGCTCAGGTTTCTCTCCGCCCTCGCCGCTGTTGCTCTTTCCGTGCAGACGGTTCATCGCCACCGCCATGCATTTGTGCGCCTCCTCGCTTATGGAGCCGTAGCTCATGGCCCCGGTCTTGAACCTTTGCACTATGCTCTCTGCGCTCTCCACCTCATCGAGCGGAACAGCCTTGGAGTCATCGTAGTTCAGCCTCAGAAGCGCGCGCAGTGTGTGCGGCTTATCCTCCGCGTCAACCATGGCAGTGTATTCCTTAAAGCGGCCGTAATCACCTTTCTGTGTCGCCTCCTGCAAAGCCGTGATTGTCTCGGGATTGTACAGATGGTCCTCGCAATTAGGTCCTCGCCGCAGCTTATGATTTCCTATGCTGTCCAGCGTGGTGTCCACGGTAAGTCCCAGCGGGTCAAAGGCACGGTTATGATGGAACGCTATGTCCTCCTCGATTTCCTTTATACCTATGCCTCCTATGCGGCTTACGGTGTTAGTGAAATACAAGTCCGTGACCTCTTTGTTTATACCCACGGCCTCGAAAATCTGCGCCGACTGATAGGACTGAATCGTGCTGATTCCCATTTTTGCCGCGATTTTAACTATGCCCCCAAGCAGCGCGGAATTGTAGTCGTCTATGGCGGTGTGATAATCTTTGTCCAGGATTTTTTTGTCTATGAGCTCGGCGATGCATTCATGCGCAAGATACGGATTCACCGCCCTGGCGCCGTAACCCAGGACCATGGCCGCCTGATGCACGTCGCGGACCTCTGCGCTCTCAAGCACTATGGAGATGGCGGTGCGTTTTTTGGTGCGGATTAAATACTGCTCCACGGCGCTTACTGCCAGAAGAGACGGTATGGCCGCATGGTTCTCGTCCACGCCCCTGTCGCTTAAAATGATTATGTTGCTTCCCGCATGGTACTCCCTGTCTATTGCCACAAAAAGCTCATCCAACGCCGCCTTTAAAGACGTGTTTGTGTAATACAGAAGGGAGACAGTGGACGAGCGGACTCCGCTCTTATTAAGATGCTTTATCTTTAAAAGATCCACTCCGGTAAGGATGGGGTGATTTATCTCAAGCACGGCGCAGCTTTTGCTCTGCGGCTCCAGAAGATTTCCGTCGCTTCCCAAATAAACGGTTGTGTCCGTGACGATTTTCTCGCGCAGGCTGTCTATGGGCGGGTTCGTCACCTGTGCGAACAGCTGCTTAAAGTAAGAGTACAGCGGGGGATGCCGCTCGCTCAGAACCGCAAGCGGAGAGTCCACGCCCATACTTGCGGTAGGCTCCACTCCGTTTTTAGCCATGGGAAGCACCATCTCATGAACGTCCTCATAAGTCCACCCGAACGCCTTGTAAAGCACATCGCGCTCCTCCTGCGTGGAAACAGGAATTTTTTTGTTCGGGATAGGAAGCTCCCTGAGCCGCAGGAGATTCTGGTCGAGCCATTCGCCGTAAGGATAAAGGCGGGAGAAATGCTCCTTGCATTCTTTGTCGGAGATGATTTTCTTATTCACCGTGTCCACAAGAAGTATCCTGCCCGGCATAAGGCGGCTTTTGGTCTCTATGTTTTTCTCGGGAATATCCAGCACGCCCACTTCGCTGGAAAGAATCAGCATTCCGTCTTTTGTGACATAATAACGGCTGGGGCGCAATCCGTTCCTGTCAAGCGTGGCGCCCACCATATCTCCGTCACTGAAAATAATCGCGGCGGGACCGTCCCAGCTTTCCATCATGGTCGCCCAGTAGTGATAGAAATCCTGTTTCTCCTGCGGCATGGAAGTGTCGTTGCGCCAGGGCTCCGGTATGCAGACCATGACCGCGAGCGCCAGGGGCATTCCGTTCATCACCAGGAATTCCAGCGTGTTGTCGAGCATGGCGCTATCAGAGCCGTTCGTGTTCACCGCAGGAAAAACTTTTTTTATGTCTGCGCCGCTAAGGTACGGAGAAGATAGCGTCTCCTCGCGCGCCAGCATGCGGTCCGCGTTTCCACGGATTGTGTTTATCTCGCCGTTATGCGCGATGAAACGGTTTGGATGCGCGCGCTCCCAGCTGGGCTGCGTGTTAGTGGAGAAACGCGAGTGCACTATGGCAAGCGCGCTGGTATATTCCTCGGACTGAAGGTCAGAGTAAAAAGTGCGGAGTTGGTTCACAAGGAACATTCCCTTGTACACGATTGTGCGGCTTGAAAGGGAGGAGACGTAAGTCCCCAGCTCCGAGTGCTCAAACTGCCTGCGAAGGACATAAAGCCTCCTGTCAAAGTCCAGGCCTTTGGCGCAGGATTCCGGGCGGGCAATGAAGCACTGCATTATTACAGGCATGCAGTCGCGGGCCTTTTTTCCAAGCACACCCTCATTCACGGGAACGTTCCGCCAGCCCAAAAAACAGAGCCCCTCTTTCTGGCACAGGAATTCTATCATCTTCTGTGCCTGCGCCCTTATGTATTTGTCCTGCGGGAAAAAGAACATTCCCACGCCGTAATCGCGCTCCTCTCCTAAAGTGATGTTTATCTCCGCCGCGGCCTTCTTAAAGAATTCATGCGACACCTGCAGAAGAATTCCCACGCCGTCGCCGGTCTCTCCCGCGGCATCCTTTCCCGCGCGGTGCTCCAATTTCTCCACGATAGAAAGAGCGTTGTCCACGATTTTCCGCTCCGCGTTTCCGTTAATGTTCACGACCATTCCTATGCCGCACGCATCATGCTCGAAAACCGGCTCATACAACGTGCCCTGCTTTTCCATAAAAGTAACCCCCTTACTGTTACCGTCGGCATTTAAAATCCTGCCGAATCCTGGAATTCAAACAAAAAAAGACGCTCGGCCTCACATGCTTTCCTCGAAAAAAAAGCACACCAGGCCAAACGTCTTTGTTATGGGTGCAGTATAAACCAAAACCATGTCTTTATGCAAGGACTTTTAAGGAATTTAAACCGGGAGGTCCGCAACTGCGTTCGGATAAGCGTAACGGCCCGCGCGCGCACAGTTGCTCCGGCCCGTGAAAAATCATCCCGCATGTTATATGAATTTTTTCTCAAACACTATATACTCTTACCCATGCTGCCGGAATCAAAGTCAGAATCAAAAGCGTTTTACAAATCTCTTTTTCATGTTGTGGGGCCCATCGCGGTCCAGAACCTGATAGCGGCGGCGGTAAATTCCGCGGACGTGATTATGCTGGGCTACGTGGGCCAGACGCCCATAGCAGCGGCATCCCTGGCGGGAAACGTCATGTTCATCATGATTATGATTGTGACCGGGCTTTCCTCAGGACTGGTTATGCTTGCGGCGCAATACTGGGGCAAGCAGGACTTTGAGTCCATCAGGACCCTGCACGGGATAGCGATGCGCATTTCCTGTGGGTTCGGGCTGGTCTTCTCCCTGGCGACTTTTTTCGCGCCCGGCTCCGTGATGAGAATATTCACCGATGACATTCCGCTTATAGAAAGCGGCTCACTTTATCTAAAGACCATATCGCTGTCATACCTGTGCTTCTCCATCTCGCAGATTTTTCAGGCAGGATTAAAAAGCATAGAGCGGGTGAAAATCGTAACCGTGATGACTGCCTCCGCCCTCTCGCTTAACATCCTTCTAAATGCCGTTTTTATTTTCGGCCTGCTGGGAGCGCCCAGACTGGGAATCGCCGGCGTGGGAATAGCGACCACAATATCGCGCGTGCTGGAGCTTGTGTTCTGCACCATTTACGCGTATCTTCAGAAAGACGTTAAACTGCGCTTCTCAAATCTCCTCAGGTTCAGGAAAATTCTTTCCGCGGATTTCTTCCGCTACTCGCTTCCCGCCTTAGGAAACGAATTCGTGTGGGGAACGGCGTTCTCCATGTACTCTGTGATTTTAGGCCATCTGGGAGAAGACATCGTGGCGGCAAACTCCGTGGTGAACGTCCTGCGAAACCTCTGCACGGTCCTGTGCTTCGGAATGGCATACGGAGGCGCCGTGGTCCTGGGGAAAACAATGGGCGCGGGAAATATGCCGCTGGCAGAACGAAACGCCCGGCGCCTCATAAAAGCCACCACGCTCGCGGGAATCCTGGCGGGAGCGCTGCTTGTCCTCTTAAAGCCTGCCCTGCCCCTGATTGCGGAGCTGTCCGACACCGCGTCACGCTACAGGAATATTTTACTGTACATAAATTCTTTCTCCGTAATGGCGGCCACCATAAACACAGTTCTTATCTGCGGAGTTTTCCGCGCGGGCGGCGACTCCAAATTCGGCTTCATAATGGACACCGTTTTTATGTGGGGCATCTCACTTCCGCTCGGATTTGTGGCGGCGTTCGTCCTTAAGCTTCCTCCGCTGTGGGTTTATTTCATACTCTACCTGGACGAGCTGGAGAAAATGCCGGTCATCTTCATTCATTATTTCCGGAAAGGCTGGCTTAAGAACATCACGCGGTAAAAAAGGCGTATCAGAATTCGGACGGAGCCATCTTACGGCACGGCACTTCGCGCGCAAAACACACGTCATCCCTGTCCCCCGCTTTCCGCCGCTCCGGTGCTTCGCACGCGCTCCGCGCCGGCTGCAATCGGGCGTATGTCTTATGAGCGCCGGTGGACTTTTAAAACACGCTCTTATATAATAAAGCGAATCTCATCCGCGTAAAATTCTCAGGAGCACGGAAACATTATGGAAAGAATCTCTGATACGCTAAAGAAAAAGCTCATTGCCCTTGCCGACAAATATGAGACCGCGGAGTTCATCCATGACGACCCCTCCAAATTCATGCACCGCTATACAAAACAAACCGACCAGGAGATAATGGCGTTCATCTCCGCAAACCTGGCATTCGGCAGACGGGACCAAATACTTAGCCATGCGGAAACAATATGCGGCGCAATCGAGGCGGAATCCCATAATTCTCCGTACGAATGGATTTCAGAGGGCTCATACAAAAAACTGTTCACTAACGGAAAAGAATCTTTCTACCGCATGATGAGCCACGACACCATGCTTGTTTTATGCGGCACTCTGAAAGACCTTCTGGAAAAACACGGCAGTTTCGGGGACGCCGTAAAAAGCGCGTACATGACCTCGCCCAGGGAATCAGTTTTATCTCAAACTATCTCAGATTTATTCCCTAAAGAGTGCGCCATAATCGCGCATGGAAAAACGTGCTGCGCCAAACGGCTACAGATGTTCCTGCGCTGGATGGTGCGGGAAAATTCTCCCGTAGACTTAGGACTGTGGAGCTCATGGTATGACAAAAAAAATCTGCTCATGCCGCTGGACACTCATGTTATGCAGCAGTCCGTGGGACTCGGGCTAATTGAGAGAACCAAATCAGGAAAGATTCCATCCCCATCGCTTAAGCTTGCACAGGAGCTCACAGAAAAACTTAAAGAGGTTTTCCCGGAAGATCCTGTGCGCGCGGACTTTGCACTGTTCGGTCTGGGAGTTAATTCTTAAAAAATCAGCGCTGTATCCGTCCGCTCGCGTTTCCTTTTAAAAGACTCTCCACCTCGCTTACGCTAACCATATTCCAGTCGCCCTCCACGCTGTGCTTAAGGCAGCCTGCCGCGGCCGCGAAATTCACCGCCTCCTGGTCAGTGCTTTTTCTAAGCAGGGAATAAATAAGGCCCGCGGCAAAACTGTCTCCTCCGCCCAAACGGTCCACTATCATCATCTCGTATTCAGGGCTGTAGCTGGCGGAGTCAGAGCCTGCGTCATAAAGCAGCGCCGCCCACTTGTTCTGATTCGCGTTTATGCTTGTGCGAAGCGTTATGCTGACTTTTTTGAATCCCAAATTCTCCGAAAGTCTCCGCGCCACATTCTCGTAGTCCGCTTTGTTGAGCATGCCGCGCTCTACGTCAGTGCATTCGGCCTCTATTCCGAAAACATCCCGAGCATCCTCCTCGTTCGCCACGCACACATCCACATACTGGCAAATCTTTTTCATTGCGGAGCGCGCGTCTTCCTTAGTCCACAGCTTGCTTCTGTAATTCAAGTCGCAGCTTACGGTAAGGCCGAGCTTTTTTGCGCAGGCGCACGCCTCCTCGCAGATGGCGGGAAGCTCGCCGCCTAACGCGGGAGTCACGCCTGTCAAATGGAACCAGTCCGCTCCAGAGAAAATTCCGTTCCAGTCAAAATCAGAATTAACGCTTTTAGAAATTGCAGAGCCCGCCCGGTCATAAATGCATTTTGAGGGCCTCTGGCTCGCGCCTTTCTCGTTAAAATAAATTCCGACACGCTCGCCGCCTCGCACTATATGCGACACATCGACTCCGTAACGTCGCAGTGCGTTTACTGCGGCCTGCCCAATCTCATGCTCGGGAAGCTTAGTGACATAAACGCTTTCCGCACCAAAGCCCGCCAAACTCACTGCGACGTTAGCCTCCGCGCCTCCGAACCGCAGCTCAAAGGACTCCGCCTGAACAAAACGCCCGTATCCCTGCGGCTGCAGACGAAGCATCAGCTCGCCAAAAGTCACCACTCTCATCACTTGATCTCCGACAAAAGGCTCATCGCCTCATTCTGATCCACCAGAGCGATTGCCTTTTTTATTTTCTCGAAACGCTCTTTCTGGTCCGCGGGAATTTTATACTCACCCAGCATCTCTATGATTTGATCGGCGCTAGTAAAATCGAACGCCTGTATGCACTCGCGTATGTTGGAGAGGGCGCTGCTGAAATCCTCCGCGCCAATCTCCTCCTTGCCGTCATCCTGCTCGTCCTGTGAGAGGAATGAAAGTTTTGTGCCGTATTCCCGGTACTCAGAAAGAAGCGCGGGCGTCTTCTCCGCAATCTCATTCTCGTTCATCTCATCGCCGCACTTCTCCAGATGCGCCGCCGCACCGGAAAGCCCCTGCGCTCCCACCAGACGGGCGGAACTTTTCAGGGCATGCACCAGGACCGTATAATTCTTAAAGTCCCTGCCGTCCGCATATTTTTCTATAAGCTCTGACTTCTCTTTTATGGAGCGGTAGAATTCTTTGAGCGCGTCCAGGAACACCTGCTCATCTCCGCAGTTTTTTATCCCGGCGCTTAAATCTATTCCCTCCACATTTTTTATCTTCTCCAGAAGCGCGGCATGCGGGGATTCCGCGGAGGGCCGCTCATTGTTATCCGGGCCGGAATCATCTCCGCTTACCTGCTCCACTTTCTCTTTGGGAAGATACTCCAGAATCAGATGCTCCAGTTTCTTGGAGTCTATGGGCTTGGTCAGATATTCGGTGAAGCCTTCGTTCAGATACATTTGCCGCGCGCCGCTTACGGCATTCGCGGTGAGCGCTATGCACGGAACTCCTTTATTTAAATTATCCTCCATCGCAGTCAGCGCCTTTAAAGTCTCTATGCCGTCCATTACAGGCATGCGGTGGTCTATGAAAATTATGTCGTACTTTTTCTGTGCGCACAGCTTTAAAGTCTCCGCGCCGCTTGTGGCGGTGTCCACTTGAATTTTAGTCTGCTTTAAAAGTCCGCGGATTACCGTAAGATTAAGCTGGGTGTCATCGGTTACAAGGATGTGCGCGTCAGGCGCATGGAAACTCTCTTTGTATCTGGCGCCCGCAAAGCTTTCTTTGGCATGGATATATTTCTCGGTAAAGTTTCCTATGGGCTCCCAGTTTATTACCTGCTGGCTTAAGGTGAAATAGAAATCGCTTCCCTCGCCATAAACGCTGTCCACCTTGAGAACGGTTCCCATGAGTCCCAGAAGCTGCTGCACTAAATTCATGCCAAGCCCCGTGCCCTCTATGGTGCGGTTCCGTTTCTCGTCCAGGCGCTGGAACGCCGTGAAAAGTTTTCCTAAATCCTCTTCCTTAATTCCTATTCCCGTGTCCTTAACATGAATCGTAAGGTCTATGGAGCTGTCAGAAGTTTTCTCGTAAGTGAATGAGAAATTAATGCTGCCTTTCTCGGTATACTTTACGGCGTTTGTCAGAATGTTTATGACGCACTGCTTTATGCGAATCTCGTCTCCGTAAAGAAGATGCGGAATGTTCTCGTCCACGCTCACATTCAGGGCGAGCCCCTTGTCCTCCGCGCGCTTGGAAATCATGTTTATAGAGTCGTTTATGGTGGAGCTTAAATCATACTCCACGGGAATAATCTCCATTTTGCCCGCCTCAACTTTGCTGAAATCCAGAATCTCATTCACCAGGCTAAGAAGGCTTTTTCCCGCGCCCTGAATGTCCGAGGCGTAGCGCAGAATCTCCGGCTCCGAGGACTCGCGCAGAATCATTTCGTCAAAACCCAGCATGGCGTTTATGGGCGTGCGTATCTCATGGCTCATGTTGGAGAGGAACGCGCTCTTGGCCTTGTTGGCCTCCTCCGCCACCTGAAGGTTATGCTTGAGCTCCTGCTCTTTCTGCATGCGCTCCAGATATGCCTTTGTGCTGTCGGCGGAAAAAACAAGCGAGTCATAGAGAACACCTATCTCGTTCTGGCTTTTTATGTTCAGGTCGTGTATGTCCAGGTTATCCATGTTGCGGCTTCTGTCCACGCTTACCCTGGAGGAATCCTCTATGGCCTTTGCCATAAGCTTTATAGGATTTATAATGGAGGTGTTTATGTTTGCGACCGCCACAAAAATCGTAGGCACCGCAATCATCATCATCAGAAAGAACATCCGCGACATAAAAAGAATCATCGCCTCGCTCTCAAGCACGCCGAACGTAACCACAATAAGTCCGCCGGAGAATCCGAAAGCCGCGACCGCCATGAACACCGCCTCCACCACGACTATAGTGAAAACCGTTTTTCCTATGCTGCCTTTCTTTTTGTTTTTGGCCAGAGTTGCTTTTATGGCTTTTACTTCCTCAGACTCATAGGAGCTGCTAAAAAACAGTTTCCTGTATTTTAAAGGAACGAAATTAAAGAACACATAGCAGAAGAGGCTTACCAGCGCGCACGGAAGTATGTACATGCCGGAAAGAAGAATTCCGAGCGTATAGAAAGAAAAGAGTCCTTGCTCTTTTACCGTAAGTATGAAATTATCAATCGCATTATTCTCAAGGAAAAGGACAATTATGTTTGATGCCGCGCCAAGAACTATTGCGAACAGTACCGCGGACAGAACGGTCCTGGACTTTTTTTTGTACCACTGGTGCACAACAGGAAAGTTTGACACCACTGATGCTATCATCAGAAGAACGGGCTGATACACGAAGCCGTTAGTCAGCGTCACAGAGGCAAACATTATTAGGGCGGATATGGAGCCCACCGCATAGCCTGAAACGGAGGTCAGAATCATTATTGTCATGAGCTCCAGAGAATTCTTTATGAAAAGCAGAATCCAGGAATCAGAGACATTTCCATTGGGGAAAAGGACCTCTATAAGAATCATCAGCGCTATGCCAATCATGGTTGTGAGCGACATGGAGATTTTATAGGCTTTGTTCTGAAGCAAAAAATACGAAGCGTAATCTTTTATTGTCTTGGTGTTGAATTCCTGTTTCATCTTTTTCTCCTATTCTGCGAACCGTGCCAGTGGCGTGTCCTTAAGCATTAAAAAGCGGCTTACATAATGCTTATAGAAATCGTCCTCTGTCATGTTGTAGCTTTTCACATTGCGGTAGGTTGTGTCCGCATCCTCCGTGGTGCCGTCGTGCATAAGACTCAGCGTCCTGTACTCTCGTATTCCGGTCTTGGCGTTTCCACGCGGATAGATGTTAAGCATCATGTCGTCATCCCATACAAGCTCCCGGTTGAATTCCTCTCCCACAGTGCAGTTTATGAGCGCTATGCTGTCCCAGAATTTGGGCATAAGAACGCTTCCGCGTCCGAGCGTGCGCGCCACATAAATCTCGCTCTTTTTGCGCTTGTCTCCGGTGAACGTGCAGTTTGAGAAAAGGAAACCCGGCCTGTTAGCGAGCGCCAGGCTTTTTACCGCGTAGCCGTTGAAGTCGCCACGGTTGTCCTCGCGCAAATAAATGCTTGAGTCCTCAAAGAGCGCGGTGTCCACGTCACCGTAAATAAAATCCACATCGCCGGTAACATAGCAGTTCTTAAAATAAGTGAACCCCTTAAGGTTGAGCGTGTTCTGCCTTCCCTCGAAGCGCATGTTGTCCGCAAAGAGCGTTCCGCTTGTGTTGTTCCAGAAAAAGGCCTCCGCGGAATCCGGGGAAGTGTTTCCGTCGTGGATGTTTTTCTTATGCCCGTTTATCACGCTGAATCCGCGCAGTGTCACGCTGGTGCAGTTTGGCCCGAACACGCACACGCTTCTGTTATCCGCGCCCGAGTTATAGGACTCACAGTTGTCAGCGATGATAACGCAGTCCTCGGGGTTTACGCCCGGCGCGGTCTCCATGACCAGGGGGCTGGACATGTTGAACCTGACAAGCTCGCGGTACTGGCCTGCCTCAAGTATTATGTGCACGGTCTCTGTCTTGGGAACGGCACCTGTGGATGTCATCTCTTTTATTTTTTTAAAGGCGGCTGTTATGGCCGCAGGTGACTTGGAGTTAACTGTAAGTTCTAACATGTTTTATATTGTAGCACATTTTAAAAGATTTGAAAGACTTTTAAGAGCGGGAAACCTACGCCCGATTGCAGGGGCGCTCCGCGTTCTGCGGCGGCACACACAAGGCCCTGCTTTTTGATTTGTCACATTGCCGTAAAACTCATGGCGCCGCAGAATGAAACCCCGGAAAGCGGGGAAAAAGAGAGGGCTGATTCTTTAACCGGGCGGATTAATCTTGCGCGGGAAAAATCACGTCCATATAAAAATCATGGCAGATATAAGGCGTTTATGTTTTTTAGCGCGCAGAGCATTTTTTCCTTCGCATGGCGCTCCCCGCCTGTAAGGGCATTGAGCTTTTCCCGGGCGGCACGGCGCGCGGAGTTGTCCTGGTACGAGCACGTGCATGTGGTGCTTATGTAGCCCGCGTTTCCGGCATGGGCCTTTATCATCTCCACGTCCGCGTAGCAGAGCGGGCGTATTATGGTGAGCGGATACTTCTCATAGGCAAGGCGCGGCGGCATGGTGCTCAGCTCGCCTTTTTCCAGCATGTTCATCAGAAAAGTCTCCAGAATGTCGTCCAGATGATGGCCCAGCGCGAGCTTGTTGTAGCCGTGCTCAAGCGCGTATCGGATAAGCTCCGTGCGCCGCTGGGTGGAGCACCAGTAGCAGCTCATTTTGCGCCCCTCTTTCAGTCTGCCCTCCACGTTCACAAAAAGATTCACGGCATCCACTCCCCACTCGGACAGCTGGCCGCGAAGGCGAGGGCTCATTCCGCATGCCTCGAAATCGTTCTCTATGTGAATGGCGGTGAAAGTAAAATCACAGCCGCGCCGCCTGGCTCTGTTTGCAAGATACTCCACAAGCGCGGTGGAGTCTTTTCCGCCGGAGGCCCCCACCAGAATTTTATCGCCACTCTCTATCATCTTATAATTGTAGATGGCTTTGTCTATGACACTAAAAAGTTTAGGCTGCGGCATGGTATGATTATACAGGATTTTTTTTGTTTTGTAGAGATATTACATAAAGCCTGTGCCTGACGCGCATTGCCCCGTGCGGAAACGTTTTTGCGCGGAGAACTGCTTACGGGTCAGAATGTCTTGTCAGGAAATCTATGCGGACGCGCGGCGCCTAGTTCAGCATGAATTTCCGCAGAACTGCGGTGCCTATTTTGTACGGCAGCGGGCGCAGGGCTTTGTCCGCTTTTTTCAGCTCCTCGCGTATGTGTATGTTCTGGGGGCAGTGCATCTCGCATTTGCCGCAGCCCACGCACTGGCTGGCGAAAGCGCTCTGTTTCCTGAGCCCTACCATCTGCGCGAATTCCTTGCGGGCCTTTCCCTTGCCGTCTACGGCCATGGCATTGTAGTAGCGGAATATGGCTGGAATGTCCACATTTTTAGGACACGGCATGCAGTATCGGCACGACGTGCATCCCACTTTCTCATTCGCGTTTATGGCTTTCTTAACCTGCGTTATAAGATTAAAATCCTCTGGCGTAAAATCGCCCGCCCTGGCGTCAGAGGCCGTGCGGCAGTTCTCCTGCACCATCTCCAGCGAATTCATGCCCGAAAGCACGCATGTGACGGCGCTCTGGTTCCACAGCCAGCGGAACGACCATTCCGCGGCGCTCCATCCCCTGCCGTTCTGCGCCATAAGGTCCTTGGCCTCCTGCGGCAAAAAGTTCACCAGCTTGCCTCCGCGCAGCGGCTCCATAATAATCACCGGGATTCCGCGCGCCTCCGCAGCCTTAAGGCCGTCCACTCCCGCCTGCACTGTCTCGTCCAGATAATTGTACTGTATCAGGCAGAAATCCCAGTCATAGTCAGAGAGAATTTTCTGGAACATCTGCGTGTCGCCATGAAAAGAGAATCCTATGTTCTTTATGCGGCCGATTTTTTTCTGCTCGCTTATCCAGTCCTCTATGCCCAGCGACTTAAGCTTCTCCCACTGCACCATGTCAGTAAGATGATGCATAAGATAATAGTCCACGTATGTGGTGCGCAGCCTGGAAAGCTCCTCGTTAAAATAGCGGTCCACAGCCTTTATGTTCGAGATAAGATACTGCGGAAGTTTCGTGGCAATGTTTATTTTCTCACGGATGCCGTTTTTCTCCACGATGGCGCCCAGAGCGGCCTCGCTCCCGGGGTAGATGTATGCAGTGTCAAAATAGTTTACCCCTGCGCGGTATGCCTCCATAATCTCCGCCTCAGCTTTATCTAAATCTATGCCGCCGCCCTTTGTGGTAAAGCGCATGCAACCATAGCCTAAAATCGAAATATCATTCCCATATTTATCTTTTCTGTACTGCATGAGAAAATTATAACATTTTAAACGTATGTGTTCTACTCTTTTCACCCGAACATTTCAGGCCGCTGATTCAGGACGAAACCCTTTTCCCCGCGGAAAATCCTCCGCGCAAGAACACTCATCCTCTCCTGCTCCCCGCTACTCCGGGTTCCGTGTCCTCCAGTGCTTTCGCACCAAGCCCTGCGTATCGGGCGTAGGCTTTATGCGCTGTTCCATGCGGAGCGTCATGTCCATTCACAGCAGAGCCTCAGGTGCCCGCGCATAAGTCCCGGACGTCTGTACCATCAGACCGGAATCATATTATCATAGTACCATGATAAGCCTTGCGGAAAAAATTTATGCCGCCGTGCGCCTTATTCCGCGCGGAAAAGTCGCCTCATACTCGCAGATAGCGGCGCTGGCGGGAAACAGGAACCTGCGCCGCTATGTGGGAAACGCGCTGCACAAAAATCCCAGCAACAGCAAGACTCCATGCCACCGGGTGGTGAACGCCAAAGGCTTCTGCTCCGGCAGCTTCGCGTTCGGCGGAGAGGACGCGCAGCGAAAGAAACTTGAGGCAGAGGGCGTGGTCTTTGTAAACGGGCACGTGGACATGGCCAGGTACAGAATCACGGAGGATGACTTTGAGGAGATGCGGCATCTTATGCCATAAAATAATTTAGATTTTTTTCTAAATTTCTGTTGACACAGGCTGAGTCCGGGTATATAATTCATTTAGATATATATCTAAATACTTTACGGAGGAAAACGGTGGTTGCAGAAACGTTCAAAGCACTCTCAGATCCAGTCCGCAGAGAAATACTTGAGCTTCTGAAGGCCGGCCGTCGTTCCGCAGGAGACATAGCATCCAAGTTTGAGATGACGGCCGCAACGATTTCTTATCATCTTTCAGTTTTAAAGCAAGCCGATTTAGTACGAGAAACGAGAGAGAAGAATTTTATCTTTTATGAGCTTAATGCAAGCGTCTTTGAAGAAATTATCATTTGGGTAAACCAGTTCCACCAGCGGGAAAAGCCCGCGAAAAAAACATCCAGAAAAAAGGAGAAATGATTATGCAGGAGAAAAAATCTTTTTTTAATGCCACATTCTTTATCACTAGCGCGCTCTGCTTTGTGCCCTGTGTTTTAGGTTTTGTTTTTTACGACAAACTTCCAGAAAAAATTCCACAGTCATACAGCTGGAACGGGCAGGTGAACTGGAGCCTCCCTAAACCATGGGGATTCATTTTATGTCCGCTCATCATCTTAATCATAAATTCTGTTTTTCAAATTATTATATGGCGCTTGAAGAATCCGCTCAACAAAAAGGTGCGCACTCTCCTGCACTGGGTCATTCCACTCACTTCTATACCTTTGAACTGTTTCATAATACTGAAACCTGTGGGCTTAAAAACAAGCGCGCTCCAAGTGGGGATTCTTACGATTTCGGTTTTGTTTATTGTCCTTGGGAACT
Organism: Treponema sp.; assembly: GCA_022510925.1. GTDB lineage: Bacteria > Spirochaetota > Spirochaetia > Treponematales > Treponemataceae > Treponema_D. The sequence continues at coordinate 28,508 of JAFLSO010000015.1, forward strand.
ATCTGCCCAAAACAGAGGAGAATTTCTTTGTGGGGGTTCGCGCACCGTGGATTAACAAAAATCCCAACGTTTGGTTTAAGACGAACCGGCTGGCGGGAATACTTTTCGTCATAATGGGTTTTGTGAATTTACCGGCGGCATTTTTCCGTGCAGGGAAATACATTTTCATCATAAGTTTCTGCGCCGTGAATTTAGTTCTGCTCATATACTCACTGATTATTGCAAAACTCGCTTCCGAAAAATCACAGGATGAAGAAGCGCCTGAACAAACTGTTTCCTGAGAATCAGGATGATTGCGAGCCGGGGTAAAGCCCGGCGCATGAATCCGTAATCTCTTTAAAAACTTGTATGAAAGAATTTCCTGTTCTGCGCGCAATTTCTGCGACGCTCTCATACTCAGGATAAAATCTTTTTTCATCACCGAGCGCGACGACTTTCACTTGCGCAAGTCCGTGCGGGGTGCGTACTTCGATTTCTTCGCGCGGAAGCACGGTCCTGTCCACAGCAAAGCGTCTTATTCCGATTGTGGTGGTATGCCTGAAAATAATCTCCTCCATGCGGGCGATGTCTTTCTTTTTGCAAAGCACGCACAGAAGATACGCGGGCCTGCTCTTTTTCATCACGCACGGAATATAATGAACATCATGCGCGCCGGCCGCGAAAAGCCGCTCCATTACAAAGCCCAGCGCCTCTCCCGTGCAGTCATCTATGTTCGTCTCCAGTTTAAATATTCTGCTGTCATCGTCGCAGCCGTCCTGCGGGCTTTCCTCACTCCCGGCCGTCTCTATCACGAATGCCCTTAGAATGCTCGGTCTCTCATAAGTTCTTTTTCCTGCTCCGTAACCTATTTTTTTTACCAGAAAATTCTTAGGAAGAGCGCCGTCTGTGCGTACCGCGGCCGCAAACGCCGCGCCGGTGGGCGTTATGTACTCTCCGGCCTCATTCATTATGTGGAGCGGAAGATTATATGACGCCGTTATGTTCGCCACCGCAGGAACAGGCACAGGAAGAATTCCATGACGGCATCTTACGGTTCCTGTTCCCTCGCTTAGAGACGGAATGTACACCCGGCTCGGGGAAAGGCTGTCAAAGCAGACGGAGAACGCGATTACGTCCACTATGGAGTCTATCGCGCCCACCTCATGAAAATGCACCTGCTCCAGAGGAATGCCGTGCGCTTTGCTTTCCGCCTCCGCGATGATTCTGAAAATCCTGCGGGCCAGATTCCGCGCGCCGTCAGTCATTTTTGTTCCGTCTATAATCGAAAGCACGTCAGATAAATTCCTGTGCTCGTGATGATGGTCTTCGCCACCGGAGCGCTCCGCATGATTCTCTCCGTGCCCATGATGATGCGGATGATGACGGGAACCTTCGCCTTCCCCGCCGCTTTCATGCCCGAAAAGATAATGCATGTCGTGGTCGCGGCTCTCGTGCTCTGAGTCCAAAATCACATTAAAATCCAACGCGTCTATTCCGTTTTTCTTTACGCGCGCAATCTCAACTTTAAATCCGCCCGCAGGAACAGAGTCCAGCGCCGCCCGCAGGGTTTTCTCGTCCGCGCCCGCATCTAGCAGGGCCGCCACCGCCATGTCGCCTGAAATCCCTGACCCGCACTCAAAATACAAATCGCTCATTTTATTTTTCTCCATCCGCGGCACTGCGTCCGTTTACCGCAAGCCTGTTTATCTGGGTGGCGATGTATGCCGCGCCGTAGCCGTTGTCTATGTTCACCACGCTTATTCCGTTCGCGCAGGAATTTATCATGGTAAGAAGGGCAGAAATTCCGCCCAGATTAGCGCCGTAGCCCACGGAGGTAGGAACCGCCACCACGGGAACTTTCACCAGCCCGCCTATCACGCTGGCCAGCGCGCCCTCCATGCCCGCTATCGCGATTATGCAGTTGGTGCGGTTCAGCACATCCACGGAGGAAAGCAGCCTGTGTATTCCGCTCACGCCCACATCGTACACCCGTGACACGCGCGCCCCCCAGAACTCGGCGCACAGCGCGGCCTCCTCCGCCACCTTTATGTCCGCCGTGCCGGCCGTGCAGACCGCAATATTCCCAACGTTAGGTTTATTCTTGGGGGTGACGGTTATAACCCCTGAAACCTCGTTGTACTCAGAATCAGGCAGAACGGAGCGAACGGCCTCATACTGCGGCAGGGACGCGCGTGTTCCCAGAACCTCGCCATGAATTCTATGCAGGCGCAGGAAAATCTCTTTTAAAAAAGAATCCTCTTTCCCCTGGCAAAACACTGTCTCAGGGAAACCGGTGCGCCGCTCCCTGTCGGTGTCAAGCCTGGCAAAGCCCATGTCGGCAAAAGAGCCCTCAGTTTCCGTTTCCATACTTTTCCTTCTCTGACTCCTCCAGGACCTCATTCATGCTGCCCGTGCGGTATCCCTGCAAATCAAGCGTTACATATAAAAATCCAAAGTCCCGGAATTTTTTGCAGATGTCCTCACGCAGGGCCATGAGCCTCTCCATCTCTTTCTGAGGCACCTCTATGCGCGCGAAATTCTCTCCGTGTATGCGCACCCTTAGCTGACTGAAGCCTAAGTCCAGAAGCAGTTGCTCCGCGCTCTCCACCATAGCAAGCTTTTTCTCGGTGATTTCCTCCCCGTAAACAAACCGCGAGCCCAGGCACGCGAAAGACTGCTTGCTCCACGTAGTAAGCCCCAGCTCCTTTGAGAGGGCGCGTATCTCATTCTTATACAGGCCGCACTCTCGCAGCGGACTTTTTATTCCAAGCTCGGAGATAGCCTTAAGGCCCGGCCTGTAATCGCCCAGGTCGTCCATGTTGCTTCCCTCGCACACAAAGGCAATGTCATTCTCCTTTGCCACGGCAAGAAGCTTTCCGAACAGCTCTCTCTTGCACAAATAGCAGCGGTTCACGGGATTGTGCTTGAATTCAGGAATCTCCAGCTCCTCGGATTTTATTTTTATGTGACGTATGCCCTGCTCCCTGCAGAACGACTCCGCCTCGTTACATTCCCGCGCGGGGAACAAGCATGATGTGGCAGTTATCGCCACGGCTTTATCCCCAAGCTCCTCGTGCGCCACCTTAAGCAGAAAAGTGGAGTCCACGCCGCTTGAGAACGCCACGGCCACACTGCCCAGCGACTTTAAATACTTTCTAAGCCCCAGAAGTTTTTCCCGGCATTCCGAGGATAATTCATTCATAGCAAAATCCTGCCCTTTTAAGATTTCCGGCCGCAAATAAAAAGGAATTCAACGCGCACAGTCTATCATAAAAAATGCGATTATGCGATAGACAAGAATTCAGGAGACGGCAGGACGGCACTCAATCCGGGAGAGGACCTGCCCTATGGGCGCATGTATCGCCAGATCCGCATTGGAGTCCTGAGGGGTCACGTCACGGTTAATCAGGACCAGGCGTCTGCCGGAGAATTCCCGCACGAATCCCGCGGCAGGCCATACCGTAAGCGAAGTCCCGCCGATTATGAGCATGTCGGCCTCTCTAAGCGCGCGCACTGTCCTTGAGATAACGTCCTCATCCAGGGACTCCTCGTACAGAACCACGTCGGGCTTTATAATGGAAGCGCAGCCGGGCCGCTCGCACAGCGGAACGCCGTCCGAATTCTTGTGCGAGATGACATAGCCAGAGTCATAGAATGCCCCGCATTTAACGCAGTGATTCCTAAGGACGCTGCCGTGCAGCTCAAGCACATTCCTGCTGCCCGCGGCCTGGTGCAGGCCGTCTATGTTCTGTGTAATCACCGCCGTAAGTTTCCCGCATGACTCCAGCTCCGCGAGCTTTTCATGGGCGGCGTTGGGCCTTACGTTCTCCACCAGAATTTTTTCGCGGTAGAAGCGGTAGAATTCCTTCGGGTTATTCCAGAAGAACGTGGCGCTCAGAATCTGCTCCGGGGGCCAGTCCCACTTCTGGTTGTAAAGCCCGTCCACGCTCCTGAAGTCGGGAATGCCGCTTTCCGTGGAGACTCCCGCTCCCCCGAAAAACACTATCCGCTCCGACTCGTCTATGAATTTTTGCAGGGTCCTTATCTGCTCAATCACACTGTCAGAAAATTCCATTTATCCCCCTTTCTGCGGCCGTCTAAAATGCCCTGCCATAATTCTATCATCTTATGCCACCTGAGCGCAAACAGAAAACCGTCCTCCGGCCCGTGAATTCCCGCCATATATCAGAAAGCGATTTTAAATCCCGCGCGACTTCCGGGCCTTAAGAATTCGGGATTTTATGCCGATATTAAGATGGGTTGTGCCATGCGCTTTTGCCGCCTGATATTCTTAAAATCCAGGCATCCGGCTTAAAAGCGCAGGAGAACGTGAATTCCGCGTGCCTGCGTGCATGAAAATTCACCATAACCGGCGCAACACTATGCTTTAAAGGACGGGCCTGTATAATGCGGTTAGAGAAAGCGGTAATCAGAAAATTTCTTTTAAAGGCGGCGTGTGTTTTTATCGCGTCTTTTGTATTCGCCGCAGGAAAAAAGGACATAGAGGAAGAGTCCCTGGGTGCGCAGAACAGCTGGCAGGAATACTTTGACATAAACGAGAAAAAACCCGGCAAGTACAATGTAATGGTCACGGCTGAGGACAACGCCGAGAACAAGACCATAGAGGGGCCGTTCAATATATGGATAGACCCGGAGAGCGACCTTCCCGTGGTGAGCATAACAAATCCCATGGAGCAGATGCGCATCCCCGGAAACCTGAACATAGTCGGCTCCTGCGTGGACGATGACGCGGTGGACCATGTGAATCTTATTCTGGACGGCAACTATGATGACATCAAGACCGCGGAGGGAAAGGATTTCTGGTCATTCTATGTGGACACAAACAATCTTTTTGAGGGCCCGCATACGATAGAGGTTTACGGAACTGACATAAACGGGCTCAGGGGCCACAGCGTGAAGCTCACCTGGCAGCTGGACCGCAGGCAGCCCGTGACCACAGTGCGCAACTACAACATGGGCGACCTTGTGGCAGGCAAAATCAAGCTGGAGGGCGCCGTCACGGACGGAAACGGCATAAAATCACTGGAGTACAGCGTGGACGGCGGAAAAGTCTTCCATCAGGCGAAAATAAAAGAGGTGAAATACGCCGTGCCCGATGAGGAGGGCCATACAAGCGAATGGGTTTTCTCCATCCCCATAGACACCACTAAATTTAAAGACGGTCCAGCCACCTGTTGGTTCAAGGCGGTGGACAACACCGGAAGCATAGGACGATTCGCATTCCTTTACTTTATAGACAACACCGAGCCTGACGTAAAGATAATCACCCCGAAAGAGAATGAAAAATGCAACGGCATATTCACAGTCGCAGGCTACGCCAAAGATACCATAGGCATAGAGAGCGTAAGCTGGCAGTGGGGCAATGAAAGCGGTGTATTCGACCTGGTGCCGGGAAATCCGTACTGGGTAAAAGAAGTGAGCGCCATGGGAAAAGATAAGAGCGAGGTTTTCAGCGTGACGGCGGTGGACGTTATGGGAAATTCCGTTACAAAAAAAATCGTCATCCCCATAGACCATGAGGCGGACAAGCCGGTGGTACACATAAAGGCACCCGAGAACAACCTGGCGCTGGACGGAACAAAAGGCTCCGTGTATCTGCGCGGAATCGCCACGGACGATGACGGTGTGGTAAGCGTAACATACAGCGTGGACGGCGGCGAGGAGATAACCATAAACACCACCGGCATTTTCAGCGCGGAGCTGGACCAGGACTTTGAATATGGCGAGCACAGAATCTCCGTGTACGCCACGGACCGCTACGGAACAAGGGGGGACACCGTTACGGTGAATTTCATAGCGCGCGGGGGGCTGCCGGAATTTGATGCCGCGGTATTTAAATACGGAGACAAAAGCGAGCTTTTCTACAACGGAATGACGGTCAATCCGGAACTGGACGGCATCTACGAGATTACGGCAAAATCCACCTGCGGCATACAGACTTTGGACTGGGAGCTTAGCTGGGGCACGGACAGCAGCATAAAAGGCAAAACCGTAAACGCGGGAGGAGAAAAATCCGCCTCCATAAGAGTGCCTCTCTACGGCGAGAATTTACCGTGGGGCGTGGCGCAGCTAACCATAACCGCCACGGACGTGTTCGACCGCATAAGCGAGGAAAAATCCATAGTCGCCATAACAAACCTTACACGCGTAAACTCCAATGAGATAGGTCTTTTCTTTACGGACAGCTCCATCTCCAGGAACGGCGGATTCATGTACAAGCCCGGCGTGCCGCTCACAGGATTCATGCTGGGCACAGACATAGAGTCCGTGAGCATAAGCCCCGCAATCCGCGGAGTCACAGTGAGCGTGGACTCTAACGTCATTACTGTAAATTCAACGGGCCCCACAGAAAAATTCGTTGTGAATGTCAGGGCTAAGAACGGATATGTGACCACATCGCGCGAGATGTATTTTTATCTGGATGAGAAGCCTCCCGTCCTTACGCTGGATCCGAGCGACTTGTTCAGCACAGAGGAGCTCCGTCCGTTTGAATTCAAAACCACATCGGACACACTGCGCATTACAGGAAGAGCCAGCGGAGAGACGGCGCTAACCCTGAGGTACCGCATCCTTGCGGCCCAGGCGCAGCTTCCGCTGGGCGCGGGCGGCCTAATCACCACAAGCCAGATTATCCCATCCACAGAATGGCGGGAAATCCCCCTTTCGCAAAACGGAACTTTCATACTTGACAACCTTAACTTCAACAGTTTTGAGAACGGCATCTCGGTCATAGAAATCTCTGCGCAGGGAGTGAGCGGAATCCAAACCGCGCAGGCCGTGTTCGTGCGTAAGATTCCCTATCCTCCATCGGAAACCATAATCGGCCCTGACGGCAAGGAAATCCCCAAGGCCACCCCTAAGGTTTTCTGGCTGAGCGGAATAGATTATTACGGCGTGTGCGTGTATCAGGGAAGCGTGGACATACCGTTCGCATACGTGCGCTCGTCAGAAATAACAGCGGACCAGGACAGCATAAACTTTACTGTAACCCCGCTGGACGTTGAGGCGCGGACCGGCAGGGTCCCCACTTATTCCGCGGACATGGCGGTAAGGGTCAGGAATTCAATCAGGCCCACATTCACGCAGGTGGACGACACCCAGTACAAAAGCGGAATGCCGGTAACACTTGAGCGCGGAACCAAAATCAACGAGGGCCACGTAATAAAACTGGACATAAGCAGCAGAACGCCCATAGAAAGCGTGAGCTACACCATAGAGGCGGAAAGCTCCGTGGGCGGAACCCAGAAACAAACCGGCAGCGCGTCATTAAAAACCGTGGAGGAAGGAGCGCTCTACCGCTCGGAAATTCCCCTGGCGGATTTGCCTGCTGGCGTCATAAAAATCTCCGCTGAAATCAGGGACATAAAGGGCAACAAAAGAAACGCGAACGCCACCATAACAGTTCTGCGGACCCACAGCATAATAAACGATGATCCGCTGGTGTACTGGATACCCGTGAACGGCACCACTTACAATGCAAAAGCGGGAGCATATGTGCTGCGCGGCAAAAACTCCATGTTCGGCTACGGAAATTTCCGCGGACCGCTTGAGGCGAAATTCTCCGGCTCAGTAAACGGGCTGGCATTAAGCACGGCGGCTAACAACATAAAGCTCACCGGCATTACGGACGGACAGTACAAGAATTTAAGAGTACGCGTGAATTCCACGGATGGCGGAGTCTACAATGCCCCGGAAATAAACCTTCTGGTGGACAATGTGAATCCCGAGCTTGAGCTTACGTCACCCGCGCCAAACTCCTGGGTTAAATCCAGTTTTGTGATAAACGGACGCGCATCAGATGCCTCGGGAATAGAGTCCCTGGAATACAGCCTTGGCGAGGCTCATGCGGCGATTTACAAATCATCCTCGAATAAAAAGTCAGATATCATACAGATATCGGAGAAGCAGAAAGAGATGGAGTGGAAGCCGTTCAAGTTCGGACAGACCATAGACCTCTCTGAATTCGATGACGGCTACATTCCGCTTACCGTGCGCGCCACTGACCTGGCGGGCAACGTAAAAACCATCCACACCTGTCTGCTCAAAGACACCACGCCCCCGCAGGTAACAGTAATCCTGCCGGAGGACGGCGCGATAGTGAACGGAGAGAACCGCATGGTGTTAAAAGTCCAGGACATAAGCACCGTGGAGACTATCACCTACATGAGCGCGGACAAAACCCGGAAAACAGAATTCCGACACGTAGTGAACATGGACGGCGCATCGTTCGAGGATGAGGCCAGCAGGGACATGAACTCTCCGCTTCCGAATCTGATGATGGGAAATGAGAGGCGTCCCATGGACAACGCCATGACTTTCACTTTCACGGACGCTGCGGGAAACACCACAACCATCTCTGACTGGCAGTTCACTGTGGCAGAGGACAGCGACAAGCCCGTATCAGAAATCCATCTGCCGGAGGACAATCAGGTCATCACCACGGACTTCGTTATATCAGGCATAATCTACGATGACGACGGTCCGTGCCATGTCTACTACAAGATAGATAACGGCCAGTTCACTTTGGTCTCAGAAGAGAAAGCGTCAAGCTATAAAATAAACGTTCCGCTTCATTCCATGACGGACAACGAGCACACCGTGACTGTTTACGCGGTGGACGCTAACGGCGTCAAGGGCGAGGAGACGGTCAGCCGGTTCCGCATCTCACTGGAGGAGCCGCAGGGCGCAGTCATTTCCCCGCAGGTGAGCGAGACCGTGCGCGAGACAATCACGCTGAGGGGCTGGGCCACGGACGAGAACGGCATAAGCCGCGTGCAAATTTCCGTGGACAACGGAGCCAGCTACAACGACGCTGTCCTTATCCCCACCGGGCAGAAGAACCGCGTGGAATGGAACTACACGTTCGACACCCGCGTCATACAGGACGGCACGCACGCCATATTCCTTAAAATATGGGACGGCTACGATATTACAGGACTGTTCTCCTCACTCATAAACATAGACAACACGCCGCCGGATCTGCGCCTGGAGCTTCCGCTTGACGACTCCAAGACAAGCCAGAACATTTTCCTGAGCGGACAGACCACGGACAACATAGGGCTCACCAAGCTCTATCTGACCATAACAAGCCTGGAAGGCCGCGCGGTTCCCGAAAGGCTGGCCCGCCGCACGCTTGAGCCCGGCGAGATTATCTCACAGGCCATAGACATCAGCGAGCTCTCAAACGGATTCTACAACATAGAGCTGGCGGGAGAGGATGCCGCAGGAAACATAAGCCGTGTCAGCCGCAACCTGCAGCTGGACAAAACGCGTCCTCTGGTCACGGCGGACCTGCTGTACCCGCTGAACGGCGAACACCTGCACGGAGAATTCAACATCTACGGCATAACCACAAGCGAAAAAGAGGACCCTGTGCAGAAAGTGGAGCTTTACTTGGACGGGAAAAAACTGGATGCCGTTCCTGACGCGTCTGTCTCCGCCACAGGTTATTTTATGTTCCATCTGGAGAATCACATGACCCAGCAAGGATATACCCAGGAGCAGGAGAACGGCTCTGTCCTGGCAGTTCCTGCACGCGAGGCATATCTGGAGGAAGGAGAGCACTCATATCAGGTGATTGTGACCACCAAGGCCGGCAAAACCGTAACGTCCAACGAGCAGACATTCATTTACAGCAAATACGGCCCATGGGTGACCATAGACAACTTCGCCTATGGAGACTTCGCCGTGAACCGCCCCATGCTCAAGGGAAGCGCGGGCTACACCATCACGGAAGAAGAGAAAGAGGCGCTTAAATCCAAGGAGACCTCAAGCGAGGAGCGCAACGCCATAGAAGCCAAACGCGTAAAACAGATTTCGCTAAGCTTCGATAACGGACGCACCTATAAGCCTGTGGCACGTGCCGGAAAAAATTCATGGCAGTACAGGGTGGAGAACCTGGACATTCCTGCGGGCTATCATTTCATGCTTCTTCGCGCGGAGATGGAGAACGGAGAATACGCCATAACCAGGACAGTGGTAAAAGTTGACCGCACCGCTCCCACAATCCGCATGATTTCTCCGGGTGTAGGCGGAAGATACAATCAGGCTCTGGAATTCGGCGGGCTTGCAAGCGACGACGTGGAGCTCAAGGACATAAAGCTCACTCTGCGCAAAGGGGACAAAGCCGCCTACGAAATTCCTGCCGGCCTTCAGGGACTGTACTTTGACGTCTCTTTGTGGGGCGCCACGCTCTATAACTTCGGCGTGGGAATAACCGCGTTCGACGGGGCCGTAAAGATTCAGGCGAACTTCGGACAGTTCACGCAGAACCAACGCGATTTTGTAAGCGACTTAATCGGTGTGGACCACACAAGCCTGCGGTTCGGCGGAAACGTCATAGGCGCCAAAATAATAGCGCAGGTATTCTATCTGCCGTTCAGGTATTTCTTCGGTCGGGACTTTGACTGGCTCACCGCCACACTGGCTGTGGGCGCAAACTTCTCGTACTTCACGGAGACAGGCGCATCACTCACAACAAGCGAGCCTGTTCCGCAGATGCTTTCCGCGGCGTTCGCGCAGGTGGAATTCCCGCGCATGACATTCAGCAAGCAGAAATACTTTAAAACCTGGGCGGTATACACGGAGCCGCAGATATGGTTCATTCCGTCAGACGTGGCCAGCGCGAGCGTAAACAAATATGTGTTCACCACAAGCATAGGCTTGCGCGCGAACGTGTTCTGATTCAAATGACGGTGCGGGGTGATTAAAAAAGTCTCCCTGCGCCGCCCGGACTTTCCGTGGCAAACAAAATCCCTCCGCGCTTGCAGAGGGATTTTTTCATTTAAAGTTTCCGGGCGGATACCTTACCTGCTAGTTTAAAATCATCCTGTCAGAGACGGCGTCCTCCCCTCCGCCTGCCGTCTGGAATTTCTCAAGCAGATCCTGGACCTTTAAATTCATTTTCTCCTCACCGCTCACATCGTACACTATGCGGCCGTCCAGCATCATTATAAGACGGTTTCCGTAATGGATGGCATGCCGCATATTATGAGTCACCATGAACGTAGTAAGATTGTCGCGCTTTACAAAATGCTCCGTAAGCTCAAGTACTTTTCCCGCAGTTTTGGGATCCAGCGCGGCGGTGTGCTCGTCTAAAAGAAGAAGCCTGGGTTTACGGAGAGTGGCCATCAGAAGCGTTAGCGCCTGCCTCTGCCCGCCTGAAAGAAGCCCCACTTTTGCCTGAAGTCTGTCCTCAAGCCCCAGGTCCAGCATGGCAAGCTGCCTGCGGAATTCCTCCCTCTCCTGCGCGGTTATCCCCCATCCCAGTGTCCTGCGCTTTCCGCGCCGTGCCGCCATTGCCAGGTTCTCCTCTATCTGCATGGAGGCCGCGGTTCCCATCATGGGATCCTGAAAAACCCGGCCCAGATATTTTGCGCGCACGAATTCTTTTTTGAGCGTAATGTCCTCGCCGTCAAGGACTATGCTGCCGGAGTCGCACTCGTGCACGCCCGCTATAAGATTAAGCAGCGTGCTTTTTCCCGCGCCGTTTCCGCCTATCACCGTAACAAAGTCGCCGTCGTTAAGCGTAAGGCTCACATCTTTCAGCGCCTTGCGCTCCGTAATCTGACCGGGATTAAATGTCTTATAAACGTGGTTAATGCTAAGCATTCAGTTTGCCTCCGGTGATTTTTCTTCCGCGGGAATTTTCTTTTTGCCCGTAAACTTTTTCTTTATGACCGGAACTGAAAGCGCTATGGCCACCACCAGGGCAGAAAGAAGCTTCATGTCCTGCGTCTTCATGCCCAGCTGCAGCACCACCGCTATTATGAGCCTGTAAATTATGGATCCCAGCACCACGCTCAGAAGATAAAACCAGAACGAGAATCTTTTTCCAAAAACCACCTCTCCTATGATTATGGACGCAAGGCCTATGACTATGGTTCCGATTCCCATGCTAACGTCGCCGAACCTCTGCTGCTGCATGACAAGCCCGCCGCTCAACGCGACCAGTCCGTTTGAGAGCATGAGGGCCAGAATTTTCATGCTGTCTGTGTTTATTCCCTGCGCGCGTGCCATGCGCTCGTTGTCGCCCGTGGCACGGATAGCGCTTCCCAGCTCAGTGCCGAAGAACCAGTACAAAACGGAAATCAGTACCGCGGAGAAAATTATGCCGGTTATAAGGCTTGAGACTGCCGTGGCGTTGCTCTTGAACACCTGGCTCAGATGCAGCCAGCGGTTTATGTAGTTCATAACGGTCACGTCGTTTCTGGCGAGCGGCTGGTTCGGTCCGCCCAGAATGTGAAGGTTTATTGAATAGAGGGCCAGCATCATAAGTATGCCCGCCAGAATTCCCGGAATATTAAGCTTAGTGTGAAGGACTCCGGTTATTGCCCCCGCAATCACTCCCGCCATAACCGCCGCCAGTAAGGAAAGCAGCGGATCCGCCCCGTGGACTATAAGGACGGCGCTGGTGCATCCGCCTAAGGCGAAGCTTCCGTCCACCGTCATGTCGGCGAAATCCAGAATCTTAAAAGTTATGTAGACACCCAGTGCCATCACGCCCCACAGGACTCCCTGCGAGACCGCCCCCACCATGGCTCCGCCAAACGGAATTAAAAAACTTGCTGCTGATAGTAACATGTGTGGAGTATAGCATTATTTAACGGAGCGGGCAAGGTTTATGCCTGTCTCCATTGAATCATAAAAATCCGCGCGGGCAGATTTAAAATCCGGGCTAAAAAAACGGCAGCTAACCGGCCTCAACAACCGGCTAACTGCCTGTCCTGTTATCTGGGTTTTAATTCTTCTAAGCCTTAGTTCGCGGAGACCTGGGCCAGAAGATCCTCCGGGATTGTGATTCCAAGCTGCGCCGCGGTATCCGCATTGTAGCTGAAGTTGTCGCTCTTCTCCTGGTACTGAATGGGCATCTCAGCGGGATTCTTTCCGTCACGCAGAATCTCCACCGCCATGGCCGCAGTCTGCTTTCCGAGCTCATAGTAATTTATGCCGTAAGTGGCAAGTCCGCCGCCCTGCACCATTCCGTCCTCGCCGCAGATTACGGGAATGCGGTTCTCGTTCGCCACCATGCTCACAGTAGCCATGCAGCTGGCAATCATGTTGTCCGTGGGAGTGTAAATCACATCCACTTTTCCGACCAGACTCTGCATCACCTGCTGGACCTCGTTCGTGTTTGAGACGGTGGCATCCACATAACTGAGGCCCACCAAATCACACTGCGCCTTGGCCAAATCCACCTGGAATTTAGAATTCTGCTCGCTGGAACAGTAAAGCATGGCCACTCTCTTGGCATTAGGAACCAGACGCCGCAGAAGATTTATCTGCGCCGCGCAGGGAGTAAGGTCTGAGGTGCCGCTTACGTTCGTGCCGGGAAGCTCGTTCGTCTGCACAAGCTGAGCGCTCTGGGGATCAGTTACGGCAGTAACCAGGATGGGGATTGTGTCCGTTATGTTCGCCACTGCCTGAGCCGCGGGGGTCGCTATGGCAAGGATAAGATCGGAGCGGTCATTCACAAGCTTGGATGCGATTGTAACGCAGTTTGACTGCTCGCCCTGGGCGTTCTGGTAGTCGATTCTGATGTTCTTTCCCTTCACATAGCCCGCCTCCGCAAGTCCGTCCTCAAAGCCCTGGTAAGCGGCGGAAAGAGCGGGATGCTCCACCAGCTGTATGACGCCGATTTTGATTTTATTGTCCGAGCAGCCTGTGAGCATAAGAGCAGCGGAAAGAGCCGTAAGCATAACGGCAAGGATTTTTTTCATGATTCTTCTTCTCCGTAAAATAAAAATAATCTCTCAAAAAAAGCCGCCCCTGTAAGAGGCAGCTTTAACTTTAAATCCGCATTCCGGTGTACGGCGCGGAATATGAATTAGCGAAGCTTAGCGTAGCCGTATGTCGCCACGTCACCAAGCTCCTCCTCAATGCGGATGAGCTGATTGTATTTCGCCATGCGGTCGGTGCGGCTCATTGAGCCGGTCTTAATCTGTCCTGAGTTGGTGGCCACGGAAATATCAGCAATCGTGGTGTCCTCAGTCTCGCCAGAGCGGTGGCTGGTTACAGTGGTGTAGCCGTGGCGGTGCGCCATCTCTATGGCCTCCAGGGTCTCGGTGAGAGAGCCTATCTGGTTCACCTTTATAAGGATGGAGTTAGCCGCGCCCATTTTTATTCCTTTCTCAAGGAATTTGACGTTTGTAACGAACAGGTCATCGCCCACAAGCTGGCAGCGGTCACCGATTTTTGCGGTGAGTTTTTTCCAGCCCTCCCAGTCGTTCTCGTCAAGTCCGTCCTCGATGCTGTCGATGGGATATTTTGTGATGAGCTCCTCAAGGTATGCAATCTGCTCGTCATCGGAGAGGCATTTTCCGTTAGGATCTTTCGGAGCGCCGTTAGAAAGCTCTTTGTAGTTATAGAAGAATTTTCCGTCTTTCTCCACGCTGAACTCAGAGGCGGCGCAGTCCATGGCAATCTTCACGTCCTCGCCGGGCTTGTAGCCTGCGTCCTTGATGGCCTGGACTATGCTGTCCAGAGCGTCGTTTATTCCGTTGAATTTGGGTGCGAATCCGCCCTCATCGCCTACAGCTGTGGAAAGCCCGCGGCCTTTGAGAAGCTTTGCGAGCGCATGGAAAACCTCAGCGCCCATGCGGATGGCCTCTTTCTCAGTCTTGGCGCCCACAGGACGAATCATGAACTCCTGGAACGCTATGGGGGCGTCAGAGTGAGCGCCGCCGTTTATGATGTTCATCATGGGAACAGGAAGAACATGCGCGTTAGCGCCGCCAATGTAGCGGTAAAGCGGTATGTCCAGAGCCTTGGCCGCCGCCTGTGCGGTAGCAAGGGAAACGCCCAGAATAGCGTTGGCGCCCAGCTTGCTCTTTGTGGGTGTGCCGTCAAGCGCGAGCATCTTGTAGTCTATGGCGCGCTGCTCGAACACGTTGGCGCCTTTAAGTGCGGGGGCGATAATCTTATTAACGTTGTCCACCGCCTTAAGGACGCCCTTTCCGCCAAAACGGCTCTTATCGCCGTCGCGAAGCTCAAGGGCCTCATTCTCGCCGGTGCTTGCCCCGGAAGGAACTGCCGCGCGTCCCAGCACTCCGTTCTCAAGAATAACGTCTACCTCTACAGTAGGGTTTCCGCGTGAGTCGATAATCTCACGTCCGATAACTTTGTCAATAGCCAAAGCTTTCATATAATGCCTCCGCATAAAAAATTGCTTTTAGAAACTGAAATATATTATCTTAAACAGGCAATTTAATCAATGTGGCTGTGCCGTCTGCATTTGTTTTATGATTTAAGGCGCTTAGGCCTTGCATGGCGGCTTGATTTTAGCGCCCTACGCTTTTTTCGTCACGTCAACCCACGCCTTGAAGCCGGAGAACTTCTCCAGTTGCGCAATCG
>JAFLSO010000016.1 GCA_022510925.1 Treponema sp.
CGAATCAGGCGTTCTGGCTCAAGAAATTCGCACGCAACCGCGAGCGTGACAGGCGGGACATCGCGTTGCTTCTGGAGCAGGGGTGGCGCGTCTGCGTGGTCTGGGAATGCTCGATTACCGGGCGGAACCGCCGTGCAAAACTTTACGACACCGCGTCAAAAATCTCACTGTGGCTAGAGGAGGGATTTTCCGAGCCGTTCGTGGAATTCTAGCGCCGCTGTCACTTGTACAAATCCGCGCAAACTGCTATATTCCTAGTGCGCTCAATGTTGATTTTGTAACGCAAAAATCCACTTACATTGACAGGGAAGGATAACATGGCAATTCGAGGCGAGCTTTACACAAGGCAGGTGAATCTGGAGAACAGGTCATACTTTTTCAATGTGAAAGAGAACAGGAACGGAGACATTTTCCTGCAGGTCGTGGAAAGTAAAATCAAGGACGGAGTCGATGACCGCAGGGCCATAGTCATTTTCGCGGAGGACATGCAGAGGTTCCTGAGCGGAATGGAGGGCTCCCTTGATTTCATAGAGAAGGAGCACAGGGAACGCGCTAAAATCCGGGCCGCAAAAAAAGCCGAGAGAGAGGCAAAATACGCCGCCATGGGAGGAGCGCCCGATGCCGGGAAAAAAGTTTACCGCCGCAAAGGAGAGAGCCGTCTGGTAGCGGAGCGCAGGTCGGAGAGACAGGATGACGGAATCAAGCGCACGGGAAAAGTCATACACGTGACGTCCAAGCGCAATGCCTCCGACGACACGCAATACTAATATTTAAAAGTGAGCCGCTGAATAGGGGACGGCCCAAGTTCGCGGCAAATCTTTTTATGGAGCGGGGTAGGATAGCCTTTGTGCCACGCATATCCGTACTGCGGATAAAGCCTGTCGAACTCCAGCATGATGCGGTCACGCTCTGTCTTAGCCAGAATGCTCGCGGCCATCACGCAGGGATAAGTTCCGTCCGCCTTTACCTCCGCGCGAACCGCGCAGGTTATGTCAGGCACCTGGTTCCCGTCCGCTATGGCCTGTATGACGGACTCACCGCCGTACTCAATGCCCAGCCCCGCGCACCAGGCCGGCAGTTTTTCGAGCATCTCATTGTACGCAATGCTCATGGCCTTGAGGCTCGCGCGCAGTATGTTGATGCGGTCAATCTCCTCGTGGTCCACCAGCGCCACCGCCCAGCACGCGCTCTCCTTTATAATCTTTTCCGCCGCAAGCCGCTTTTTCTCGGAGAGCCTCTTGCTGTCGGAGAGAATCTCAACAGGGAATCCGGGAGGAAGAATGACGCAGCCTGCGCTCACGGGTCCTGCCAGAGGTCCCCTGCCCGCCTCGTCAAGCCCCGCAAGCAGTCGGACATCAGAATCCATTCACAGAGTTCCCCTCGTTCCTAAGAAACACAGTGTCCGAATCCTTCCACACGGCGCCGGTGCCGGAAATGGATGAGTCGAACGTGGCGTTAAAAATGTTACCGACAAGAAGCGCCTCTGATTTTCCAAGCTCCAGACAGCGGCCCAGGTGCCCTATCACGGAGCATGTGCTGTACGTAAGGCTCACCTTTCCTCCGCCGGCGCTTATGTTTATGCAGTTAGGCGACACTGTGGTTATCCTGGAGGAAAGCAGATCCAGCTCCGTTCCGCTTGCAGAGAGAGCGCACGCGTAGCTGTCAGCCTGCACGGTGAAACCTGAATTCTCCGCGCGGACTACAGAATCCTCCGCCTCCAGAAGAATACCGTTATCCGAGAAAATGCCCGCCACCTCGCATCCGCTGAATCTTACGTCAGCATTCTTTATAATCAGAAAGCGTTTCAGCGCGTTCCGCCTCTGCTCAGAGCTGTACGATGACTCACGCGCGCCTCCTGTCCGCTTCTCCAGCGTGCACGACTCGAACTCCACCGAGCAGTCCTGTATTCTGAGGGTGCTGTCCGGTCCCATGACTATGCGGCTTTTCTCGCCTATAATAACGCAGTTCCTCTGCAGCACTATTGTCCCCGAGGGAACCTCTATGTCGCCGGTTATGTGCAGCCTTGAGTACTCCACCGCGTTTATGGTGTTGACGGCCTGCTTGAAGCTGGTGAAAGGACGGCTGTAAGTTCCGTTGCCTGAGGGCTCACCGCTGTTCACGTCAAGGTAATAGTTGAACTGGTCCACCGTGACATTATATTCCGCGAGCGCGCTTCTGTTACCCGCGTCATCCACGGAGTATGCCCGCACACGGTACGATGTGGCCTCGTCATGGGAGCGCAGAGTTATCACGGAGCCGGTGTACCGCTCAAAGTCCCCGCCGTCCTCAAGCGAATAGAAAATACTCTCGCCATCCTCGGCGCGTATGGTGAGGCTCACCGCATCCCGCACGTAATCGCCGTACACGGACGGCACGAAAACCGGAGGCACGGCGCTCTGCCTGTCAAGGGAATAATCGGACCTAAGGAATCCCTGGAAAACTCCGCTCAGGTAGACTCCGGCCACAAGCTCTCCGCTTATCTCGTCCCCGTGGAAAGTGTCCGCGCACAATGACCTGCCGAGCACCTGGGGGGCATATCCTCCCGAGGAGTCAGCACCGTAGCCCAGGACATAGTCCGAGCCTGAATCATCACGCAGAGTGAAAGTTATGGAGCCGTCATCGGAGACGGAGCGCTCCAAGGACGGTTTTGGCGGAAGCGTGAGCGATGACACCGGGTTCCCGGGCTCATAGGCCATGCTCTGCCAGCGGACGGTGTGCGGAACCGTCCTGTCCAGGGAGACGCTCTCAGTTCCGGCCGCCCAGTAGCCGTCATCTATCTGGTAAATGAGCATGTCGCCGGTGTACGTAAGGGTCTCCCAGTCGTCTATCATGAAAGGGACCTCTGTGACGGGAAGCTCAGAGACTGACCTGGGCGTAACGTGAATCACGAAATGATATTTTATCTCCCCGTCGGATACAGCGCACGGAACGTAGCGGTCCAGCGAATTCCTACCGCTAAGAGAGAGGCTCTCCGCATCCAGATAGGGCTCCACGCCGTTCCTCATGCTGTATTTGAAATTCCCGGGCAGCGGGAAATTCGTGCCGGACACATATTTCCTGATAGGGTTCTGTGTTATGCTCTGAATGAAAAGCGCGGTGTCGGCGTCATTGGTCCTGAAAGTCACGGGCACAACCATGTAGCTGACTTGGAAATCGGACCTGAGCCCGTCCTTATACACGGCGGATATTCTGACCGTCACATTGCCGGTCTGGTCTATGACCACAGGACCGTCGTAGGAGAAGCCCTGCACGAAAGGGTCGCTCCCCGTGAGCGAATAATAAATGTCGCAGTCATCGGTCTGGTTCAGCACCAGAGGCTGTACGTTCGCCCACGTTCCGGCCGCAGGACTGATTATATCTTTCTCAGAGAACGCGAAAAGTTCCAGCGGCAGAAAGCAGACCGCCGCCGCAAGGCTCATTCTTCTACCCATATCTTACCCGAATAAATTCTCCAGCGCCGTCCGGAGCTCCGGGTACGGCTTATAGAAATGCTCCTCAAGCTCATCCTCTTTAAGGCCTATGAGCTCGTGGCTGTTGTAGTTTATCCAGCAGTCCTCGCCGGGAGCGCTTATGTCAAACCTGCGGCACCAGTAATCCGGCACCACGGGCAGGGGCTTTCTGTAGGCGAAACACTTATAGTCGTGCACGACCACCTTTATATTCTCCCTGGGAACGCCACGCTCAAGCAGGATGCCCACCAGGGAATTCAGCGTGCGCCCTGAATCGTAGATGTCGTCCACAAGCATTATTTTGTCACCGGGACGCAGGTAGTCAGGCGAGTACGTCCAGCCGTCAACCCTCACGCTGTCATGATGACGGATGTCGCTGTAGGAGCGCGCCACCACCGCCGCGTACATGACGGGCTTACCTGTCTTAAGGGCCACCTTATAATACTCGCTTATGACGTTAGCCATGTATGCGCCGCCCCTGAGCGAGGCATAGATTATGTCCGGCACAAAATTATCCACCGCATAGATTCTATGCGCAAGAAGAAGGGCATCGTTGCGCACGGAGTTGTACTCCAGGAATTCTTTCATGCAGAGATTATACGCTAAATATCCGCTCGCCGCAACCGCAAAAATCCCGCCGTGGAGCAATGCGCCCTCCTCTCCCCGACACGCCACGCGGCCCTCCAACTTTTCACGGATCGGGCTTTCATGCTATACTCTCCGCATGGAATACGGAATGTTGAGGGCGGGATCGGTGAGCCCCGAACTTTCAGTGGCGGACTGCGATTTTAACGCCCGGGAAATCATAAGGAGCATAAATGAGGCGCAGGGTCTGGGAATAAAAATACTGGTATTCCCGGAGCTGTGCGTCACGGGCTACACATGCGGGGATCTCTTCCTTCAGAAGGCGCTCCTTAAAAGCGCGGAGAGCGCGCTCAGGCTGATTGCCGAGAAAACAAAGGACACAGACGTTCTGGCCGCGGTGGGGCTCCCTCTTTCGGTGGACGAGACGCTTTACAACTGCGCGGCATGGATTCACCGGGGAAAAATCCTTTGCGCCGTTCCAAAGACTTTCGTCCCCAACTACAACGAATTCTACGAGCTCAGGCATTTCTCGCCGTACACGTCCATGAAGAGCTCCGTCATAAGCCTGGGAAAAGATTTTGAAAGCGTGCTGTTCGGCACATCGGTCATCCTTCAGGACAAGAATTCACCTTTCATAAAGATAGCGGCGGAAATCTGCGAGGACGCGTGGGCGCCGCTCTCACCCGGAACCAGGCACTGCCTTGCGGGAGCCACAGTCATAGCGAACCTCAGCGCGAGCAACGAGGTGGTGGGAAAAGCGGAATACAGAAGGAGCCTCGTCACATCCCTTTCCGCGAAGAATTTATGCGCGTACATATACTCAGACGCGGGGCATTCAGAGAGCACCACGGACCTTGTGTTCAGCGCCCATAACATAATAGCCTGTGACGGCGCTATTCAGGCGCAGAGCAGACTGTTCTCGGACTGCGGCAGCATACTTTTCTGCGACATAGACATGGAGAGGCTGGAGCAGGAGCGCATACGCACAAAAACTTTCTCCGCATGCGCCTCACTGCAGCCTGACGCAGGAGATTTTTACGAGACCGTGGAGATAGACCTGGGAGAGAACACGTTCTGCCAGTCATCAAAATCCGCGTCCATAGGATTCACGTCAGAGAACAAAGACGGACCCGCGCCATGCGCCAGCGCGGACAGTCTCCGAATGCATGTCCCGCAGAGACCGTTCGTCCCGGACTCCAGAGAAAAGCTGAGCGAGAGAAGCCGAGCCGTGATAGAGATGCAGGCCGAGGGACTTTCCCGCAGGCTCAGGCACACCAAGGCGGAGACTGCTGTCATAGGACTCAGCGGGGGGCTTGACTCCACGCTCGCCCTGCTTGTAACCGCGCGCGCGTTCGACAAATGCGGGATAGAGCGCAGGAACATAAGCGCCGTCACCATGCCGTGCTTCGGCACCACGGACCGCACTTATGAGAACGCATGCTCCCTGGCACGGTCCGTGGGCGCGACACTCACCAGCATAAACATAACAAAGGCGGTCCGGCAGCACTTCGAGGACATAGGCCACGATGAGTCGGACCACGGGGTTACATACGAGAACGCCCAGGCGCGGCAAAGGACGCTTATCCTTATGGACATGGCAAACAAGACGGGCGGCATGGTCATAGGAACCGGCGACCTCAGCGAACTGGCCCTGGGATGGTGCACGTACAACGGGGACCAGATGAGCATGTACGGCGTGAATTCGAGCATCCCCAAGACTTTGGTGAGGCACCTGGTGGAATGGTTCTCTGAGGAGGGGCTCAGGGAGGGCGACAAAGAGCTTGGCGCCGTGCTTAAGGATATCCTTGCCACGCCGGTAAGCCCGGAGCTCCTTCCTCCGCAGGACGGCGGCATAAGCCAGAGAACCGAGGAGATTGTGGGCCCGTACGAGCTGCATGACTTTTTCCTGTACTATGTCCTCCGCTGGGGATTCGAGCCCAGGAAAATTTACTTTCTGGCGCGCCATGCATTCACGCCCGGGCAATATTCCGATGAGACCATAAAGAAATGGCTTGTCACTTTTTACCGCAGGTTCTTCTCGCAGCAGTTCAAGCGGAGCTGCATGCCGGACGGAGCGAAAGTCGGAACGGTGAGCCTGTCACCGCGCGGCGACTGGAGAATGCCCAGCGACGCCAGCGCCAGACTTTGGCTTAAGCAGGCGGAAGAGCTGTAATGGCGCTATCATATCAGCACGAGTACCACGCGGGAAACCATGCGGACATACTGAAGCACATCTGCCTCTGCCTGATTCTTGAGTCCCTGTGCAGGAAAGACAAGCCCTTCACAGTGATAGACACGCACTCCGGGGCAGGGATTTTCAGCCTGAACGACGAGCGTCTGCTTAAGACCGGCGAGGCAAAAAAAGGCATAGAGCGGCTTCATCAGATAACAATGCTCAGAAAAGACATTCCGCACGGCATAGAGCTCTACATGCAGAAAGAGGCACCGTACATTGAGAGCGGAAAGTACGCGGGAAGCCCGGAACTGGAGAGGCTTTTCTTAAGGGAACATGACACGCTCCACCTGATAGAGAAGCATCCCGCGGCGGTCAGGGACCTCATGCAAAACATGGGCGGCTCAAAGACCTCGCGCATCCACAACGCGGACTGCTACGAGACGCTCAAGGCCCTCACGCCGCCGCCCGTACGCAGGGGGCTCATTCTGTGCGACCCCAGTTTTGAGGACGCGGACGATTACATGAACGCTTACCGGGCGCTATCCCTGGCACACAAAAAATGGGGCACCGCCATAATCGCGCTGTGGTATCCCATCCTTACCAGAAGAAAAAACGAGCGGAACCAGATGCTCTCCATGCTGGAGAATTCAGTAAAGACCGACGCCTCCGCATCGGAATGCATACGACTGGAACTAGAGACCCGCGCTCCCGGGGCAACGGACGGAGACTCCCTGTCGCACATGTACGGAAGCGGGATGATGGTGATAAACCCACCATGGCAGCTTAAGGAGGAGGCAGAAAGATGCACGGAATTCCTCTCGCTGCTAAGGGAGCAGGAACCATACCGGGGTAATGTATATTAAAATGAGCGCGTCACGGCGCTCCCTCTCCACATAATCTTATATTCTCACAGAAAGTCATTGAAATTATCCAATGTTATGCTATCATATAGAAATGTCACTTAGTGAGCAGAACGAGACAGAGATTCCCGAGAGCCGCATTCCGTCCTATGAGAAATCCGTGAAAGTCGCGGTCCGTATGCTTGAGTCAAAGATGGGCCTTCCATGGGAGATAGCGGCGGCCACAAACCTTTCGCTTCAGGAAATACTGGAGCTAAAGCAGAGAATGCGTGACATCGGAGAATCAGAGTCCTCTTAAGCGCATCCTATTTCTCAGCGGGAGCCACGTCCTTTACGCCCGGCTTGTCGGGTGCCGCTGAAACAGTGTATCCTGACTGCCGCATGATTCTGAGCGCCTTGCTGGCGTTGGCGTTCTTCTTTTTCTTCCCGAACTGATAGGTCTTTGTTTCCTCAGCCGCGGGCTGCTCATCGTCCAGGGCATCGCGGGCTATGTCCTCCACCCTGGATTTTACCGCGGCGTAGCGTCCCTTCGCCCATATATCAAGCCCTGTTCCCTGAGTGGCCACATCTGAGCTCTCAATGTATTTTCCGCAGATAGACTCATACTCCGGGCGCCCGTACTTAGCGAATTCTTTTCCAAGCGCATACCGCAGATTTTTCCGCGTGTCGTTGGTTAGCGTCTCCTCTGCCAGGGATATTATCTCCCGGGTGCCGGCGTGGTTGTACTTTAAAAGCGCGGCGGACACGGTGGCTTTGGTGTTGTCCGCTATCTTTCTGTCGGTGATTACGCTCACCAGATACTCATTTCCCTTATCGGTATTCAGGTTTGCAAGAACGTCATAGCATTTATCCTTTACAACTTTCTCCTCGCTCTTATCCTTGCAGCGGTAGATAAGATGCGGCACGCAGCTTTTAAGGTTGCGCTCGTTCACGGCATTCACGGCCTCAAGCCTTACCTTCCAGTGACTGTCGCGTAGGGCCTGCGTTATAAGCTCATCGGAAATCTCATCGTCAAAATGCGATATGCCCTTTATGACATGCACCCTGAACGTGGGGTCCTTCTCCTCGAACAGGCGGACCAGAATCTCCTCGCTCTCTTTTTTCTCCATGGCGCCTATCGCCTCCGCGGCGTACATCCTCACGAATGAATTCTCATCCTCATCCTGCGCAATCTCGGAGAGCCTGTCCCATGTCTCCACCGCCTTTATGCGGCCCAGGACTTTCATGAGGGACTGGCGCTGTCCCACTGACAAATCATCGCGCTCCAGGTAGGAGGCAAGGAACATAGCCTCGTCGCTGTCGCCCAGCTCCCCAAGGGCAGTGAGCGCGCCGTCAAAGTAAGCGTCCTCCTCCTTGTCCACCAAATCCACCAGACCGGGAACGGCCTCCACGACACCGGCCTCCGCCACATATTTAAAGCAGTCGGAGACTATATCCTTTTTCTCATCGTAGGGGTCGTTTATTATGCCGCACGCCCAGCTGCCCAGGCACGGATCCTTAAGCTTAGTGAAATAGGCCAGGATTTTCTGCCTTATGGAAGGGCTTTTAGTGGCGTAAAAAAGATCATAGATGGAATCCACGAAGCGCAGGTCACCGCTCTTGGTTATCTCGTCGATGAGTTCGGATATCTCTGGCTCAAGGCCGTACAGGAAAGTGTCGTTGCATTCCTGCACGTAGTCATCGCCGGCATTCTTCTCGTTGGCGGATTGCGCGGCCAGTATCTCATCCTCGCCGGGCTTTCTGGGTCGGGAGGGGGACGGAACCTGCTTCTCTTTCTCATACTTGAACGAGACGCTCTCTATGCGCTGCCCACCTTCCGAATCAATTATTCCGTCACCGTCCGGCTCCACGGGCGCGGCGTACATCCCCGCCGCAAAAAGTCCCATCAAAAAAAACGCGTGTATTCTCTTCATGCGGACCTCCATTCTTTAAACATCACCGGAATGAAATCGTTTCAGGAAATTCTCCCTGTAGGATACGAATTCATCCTCGTCTATGGCCTGCCTTATCTCGTCCATCATAACGCGAAGGAAATAGAGGTTGTGGTAGCTTGCCAGCATGGATGAGAGAATCTCCTGCTCGCGGAAAATGTGCCGCAGGTACGCGCGCGAATATGTGCGGCAGACCTTGCAGGAGCATTCCCTGTCCAGCGCGGTGAAGTCCCTCTCATAGCGCGCCTGCTTTATGCTTATCATGCCATGATGCGACAGATACATTCCGTGGCGGGCTATGCGGGTGGGAGACACGCAGTCGAACATGTCTATGCCGTTTGCCACAGCCTCCAGTATATACTCCGGGGTTCCTATGCCCATAACATACCGAGGCTTATGGCGCGGAAGGAAGCGGACTGTGTACTCAAGTTTCTCGGCGAACACATCGGACGGCTCTCCCACGCTGAGGCCTCCTATGGCAAGCCCCGGGGTGTCCAGGGAGCCCACGAATTCTGCGCTGCGTTTCCTGAGGTCATCGAAGAAATTTCCCTGCACTATGGGGAAAAGGACTCCCCTGTACCCCTGCTCCGTCTGCCTCCGCCATTCATCCACCGCGCGGACCGCCCAGTCGCTGGTTATCCTCAGGGCGCGCTCCGCCTCTTTCCTGTCCACGCCGAATCCAGTGCAGACGTCCAGCTGCATCTGAATGTCGCTGTTCAATTTTACCTGCGTCTGCACCACGTTCTCAGGCGTGAAGAAATGCCTGGAGCCGTCTATGTCGCTTCTGAATTCCACGCCGTCATCTTTTATTTTGCGCAGTGCGGACAGGCTGAACACCTGGAAGCCGCCGGAGTCAGTGAGGAAATTCCTGCCCCATCCTGTAAAACCATGAAGGCCTCCCGCGTCCCTTACAAGATCCGCTCCCGGGCGCAGGTACATGTGATATGTGTTGGCAAGTATTATCTCAAAGCCTATCTCCTCCAGGCTCTCCTTGCTCACGGCCTTGACGGTTCCTTTCGTTCCTACAGGCATGAACACAGGTGTGCGGACATCGCCGTGCGCCAGATGCAATACCCCGGTGCGCGCCGGGGAGGCCGAGTCCTCATGCCTCACATCAAAAATGCTTTGGATCATAACGTCTCCACTATTCAAGTCTTAGCATACTTAAGCAGTATCACGCTCAGCACGGTAAACATGAGCACCGGGAACCATGCGCCCGCCATCGGAGGAATCGTGCCGAATTTAGCCATGAGCATTGTAATCATCTGCGTGACATAAAAAAGGACCACCGCGCCTATGCTTAGCGCAAGGCTTATTATCAGGACATTCTTTCGCGTCTTTCCGCTCAGCCCCACTGCCAGGAACACCACTATGAACACCACGAACGGAAATGAGAATTTCTTGTAATACACGGATTTCTCTTCCCCGCACGGAAGCCCTGCCTTCTCCAGATGCTCTATGTATTCCCTGGCCTCCCGAGTGCTAACCTCCTCCACCGAGACCGTGTTGTTCCTGAAAATCTCAGGCGGCTCCGACAGGCGCTCCATCAGCTCCCTCTCCACGGGAATGCTCTTAAAGCCGCCGTCAGTGAATTTATATTCCACCGCATCGGAGAGCTCCCAGTGGTCCTCTGACCACAGAGCGCTCTCGGCGTACAGCAGCGAGGAGAATGACTTGTCCTCGTTCCTGAACAGGACATACAGCGTGTAGAGCCTCTCCAGCCTGTTGTCAAAATAATCCGCCTTGTAAATTATGTTCCCGCCCTCCGACATTATGACAATCTTGTCGTTGTTCAGGGATTTCTCTTTGCTCAGTGCCTGGTTCTGAAGCTTATTCTTGACCGAGTACGTGGGCACCACCACTTTGTCCTCAAAAAAGAAAAGGGCCACGCTCATGCCCACCGCCACGAACAGCAGCGGCACCGTGAACTTTAAAAGAGAAATTCCGGAGGCGAAAATGGCGAGCAGCTCGTTCTTGGCGTAAAAATCGCTAAGCATATAGGCAGTGGCAAAAAGGACCGCTATGGGCACGGAGAAAGATACGGTTTTGGGAATGTAATAGAGCATTATGCGCCCCACCTGAACCGCGCCTACGTTCTTGGAGATATAGTTCCACAGATTTATGAACAAATCGGTAAGCATCAGAATCAGAACGAAAAACATCAGCGAGCCTAAGAATATACCGAAAAATTTTTTGAGCATATAACCAATGAGCTTCATTTCTTCCTTAACCTCATATAGAGCAGAACGCCCAGGACACCTATAAAAAGATTCGGACCCCACATCATCCAGAATCCGTTGTATCCTCCGCGTATTCCGAACAGCTGTCCCAAGATGGTGGCCGCCCAGTAAAGCACAGATATCACTATGCCGAATATGAGCCCCAGCGTCTGGCCGTCCTTGCGTCCGAACACCAGCGCCAGAGGGAACGCCAGGACCGCAAAGAAAATGGAGCCGAACGGAATGGAGAATTTCTTGTTGAATTCCAGATCGTATGTGTTGAGCTGCCGCTTTGAGACGGTGCCCTGCTGCCTGAGTTTCTTTATTCTTTTCCACAGATCCCAGCTTGTCATCTCGCGCGGGGATGTTCCTCCGCCTGAGCTGATTATGGAATCCTCGAATACATTCAGAGTAAGCTTCTCTGAATCAAGGACATCGTATTTATCTTTCTGCCTGGTGCTCAGAATAAGGACTATGGAGTCATCCATGTTAAGCTGCATAAGAACTCCGGGACTTACGGCCTTAAGCACGTCGCTCTCCTTCGCTATTATCACGCGCTGCTCGCCGCTCCTCTGATTGTCGAAAAGGACCAGATCGCTCACATGCTCCTTGCTCACCTCCCCTATGACCAGAGTGGAGTCGTTCATGCGCTTTATGGAATGCGACTCAAGCTCTATGGCAGGGTTGGAGACGATTATCTGCCTGTAGAGCCTGTTGTAGTTCAGAGTTCCAAGCGGCAGGAAATAATCGTTCATTATGAAGCTGAACACGCTTATGACAATCCCCATTATAAGGACAGGTTTCAGAATCACAGAATAACGCTGACCGGATGCGCGCAGGACCATGACCTCGTTGTCAGTCACCATTCTTCCCAGACACATAAGGAACCCCACAAGCGTGGCGAACGGCGCGGACTGCGCTATTATGGCAGGAAGACAGTACCAGATAAGGCGCACCACATTAATAGCGGGCACACGCTTCTTAAGGATGGTCTCCGCAAGCAGCAGAATCTGATTCACAAAGAAGACCACAAAGAAAAACAAAAAGCAGACAAGAAAATAAAGGAACAGCTCCTTGGCTATATACTTTGTAAGGACATCGTTCCTGAGCCCCTCATGCATCTCAAGGCGTTTTTTAAAAAAAGATCTGAGCGTGTCGCTGCCAGTTTTCTCCGCAAGCGCAAGTCCCGCGTTTATAATTAAAAGAGACAGGCTGAAATATTTTATCCGCTCGATTACACGGCCTATTCCTGGCACGGAGGATTTTCTTCCGCCCGCGGCGCTAAAAGCAGAGAGGATTTTTTTCTCCGGGCCTTCTTTCTTACCGGGCATTGTCGCTTACTCCGGTGCTTCCGAACCCTCCCTCGCCCCTCTCCGTCTCGGAGAGACTCTCACAGGGAATGAAAACGCCCCGGGTCACAGGCGAAACCACTATCTGCGCGATGCGGTCTCCGTGGCTCACTGTAAACGGCTCCTCGCCTAAATTTATGAGGACGACCTTCAGTTCTCCTCGGTAGTCGCTGTCTATGGTTCCGGGCGTGTTCAGAACAGTGACGCCGTTTTTAAATGCAAGCCCGCTTCTGGGCCGCACCTGAATCTCGTATCCCTCGGGAATCTCAAAGAAAAGCCCGGTGGGAATCACGGCACGCTTACACGGGCCTATCTCCACAGGAGAGTCCAGGCTCGCGCGCACATCCGCCCCAGCCGCTCCGGCCGTCTTGTACTCGGGGAGAGACGCTCCGTTCTCTGAGACTACCCTCACTTCTATCTGGTCCTGCATAGTATTTCCTTTCTCTGCTTATGAGAGACGTCCGCACCGTAAATGAAAAAAACTCGCTTCTCATTCACAATCATGCTTTCTATAAAATCCATGATAGCATTTTTTTGCACGGTGCGTATACTGTCACAGACCTGGTCGCTTCCGATTAAAGGAAGACCCATCGCATAGTGGCGGGCATTTCTCTTCATCAGAGCCTCGGAGTCCCCGCCCGCTATGTGCTCCTCTCCCAGGATATGCTCACGGGCATTCAGAATCTCCTGGTCAGTGGGAGGATTAGTCAGGAGGCCGGAGACCTCGTCCTGCAGAAGGCGCGCTATCTTTACCACGTTCTTTCTGTCGCAGACAGCGGCGGCGCCCCAGAACGCGGTGTCCTCGTAGCAGGAGCTGAAGCAGTAAGTGCTGTAGCACGCGCCGTTTTTCTCGCGGATATTCTCGAACAGGCGGCTGCTCATGGTGTCTCCCGCGACCGCATTAAGGACGCACAGTGCCGAAAGCTCATCATGGGAGACGGGTACCCTGAACGGGTACAGGGTATAAATCTGGCACTGAGAGAACCTTCTGTCGGTCATAAATCTTTCCGCTGGCTTCCATTCCGCGCGGGTTGCGGAGCGCATTGCATGCGGATACGGGACAGGGGCGGCGCGCTCAGGGAGAGATGACAGCGCCCCCATGAGCATGGCCTCGTCCGCGTCAGACAGCGCGCCGCACACAACCACAGCCAGTTCTCCGCGCACGAATTTATCGTTGTACCAGCCGGTCAAAGTTCCGCGGCTAAGATTCTCCACATCCCTGACGCTGCCTGTTATGGTCATCCCCAGGCTCTGTCCCGGCCACATAAGGCTCGCGGCAGCATCCATGGCGCTCTCCTCCGCATCATCCTCGGCGCTTGAGATTTCGTTCTGTATTACGGTGCGCTCTCGCTCCAGCTCATCGGCAGGGAAAACGCATTCGCTCGCCATGGCGCAGAAAATTCTTACGGCGCGTGACAGATTGTCATTCAGCGCGGGAACGGTGCAGTAAGCGCACACATTGTCGCGCTCCGTGAAAGCGTTGACGTAGCCTCCCATCCTGTCAAAGACAAGCGCTATGTCGTGCGTGGAAAGGTCCTTTGTTCCTTTAAAAAGCATGTGCTCGCAGAAATGGCTCGCGCCGCGGTTACAGGAAGTCTCGTACCTGCTGCCCGCTCCTAAAAAGTAGAATCCCACGGAGACGGTTTTGGAATACGGCATGCTCTCCGTTATGAGAACCACATTGTTTGAGAAAGAATTTTTCTTAATCATCTGTCACAATATAACAGAAATATTCGTTTTAGTAAAACGACTCCCCATGCGATAAAAAAGCCGGATTCCAGAAATGAAACCCGGCTATAATAACTCACAGTGAGCGGTTATATGGCTGTCTTATTTTGACTGCTCCTCAAGCGCGTCTATGTAGGACAGATTCAGGCGGCCCATTTTGTCAACCTCAAGAAGCTTTACGGGAATGACCTGCCCCTCTTTCAGCACGTCCGTCACTTTCTCCACGCGGGAGCGGCTCAGCTTTGAGATGTGGCAGAGGCCCTCTTTTCCGGGAAGAATCTCCACGAACGCACCGAAGTCCATTATGCGCTTCACAGTGCCGTTGTAGACAGTGCCCGGCTCCGGATCCTCGCAAATGGCCTTAACCGCAATCTTGGCAGCCTCCGTGTTCTTTCCGTTGGCGCCAAAAATCGTGACCGTTCCGTCCTCACCAGTGTCAATCTTAACGCTGTACTGCGCGCACAGGGCCTTTATGTTCTTTCCGCCGGGACCAATCAGCGCGCCGATTTTGTCCACAGGAATTTTCAGGCTGTCGATTTTAGGCGCGTATGCGGAGACTGGCTGCGGCTTGCTTATGCACTGCTCCATTATGTCCAGGATGTGGTTCCTTCCGCGCTTCGCCTGGTCAAGAGCCTTGCGCATTATGTCCATGGAGACGCCGGCGATTTTTATGTCCATCTGGAATCCCGTTATTCCGTCGCGTGTGCCGGCCACCTTAAAGTCCATGTCGCCCAGGTGGTCCTCCTCGCCCAGAATGTCGGAAAGAATCGCGTACTTTTTGTACGGATTGCTCTCATCGCCTTCCGTGATAAGTCCCATCGCTATGCCCGCGACCATCTTTTTCATGGGAACGCCGGCGGCCAGAAGCGACAGGCATCCTCCGCAAGTGGAGGCCTGTGATGACGAGCCGTTTGACTCCATAATCTCGGAGACCACGCGGATTGTGTAGGGGAATTCCTCGCGGCTTGGAATCATCGGCGCCAGCGAGCGGCGTGCCAGATTTCCGTGGCCTATCTCGCGGCGGCCGGTGGAGAGTTTTCCGACCTCACCCACGGAGTACGGAGGGAAATTATAGTGCAATATAAAATTCTCGCTGCGGTCTCCCTCTATGTCATCGTAGACCTGCTCGTCCATGCTGGTGCCGAGCGTGGTGACCGCAAGGGACTGCGTCTCGCCGCGCGTGAACAGAGCGCTTCCGTGAGGTCTGGGAAGAACGTTTATCTCGCATGTTATGGGACGTATGTCCTCTGTGCCACGGCCGTCTATGCGAAGACCGTTGTTCAGGATGCTTTTACGCAAAAGCCTGTACTGTATGTCGTCGAACAGGGAGTCGAAGAGCTTCTTCTGCGTCTCGTCCTCAAGCTGCCCGGCATATTTCTCCGCTATCTGCTTTTTGACAGCCTTAACAGCCTCGTAGCGGGCGTTCTTTCCTTTCTGGAAGCACGCCTCCTGCATAAGAGGAGTGGCCTCAGCCTCTATGGCCTCCGCGTTATCCAGCTTTATCTCAAGCGGCGCCAGAGGAAGCTTCTCTTTTCCGCAGAGTTTCTGAAGCTCCTCCTGAAGGACGCACATGTCCGTGATGAAGCCCTGCGCTTTCTCCAGGGCCCCGAGCATTACCTCCTCGGACGCCTCGTTAGCGCCGCCCTCCACCATGGTGAAGCCGTCTTTTGTTCCCGCGACCACAATCTCCAGGCTGGCTTTCTCCTGCTGGGCGTAGGTGGGATTCAGAACATACTCGCCGTCAATGTACGCGACGCGGCAGCCCGCCACAGGTCCGTCAAACGGAATGTCCGATATGGTGACGGCGGCGCTTGACGCTATGACCGCAAGAATGTCAGGGGGATTCAGGCCGTCCACTGACACGCATGTGGGAACAATCTGAAGCTCACGACCGAATTCCTTATGGAAAAGCGGACGCATGGGACGGTCTATGAGGCGGCTTACCAGAATCTCCTTGTCCTTGGGCCGGCCCTCCCTCTTAACAAAGCCTCCGGGAATTTTTCCCGCGGCATAGAATTTCTCGTTGTAGTCCACTGTCACTGGAACAAAATCAAGACCCTCGCGCACGTCGCTTGAGGCGCAGACCGTCGCGATTACAACAGTGCCGCCTACCTGGGCGTACACACAGCCATTGGCCTGCTTGCCAATTTTTCCGGTCTCCAGGATAATCTCCTGGTCTCCGACTTTACGACTAACTCTTTGTACCATTCTTTCCTTCTTTCTTTTCTCTGCCGGAATTGACTGCCTTAAGGCGCAAACAACGCGTGCCGTCCGCCACAGGGAACATACGTCCGTGGAGCACGGGCATTCATGCAGATGAGCTCGGAAAACACTCTGGCGCAGAATATTTTCCGCGGCCATCTGTATAAATCCACGCCTCGGGGCTGAGCACAGCCCGGCAACAACTCCTTGCCATAAACTAAAAATGGCAGCGCCCCGAGCCTCTTACGGCACCAAAAACACTGCCACTTTCCGACACTTTACTTGCGGATACCAAGCTCCTTTATGAGCGCGCGGTAGCCCTCAAGGTCTGTGCGCTGCATATACTTAAGCAGTTTGCGGCGCTGGCCTACAACTTTAAGCAGACCGCGGGAGGCCCCAGTGTCCTTGGGGAACTGCTTGCAGTGTGCCGTAAGCTGCCTGATTCTCTCCGTAAGGAGAGCGATCTGAACTTTTGTGTTGCCGGTGTCAGATGCGTTCGCACCGAACTTGCCCACGATGGACGAAGTTGTCTCTTTTGTAAGTGCCATAACTTACTCCTTAAAAAAATTTACAGTCCTCACCTTTTCAGCCTTGAACTCTCCGGGAACAAGCAGGGAAATCATCCTGCCGTGAACCCGGCATTTTGTGTGAAAAGACTCAGGCTCCACCTTATTCAATTCCACCGAATCTTCTAAAGCGTAACCCCCGGACATTATTGCCACCACATCATACACGCCGTCCGCAGGAAGCACCTGCATGCTTTCCTCGCATGACGCCGCGAACCACCGCGAATCCTCCTCATGCCATGAAAGATTTGCGGCATAGAACGAGAACGGCCGCCCCAGCATTTTCTGCGCCGACCAGAAATCCGCCCTCATGACAGCCCCGCGTATCGCTGACGAGCTTATGCGTCCGCCGTCAAAATCCGCGCCGCTGACATCAGGCACGGTCTCCACAACGAATCCTTTCCGCAGGGAAAGCTCCTTTATGGAGTCCATGTCCATGGAGCCGTTGTGCCCGCAGCGGAAATCCTTTCCCTCCGCCAGAAACCTCATGCCACAGAAAGACCGCAGGGTTTCCATAAAAGAGGTTCCGTCCATTTTACTAAAATCGGGAGAAAAGTCAATTACCACCACGAACGCCATTCCTTTCTCCGCGAAAAGCTCCAGCTTCTGCTCCAGCACGGTAAGCTCGCCGTCCCAGTCATCTTGCAGAAGTTTTTTGGCGGAGGATCTGAATGTCACCGCTCCGGGAACAAGGCCGTTTTTCTCTGCGTGGGAAACGACGCTCTGTATCAGGGAGCTGTGGCCCAGGTGCATTCCGTCAAAGCTTCCCACCGTAAGCGCCGTTCCGCGCGATATCCATTCTGCGGGGAATGACGGAGTGAGTATGTCCTGCCATAAAAAAACACGGGTCTTTCTTTCGGCAGGCTTTGCGGGAACCACGAACCCGTAGCGGGGCCTGCCCTCTTCGCGCCGGACCACGCCCGCGAAACCGCCGTCTGAGTAAAACACAGCGGCCTCGTTCTTATTCCTGAGCTCTTCGTCAATCGCAACGGGTGCCTGCTGAACGGGAGCGAACATCCTCCAGCTGAGCGGACGCCCGTTCTGATAAGCGCGCTCGTACTCCGGAAGAAGGCGCTCGCACGTAAGACCGCACTCTGCCGCGACACCGGGGGTAAAAGCCCTGAACGCGCCCCGTATGCCAAGGAATTCCTCCTGCGTAAGAGAGTCCCTGGAATTCCTTGCGGCGCCTGACATAATGCGCGCGGAATTCTCCAGCGCATAGTCTATTGTCATGCAGGGCATGGCCTTTCCGCCCGCCGCATCATCCAGAGTGAACGGGCCCACCCGAGTCCTTCGCAGGGCGCACAGATATGAGACTGTGCCAAGCCTTGACGCGATGTCGCGCGCCAGGGCGCGTATGTAAGTTCCTTTGGAGCACTTTATCTCAAGCAGGGCATACGAGCAGGAATCATAAGCGGAGGGCTCCCGGAAATCCAGAAGACTGATGGTGTACACGAACACCTGCCGCGGCTCAAGCCTCACATTCCCGCCGCCACGCGCCACGTCGCTCGCCCTTTTCCCCGCCACATGGACCGCGCTGTAAACAGGCGGAACCTGCAGTATGGCGCCGGTGAACTCACTCAGAACGCCCAGGACCTGCGCCTCCGTAACTGACGGGCCTGACGCGCCCGGAGTGACCGTGGGGTCAAGGGTCTCAGTTCCTTTCCCGAAGCATATAACCGCCTGATATGTTTTTGTGAATGAAGTTATGTGCGGAACCAGATGAGTGAGGTTTCCTGTGAGCGCCACAAGAAGGCCCTCTGCGAAAGAGTCCAGTGTCCCCGTGTGGCCCACCTTGTCAGTGCCCAGGGATTTCTTTATGGCCCACAGAGATGAGAAGCTTGTGATGCCGGGCCGTTTCGCGTAAGGCACTATGCCCGTGGGAATCATGCCGTGCGGCGCAGCCTCAGTTCTCTTCCCGGACATTTTCCGCTTCGCTCTCCGTCTCTTTAGCGGCGGCCTCCAGAGCGTCCAATTTCCGCACCATCTTGTAGCCGTCCTTCATGCTGAAGTCCGCGATAAACGTAAGTCTGGGGAATTTGTATGTGGAGAGTTTCTTTGATATAACGCCCTGGATGAAGCCAGCCGCGCTCTGAAGCCCCTCCGCGCCTCGGCGCACGGACTGGTCATCCATGAAAGATGAGACATATACTTTGGCGTAAGACAAGTCGGATGTGACCTCGACCCTGTTTATGGTGAGGAATTCGTTCACGCGCGGGTCCTTTATCTCATGGCGCAGAATCATCCCTGCTATCTCGCTCTGAAGCTGCTGTCCCAGCCTTGCAAGCCTGTACTGTCCCATGCGCTACTCACCCTGCGCGCCGTTCTCTATGGCGGCCCTTGCTGCCTTCGCCGCTTTCCCGGCCTCCTTGGCGGCACGCTTCTCTGCCTCTCTTGCGGCCTCCTCCTCGGCGGCCTTGGCCTGCGCCGCCTCCTCACGCTCCTTGGCGGCTTTCTCCATCTGCGCGCGCTCGTCCACCAAAGCGGCTCCAAGCTTGCGCTTTATCTCCACGAATTCAAACACCTCAATCTGATCGCCGGGCTGCAGATCCTGCCAGTTCTCAATTCCCAGACCGCACTCGTATCCTTCCTTGACCTCTTTCACATCGTCCTTGAAACGCTTAAGTGATGAGACTTTGCCTGTGAATTTGACCACGCCGTCGCGGATTACGTTCACGCTGCTGGTCTTCTTAATGATGCCGCTAGTAACGTAGCAGCCTGCGATGAGCCCCACCTTAGGCACGCGGAATGTCTCCCGGACCTCAACATTGCCGGTGATCTCCTCCTTGGTGTCAGGCTGGAGCATGCCCTCCATGGCCTGCTGGATTTCCTCCACGCACTTGTAGATGATGTTGTACTTACGTATCTCCACGCTCTCTTTGTCCGCGAGGAGCTTGGCCTTAGGAGTGGGCCGCACGTTAAACGCTATGATTATGGCGTTGTCGTCCGATGCGGCCAGCGATACGTCGCTCTCATTTATGGCGCCGGCGCTTGAGTGTATGACAGTGACGCGTATCTCCGCGGTGGAAAGCTTCTCAAGGGAGAGCTTAAGCGCCTCTGCGGAGCCCTGCAGGTCCGCCTTGATTATGAGCTTGAGCTCCTTGACATCTTTCTGCTCTATGGTGGTGTAGAGGTTGTCGATGGTGACTTTCTGTACGTTCTTGGCATCCTTCAAGCGCTTCATCTCCTTGCGCTTGGCGGCATACAACTTGGCCTCTTTATCTGACTCCGTAACCTGGAACGGGTCTCCCGCGTTAGGCATTCCCTCTATGCCCAGGACCTCCACCGGCATGGCGGGTCCTGCCTCCTTGACTTTGTTCCCGTGGTCATCGAACATGGCCCTGACACGGCCGCTGCAGACTCCCGCAACGAACGGGTCTCCCGGACGCAGAGTGCCCCTCTCCACCACCACAGTGGCGACAACTCCGCGGCCATGGTCTATGCGGCTCTCAAGGACTTTTCCTTCCGCGCGGCAGTCGTACTGCGCCTTAAGCTCCAGCATCTCCGCCTGCACAAGGATGGCGTCCAGAAGCTCGTCTATGCCCTCGCGCTTTAGCGCTGATATGTTCACGTACTGGGTGTCTCCGCCCCACGCCTCGGGAGTAAGCCCCTGCTCTGAGAGCTGAGTCATCACCAGGTCAGGGTTCGCCTCGGGCTTATCGATTTTGTTAACGGCCACGATTATGGGGACCTTCGCGTCCTTCGCGTGGCTTATGGCCTCCAGAGTCTGCGGCATAACGCCGTCATCCGCGGCCACCACCAGGACGACTATGTCCGTGACCTGCGCTCCGCGGGCGCGCATCATCGTGAACGCCTCGTGGCCCGGAGTATCCAGGAACGTTATCATGCCCTTGGGTGTGCTCACCTGGTACGCGCCTATCTTCTGCGTGATTCCGCCGGCCTCTCCCGCGACCACATTGGTGTTGCGGATGGCGTCCAGAGTCTTGGTCTTACCGTGGTCAACGTGGCCCATGACGGTGACTATGGGAGGACGTACCCTCACGGTCGCCGCGCTGCCCTCCTCGCCCGCTATTATGGTCTCATCATAAAGGTTCACCAGATGAACCTCGCAGTTGTACTCGCTGGCAAGGATTGTGGCGGTGTCGCTGTCTATGACCTGGTTTATGTTCACCATCATTCCCATGGTCATGAGCTTGGCGATTATCTCGTTGGCCTTAAGGTTCATTTTCTTGGCCAGATCCGCCACGGAGATGGTCTCAAAGATATCTATTTTGTCAGGAACCGCGCTGGTTATCACCTCTTTCTTGCGGTTCTGGTACAGCTCCTCCTCATCGAAGGCCTGCTCCTGGTCCTTGCGGTTATAAACCTGCTTCTTTCCTTTGAATGCTTTCTTTGCGGGAGCCTTGTTTCCCGCAAGCTGGGATGCGTCCCCGAACGTGGGGCGGACACCCATGCCGGGGCCACCGAAACCGGGTCTGGAACCCGCGCCGCCGAATCCGGGACGTCCGCCGCCCTGTCCGTAACCTGAGCGTCCTCCCTGACCGTTAAAGCCGGGGCGGCCGTTCTGCGAGTAGCCCTGCCTGTTTCCGGGTCCGCCGAAACCTGGCCTCGGACCTGAGCCGCCGTTGTATCCGCCGCGGTTTCCGTTATATCCTCCGGCACGCTCCCTGTTCTGGTATCCCTCGCGCGCCTGTGCTCCGGTGAATCCGCCGGAAGAGCCGTCGCGCCTGCCGTAGCCGGAATTATTGCCGTAGCGGTTTCTGGGAC
Source organism: Treponema sp. (assembly GCA_022510925.1). GTDB lineage: Bacteria > Spirochaetota > Spirochaetia > Treponematales > Treponemataceae > Treponema_D. The sequence continues at coordinate 21,794 of JAFLSO010000016.1, forward strand.
CGCCGCTTAAATTGCCCGCGCGCACGTTGGGCCGCACGCTCTGGAATGTTGAGACGGATGAGCCTCTCTGACCCGAGCTGAAAGACGGGCCTTTATCGTCGCGGGGACGCGTGTCCTGTGGTTTTGAGGGCGCGCCGCGTACCTGGGAAGAGCGCTGCGTGTCATCGCGGGAATCCTGAGCGCTTACCGGTCTGGCCTCGCGACCTGAATCCGCCGGCTCTCCGGCAGGAGCGTTCTGCGGGGGCGTGACCTGCGATGCGGGCTGGGCGCCATCAGCAGAATGAGACGGCCCCTGCTCCGCGCTCTTTCTGGCGACCACATGAACATTGGAGCCGGGCTTGCGCTTTACGACCACGACTTTCTTTTTGGGCTGGGCCTCGCCTGTGCCGGCAGCCTGCGCGCCCTGAGCCTCAGGCTTCTTCTCTTTTTTGTTTAAAACAAATCCGGGCTTTCTTTCGGTTTCATCCGCCATACTGTAACGCCTTCCTTAGTCCTCTTCAAATACAAGCTCCACGCCGCACTTAGGACAGTGCTTCATGTCCAGTGTGATTTTTGCGCCGCAATCGGGGCAGAAGTATTCCTCTTCCGAATTCTCGGCCTCATCAGACTCGTCCGCAAATTCCACATTCTCATTTATTATTTTACTAAGCGCCTCTATATCATCCGCGCTTATGCCCTCAACCTGCTGTGCGGTCCCGTCGTTCACGGCGTTGACGAACACCTCTATGTCGTCAAGGCCCGCGCTCTTAAGCAGGTCCGCGACCCTCTCGTCCACGCCGGGAAGCTGCGCCACCGTGGAGATGACGTCCTCTCCGGCATCCGCCGCCGCTCCGCCGAACAGCTCCTCCGCGGCACGGCGGGAGGTGTCGTTCTCGGTGAGGTCCATTCCGGCCACCTGCTCCTCGGTCTTGACATCTATGCTCCAGTCGCACAGACGGTTCGCAAGGCGCACGTTCTGCCCCTGCTTTCCTATGGCCAGGGAGAAGCCCTCGTCAGAGACTATGGCAAGCGCCTCGCGTTTCTCGGAGTCCAGTATGACCACCCTGCTCACCTGCGCGGGAGACAGAGCGTTGGCGATGAACGCGTGCGGGTCCTCGTCGTAGCGGAACACGTCTATCTTCTCTCCCTCAAGCTCGCGTATCACGTTCTGTATGCGCTGACCTTTGAGGCCCACGCAGCTTCCCACGGGGTCAACACCGGCCTTGTTCGAGTACACCGCGATTTTGGTGCGGTATCCCGGCTCACGCACAATCTTGAACACGCCTATGGTCTTGTCCGCTATCTCGGGCACCTCAAGCTCCAGAATCTTCTCCACGAAGTCCGGGGAGGTGCGGCTGAGAACGAGCTGTATGCCGTTGTTCGTGCGCTTTATGTCCGTGATGAGCGCCTTTATGCGGTCATTCTTCTCATAGACCTCGCGCGGGCTCTGATACTTGCCGGGAAGCACGCCCTCAACTTTCCCGAGGTCCACGTAAATGCTTCCGTTATGCTCGCGCTGATAATATCCGATGATAATCTCGCCGACCTTGTCCTTGTACTCAGCGTAAAGATTATCCTTGAAGCTTTCGTTGAGGCCCTGGTGCGCGGTCTGCTTTCCGGTGGAGACGGCGGAGCGCTCCCATGTCTTGGGGTCCTCCAGAATGTCTATCTCGTCGCCCTCCTCGCATTCGGAGCTGAGCTTCAGCGCGTCCTCCAGCTCTATCTCAAGGCTGGGATCATAGACGCCGTCCACGATGGTCTTCCGTGAATAAACAAGCACGTCAGAAAGATCATCAGAGAACTTAACTATGCAGTTGTCGCACTGACCGTAAGTGCGCTTGTACGCCGCCTTTATGGCGTTCTCTATGGTTCTTTTTACGGACTCCTCGCTTACGCCCTTTGACTCCGTGACCGCGCGAATCTGATCCGCCATGGACTCCTTAACCTGAGCCGATGCTTTCTTTGGCATTTTCAGTACCCCTTTTAACTCTGTTTTACTAATGTAAAAATTTAGCTTTCGCTATATCGTCATAGGATTCTGTTCTTGAACCCTCACCTTCCACATCAAGCACTACGGACTTTGTGTCGGAGGAGACTATCCTTCCGCTGACCCAGTCGCCCTCGTTCCTGTCCCACACCCTGACGAGCCGTCCTGTGAACACGGCGAACTCCGCGGCGTTCTTTATGTTGCGCTCTATTCCGGGCGAGCCCACCTCCATGTAGATGTCGTCCTCGCTCCTGCCCAGAAGGACCGCAATCTTAGGAAGAAGCGCATGGTGCGCCCTGGAGCAGTCCGACACGCCTATGTCCCTGCCCGGATCCCCGGACGCTATCACAGCGCTTACATGAAACGCGCCGGAACGCGGCACCACCTTAAGCTCCACCAGCGTATAGCCGAGGGCCTCCATCTCCGCGGAGCACTCGCTGAAATACGGTATGCTTTCCAATGCGGTGTATTCCAAAACAACCTGCCTTAAAAAAAAGGAGCCTTTGAGGGGCTCCATCTTAAACTGTATTAAAATGTTAATGCACTATAGCAGTATGCGCGGATTGTGTCAAGGGGAAAGCAGGAAAGGAAGCGGAGGGGAATGCGGGGGCAGTTCCGGCGCGGAACAAATGAAACGGAATTCCCCGCACGGCATGCTACCAATTACGGGTGTATCTCCAAGTCACCGACTCATTATGACCAATACCAAGACCGGGGTAAAATTCATTATCGTACCAAACACTATACTTCACCGTCAGCTCCGTATCACTGATTGTGCCAACCCGATTCTCCGTTTTTGTTCCCAGCCCCACAAGGCTCTCCGTATCAAAGTCGTACTGCTTAAGGCTGGTGAATGTGATTCCCCACGGCTCTTCGTTCACAGTCCCCTCAGTCTCTGCCTCTTCTTCACCCTCATTATCTTCACCCTCCCCGGCCTCAGAGGGCTTATCCAACTCTATGTACGTGCCTGTCTCGAACAGGGTGCCGTACATTCTGCTTTTTAACTCTTTGCCCATATATGTTCCGTATATGTAACGCTCATAAGTGCCGTCATCATACAGCTGGTAGCGCTCATCGCACGAATCGCCCTTGTAATACGAAGTGTCCTTGTTTTTGTACTCCCTGTAGTTCTTGGGCGTGGCCTCGCATCCGGCAAGGATAAGTGGCACCAGCGCCAGAAGAAGCGCGGCTAAAGGGGCGGTGCGGCTGATTGGATTTTTGCTCATGGGATATGCCTCCTGGTCTAGGAACAACTTTCCCCGCCGGGCGTTACAGTGCCGCCGGCGGGGAAAGGGGCCGAGCCGTTATGGGGCAGCTCTATTCTTGTGAGCTGGGTATAATAACAAGGTCTTTTATCTGATTGCCCTGGGCATCATAGAAAGCCACGTCGTTAACAGTGACCACATAGTCCGCGCTGGGAACAGGGCAATTCAGGAAGAAAATATATCCGTTAGATTTTCCTACATCCACATCGACGACCACTTACTGGAATTCTGTGGTGACTGTAAGGGGCTTTTCAGTGGCGCTGGGAGCAGTAGTGGTGAAAAAAGTGCCCAAAGTCACATTGTTGTTAGTTTCCTTGTTCGCCTTTATCTTGAATGAGAATTTTTTAACGGCAGAGTAATCGTAGGCTCCGATGGGTCCTACGCCGTTCTCATCGAACGCGCCAAAAACCGGGAACATACACGCAGGTGTTGCCTTAGTGGCGGATATAGTCCCTAACGCCGTGTCTATAACAGGCTCCTGCCCCCATCCCTCTAGGCCCCAGACCTGTATGCCATAGTATGGCCGCCAGTCTTTCCAGAATTTATCCGTGGTGTCACTGCCGTTGAAATCGGCTCCTCCGCCGTTATTTCCACTGTTGCCGCCGGTACTATCTTTCTGGTACACGCGCACATAGTCCACCAGGAATTCCACGCCCGAAGCAGGCAGGCTGGCCACGTCCGCCGTGCCTCCCAGGCTACCGCCTATGGCAAGGTTAAGGATTATGTAGAAGTCCTTGTCGTAGGGCCAGTTCACCCAGTCCTTGTTTCCTTTATTGTAAGTGCCCATGCTCTCGTCATCGTAGTAGGCGGTTATGCTGTCCTCATCCCACTTTATGGCGAACGTGTGCCATTTGCTTGAGAGGTCGTGATCCCATGTTTTTTCGCCTATGGCCGCTCCCTTATCAGCGAAATGCCCTTGCGCGTGCAGTGTGCTGAACACCCTGTGGGGCTGGCATGTGCTGGGCGCGTTCTCCATTATGTCTATCTCGCCGTTATCCGGCCACCCTTTGTTTCCGTATGTGCCCTCTTTCGGCATCATCCAGAACGCGGGCCATGTGCCCCTCTTGTCGGTGACCTTGAGGCGCGCCTCTATTATGCCGTATGTCCAGGATTCCCTGCTGTTCATGCGGGCGCTCTTCCACTCTTTGCCGTCATTGTACGCCTTTATGTGCAGGGCTTCTCCATCTACCCACGCGGTGGCAACGGCCTCACTGGTGCCGTCAGGGTTGGCCACGTAATTCTGAAGCTCGTTGTTGCCCCAGCCGCCTGCGCCTACCTGGTACTTCCACTTGCTTGTATCGGGCACGCCGGTGTAGTCGAACTCGTCCTGCCACACTAGGGTGTAGCCGTTGATGCCTGTGTCTCCGCCATTGTCACCGGAGCCACCAGTTCCTCCGCCATTGTCACCGGAGCCATCGCCACCGGAGCCGCCGGTTCCTCCTCCATTGCCACCGGAGCCGCCCGCAGCGGTATCACTGCAAATGACGTTTATGCCTTCCGCCTCAACGCCCAGCGCCTCCCACTGCGCCTTAGTGCCGGCGTAGTAAACGGTCAGATTGGCGCAGCCAGCGAAAGGCTTATCCCCCGCGGACATAATGCTGGCAGGAAGAATCAGGGATGTAAGCCCCGCGCACCCGCTGAACGCATAGTCTCCTATGCTCACAACGCCGGAAGGAACGATAAGGGCCTGCAGCCCCGTGCATCCGCTGAACGCATAGCCCCCTATGCTCACAACGCCGGAAGGAATTGTCAATGCCGTAAGCCCTGCGCATCCGCTGAACGCATAGTTCCCTATGCTCACAACGCCGGAAGGAATTACAACTGACGTGACGCTCCTGTCGCAGGCAATTATCACACCGTTCTCTATCGTAAGCGGCGAGGGGGCGGGCGTACTGATATCGTCATCGCAAACTGTAAAGAGCAGTCCCGCAACCATCGCCGCAAGCACGGCAAACACCTTTCTTTTCATCTCTTTCTCCTCACTGACCCTCTCCGGGCCTGTTTAATTCTCCCCGCCGACGTGCGGGCGGCCGGCACTAAGTGACACCTACTCCACGGCACCGGCAGTTTTAAGGAGAGCGACTATACCTTTATGGACTCCCCAATCAGATGCCGCTTTAAGCGCTGTGTAGCCATTATTCGCCTTAGCATTAACGTCAGCCCCAGATTTTATAAGCAACGCGACCATATCTTCTCCCGACCTGTGGTTTTCGGCCGCATACATGAGCGCCGTGTAGCCATTATTGGCCTTAGCATTCACGTCCGCTCCCATTTTTATAAGCATTTCCGCCACATTTATCTTGTATACAGCATGCATCAGCAGTGTCTTACCGTTTTTATCTTTTGCATTAATATCGACCCCCGATTTGATGAGCAGGTCTATGATATTCGTGTGCCCAAGATTCACGGCCAAAGTAGCAGGAGTCCAGCCAATACTGTCCGCCTCATTCAAGTCGGCATTTGCTTTAACAAGCGCCTCCACCATACGGTCTCTTTTTCCTTTTTCATCATAAGAGACTGCCCATACAAGCGGAGGTCTGTTGCTACTGCCATTGTTTTTTACATTCACATCGGCCTTTGATTTTATGAGCGCTTCCACAATGTCTGCCCGGCCGTTTTTTATGGCATAGATAAGCGGAGTAAGCCCCTCATCGAACCTTGTGCTTTTTAAGTTGGCACCCGCGCTTATGGCCAATTTCGCCTGCTCCGTGTCGTTCTTAGATATGGCATCAAAGAGCAAATCCGTCATCTCCACTATCTTCATGGGGGATTCGGCCACGCTCACGGAACTTACCGCCACAACCATCGCCGCCAGCACGGCAAACACCTTTCTTTTCATCTCTTTCTCCTCTCTCCTCTAAGGGACTTATTATTCTCTCAGCCGCCTATGCGGGCGGCCGTCTTTCACAATCCTAAGCACCGCTCCCGACCATGCTTTAGCGCACCACTCGGCCATGCTTTAGCGCACGGCCCGGTTATGCTTTAGCGGTCCTCTAAACCATGCTTTAGAGGACCGCCAGGCTAGCCCTGCGCGGCGACCTCAAGCGGCTTTGAGAAGCGCCCGGTCTTGAGCGTCTTTCCCGCCTGGCTGTTCCCCATGAAGCGGCTGCGCACCTCGGCATAATACACGCCCGGCGCTATGCCGGCGGGAACCATCACCATGACGCGGGCGGGCTTGTTCTCCGCCACAATGGCGCAGCGCACCACATCGCCGCTCTCAGGCACAAGGAACACCCCCTGCGTCTCGTCCGAAGCGTCGAACTTGAGCCTGGAGCCGGTGAGCCTGAGGATTCCGCCTGCGGTGAGCGTGGTGTTGACCGCGCCGCTCACTACGTCCGCCGCCTCGGTTATGTAGGGGTCTGTGCTGTTCCCCTCCGTCTTCTCCGTCCTCACGGACCTGACCGCCTCGCGCAGGACAGTTCCCGCGTTGACGTTCACGCTCACCGTGTGCCGAGCCTTGTCGAAGCTGTCGCTCATGCTGGTGAACACGCCCGCCACGCTGAACGATGTGTTGAACAGGGGCGTGTTCACGGCGCAGCCGTCTGCCGTAAGCTCGCCGACTACCTCCGTGTACACCTGCAGGACAGCGGTAACGTCCGCTTTCGTGAGCGTGGTGCCCCTCCTCATCATCAGGTCGATTATCTCGTCCTGCGTGTAAGAGCGTACGTCCTGCACCTGCGCCATGCAGTCGTCCGGGTCCGGCGTGAGCAGGTTCTCCCTTAAAGAATATTTGAGCATAGGCTCCCTCCTGTGAGTTTGTTTTGGGAATATGGATGCCGCGCACGGCGGCTCTGCGGCAGGTGAAGGGGATACTGTGATGTAAAGCGGGGATGAAATGCGAACGCCCCGGAGAACGGGGACTTTCCGGAGAGATTTTTCTGGAGCGGCTCCGCGGGCGCTTTATATGCGCTTAGGGATGCCTTACGTGTCCATCCTCGGACACTTTTATACATGGGGGGGTATTACAGGATATGCTATGCTGGACTCTCTCTCGGGCATGCCTTTAAGTATACATTACGCCGGGGGAGGTGTCAATTCTGGCGTCAGTTTATGTCGAGCGTGTACGTAACTGTCCTGGCCACTCCCAGTATGTCCAGGAGCGTTACGGAGAGCGTGTTGCGGCCGCGCGTGAGCTGCACCGCGCCCAGGAGCTGCCTTCTGGAGTCGGGGTAGAGCATCTCCACAGGATACGGAGAGTTCCCCATGGCGCACAGCCTTCCGTTCGTCTCCGTGAGCGCGTCGTATGAGATTCCCTCCACAGTGGCGCCGTTCACCGCCACCACGGTCCTGTACGGGACTGCGACCCTCTGCCTGTCGCGGTAAAGGTAATATACTCCCGCGGGGAAAGCCCTCTCCCAGATGAGCCTGTGGTTCCCGCCCTTTTTGTCCACCAGGACCAGGTCCCCTATCTCAAGCACGAGCTCGCGTCCCATGCGCGGCATGAGAACCCTGGGATTCACGGCGGACTTGTTACGTGTGTCCAGCACCTGGAACTCCAGGCAGCTGTCGCCCTCCTGCCAGCCTGAATTCCCGCTCTCGCCGAGCTCCGTGCCGCTCTCTATGGGACCTGCGGACGCCGCCTCCTCGGAAACGGAGCCGGCGTCCAGATTGGCGTAAACCGTGCACAGGGAGTTGTCATGCGCTATGATGACGGCGTTTCCCAGCGTGGACTCGAACCATCCGAAATCATCGGAGTGCTCGCCTATGACCACGGCAACGCTACCCGAATCGCATGCCCGTATCACGGAGTTGTCCTTGAATATGAGAGAGCCGCTTATGCCGCCGCCCCGCAGCTGCCCGAAGTATGAGTAAAAATTATCGGAGACCACCGCGTCCTGAGGCCAGTCGAACGCATGCAGCGGGCCTGCCGTCAAAGAAAAAAGCGCGAGCGCCAAAAGAAAAATCTCTCTTCTCATAAGCATTCCTCCCGGGCCTTACCTGAGCGAGACGGTGAGGCATGAAATCTTGCTGTCGCGTCCCAGGAACACCGCGTCACCCCGCACCTGCATGAAAGAGCTCCGCGCCCTGAACGAGAATTCAGCGGCCTTGTGGTCGAACGGCTCTAACGCGGTTACGGTGTACTCGTTTCCGTCGCGGCTCAGGACAAAGACCATGCCATCCACGGAGCTCTCCTCCACCTGGACAATCTTTCCCCTGACCGGCACATGGGAGCTGACGGATTTTCTCAAATCCACCACGCCAAGGTATCCGCTGCCGTTGTAATACACGGTGTCTCCCCTCTTGCTGAAGCGGACCAGCACCTGCTCCGTGAGGTCCTCGGTCACATACTCATGGAACACCACCCGCGGATGAGTCGCGGTTTTCTCGGAGACAACGAAGCGCTGCCTGTTCCTTCCGCTTACGCACGCCACCATCCTGCCGTCACCCGATATGTCCGCGCCGAGTATGACCTCTATGTCGCTTCCGCCAGGTGAGAATCTCTGGCTTATTTTTCCGTCGGGAGTGAAGGCCACCAGTGTTCCGTCCGCGAATCCCGCCACGGTCCCGCCGACGCTTGATGAGAACGCCGTGACGGGAGCATAGCTCTCATAGAGCCACTCGCGCTTTCCCTGAGAGTCGCACTTCACGAATGAAGAGCCTCCCGGAAGGAAGACATAAATCCTGTCATCGGAGAAAAACGGGAATCCGTACTCATTTATCACGCCCTGGCTCTCGCCGCGCGCGTTGAAGAATTCAGCGGAAGAGCTGCCCGAGCCGTACCTGGCGTACAGGGAGCCTGATATGCTGGCCTTGAAAGGGAACGGTATGTTAGAGAGGATGCGGCCGTCGGGGGTGAAGTATCCCATGGTCTGCCCCAGCCTGAACGGAATCATGGCGTCATCCTCCCGGGGCTCGCTCACGGACGACGCTATGTCCAGCGTCCATTCGGGGGTGAAGTGCAGCTCGTGGCCCATGGGACGCGCCGCAAGGATAATATATGCCACGCAAAAAAACACCAGTCCCAGGATAACCGTGTATCTTCTGGATTTCTCTGAACGTTCCATTCTCATCATGCGCATTCTATAGTCAATACTGGAATTTTACAAGTGGATTGTGATATACTGCGCGGGTTATGGCATACGAAGACTTACCGCTTCCTGAGCCGGGAGACACCGTGGTGGTGGGGCTCTCGGGAGGAGTGGACTCCACGATGACGGCCCTTCTTCTTAAGGAGAGGGGGTGCAATGTCATAGGCGTGACGATGTCCCTGTGGAAAGGAGACCTGCCCGTCCTGCCTGAGGAGGTCCATCTGCACGACAGCTGCTACGGTCCCGGGGAGGCCGCTGACATAGAGGAGTGCCGCGCTTTCTGCGCCGTGCACGGGATAGAGTATCATGTCATAGACGTTAAGGACGCGTATCAGGAGCAGGTGCTCGATTATTTCAAGGCGGAGTACAGGGCGGGCCGCACGCCGAATCCGTGCATAAGGTGCAACAGGTTCATAAAATTCGGGGCGCTTCTGGCCGGCATAAAAAAAATAGGCATAGAGTACGATTACTTCTGCACCGGGCATTACGCGCGGATAGTGCGGGGAACGGTCCCCGTGGAGGAAAGGTTCCGCACCGCGGAGGGCGCGCCAGAAGAAGAGAACCCAGCGCAACTTGCAACGAAGTTTCCCGCACAAATAGCGTGCGCGTCCGACACCACCAAGGACCAGGCATATTTCCTGTACCGCATTCCAAGCGATGTCCTTGAGAAAGTGCGCTTCCCGCTCAGCCGCCACACCAAGCGTGAGGTGTACAGGATGGCGCGAGAGAGGGGCCTTGCGGCTGCGGAGCGGGCGGAGAGCCAGGACTTCATACCGCCAGAGTATTTCGAGCATCTTTTCAGCGACATGCCGTCCGTTCCCGGAAACTTCATAGACCTTGACGGACACGTCCTGGGAACGCACAGGGGCATAGAGCATTACACCATAGGACAGAGGCGCGGGCTGGGGGTAAGCTCAAGCGCGCCCCTTTATGTGGCGGCAATAGACAAGGAAAAGAACCTGGTTGTGCTGGGGCGGGACTCGGACTTATTCTGCGGGTCGCTAATAGCGGACGACATGGTGTGGCCCGCAGGATACGAGCCTTGCAGCGCGTTCGACGCCATGGTAAAAATCCGCCTGGCATCGCGTCCTGTGCCCGCGCGCATAGAGCCCTATGAGCCCGCAGACGGCGAGACTTTCTCAGGCCGCGCATACAGGGTCACGTTCGCAGAGCCGCAGAGGGCGGTGGCGCCGGGGCAGTCAGTGGTATTCTACATGGACGGCGTGATAGCGGGCGGAGGCGTAATCTCCCGCGCGGAAAAATAATCCCTCACCACAGCCTCCATGTGCCCGGGAAGCGGCGCCTCGAACACCCTGCGCCCGCCGTCCACAGGAACCGTAAGCCTTACGGCCGCAAGGCAGAGCTTCCTTATGCCAAGCCTCCTGAGCGCCTTGTTCGCCCTGAAGTCGCCGTGCCGGTCGTCACCCGCCACGGGCATTCCGCTCCCGGCCATCTGAATCCTTATCTGATGCATGCGCCCCGTGCCGAGCGTTACGCCAAGAAGTGACAGTGGAATGGTCCCCGCATCAGGAGAGGGAACATCCGCGGCGGCCAGCTCCGTGTAGTGAAGCGACGCGCTCCGATCCTTCCCATGCGCGCTCACAGTGCCTGTAATAGTGCCGCTCCTGCCGGGCGCGTGTCCCACGGAGACGCACATGTACTCCTTAACCACGCTCCCCCCTCCTATTAGCCCTGTCCATTTCGCCGCGGCACGAGGGCTCTTGGCCACCACAAGAAGCCCTGACGTCTCCTTGTCCAGGCGGTGCACCAGATGAATTCTGTATCCTACCTGGAGCGAGAGAGCCTCGTCCAGCGAATGCTTTATCCCGGCGCCACCTTGAACAGCGCAGCCATAAGGTTTATATATTATGATTATCTCTTCGTTCTCAAAAACTATGGGAAACTCGCTCATTTACCGAAAATACTACAGGAGGCAGAAAAAAATGACAAGCGCATCCTTTAAAGTCCGCGGTGCACACGCCGGGCGCGGCCGTCTTATTCTGGCCGCGGTTTTTCTGGCCCTGCTCGCAACCGGCAGGACGTTCGCCGCCTACACAGGATTCTCGGGCTTCAGCCCCATAATATCCATGGACCTTCCTGAGGGATTCAAACTGGTGGAGAGCAGCGATGACGGGAAGGCGTTCCAGCTCAGAAGCTCCATAGTCCCGGTGGACGCGCTGGTGCGCATCTATCCTAAGGACCGCTACTCCTCGTCCATGGAGGCGCTTACGGATGTGCTGGGAAAATTCAGGGCGGAATTCGAGTCCGACAGCGTGGAATGGCGCAACCAGACCGGGGCAATCGCCACGTTCAACGCTCCCATGCTCGGGGTTCCCTCATGCGGCTACGGCTCCGCCACGGTCCTCCCCAGGGACGAGGGCATACTGGTGCTTCTGATATGGACGTCCAGCGGAAACGGGAACGCATACGCGCAGTTCATGGCAAGTTTCATAGACAGCCTGTGCATAGACAACGGAAGCTACTTCGAGACGGGGATGCTCACGCGCTACGCCTATCCTCCTGACACGCACAAAGAGGACCTTACGCTGGAGATAGACGGAAAGACAATACGCACTCAGATACGCGGTAACGACAGCGAGGCCGCGCAGTTCCTTATAGAGCGGGAGTACGCCGTCCTGTGCCTGTACCAGACAAGCCCGCTGTGGCGCGAGGCATGGAAACGCTTCTACCGCATGATTTACCGCGACTCATGCCACCGCCTAATGCAGGTGTCATTCGATGTGTACAACGCGCTTGCCCCTGACTGCTCCGATGAGACGGACCTGGCGCAGAGGCTCCTCGGCTGGGTGCAGGGCTTTGAGTACGAGCGCGAGCAGACTGCCAGCGACTTCGCGAGTCTTCCGGGAATGCTTATGGGAGAAGGGAGCGACTGCGACAGCCGGAGCATGCTCCTGGCCGTGATGCTTAAATCCATGAACATGGACGCGGTTGTTTTCGTGAGCGCGGAATACAGCCATGCGCTGGCGGGGCTTATGTCAGACCATCCGGGGTTCAGCTTCAGGGCAGGAGAGAAAAGCTACCTGGTGGGGGACACCACCATAAAGGGGCTCTCCTGGGGAAAGATGGACGCGGAGCAGGCGGACCAGAGCAAGTGGCTCACCGTGGAATTCCCGTGAGTCATTTTATGAGCAGATTGTACGCCTCAAGCGGGTCGCCCGCATTCAGAAGGGAGTCGCGCAGCTCCTGGCTCTTAAGCCGGCCGCTGAAAAACGACAGCGTCTGCAGATAATATCCGTGCTGGTTGTGCGCCGCCGCTATCATGAACAGGAGGCGCACGGGCTTGTCGTCAAGCGCCTGGAAGTCTATTATGTCCGCCCGGGATATTCCCACCGCCATGACCAGATCAGTGACGCTGGCCAGCCGCACGTGCGGTATGGCTATGCCGCGGCCCATGGCTGTGCTCATGAGCTCCTCGCGCTTAAGAATCTCAGTCTCAAGCTCCCTGGCATCCTTTATCTGGGGCGCCGTGGCAAGGGTCTGGGCAAGCTTTACCAGGGCGTCATGCTTAGTCTGATGATTGAGGAAAACAATCCTCTCCGGCGAGAGTATGTTCTTTACCTGGACCACGCGGTCCCTGGTATCATGGCCGTTGGATGAAAGCCGCTCGTTCACCCATCTCTCTATCTCTGATTTTTTAAAGCGCCACACAGTGCCTATCTTTCCGCTGGGAATCTCACCTTTCTGCGCCCAGTCATATACGGTGCGCTCGCTTACGCGCAAATACTTTGCGACCTCTTCTATTGTAAGAATGTCATCTTCCACGCTAAACCCCTGTGCTTTCTGCAATATGCTTGAATATTTTGCATTCTTTGCGGTTATTTGTCAAGCAGTGCGGAGGATAATGCGGCCCTTTTAGCGGAGAAAATCACGGAAGGCATACGCCCGATTGGAGCCGTGCCGCAGGCAGTGCCCTGCACCGAAGCGGCGGAAAGCGGGGCACGGGAAAAGAGCGGACGTTAAGCGCGGAGGGCTTCCCCTGAGACGGACAGCTCCGTCCTGAGCCATAAGCGCGGCATGCTAAAATCAAGGTTGACTTTGCCCTTTAGGTCGATTAAACTTTAAAAACATATGAAGCATGACATGATTCTTTCTGTCTCCGGCTGGCGAAAAGTCTTTACGGAAAGCGGCCAGGAGGAGGACAGCTCTGGGCAGATAGGGGATGAGAACAAGGCTATAAGCGCGCTGGCGGCGGAATGCTTCGCCCTGTACATGGTGGAGCGCACCGGCAAGGCGCATCCCGTGATAGCGGTGGGAACTGACACGCGCCCCACCGGCAAGGCGATTTCTGACGCCGTGATAAGGACGCTCATAACCAAGGGCATTCACGTGCAGTACGCGGGGGTATCGCCCGCCCCGGAATTCTTCGCCTACGCTAGGAAAACCGACGGTTTCATGTACATCTCCGCGAGCCACAACCCCATAGGCCACAACGGCATGAAATTCGGCCTGAATGACGGCGGGGTGCTGCCCAAGGCGGAGGCCGGGAGGCTGGCGGAGGCATTCGAGAAGTCATGCGTAAGGGACAGCGCCATGGAGCACGCGGCGGAGCTCATGGATGCGGCGGACCCGGGGGAGCTGGACGCGGTATACTCGCACATGGGAGCGAACAAGCAGGCGGCCCTTAAGTCATACACGAATTTCATGCGGACAGTCATAGCGGGAAGCACGGACGGACGGACGCAGGACAGGATTTTCAGCGCCATAAGGAGCGCTACGGAGAAATCGCCGCTGGCTGTGGTGTGCGACATGAACGGCTCCGCGCGCACGGTGAGCATAGACCATGATTTTGTCTCCGGCACGGGGGTCACGTTCTACTCGTTCAACAGCGAGCCGGGTAAAATCGCGCACGCCATAATCCCCGAGCCCGAGAATCTGGGGCAGTGCGCTGCGGTCATAAAGGACATGCAGTCTGACGGCTCCACGGACGTGGCGCTGGGCTACATGCCTGACTGCGACGGTGACAGGGGAAACCTGGTCTACTGGAGCGAGGCCGAGGGAGAGGCCATGCCCATCCCCGCGCAGGAGGTTTTCGCGCTCTGCACGGTGGCGGAGCTTTCGTTCGAGGCATGGAAAAAAGAGAACACGGAGCCGCAGGGTCTGCTGCAGAAAGCGCGCCGCATAAAGGACAGGTGCGCCGTGGTGGTGAACGGCCCCACATCCATGCGCATAGACTCCATATGCAGAAGCTTCGGCGCGGAGACATTCCGCGCGGAGGTGGGAGAGGCGAACGTGGTGGGCCTTGCCAGAAAGAAGCGCATGTCGGGGTACACGGTGCGCATTCTGGGAGAGGGCTCCAACGGCGGGAACATAACGCATCCCTCCTGCGTCAGGGACCCACTGGCAACCCTGTTCGCGGTCATAAAGCTCCTTACGATACGCGACGTTACGGATTCTGACGGCACGGTGAGGAAAGGGCTCTACCACATCTGGTGCGATAAATCCGGGCAGGGATTCAGGTACAGGAACGACTTCACGCTGAGCGACGTTCTGGGAAGCCTCCCCGAGTACAAGACCACAGGCGTAAGCGAGGAGCGCGCGGTCCTTAAGGTAAGCACGGAGGACAAGGGGCTTCTGAAGGAGCGGTTCAAGGATATATTCCTGAAAGAATGGCAGGGCCACAAGGACGAGATGGAGGCCATCTACGGCATAAAAGGATGGAGGGCGTTCCTTACGAACGGAACCGCTGAGCGGCAGGTCTCGCAGGAAGAGAGCTGGAACAACGGTAACGGCGGCCTTAAGATACAGTTCCTGGACGGGCAGGACGAGCCGCTGGCGTTCAACTGGATGCGGCCCAGCGGCACTGAGCCCGTGTTCCGCGTGATGTGCGACATCCACAGCACGGAGGACGCGGCGGAGCGCTCCCTTCTGCGGTGGCACACAAGCATGATACGCAAGGCAGACTCAGGCTCCTGACAGCGCGCAAAGCAAGTTCTAGTTGTTACAACGCGGATTTTGGGCTATACTGAAGTAGTATTTTTCAATCACTTAAAGGGGGAAAAATGGAAAAATCAGAGATTCTTTCTAAAGCAAAGGAATATATCGCGGAGGAGAAAGACGGCGCTTTCCGCAAGGAAGTGGAGGACCTGGTCGCCAGGATAGACGATGAGGACGCGCTCAAGGAGCTTGAGGACAGATTCTACCAGAGCCTGGAATTCGGCACGGCGGGCCTGCGCGGAGTGATGGGCGGCGGAACAAACCGCATGAATCCCCTGAATGTGTCCAAGGCCACGCAGGGTCTGGCCAGCTACCTCATAAAGGCGTTCCCCAAGGAGGCCGCGGCCGGCACGCTAAGCGCCTGCATAGCCTATGACAGCCGCCACAACCACGACAAATTCTCTGACATAACCGCCAGGGTGTTCGCCGCCAACGGAATCAAGGCGTATCTTTTCACAGGCATGCGCCCCACACCTGAGCTGAGTTTCGCAATCCGCACGCTGGGATGCCAGACAGGCGTTGTGGTCACGGCGAGCCACAATCCTCCGCAGTACAACGGCTACAAGGCGTACTGGTCGGACGGCGCGCAGGTGACGGAGCCGCACGACACGAACATAATCAGCGAGGTTAACGCCGTAACGGAAGTGAGGATAGTCTCACGCGAGGAAGGCATCGCGTCAGGCAAAATAGTCCTCATAGACAAGGAGATAGACGACAAGTATCAGGCGATGATAAAGGCGAACCTCTACCGCCCTGACCTCATCAAGGAGAAGGCCGGCAGCGTCAAAGTAGTGTACACTCCCCTGCACGGAACGGGCGCAATGCACGTGGAGAAAGTCCTGGGCGATCTGGGGCTTAACGTGATAACAGTGCCGGAGCAGCGTGAGGGCGACGGGAATTTCCCCACAGTGGAGAAACCTAATCCTGAGGAGGCGCCCGCGCTCAAGATGGCGGTGGAGCTCGCCAAAAAAGAGAATGCCGATGTGGTCATGGCCACGGACCCAGACGCGGACAGGTTCGGCACCGCGTTCCCCGACAAAGACGGCAACTGGATTCTGGTGACAGGAAACCAGATGGGCGCCCTTCTTACCGACTACATCCTCCTCTCCAAAAAGGAGCTGGGCAAAATGCCTGAGGATCCCGTCCTCATCCGCTCCATAGTGACAAGCCCGTTCGTGGATAAAATCGCGGAGTCCTACGGCGTGTCAGTCCAGGAATGCCTCACAGGATTCAAATGGATAGCGTACTACGAGGAGCAGTACGAGAAGGCCGGGAACAACCGCTACGCGTTCGGCTTTGAGGAAAGCTACGGATATCTCATAGAGACCGAGGTGCGCGACAAGGACGGTGTCTCCGCGGCGGCCCTTTGCGCGGAGATGACGCTTTACTGGGCGAGCAAGGGGAAAAGTCTCCTTGACCGCCTGAACGAGCTCTCCGCTAAATTCGGCGTGTACGTGGACGGACAGATAAACCAGTATTTCCCCGGCATACAGGGGCCCGGCATAATGAAGGGCATAATGACAAAACTGCGCGAGGACGGGCTTAAGACACTGGGCGGAAAAAAAGTCCTCTGCATCCGTGACATCCTGAACCAGGTGGCGTTCGACCCTGAGAATCCCGGCGCCAAAAAGAGCCTTGAGTGGCCCAAGAGCAATGTCCTTCAGTTCATGCTGGAGGGCGGCACGGTGGTCAGCGCGAGGCCGAGCGGCACTGAGCCTAAAATCAAATTCTACATAAACGCCACCGCCCCCAAAGAGGACGAGGCCAAGGGTCTTTGCGAGAAAATCCGCGCCGAGCTTCAGGCTGTTCTAGATGGGGCAAAATAAAGCGGGACTTCATCTGTTCAAGGACTACAGGCACCTGGCGCGGGAGTATTACTCCGGCACGGTGTTTGTGGCCTTTGACACAGAGACCACAGGACTTCATTCCGAGACAGATTTCCTGATGGAGATAGGGGCGGTCAAATTCTCTTGCAGAGGAGAGATAAGCCGCTATGACCAGCTCATAAAGCCGCCCGTCCCCGTCACGGAATTCCTTACAAACCTTACGCACATCACAAACGAAATGCTTCAGGACCAAATCTCATCACGCGCGGCACTGCCTGACTTCATGCGCTTTCTGGGCGACGACAAGGCGGTTCTCATAGCGCACAACGCGCCGTTCGACCTAGGCTTCATAAACGCGGAGCTCGGGAGAATGTCATACCCTCCCGTTCCAAACCGCACCATAGACACATTGCAGCTGGCACGCTGGGCATATCCCAGGCTGTCCAGGGAAAAGGAGAGCGGGCAGTACAAGCTTCAGAGCCTGGCAGCACGGTTCGGCATACAGGTGCTTTCCGCTCACCGCGCGGGCGACGACGCGCGTGTCTGCATGGAGATTTTCAAGCGCATATTAAAGGACACTATGAGCGTGCAGAAAGACTATTCAGTTCACTCAGACCCGGAAAGTCTTATGAGCGCGGCCACAGCGCAGCAGGAGCTTTTCTAAATGCAGGGATTGATTTTAAACGGCAGCAAAAATGTCTTTGAGGTGGAGTGCGATGACGGCATAGTGCGCGGCTGCTCGCTGAAAGGAAAAATCCTCAAGGCCGGCGAGGGCTACTACAACCCCCTGGCGCCGGGAGACCGCGTTGTCCTGGATGACTCCACGCTTGAGCGGGAGAAAGGACTCATAACGGACTTAGTGCCGCGCAGGAATGAATTCGTGAGGTGGAACATAAAGAGACGCGAGCCCCAGCTTCTGGCCGCTAACCTGGACTATCTCATGATTGTCACCACCCCGGACTTCCCTCCGTTCAGGCCCAGATTCGTGGACAGGGCGCTGGCCCAGGCGGAATACCAGGGCATAACGCCCGTGATAGTGTGCAATAAATACGATGTGGAGGAGTCATCCTCCGAGCAGTTCAGGCAAAGGCTTGAGGTGTGGGAGGACCTGGGCTACAAAGTCCTGCGGCTCAGCGCCAGGACAGGCGAGGGACTTACGGAATTCGCAGAGATTCTGCAGAGCAGGCTATCCGCGCTGGTGGGGCAAAGCGGCGTGGGAAAAAGCTCCCTGATAAACGTTCTGGACAACAACGTGGTCCTTAAAACAGGAAGCCTCTCCCAGAAATACGGGCGCGGAACCCACACCACCACTAAAGGAAGCCTCATGCACATACAGCTGAACGAGTCCCTGGTGGGCGGACTGCACGACGTGACAGCCGACATAATAGATACTCCCGGCGTAAGAAGATTCCTGCTGCACGGAATAGAGCCCGAAAATCTTGCCCTCTACTACAGGGAATTCGCGCCGCTGGTCGGAAAATGCGCATACGGCATGAGCTGCACGCACACTCACGAGAAAGGATGCGCAGTGCAGGACGCCGTAAGAAGCGGTGCCATAGCGCCCGACAGGTTCGAGAGCTGGCAGAGGACCGTGGAGGAGATGCGCACGGGGCGCTGGGAAGAGTAGAAATCACTCCGGGTGAGCAAAAAAACTTTTGAACCTATTGACAAAATGCGAAATAAAAAATATAACATACTTATCCACTAGGTTATTAGGAAAATATAAAAGTACGGAGGCAAATCATGGCAAATTATCGTTTTGAGACATTGCAGGTCCACGCAGGACAGGAGAATCCGGATCCCGCCACAGGCGCCCGCGCGGTTCCCATTTATCAGACGACTTCCTATGTCTTTAAGGATTCCGCTGAGGCCGCAGGACGTTTCGCCCTTACGAATCCGGGGCAGATTTATTCTCGCCTCACAAACCCCACGAATGACGTCTTTGAGGCCAGGGTCGCGGCCCTTGAGGGCGGAGTGGCGGCGCTCGCGGTGGCGTCAGGCTCGGCGGCCATAACTTACGCCATAGAGAACATAGCCAGAAGCGGCGACCACATAGTCTCCGCCCAGACACTCTACGGAGGAACGCTTGAGCTGTTCGAAAACACGCTCAGGGATCTGGGGATAGAGACTACGTTCGTGGACGGCTCAAAGCCTGAGAATTTCGAGAAGGCCATAAAAGAGAACACAAAGGCGGTTTACTTCGAGACTTTAGGAAACCCTGACAGCTCCATAATAGACATGGAGGCGGTCGCGGAGATTGCGCACAGGCACGGAATCCCGGTAATCGTTGACAACACATTCGGAACGCCGTACCTCATACGTCCCATAGAGCACGGAGCGGACATAGTGGTTCACAGCGCCACCAAATTCATAGGCGGCCACGGAACCACCATAGGCGGCATCATAGTTGACTCCGGAAAATTCCCGTGGGACAAATACGCTGACAAATTCCCGGGAATAGCCAGACCTAACCCCGCATACCACGGAATAGTTTTCTCGCAGGCGGTGGGTGCCGCGGCATACGTAGTAAAAATCCGTGCCACGCTTCTACGCGACACAGGCGCCACGCTCTCCCCATTCCACAGTTTCCTGTTCCTGCAGGGATTAGAGACCCTGAGCCTGCGGGTGGAGCGGCACGTGCAGAACGCGCTTAAAGTGGTGGACTATCTCTCAAAGCACAGGAACGTGGAGAAAGTGCACCACCCCTCCCTTCCCGGCGACCCGTCCAACGCGCTTTACAAAAAATACTTCCCGCTGGGCGGCGGCTCCATTTTCTCATTTGAGATAAAGGGAGACGCTGAGAAGGCAAAGCAGGTGGTGGAGAACCTGAAGCTGTTCAGCCTGCTTGCGAACGTGGCGGACGTAAAGAGCCTGGCGATTCATCCCGCAAGCACCACGCATTCCCAGCTGAGCGATGACGAGCTTTTAAAGGCCGGCATACATCCTAACACAATCCGTCTTTCCATAGGAACGGAGCACATAGACGACATCATAGCGGACTTAGAGCAGGCGCTTGATTACTAACCAGGACCATATCCTCACATAAATCATTCCCCGGAAGCAAGGCAACGGCTGTGCTCCCGGGGATTTTTCGCGCGCGGAATTCTCCTTATCCCTAACTGAGAGTCACTGTAAAATCCCCGAACCTTCTGTCAGGCGGCGGAGCGATTATGCGCACAGGCTCATTTGTGACGGGATGGCGGAATTCCATTCCAAGCGCATGAAGCATCACACGGCCGCCTAAATCCTCAAAGCCGCTTTTTCCGCCGTAAAGCTCATCGCCCAGAATAGGAAGTCCCGCGCTCTTTAAATGGACACGTATCTGATGGGTGCGCCCGGTTTTAGGAAAGCAGTCCACATACAAAAGCCCTCTCTCCGCAGAGAAGATTCTGAAGTCCG
>JAFLSO010000017.1 GCA_022510925.1 Treponema sp.
GTGACTTATGCGGAATTCATTTAAGGAGGGCAGCATGACTGACGAACCATTAAAAATCGCTTTTTATGACACACGCGCTTACGACAGGGACGCTTTTACACAGGCAAACAAAGAGTTCCTCTATAACATTGATTTTTTTGAATTCCATTTGGACGAGAAGACGGCCCTTACCGCAAAAGGCTACGATGTTGTCTGCGCGTTCGTGAACGACACATTAAACGGAAAAGTGATAGGCATTCTTAAAGAGTGCGGAGTGAAGCTCATAGCCATGCGCTGCGCGGGATACAATAATGTGGATTTGGATGCCGCTAGGAAAGCCGGCATACCCATAGTCCGCGTGCCTGCGTATTCCCCGCACTCTGTGGCGGAGCATGCTGTGGCGCTCCTTATGGCGCTGACACGCCGCATCCCGCAGGCATACATGAGGACCCGCACGGGAAATTTCACCCTTAACGGTCTTACCGGCCGCGACTTGAACGGACTTACGGCAGGAATCCTGGGAACCGGCAAAATCGGTAAAATCATGGCCTCCATTCTGAGCGGATTCGGAATGAAGATAGAGCTGTACGACGTTTATCCCGACAAGGAATGGGCCGAGAAAAACGGATTCACTTATGTCCTTCAGGAGAAACTTTTCCAGGATTCAGACGTGCTAAGCCTTCACTGCCCGCTTACGGACGGAACGAAGCATATAGTTAACACGCAGAGCCTTGCCATGATGAAAAAAGATGCCGTAATCATAAACACCGGCCGCGGCGCACTCATAGACACCAAGGCGCTGGTCCATGCGCTTAAAAAGCAGACCATAGGCGGGGCGGCGCTGGATGTATATGAGGAGGAGAGCAAGTACTTTTTTGACGACTGGTCCATAGACGTTATACGCGATGACACGCTGGCACGCCTTCTGACGTTCCCGAACGTGATTATAACGGGACACCAGGCGTTCCTCACCACGAACGCTTTAAAGTCCATAGCGGAGACCACTCTGGGAAATGTGCAGGACTTTGAGGCCAAGCGCGAGCTTGTGAATCAGGTTAAGTAGCGCGCTGGTCCTGTTTGCTCCGCGTTCTTATGCAACTTGAAATTAAGGCTCTCTTAAAATATTATCTGTGATATGAGATATGCCTCACGGTTTTCGCGCGCGCTTCTAATCACGGTATGCTCCGCCGTGTTCTTTAAGAATCCTGTCCGCGCGCAGAATAACCTGAGCTACGCCGAGGCCCACAGGCTTAGGACGGACAGGCCTGTCATAGCGCTGGTCCTTTCCGGCGGCGGTGCCAAGGGCCTTGCGGAAATCCCGCTTCTGGAGGAGATAGAGCGTCTGGGCATTCCCGTGGACATGGTTCTGGGAACGAGCATGGGCAGCATGATAGGCGCGCTTTATGCCTCGGGTTACACTCCCGCGCAAATCCGGGAAATTTTCTTAAGCACGGACATTATGACCGCGCTGAACATAGGGCCGGTCGCCCTGCAGAAGCTTCCTCACAACGGCAGGGTGAGCGTGGCGCAGCGCTTTGAGGTCATAAAGAACGTGGCGGCCCTGGGATACGAATTTCAGGCCGCGCTTATGCATTTCCCGTGGCAGCTTAACTGCGGTTATGCGGAATACGGCGGCCTTTACGGAATGAGCGGATTTCCCTATGGAACGAAACGGCGTAATTTCGCTTTGACCGGCGCCACTTACACGCACAGGCTGGTCAACATAGCGGGAATGCCTCTTTTTATTATGGCTAAAATTAACGGCGGCATACAGAGCCCGTACAATCCGTATACCGCCACGGAAGGACCGGGAGCGGGCGTCCTCAGCGCGGAGGATGGATTCCGGTATGATTTGGGTGCGGGTGCATATCTGGCTTTAAAGACACCTGCCGGCTCCCTTATACTGGGAGGCAGCGCCAACCTGCACGGCGATTTCTGTTTTATAATAACATTCATGTAGCGCGCGGATTCCAGACAGAATCACACGTCGCAAAAACATCACTGCATGCTGAGCCTGTCGTGCATTTCCTCCAGCTCATGCCGCGCCCCGCTGAATTTAAATGGCCTCTCTCCGTCTCCGGTTTTGCGCGGTATTACATGCACGTGGTAATGGAACACGGTCTGGCCGGAGCTCTCTCCGTTGCAGTTGAATGTGTTCACGCCGTCATATCCGCAGCGCTCCGTAAGATTGCGCGCCACTTTCTGCACGGTGCCCATGACGCACTCTAAAGTCTCCTTGGGCGCGTCCAGAAGGTTTGTGCAGTGGTCCTTGGGGATTACAAGGATGTGGCCGTCTATGTCCTTCGCTATGTCCAGAAAAGCGAACGTTCTTTCGTCCTCGTAAATCTTTTTGCTCGGAAGCTCTCCGCGTATAATCTTGCAGAATATGCAGTCAGCTTTCTGTTCCATGATTCTCTCCTATTTCTTTTGCAGCACGATAACGGTCAGGTCGTCGCGCAGGGGCACGCCTTTTACGTATGTGTTGAACTGATTTATAACGTCCTTAAGCTTTGCGCTCGCGGAGGTCCCGGTTACGTTAGCGAACATTTTCTGCACTCCGTCCTGGGTCATCTCCTGCCCGTCTATGTTGCGCGACTCGTAGAGGCTGTCCGTGTAAATGAGCATGGCGTCTCCCGGCTGAAGGCTGAAACCTATGACCTTGTACATGGGAAGAAGCCCTGTTATGCCCACCAGACCGCCGGCCTCTCCTCCGCCGGAGTTAGGAAGCTCCACGGGAACCACTTTGCCGTCTTTCGCGGTGCGCACGAACACACGCGGATGGCCTGCGTTTATGTACTCCACTTTGTTTCCCCTGAAGCGGAAAAGCACACCCGTCATGTAATTCTCTATGTCGCCCTTGGACTCCACCAGGTCGCGGTTTATCTCGTCCATGACTTTGTTCAGCGGGTCGTTGAGCCCCTCCTTGAACTTTCTGTCCAGGATTACTTTAGCCAGCATTGCCACAAGTCCGCTCGCGATTCCGTGCCCGGAGATGTCGAACAGTCCCAGGCCGGTAAGCTCCTTTCCGTCCACGTAAAAATCGTAGAGGTCGCCGGAGACTCCTGACATGGGCTGGAAAATGTATGCTATGTCCCATCCGTTTACCATGGGCGGCTTGTCCATGTAGAAGCTGCGCTGCACGTGCACGGCCAGATCCATGTCGCGGTCGGCGCGGAATTTGGCGGCCTCAAGCTGCGTGTTGCTTTCGGAGAGCTCCCGCGTTCTGTCCGCCACCTCTTTCTCCAGATGCTCGTTCAGGTACTCGGCCTCGTTCCGGGACGCGGCGAATGTGTTGGCCATAAGGAAAAGCAGCGTGACTATGACCATCTGCCAGCCGAAGAACGTCATGTATGGCAGCGTCACTATCTGGAGTATGTTATGCACTATCAGGTCGAACAGCAGGCACAGCACCAGCGGGGAGAAAGCGAGCATGAGCAGTACGGAATTCTTTACTTTCTGAATCACGCTTATAATCATGCGGACGACCGCGTAAATCATGGGCGGCACCACTAGGAACATAAGCTTAGGCGTGATGCGGTGCAGGTGCGGATAATCCGGCGTGACCAGCACTATGAGCACAGGCACCACAAGGAACGCCAGACGGGCGCAGAAGATGGCCCTGTTATCCCTGCGCTTAAGGAACGCGTTTATGTAAGTGGTGGTAAGGAAAGGCAGGAAGAACGGAAGCCCGCTGGAAAAGATTTTCTGGTACCATAAAAAGTTGGCGTTCTCGCGCGGAAGCCCGGGCAGCTGGTTAAGGAAATAAATCTGTATGTAAAAGACGGACACCAGGTTCAGGAGCGCGAAGATAAGGTTCTCGTGCTCTTTTTTGCGCCGCAGATAAATCACAAAGTGATAGAAAGCGATGATTATCATGAGGAAGGCGAAAAGGAGGTTCACTTTGTTATGCCAGAAATCCTCGCGGTTCGCGAACGTGTTCACATTGTCCAGCCTGCCTATGAACATGTTGCGGTCCAGGCTGCCCTCGCCGTTGACCCATATCTTAAGCATGAGGGTGTTCTCCTGCGCGTGCAGGTACTTGGCGGGCACGGTGTAATTGCGCACTATGTTCCACGCGGAGAATTCATGGGGAGGGAAACGTCCGCCCTTGCCTATGTAAATGTTGTTAACCCAGGTAATGTCTGCCATGGTGACGCGCCCCAGGAAGCACGCCAGATCCTCTCCGCCGTATCCCCAGGGAACCACAAATTTAGTGCGCACCCAGATATTGCCCACTCCGCCGGGAATAAGCTTCTCAAGCGTGGGGATGGCATCGTCAGGAACGGGCAGGAATTCCGCGTTGTCGCCGAAGGGGTCCTTTAGAGAATATTCCCACTGGCCGTCCAGCGGAATCAAGCGTAAATCCTTGGGGTCCCCGCACCCCGTCAGAACAATCCCCAGAAAAAACAGTGACAAAAGAGTTAATAACCTGCGCCTCATGCTCATATCCTTATGCGCTAACATTTTACTATGAATCCTGCGAATTTACAAGAAAATTTAATTAACGCTGTTAATTATTTATTGGCGCGGAATTCTCTTCTGCGAGCGGCGGGCGGAAAAGGGAGGGCATTGCTCCGCGCGGATTGCATGAAGCACAAGATGCTTAAAATTTTCTTTAATTCGTCCTAAAATATCTGAAAATCTTAAGAAATTTACGGTTTTTATTTAAACAGAATTGAAATTTTCCCTATATATAGAGAAAAAAACTGCGATTTGTTATAAAATTAAATGTTACCCGTTATTATGCCGATAAAAAGATGAGGTGTAGTGTATGAAGAAGAAATTTTTGAAATTCTGCCCGTTCTTGCTCGTGGTACTCTCAACTTTTATTTTTATGCTTTTCTCCTGTCATATAGGACTGGGCCCCGCAGTAGACACACAGGCACCGAAACTTGAGATTTTATATCCGCCCGCCGCCGCCACAATCAAGGGAGACTTCGTGTTCGCAGGGACATGCTCCGATGACATTAAAGTGGCCAAGGTCCATGTGGTGGTCAAGAATTCCGACACAAACGAAGACGTGGAGGCGCGCGACGCCGACATCTCCGCTGACGGAACCTCATGGTCCATAAAACTTAACGAATATAACGCCCAGAATGTTGACTATTACAACGGCTGGCCGTTTGCCGACGGCACCTACGAGATAAGCGTGACCGCGTATGACGACGCGGGCCATTCCTCGGGAACTTCAAGCCGCTCGTTCGCCATAGACAACACGCCTCCCGTCCTGGTGCTCACCAAGCCTACGTCCGTGGGCTCTAACACGCCTAAAAGCTACGGCCGCGCCGTGCAGCTGGAGGGCACTTTCTCCGAGGCATGCTCCACCGGCATCTCCACGCTCACGGTGAGTTTCTATAACCAGAATGGAATAGCCATCCTGGACAGCCAGTTTAAAGACATAACGGATATGTCGAATTCAAATCCGCTTACTATAGCCCAGTATTTCACTGAGGACGAGCGCAAATCCCTCTCCGCCGAGAACAAAATAAAATGGGAGAACTACCAGAAGCTTTACGAGAATCAGCTTGATGATTACGAGAACGGCGGCGAAAGCAAAACGGAGAATTTCTTTTTTACCGTTACGGCATCCGATGCGGCTAAAGAATATAAGGATGTAATAAACAATCCGACTGGAGCCGGAGACGGCAATGCCTCCACGCAGTATTACCGCGGCACCACGGACATGCTGAACCTTATAAACGGAAAGAATACGGAGTTCCAGAGCTTCTCCGCGTTCGAGCTGCGTAAGTATCTGAACAAGACTGATAAAAAATACAAAGACGCCAGCACGCTTAAAGAGATACTGAGCGCCGCCACCAGCGAGAGCACTAAGATAGAGAACATAAGCAAGTACATATCCAATACAAAAACAAGCCAGGGAAACGTGTACCTTACGTTCAGCGTGAACCCCAAAAACAACCCCACATACTCTGTGGGCGGCATGAGCATAATGGACTCCGCCGACAACCCGCCGGAGGATTACACGGACGGCTACGCGCCCTATTTTGCGGGGTCCGCCATAAATGTCTCCATAACTCCCGGACTTGATAACACTAACCTCCGCACAAGCTCCATAAGCATTTATTATAAAATAAAAAGAAACACGGACGACGACTACGGGGAGGAGCAGCTGTTCTGGACATGGGATGAGGCCGTGGCGCTTAAGTACGCCAAGATGCAGGATCCGAGCGTGACTTTGGAGGACATTAAAATAAGCTCCGCCGCGGCGGCGACATACCGCTACACCATAACCACCACGGACCAGAACACAGACAGCCTGTCTGTGTCCAGCACATTGACCACGGCGGATGTAAAGACCGGCAACAAATACAAATTCTTTGTGGCGGGCAAAGACATTGACGGCCAGGGGATTGTGGAGAATGATTCCGCCGGTTACGGTTTCATGGCAAAATCAAGCTCCGTGGTGCCCACGCTGAACATAGACGAGAACAAGCCCAATGCTCCGTATAAAAACATGCCGAGCCTCACCGCGTTCAATGCGGATATACTTGAGGCTGGAATTGAATTCAGCGGAACCGTCATGTCGGGAGAGCCGCTGGTCGAAGGAGCCCTGAGCTACACCGTGACGCTTGAGGATACCGCAAACAGCGACATCTGGGCGAAAGAAGAGGGGAAGATATATTATGAATTGAAAGAAGACACCCAGTACGATTATGACTGGAGCTTCACGTTTGAGGCAACGGACAAGATAAATAAAGCCATTGAAGACGGATATGGGCTCTTTACCCTGGATGTCTCCATCTCCGCCCAGAACGGCGGCGGCACATCGGCCAAAAACAGGACGTACTATCTTGATACAAAAGAACCGGGCTTTGCGAATATAAAGTTCACTTCGGATTCCAAGAGCAGCCAGACCTATGCCATGGACGAGAAAACTTATTACCTGAATAACGAGAGCGGCAATAAGTTCACACTGACTGGTGTCACCACGGACAATTATAAAGTCAGCCACACCACGTACGAAATAAAGGGCATAGGCTCGGACGATAAAGATAAAATCGTGAAACCGGAAAGCCCCGACGAGAACATGAGCTGGTCGTTCAGCGACATAGATTTAAGCGGCTTTGTGGCAAGGTCCGGGGAGACAGATGCCGTCCTCACCATAACCACCTATGACTCTGCGGAAAATTCGTTCAGTACCTACTATAACATTGAATTTGACACCACAGGGCCTAAATGGTCTGCTGATAACAAGGACTATCCGTTCACCATAAGCGGCAAGGCGCATGACAGTGACAAAAGCTGGTACAAGGACTCCATGCTGCCCGTAAGCGGCGTGTTCGCTGAGGAGGACAGCGGAGTGTCCAGGATTTATTACTGGGTGCGGACTCCTGACATGGCAGAGCCTAACACGGGCGACACTGCCACCGCGACCGGGCTCTTTGAGCCTCAGGGAACAAAAGGGAATCTTGCGTACTTTACAAATCACATGGGAGCGTTCGAGGCATCAAAGATTTCTGGAACTGATGAAATAACACCGAACTTTTTGTATCTGGTGGCAGCGGACAATGTGGGTAACATGAGCGCCCGCGAGACCATCGAGATAAACATAGACACGGAGCCTCCCATGCTCAGTTGCACAAGCCATGCCGGCCAGCAGTATACGAACGGTGTGGCGCCAATCTCCGGCATCAAAGGAGAAGTTACGGACAATGTTTCAGGCGTCTCTAGTGTGGAGATAACCCTCGTGGAGGGAAAGCCCATCCCCGCTAAGCTAAAGAATGCGAATTCCGTTAGCTCAGAATGGGAGGCAGAAATACTCTCAGACTATCTTAAGAATTTAGAGGACAACAAGACTTACAATGTGAGCGCTAAAGTCACTGACGGAGCGGAGAACACCAGTACCAGCACCATATTCAGTCTGCAGGTGGACAAAACCCCGCCTACCGTTACCATTAACTCTCCCGTTCCCGGCAAAGAGAACGCCATAAACGGAACAATAAGCGTGCAGGGCGGCGTGTCATACGAGGGCGCGGCCCCGGTGAGTCTGGCGCTTTATTACTCTAAGGATGAGCCTAATGCCCAGACCGAGCTTGATAACCTTACGCTCATAGGTAATGAGATAACGGACCCGGCAAAAATTTACAGCTGGAGC
The DNA here is from genome assembly GCA_022510925.1 of Treponema sp. GTDB lineage: Bacteria > Spirochaetota > Spirochaetia > Treponematales > Treponemataceae > Treponema_D. The sequence goes on from JAFLSO010000017.1 coordinate 8,096, forward strand.
ATAGAAAATGTGAATGTCTATGAATTAGCAGGAGTCACTGACAGTAAGCCCAGCGCCCTGCTTTATCTTATTCCCGTGGTAACGGACAGCGCGGGTAACTGCAACGTCTATACGGAATCGGATCCCGAGAAGAAGACGTATAGTTATGCCAAGGGAATTAATTATTTTGAGTACACCGTGGACCAGAACACGGACCGTCCTATAATTCAGATTCAGAACGTGGACGATACGAACTCATGGCTTACCACCACCACGCTCAGGGGCATTGTGACTGACGATGACGGAGTGAGCGCGTTCTACATTTCCCAGTCCGAGAACGGCAATGACTGGAAGAGCGTTTCCGTGAGCAACGGCACGTGGTCCTACGACATAAGCGGCGGAGACAATGACCGCATACCGCTTCGCTTTAAGGTGGAGGACTCCGCGGGCACAGTGTTCGTGACCGGCGACCAGTCAAAGTTCAACCGCCCGTACTATATGTTCTCCACTACGCAGGATTCTGAATTTAATAATAAGGGAGACTATGGCCTTGACAATACGGCCGTGCTTCTCATAAAGATGGATACCGCCATGCCTAACGTCCACATCGCGGCGCTGGACATAAAAGACAAGGCAGAGAATCTTGTTAACGCAGAGGTGGTCAAGCTGGATGCCGGAGGAACTTACGATATAAGCGCGAGCAGGTTCGCCGGCGGAAACAGCAAATATATAAAAGTATATCTGCCCATATTTGACGCGAACATAAGCGGCGCCACGCTCTCCATATCAGACGGCTCGTCCGGCGTGACAGAGACCGAGTACATAGTCATCAGAAATGGCAAAGAGGAGTCGATTGAGGGTAACAGCATTAAGTTGATAGAGACAGACTCAAAGAAAAACGTGGACGGAATTGAGTACACGTACTATGAGAGCGAGCCCATAGTTGTCTCGGAGATCAAGTCAGGACTTAAAACCCTTACGCTCACCGCCAGAGACCTTGCGGATAATTCCACGCCCATCACTGCCGTATTCTACGTGGACAACAAGGGCCCTGACAACATAACGGTTACAAGCCCCGCTTCCTCAGACCAGGCCACCGGAACTGTCAAAGTGACCGGAATCGCGAGCGACGAGGGCGTGGGAATATCAGACATAGAATGGCTTGTTCCGCCTAAAGGCTACGGCGAGACAAACAAAGCCAGTCCGAACTACAGGACCGATGAGGAGCTCATCGCTCTGGACGGCTGGACCAACGAGAACCTTAACAGCTCCAATTCCGCGGCCGTGTGGCAGTTCAACTTTATGGCCGGAACCAAGCATGACCTGATAGTTTATGATGACCCCGACCAGTATGACGTGGTTTACAGTCCCGCCAGCAAGACCTATAAGATTCCTCTGTTCTTTAAGACCATAGACAAATTAGGAAACTATTACATATACCGCAGTTATTACATTACGCATAACCCCGACGCGGACCGCCCGGTAACGGAGCTGAGCTATCCCAGCGTAAACGACTACGACAGCCAGGGCGACATGAAGCTTGATTACATAACGCTTGCCGGAACAATACGTGTGAGCGGAAACGTGGAGGTGCCATCGGGAACTTCCAGCGTGGGCCAGGTGTATGTTCAGATAGGTACTGTGGCGGCTAACGGCGATGTCACATGGTCCAAGGACAATCCCGCGCTCACGGCCGAATTCACCAGTTTAGGCGGTGTGCTGACACCCAAGGTCCAGGGCGAGGAAATCTCCCTCGGGGACTATCAGCGCACCACTTATGTGGATGAGAGCTGGTGGGGTATTCCCGCAAACCTTAAGACTTCCACATGGAACATAACGCTTAATAAGGACGGGCTTCTGGATCCTGATAAAGGACCGGCGGAGACCACCACTAACATAGCAATCCGCGCGTGCGCCATAAACACAGACGGCAAGATGGGCCTGTGGACAGATGCCGTAAGCGACCCCATCTTTATCCACGTGGATAACGGAGCGCCCAGCCAGGAGGCGCAGATGATGCGGTATTCCGCGGCCCCTGATCCCAAGGATCCCGACGCGAACCTGCTCAGCATTATGGATTATAACTCAGAGATGTATTTGAAGGGCACCTGGTATCTGGTGGTAAAGCTCAAGGACAACGACAGCCTTAACGCGGACTCCATAAGCGTTAAGCAGGGCTCATCGCTGATAACGGCCTCATGCCAAATCTCTGACGAGGCCAAGGACTCGGATGAGTCAGTCTCCAGGGTCGTGTACATTCCCATAGAGACCACAAAGATTACGACTTCTTCTGTGAATTATACTGTGTATGTGGCGGACACCTCAGGCCATTCAAGCAACATGACATACACTTTCTACATAGACAACACCGCGCCGGACCTTTCCAACATAACCGCAAACGGAACAATCCTCTCCGTAGACCAGGAGAATCCTGTCTCGGATTCCGACTATGTGTTCACGTTGCAGGGCACATTTGTGGACAAGGGCTCAGGCTATGAGCGCGTGGCGTTCTATTTCCTGCGCGACGGAAAGATTTTCGGAACAGACGCAGACTACACCGAGCATCTTATCCTTGACCCGCTTATAGTGAATGAGCACAAGGATAATTTTAATCCAAGAATCCCCTTGGAAGACCTTGTGCTTATGAAGGACATAACCAAAGAGCCGGGAGACCTTCTGTATGCGGCTAAAGCGGAAGGACCTGCAATAAGCTATGAGGCCGAGACCGGCACATACTCCTTCACTGATACAGGCAATGTCGTCCGCGACAACGTGCACATACATTCCGGCGGGCTCATTTATGCGGGCGGCGCATACGGCGTCATTTCGGAAGTGAGCGGGTCCACCGTGAGATTTAAATCCGAGGCCGAGGTGACTAAAGATGATAAAAATGAGGCGGTGGTATATTTCCCCTACGCGCAGAATGTGGATAACACCAAGAACGAGGATGTAAGGGACGTTACCGGAGAAGTGTTTGAATTCAACAGCGGCGACGACGGCGACTGCATGCCGGAATCCATAACCAGCGTAGGCACCACATGGACATGGAAGGCCACCATACATTCCACGAACATCCCCGACGGCCCCGCGCAGCTGGTTGTGGTGGCGTTTGACGCCGCGGGCAATGTCTCTAACGCCGCGTATCCTGTGAGCGTTACGAACAATGCGCCGCGCCTGGCCAGGCTTTATTTGGGCACGGACCTTAACTCTGACGGCGTATTCACGCAGAGCGAATTCAACGGCTATGACGTCTCCGCAGTGAACTCTGGGTCCGGAATAACGACTTCCGGCGCCAAATCCGCGGTTTCCATATCCACTAAGAATTTCAGCGCGGGCCAGTTCACTGTAAAGGACAAGCTTGCCATAATGCCTGAGATTACGGGCGGAAACGGAGATATCCGCATGGTTTACAAATGCGGTGCCACTGATACCAGCGCTGTTACTGCGGGCGTTGACTCTCTGATATCTGGGACAAAGAGCGACTGGAACATAGGCTCCGTAGATTTCTCTGACGGAAACGAAATCCATAAGTTCGAGCTCTCAAGCGAGCAGGTATGGCAGGATCTTACTTCCGATCCTGCGGGTGAGATCGGAGTGTCGTTTACATTCTGGGACAAAACGGACGAGCGCACGCAGGGCTCCAACAGCCAGAACTGCGTGGCCTATGTAAAGGACCTGATAATAGACCTTTCGGACGATGAGAAACCGACAGCGAAGATAAATCCGTTCTACTGGAAAGACGCGGCGGACAACAGCCTGTATGAAAACAGCACCAAGAACGGCCACATAGAGCTGGAGGCCGACTGGAAAGAGTCCGACGGCTACAAGAGCAATGCGTCTAAGGGAAACGAATACGATGCGGACCCGAAAGTCTCCGGAAAAATAAAGATAACCGGAACCGCGCATGACAACAAAATGCTCCAATCCGTCTCCATAAAAGCCACGGGCTTTAACTTCGGGGCAGGGGAGAATAATCCCCAGGAGTTTGCCACCTATGACGGAAGCACATGGAAAATCTCCGAAGCGACCATGGAGAACAATGGCTGGCAGTTTGTGAAGGACGAGGAGACCCTTACGCAGTCCGGGCACACCATACACTGGACATTCTATCTGGACACGGAGAAAGTGAGCGGACGGGTAAAGACGGACGTGAAGGTGATTGTGACGGCGAAGGACTTTGCGTCGAAAACCCAGAAGGGCAGCGACAACGAATCCACAGGCTCCAGCACCAGCACCAAGGCGGGTGCGCTCACATCCTGCTATCAGATGGACATAGTGCCGTACATAACGGACGTGGAGACAAGCCTCAGCACGCTAAAGAAAAACAATCCGAGCGTCTATGCAAGGACCGCGTTAGGGCACTATCCTGTCCGCAGCGATGAGACCGTGACGCTCAAAGGCTTTAACCTGAATGCGAACGGAAACGCCGGCACATACCCGCTTGACATAAGCAAAATAACAAAGTCCGGCGAGTACAATCACACTGTGGGCGAAGTCTCCGCGCTGAACAACATGAACAACAACGACTCCCGTGGCAATTACGAGAAAGTCACGCACAGCAACACGGGCGACTACTCCGTTTACTCAAACTACTACAACCGTCTGCCCAACAACGACAACAACAACCGCCTTACCGATGACGTGGTGTTCGATGTGTGGGAATTCAACTCTAGGGCGGCGATTCCGATAAGCGGAAAGATAGAGCAGCCTGTTATGAAAGTACGCCCGACTGACGGCAAGATAGGATTCGCGTTCGTGAACGGACCTTTGTATTTCAGCATGGGCGGAAGTCCGACAGGAAATCCGACAGGAAATCCGAAAGTAGAGGATTACTCATATCAGTATTGGACTGCAAGCTACGACTTCTTCACATCCGTGGCGTTCGCTTATGATGATTTGGGTAACTCATGGGGCGTTGCCGCCGGCGGAGACATAAACTCCGGTGAAAGCGATGCGTTCATCCTTATGTCCAGCAAATTTGGCCTGGGCGCTCATGACTCGCGCGGCTCTTATGATGGCAAGAATGCCCTGAGGCTGGAGCGAATCGGACAGGTGAACGGTGGCGAAATGGACTTTGACAAGCAGAGGATAAAGAGCCCGAGCATTGCGACCAGCACCAGCGGGCAGAACACAAATGTTTATCTGGCTTACTATGACACCATGAACGATGAGCTGCGCTTTAAGTCGGGAACATCAACGCAAACAGGAAAAGCCGCGTTCAACCAGTTCCAGGATTCCGCTACCTCTCCGGCTCCGAATTATGATGCCCGTTACGTGAGCATGATTGCGAGCGGAACCGGCACAAAATATAAGCCCGGCTCCTATTTAAGCATAGGCGTGGTGGCGAACGGTGCTGGTACTAGCGACAGGGTGATAGCGGTCTGGCTTGACCAGGCGGATGCGGCGAATCCCACGATGCGCTATGCCTATAATGACGATCCTGTGAAAACGCCCGGAGACTGGAAGTGTGTGCGGAATGTGTTCCCGGAAAACAGCGAGTATGCCAATGCCGGCGAGTATTGTAAGGTTGCGGTGGATTCTGACGGAGGAGTTCACATAGCGGCGTATGACCAGAAAAACCTTGATTTGGTCTATGCGTATCTTCCCGCCAGCAAAAAAGGCGAGGCCTCATCTGCCTCTGATTTTGTGACCTGTGTGGTGGACAGCAACGGCGTAGTGGGCTCCAACCTTACGATTGATGTCGGCAAGTATGACGAAGATCATGTAGTTCCGCACATCGGATATTATGCCACGTCCTCTATAAGACCGAAAATGGCATATTATGTAGGCGGATTTGCCCCAGATTCATCGTCCATCGCGGAAGGCTCCGTAAATGACCAGTTTACAGGAACATGGGAGTGCGCCACTGTTCCCACGCCAAGCGCGGTGGAGATGCAGAGCAATCAGCATAACGACATTAACATAGGGCTTCGGAAAACAGACGGAATGATAACGAATTTCACGAAAGAAAAATCATCCACGTTTAACAGTGCAAACAGTTATGGCTCTACTTCCTATGGTAATGTTTATGGAAACGGAACAGATAACGCCGTCCTGGGCTACGTGATTAAGAGCGGGGCCACCTCCGACGCAATCGAAACCGCCCAGATGAAGTGACCTTTGCGCATAAGCGCGCTGTAAGCCTGCCCTTAAGGGCAGGCTTGCGGATAAAGTCCATTCCGCGTCTTTCAGGGCGCGGTTTTTTGTTTCTGATTCGGTGCGGTCACTGTAACGAAGATGTTCTCCGTGTGCCATGCGAACAAAGTTTTTTCCGCCAGAGATTTCAGGACCTCCGCTATGCGCGCTATGCCCTCCGCGCCCACCGCGTCCTGCATGCTTCCCGCATAGGAAGAATTGTCCGCGTCAAACCACCTGTCTATCTCCTGCGGGGTAAGGCGGCGGTTCTCGGTGAGCATGGTTTTCTGCACGTCCGCACGGAATCCCTCCTGACTAAAGATTTCCTGCACGGTGGAGGAGTCCCATGCGAACAGAGGATTGTCTTTGTTGGAGAAGAATTTCTTTTCCGCGACGCTGAATGAGTCCAGAAGCCTTGCGTCCAGTTCCGAGCCGTGCAGCAGGGAGGATATTTTCTGTCCGTTGCGCGGAATGCGCTGCGAGAAAATGACCGCGGCGTCCTCAGACAGTATGGGCTCCTCCGCTCCGTTCGCCCGGGCCTCCTCCTCGAAGGCAAAGTTCCGTCCGGCCCTGGGGCTTCCTGTGAATGCCTCCTTTAGCATAAGGGCCGCGTCCTTTATCTCTTTCTCGCATGAGAAAATGTCTTTAAAGAACACGCGGTCAAAAACTGCGGGACTGAAACTTTCGGCGGCTTTCAGGAACGCTCTGTCCGCAAAGACATTTTTCTGCGGGCTGAGCGTGAAAAGCGGCTTGTCTATGTCGTTGAGCGTGCTCGCGTACTGGCTCATAATGTCCATGCCCTTCTGCGTCCTGCACACTCCGCACGTAAGGCCCTCCGGGGTTTTGCGCAGGATGTCAAAAATCAGGAGAGCGTCATCAGCGTTCCATACCAGGCTCCTGTGATGCCGCCTTAGTCCGGCGCACGATACCATCACGTCCCTTATTTGCAGAAGAGTCTCCGCCCTGTTAAGCTCCAGCCTGTTCCTCCAGTTTTTTTCCGCGCGGTTCAGTGCGGCGTCTTTGCTCTTATCCTGCGGGCTGAACGTAAGGTTCTCCTCCGTTTTTACAAAGCCGTTAAAGTGACCCACTTTCTGCCACCATGTGCCTATGGGATTCACCTGTCCGCTTTCCGGGGCCTCGTTGTTTTCCTCCAGCAGGGCGGCTATCTGCAGCTCGCGCCTGCTCAGTACCTCGTCGCGGATTTTAGCCTCATAGCCCTGCGTGCTGGGCGTGTAGAACACCCTGCCGGTAAGGACGTCAGGAAGATACTGCTGCGCCACCCAGTGGTCCCTGTACGCGTGCGGATAAAGGTAGCCCGAGCCGTGCCCGAATCCCTCCGCGTCGCGGCTGGCATCCCGCAGATGGTTCGGAACGTCCGCATCCTCTTTTTCCACGGAAGACAGCGCGTCAAAGAATGCCATGCTGCTGTTGCTTTTGGGCGCGGTGGCCAGATACAGGGCCGCGTGTGCCAGAAAATATCTGCCCTCAGGCATTCCCACCCTGTCGAACGCGCTCGCGCAGCTCTGCACCACTTGTATGGCATACGGGTCGGCAAGTCCCGTGTCCTCGCACGCGGAGATAAGCATGCGCCTGAAAATGAAGTCAGGATACTCACCGGCTTTTACCATGCGCGCCAGCCAGTAGCACGCCGCGTCAGGGTCCCTTCCCCTCAGGCTTTTTATGAAAGCGCTTATTATGTCGTAATGATAGTCTCCGTCACGGTCGTAGAGGACCACTTTTTTCTGTATGGACTCCTCCGCCGCCTCACGGCTTATGTAAATGGTGCTTCCCCATGCCGGAACAGGAGGCGATGCGTCCGGCTCCCAGCGCTCGGGCGTGGTCTCTACGGCAAGCTCCAGGGCGTTCAGAAGGCTGCGCGCGTCTCCGTTCGCCGTCTCCACCAGATGCTCCAGCGCCCCGTCCTCAAAGTCCACTTTCCAATGTCCGTAGCCGCGCTGCGTGTCTTCCAGCGCCTGGCGGGCGGTCTTTAATAAGTCTTCTTTTGTGAGAGGCTTAAGCTGAAAAACCCTGCTGCGGCTTACAAGCGCCTTGTTCACCTCAAAGAAAGGATTCTCCGTGGTGGCCCCAATCAGGATTATTGTGCCGTTCTCCACCCAGGGCAGAAGGGCGTCCTGCTGGCTTTTGTTCCAGCGGTGCACCTCGTCCACAAACAGTATGGTCTTTTTGTTGTAAAGGTTTCTCTGGTTCTCCGCGTCGCTGATGGAGCGCCTTATGTCAGCCACGCCGGTAAGCACAGCGTTCAACGTGATGAAATTCGAGCTTGTGTGATTCGCTATTACCCGGGCAAGCGTTGTCTTGCCGCTTCCGGGCGGGCCGTAAAAAATAACGGACGTAAGCTGGTCCGCCTGTATTGCCCGCCTCAGAAGCCTTCCCTTGCCCACTATGTGGTCCTGCCCTATGTACTCGTCCAGTGTGCGCGGACGCATCCGGGAGGCAAGCGGCTCATGTGTTTTTTCCGCCGCGCTGAAAAGGTCCGCCAAATCAGTTTCCGTTGCTTTTAGCGTCAGCGGTGCCGTCTCTGTTCCATGTTCCCCGGCCAGGATAGTATGCGAAAAGGCCGGTCTTATTGAACGTGTCCGATGAATTAGATATGGAGCCCAGGATGGTGGAGCATGCGTAGCAGTCCGTTCCTTTTTTTGTGTCCGTGGAGTCCTCGTAGCCGCTGGGATTAAGCGTGAACACTTTGAACACGTAGCTTGAGATTATGGAGTTGCCGTTGCTGTTGAAGCTGCTTTTTTTGTCGTTGGGCACACCATCTTTAAGCGAGGTGTGGCTCAGGCCGGAGCTTGTTCCCAGGAGCAGGTAGTTCTGTGCCACCGCTATGGAGTAAATGCTTCCCGCGTCCAGTGCCGCCGCTCCCGCGCTGCCGTCGCTCTCCAGGATAAATTTCTCGCCGTTCCATCCGTCCGCGTAGTAAAGCGTGGTGCTTCCGCTGCTTGCGTGCGGATACTTGTTGGAGCCCGATGTGGTGACCTCGGTTTTGCTTTGGGCGTAATAGATGTATTTCTCTCCCGCGGCGAACGCATAGTATTCGGAGAAATAGTCCTCGCCTTTAAACCATACCGCCGTGCACGTATTTGCCCCCGCGTTGTTTCCATCCACACGCTCAGGAGCATCCCCGCCGTTCAATTTGTAAACGTGCTCTTCTTTGTCTTCCTCATTATAGAGACGGACGAACGCATGCCTGTTGGAAAGGTCGTAGGCATCGGCAGCATTTGCTCCCTCCTCCACTTTTACGTACTGGTTGTCAAAGATGATTTTTATGCTGTCGGGATCCGGTTTCTCTCCTATGATGTCGGATAAGTCTATCTGCTTCCAGTCTCCTGCGGCCGGCTCCTCCTTGTCAGTGTACCACAGTGTGCGCGAGAAAGGCTCCTGATAGCCCAGGTTCGTCTCGTGCCAGGAAATCATCAGCGCATAAAGGTAGTTCTCGTCAGACGCCAGGAAATGCAGTCCGTCAGGCACGCCGGGAAAGTCCGGGGATGAGTCCGCGGCTGCAAGCTGCGGCATGTTTCCTTTTTTCCACTGCTGGTTGTACGCGTTCGTGCTGTTGGAGGATGCGGCGGTCTTATAGTAAAAGTTTCCGTTAGAAAGATAGATATGCTCCTTGAACCGCACTATGGAGTTTGTGTCTCCGCGTATGCCGTTCGCCTCCAGCGCTACCTCTCCGCTTATCATGTTGTAGATGTCGTTATAGCAGCCCGCCGTGCAGAAAACAAGGGCAATGCACGCGGCAAAAATCATTCTCTTCAAGTTCATATACCAATCCTCGTCCTACGGATAAAATCAGAAGTAATAGCGTGCGGACGCCACCACTGTAAAGAACTGCCCGTGATATGTCTCCGAGACATTCTTATGATAGGCGAACTGGGGCATGTACATCCACGAAAGCTCTCCGCCCACGCTCCAGCTGGGACTGAGCCTGTAATGGATGCCGGCCTCAGGTTTTATGACAAGGCCCGGAAAATAATTGTAGTTGGCGTAAGTCTCCCATACCATTCCTATGCCTACGGTGATGGGGAATTCAAAGCGCCTGTATGTGGGCTGGTACGTTACGGATACCATGAGCGGGACATAAGTAAGTATGTTGCTGCCTATGGTGACGTTGAAGCCGAATCCCGCGTCTCCTCCCACCGCCAGGTACGGCGTAAGAAAATAGTGGTAGCCTAAGGTTCCCATGCCGCCCGTGCTGAGCTGATGCTTGTTCTTTATGAAAAGATCCAGGAAATTTCCCGAAAGATTGAAATTAAGCGGAAAACTCGCGCCCAGAGAAATGCGGATGTACTGGTCGCCTTTCTGATTTAAGTCAAACGAATAGGCCGTATCGTCCTCCGGCTCGTCCTGCTCCTGGGCAAATGATGGCACGGCGAGCAGGAACGCCAGACAAAATAATGGTAAAAGCCGTTTCATAAATCCTCTCTCTAAAAAGCGCTATGGCTTTTTGTAAGAAAATTTTATAGAATGAGGTTCAGTCTGCCGTAAAGCAAAAAACCATTTTATAGGAAAAAGAATACCGAATTTCGGCTCTTGTTTCAACAGATAAAAAAATTAGCGGGGTAAAAGTTACATGGAAGCGGTTGTGATAGACGGAAAGGAGATAGCGCAGAAAGTCAGGCGGAGCGTGGCCGGAAAAGTTCAGGCGCTTAAGGAGCGGGGCATAAATCCCTGCCTGGCGGTTATTCTGGTGGGAGAGGACCCCGCGAGCATAAGCTATGTTACCGGAAAGCGCAAGGCTCTGGCGGAGGCGGGCATGCTGGACAAAAGCGTGAGCCTGCCGGAGAGCGTCACGGAGGATGAGCTTTTAAAGCAGATTGCGGACCTGAACGCTGATTCCTCGGTCCACGGAATTCTTGTGCAGCTTCCGCTGCCCGGGCACATAAGCGAGCAGAAAGTCATAAACGCCATTTCCCCTGAGAAAGACGTGGACGGTTTTAATCCGGTGAATCTGGGCCGCCTTATGACGGGCGAGAAAAGCTTTGTTCCGTGCACTCCGGGCGGCATCTGCGTTATGCTCAGGGAGGCGGGAGTGAGGATTGACGGCGCGAATGTGGTCATTGTGGGAAGAAGCAACATAGTGGGAAAACCGCTCGACCTGCTTCTGAGCCGGCGCGAATTCAACGCCACGGTGACGCTCTGCCACACTGGAACCAGGAACCTCTCAGACTACACAAAGAACGCTGACATAGTCATAGCCGCCACGGGGCATCCGCATACTGTCACGCGCGATATGGTAAGGCCCGGCGCATGCGTTATAGACGTGGGCGTGAACCGTGTTCCGGATTCCGCTAAAAAATCCGGCTTCCGTCTTACTGGCGACACGGACTTTGATGACTTAAGGAGCGTGGCGGGATTCATAACTCCTGTTCCGGGCGGAGTGGGCCCCATGACAATCGCCATGCTGATGCAGAACACTCTGGAGGCCGCGGAGAATGCCGCTGTCGCTTAGGCGCGGGTTCATGTGTTTCCGCGCGGCCACAGTCAAGGAAAACTGATGATAGACATACAGAGCACTTCTGACACAAGGGAAATTCCGCTTAAAAAAGTGGGCGTTAAGAACCTGAGGTACCCGGTAAGCGTAATGGACAAAGAGTGCGGCTCGCAGCGCACCACCGCCAGCGTGGACCTTTTTGTGAACCTGCCGCAGGATTACAAGGGCACGCACATGAGCCGCTTTGTGGAGGTGTTCCACCGTTACAGCTCGGATCTGGGCATGAAGAGATTTCTTCTGATGCTGGAGGAAATCCGCGAAAACCTTAGCGCGGAGCGTGCGTTCGGCACCATGGAATTCTCATTCTTCAAGAGAAAAAGGGCGCCTGTGAGCGGGGCCGAGAGCGTGATGGAGTACACGTGCACTTACGAGGGCGAGGTCTCCGGGGAGTCGCAGAAATTCTTCATCACCATAAAAATTCCTGTGACCACTGTGTGTCCGTGCAGCAAGGCCATAAGCGAGCACGGAGCGCATAATCAGCGCGGCATGGTCACGGTCAGGCTGCGGAACACAAGCCTTTTCTGGATAGAGGACGTGATAGAGCTGGTGGAGGACTGCGCCAGCTGCGGGCTTTACAGCATATTAAAGCGCCCCGACGAGAAATGGGTCACGGAGCGCGCTTACGAGAATCCCCGCTTTGTGGAGGACGTGGTGCGCGAGGTGTGCATAGCGCTTAAGAATTTCACTAAGTGCGATAAGCCTTTCGCGTGGTTCAGCGTGGAATGCGAGAATTTTGAGAGCATACATAACCACAATGCGTATGCTTACACGGAATCCTTTTAGCGGGCCGCCACCAGGTCTGCTCGTGCGGTTCTAGCTCCGCATGGCACGGTTTTACTAAACGCGGTTTTTGCGCTAGAATTATCCCATGCCCAAAGAATTTCTAGCGGTTTCACAGGAAGATTTACGCGAGCGCGGTATGGACAGGGTGGACTTTGTTTTTGTGACAGGGGACGCCTATGTGGACCATCCCAGTTTCGCCGCCGCGCTTCTGGGAAGGCTTCTGGAGGCGAACGGCTACAGCGTGGGCATTCTGGCCCAGCCGGACTGGCATGACGCGGAAAGCTTTAAAGCGCTAGGGGAGCCGCGCCTTGCTTTTTTGGTAAGCGCCGGTGCCATGGACAGCATGGTCTCTAATTACACCGCCAACAACAAGCCCCGCTCGCAGGACGCTTATTCCCACGGCGGCATTGCAGGTCACAGGCCGGACAGGGCTATAATCCGGTATGTCGCAAAAATCCGCGAGGCATATAAAGGCGTGGGCGTGATAATAGGAGGCATAGAGGCCAGCCTGCGCCGCACCGCGCACTATGATTACTGGTCGGACACTGTAAGGCGCTCCGTGCTTCTGGACAGCAAGGCGGACCTTCTGATGTACGGAATGGGCGAGAGGTCAATGCTTGAGATTGCGCGGAGACTCCGCGGGGGCGAGGGCGTCCGGGACATACGCGATGTGCGGGGAACATGCTGGTACACGGGAAAGGCGCAGGAGCTTCCGCCGTATGAGAGCGCCCTGGGAGAGAGGCCCGCTGACGATGACCGCAGCCTTGGAATTCCGCGCGGGAGAGCGCTCATGCTTCCGGGCTTTACGGAAATAAGCGGTCAGTCGCCTGAGGGCATGGAGCTTTTCGCGCGCTCATATCTGGTCCAGGAGCGTAACACCGACCCGGTGAGCGCGCACGTCCTTATAGAGCCGTCAGAGGAGCGCTATGTGGTGCAGATGCCGCCGGCGCTCCCGCTTACCACAGAGGAATTCGACTCCATTTATGATCTGCCTTTTACGCGCAGATGGCATCCCATGTATGACGTTCCCGCCGCTAACGGAAAGACTGGAGTGCCCGCGCTGAGCGAGGTTAAATTCAGCCTAACAAGCTCACGTGGATGTTTCGGCGCGTGCAGTTTCTGTGCCATCGCCTTTCATCAGGGAAGGCGCATTCAGGCGCGGAGCAAGGGGAGCCTTTTGCGCGAGGCGGAAAGCCTTACGCATGAGAAAGATTTTAAAGGCTACATTCACGATGTGGGAGGACCCACCGCAAATTTCAGGCATGACGCGTGCGCCGCGCAGAAAGAGAGGGGAGCCTGCCCGGACAAAGACTGCCTTGGAACCAAACCGTGCCCTGCCGTCCGTGTGAGCCACTCCGAGTATCTGGACATTTTGAGGGACATGCGCAGGATTCCCGGCATAAAAAAAGTCTTTGTCCGCAGCGGAATACGTTTCGATTATCTTATGATGGACAGTGACAGGACTTTTTTGCGGGAGCTTTGCGAGCATCATATAAGCGGCCAGCTTAAAGTGGCGCCGGAGCATGTGAGCGACAAAGTCCTCTCTCTTATGAGAAAAAGCACGCACCAGATTTATGAGAATTTCGCGGAGGAATATAAAAGGACGAACGAAAGCCTTAAAAAGAGGCAGTATCTGGTTCCGTATTATATTGCGGGGCATCCCGGCGCGGGTCTGGAGGAGGCTCTGGAGACGGCCGTCTATCTTAAAAAAACAGGATTCGTTCCTGAGCAGGTGCAGGATTTTTATCCCACTCCCGGAACGCTCGCCACGTGCATGTATTACACGGGGCTGAATCCGCACGAGCGCGAGGCGGACGGCTCCATGAAAACAGTTTATGTGGCGCGCGGCGCGAATGAGAGGAGACTGCAGCGCGCCCTGCTGCAGTTTAATCAGGCGCAGAACAAGCCGTTGGTAATCAGGGCGCTTAAAAAACTGGGCCGCATGGATATGATGGCCGTGCTTTATCCGCGCAAATGAGCTCTACGCCCACAAAAGCCACAGCACCGCTGCCGCCACCGCCGTGGTTATGATGGTGAACGGAACGCCTATTTTGATCCACTGCGAGAATCTGAACGGATGGCCTTCTTTCTTTACTATTCCCATGGTGACTATGTTAGCGCTTGCGCCGAACGGCGTAAGGTTTCCTCCCAGGCAGCTTCCCACCAGAAGCGCGAACATCAGCAGCTCGGACTTTATGCCCATCTGCGCCGCCATGGACCCTGCCACAGGAAGCATCGCTATGATGTAAGGAACGTTGTCCACGAATCCGCTTATAAGGATGGACACCACAAGGATTATGATGAATCCCGCGAAAACGGAGCCGCCGGTAATCCGCGCAAGAAAAGACGCGAAGTCATTCAGAAGGCCCGTCTCCCGTATGCCGCCTATCACCACGAAAATTCCCATAAGGAAGAATATCGTCTCCCAGTCCAGCTCTTTTATGAGGCCCCAGGTCTCCGCGCCGGATTTTTTCTGCATCACCCTGTACCAGATAATTCCCAGAATGCCCAGCGCAAAAACAAAAAGCCCGCTGAGATATTCAAAGCTTATGTGTATGAACGATATTCCCGCCAGTCCCAGAATCATAATCAGAAGAAGGATGAACGGAAACCATGAGAGCACGTCGCTTCTGTCCATGTCGATTTTATTTTTTCCGTTTTTCGCGAAGAAGAAATAAAAGAACACGCAGCCCGCAATCATGCCCGACTGTATTATGAAGAAGATGGACGGAGTGCCGTCATGTATGAAGAAGTCGTTGAAATTGTAGCCGGCATAGCTTGCGAAAATCATTGATGGCGGATCTCCCACCAAAGTGGCGGTGCCCTCCAGGTTGCTCATGACGGCCAGCCCCATCATAAAAAGCGTGGGGTTGATTTTAAGCTTAGCGCACAGTGCGAGCGCTATGGGCGCCATGACCAGTACGGTGGCCACGTTCTCCACAAAGATGGATATTATTCCCGTCATGGCCAGAATCGCGACCATCGCAAGGCCAGTGTTGCGGCTCTTTGATATAATCGCATCCGCCATGCGCGCGGGCGCTTTTGAATAGATGAAGAGGGCGGCTATAATCATGCTCCCTAAATAAATCAGAAGCACATTCCAGTTTATTATGTCGGCGAAAGAATGCGTCAGCGAGTACCAGTGCGCGGGCGATGCGCTCTCCCTTGCCATTATGTCCTCAGGCAGAATGAAAACTTTTCCGGGAAAAATCATTCCCAGGACAATGACAATGAAAGCCGCGGCGCTTGTGAACCAGACTTTCTTATCCTGAAAGGCAATCACCAGAGCATACATGACCACAGCTACGGCAAGAACAATCCACTTCATGTTTTCCATGCCGCATAGTTTACTGTTTGAAAAGTTAAGCGTCAAGTTTTGAGACTTTCATGGCTAAGCTCAAGCGGCCCTTCATGAAAGACAGGGATTCACTTGAAGTACCGCGCGGTCAGTGCGTCCGCCAGAGTCTGCGCCTTGCGGAATGTCTGTAGAATCAGCGGGACCACCAGTGAAATCATTGCGCTCAGTTTTCTGAGGCCTTTCTTTTTGCCTAGTGCTCCACGTATCAGCTGCGTCTTTATTATGCCCAGAAGCTCGTCCAGCAGAAGAGGAACGAATCTGAAAAAAATTCCCGCCACCAGAACCAGATAGTGCGCCGGGATTTTAATGAGTGTCAGCGGCTTTAAAAATGCGGAGAGACCGTCCATGATTTGCCGCTCGCTTGTGGTGAACAAAAAAGTCCCCGTGCAGAAAATCAGGGAGACGCTTCTGAGGAAAGCCCTGGCAAGCAGAAGAATTTTTCTGTCAGTAAGAAACAGTGTTCCCCAGGACCAGATTATTTTGTCGCCGTCAAGGGGCGGGAACAGTGTGAGCTCCAGAATCATAAAGATTAGAATCCACGGAAAAAGCTTCCACAGCGCGTAAAGAGGTTTCCTGAGCGGATAGCGGGCCAAGAGAGCGTAAAGCACGGATATGCCGGCTGCCGCGGCGCACAGGTAAAAAGGCTGCGCGCACACGGAAAAAACCGCCAGCGTAAGGAACAGCATGAATTTTACTACGGATGGCAGGACGCTCACGGGTGACTTTGGAATCTCCGCGGGCGCCATGAATGAATTTGCCGCCCGCCCTATGTTCTTTAGAATCGCGCCGTTTTTAAATGGCTCAAGTTTTTTAAGGGAATCATCCTCTGCGTTTTGAAACCGCCGCCCGCTCCCTCCGTCAGAAAGCTCGCTCCAGTCCAGATGAAAATCCGCTATCATCGCTTCCTGCGGACGGTGCGTGCTGAACAGGACGGTCTTCCCCTCATCCGCAAGACCCCGCAATGTGCCGAGCACTATGTTGCGTGACTCTGAGTCCAGCGCGGATGTAGGCTCGTCGAAAATAAGGATGTCGCTTCCCAGCGCGATTATGCCTGCCAGTGAGAGCTTCCGTTTCTCTCCGCCTGAAAGATGGAACGTGGCTCTGTCCGCGAAAGTTTCATACGGAAGCCCTGCTTTCTCCATGGAGTCCTTTACGCGCGCCACCAAATCTTTTCCCGAAAGGCCGGAGTTTTTTGGACCGAACGCCACGTCGTCTGCGGCGCACGGCTCGAACAGCGCGGCATCGCTTTCCTGCAGCGCCAGCGCGGGGCGGCTTACCGCGCGTATGGTTCCGCCGGAGCATTCTTTTAATCCCGCCAGGCACTCGAACAGCGTGCTTTTCCCGCAGCCGCTCGGCCCCGTTATGGCGGTGAGAGTTCCTTTTTTCAGTGAGAATGAAATCCCGGAGAGCACGGGCCGCTCCGGATAGCTGAAAGATATATTCTCCACGCTCAGTGTCACGGGAGAGTCTTCGGCCGGAGGCTCTCTGCCCCGTACATTTATGGGCGCAAAAATTTTCTGCGTTAAGTCCGGGCGGCTCATGAAATCCGTCTGCGGGCCGTCAAATATGATTCGCCCCTCGTCCAGCGCCAAGATTCTTTTGGCACGGAGCGCCTCGTCCAGGTCGTGCGTTACGTGAATTATCGTATGCCCGCGGGCGTTCCACTGGCTTATGAATTTAACCAGCTCTGTCCGTGCGCCGGGATCCAGCATGGCGGTAACTTCGTCCAGTATGAGCATGTCCGGGAACAGCGCCAGAATCCCGCTGAAGGCGAGCCGCTGCGTCTGCCCCAAGGAAAGCTCGAATGTCCTGGAGGCCGCCCTGTCCGCCATTCCCACCACTGAAAGGCATTCTATGGTGCGCAGCTCTATCTCTCCGCGCGACATGCTCAGGTTCTGCGGGCCGAACGCCGTGTCCCTCTCCACTACGCCCGCTATGATTTGCTCTTTGGGCTGCTGGAACACTATTCCGGGAAGCACGTCATCCTCCAGGTCCAGGCTGCCTTCCGTGGGATGCATGAAGCCCGCGATCATTCTGGCCAGCGTGCTTTTCCCCGAGCCGTTTGCGCCCACAAGCGCTATGTACTCTCCCGCCTGCACGGAAAAACTCACGTCCCTTAAAGCCTGCTCAGATTTCTGCGGATAGCTAAAACTTACGCCATGTAATGCGAGCTGCTGCATGACGCATTCTAGCAACTTTAATAAATATTGTAAATTAAAAACATTTTTGCTAAACTGAGCGCATGGTAATCTCCTCTATAGATTTAAAAGACGGACATGTGGTTCAGCTCAAGAACGGAAAGGATTTGATTTTACAGCGCGATGACGCGGATGAGCTCATAAAAGATTTTGATACTTACGGAGAGGTCGCGGTCATAGATTTGGACGCGGCGCTCGGAAACACTGACGGGCAGGGCGGCACCAAGAATACGGAGCTTTTAAAATCCCTTCTGCGCAGGGGAAACGTGCGTGTGGGCGGCGGAATCCGCAGCATAAAAAAAGCCAGGGAGCTTATTTCTTTAGGCGCGGAGAAAGTTATCATAGGAAGCGCCGCATGGAATCCTTCTCCGAAAGACGGAGAGAGCGTGCTGAACGTTCCGTTTCTGGAAGAGCTTGGCAGCGCTATAGGAAAGCAGAGGATTATAATTTCCGTGGACGCTATAAACGGAAAAATCGCCGTGCGCGGATGGACCGAGACCATAAATGTGTCTTTGATAGAGGGCGCCAGGGAAGCGGAGAAATACGCGGGCGAGCTGCTGTTCACGTGCGTGGAGAAAGAAGGCTGCATGCAGGGAACCGACCTGGAGCAGGTTAGGGCGCTGCGTAATGCCGTGGGCTGCCGTGTTGTGGCCGCGGGGGGAGTCAACTCTCTGGAGCAGATTGAGGAGCTTGAGCGGCTCGGATGCGATGTGCAGCTTGGAATGGCGCTTTATACCGGGGCAGTGAGCTTAAAGGACGCGTTCATAAAATGCATTGACTGGAAAAAGACAGGCGGCCTTGTTCCCGTAATCGCACAGAGCGTGAGCGGCGAGGTGCTGATGCTGGGCTACGCGAATGCCGCCGCGCTAGAAAAAACTTTTGAGACCAGGAAGCTCACTTTTTTCAGCAGGACACGCTCCGCGCTCTGGACCAAGGGCGAGACGAGCGGACATTTTCTTTCCGTTCAGAAAATGCGCGCTGACTGCGACAGGGACACCGTGCTGGCCACGGTGATTCCTAATGGCGGCACATGCCACACAGGAAGCTGGACATGCTTCGGCTCAGACCCTGATGAGAAAAGCTCCATGGAAAGGCTTTACGGAATTATAAGCGAGCGTTTTAAAAATCCGTCTCCGGGAAGCTACACCGCCACCCTGAACGATAAGCGCGTGCGCGAGAAAATCATGGAGGAGGCCGAGGAGCTCACCGAGGACGCGCAGACCCGTGAGGACTTTATCTGGGAGACCGCGGATTTGCTTTATTTTGTGAGCGTCCTTATGTTCAGGCAGGGCATAACATGGCAGGACGTGCATGACGAGCTGGACAGGCGCCATAAAGAAAAATAGCATACCCATACCAAGCTCAGGTATATACTAAATCCGGGTCCTCGCTCATATTGACTAAATTCAGTTTTTTATATCTGCGGCCGCACAGTCTCTAAAATCCCTGTATTGTTGACAAAAAAAATGATTTGATACAAATTTGACTCGTAAACTAGGTTTTTAATACAGCCGGAGGGAGCGTAAGCGGCAAAGAAAAAGCATGGAGGAAATATGACACTCAAAGAACTTTCTGTAGGCCGAAGTGCTGTTATAAAGTCCGTGGGCGGCGGAGGCTCCCTGCGGCAACATTTCCTGGACATGGGCGTTATACCCGGGGCAAAAGTCCGGGTGGAAAAGCTCGCTCCGCTGGGCGACCCCATGGAGCTTACCCTGCACGGCTATGTCCTTTCGCTTAGAACTGCGGATGCCGCTGAGATAGAGGTGGAGGAGGAGCAGACTGCGGCGCAGAAAGATGATGCGGAGCCTTCGGCTGACCCTTACTTTGAGCAGGAAAGCTCCCATCCCGGCCTGGGAGAGGAAGGCAAATTCCATGCAAAAGAAAATGAGAATCCGTTACCCGACGGCACAGTACTGAGCTTCGCGCTCGCGGGAAACCAGAATTCGGGAAAGACCACGCTGTTCAATCAGCTTACAGGCGCGCATCAGCATATAGGGAATTTCCCCGGCGTTACAGTGGACCGGAAGAGCGGCCCCATAAAGAATCAGAAAAATACTTTAGTGACTGACCTGCCCGGCATTTATTCCATGTCTCCGTACTCGGGCGAGGAGATAATCTCGCGCAATTTCTTACTGGATGAGAGACCCCATGGCATAATAAACATAGTGGATGCCACAAACATAGAGCGCAATCTTTATCTTACCATGCAGCTTTTGCAGCTGGACATTCCCATGGTGGTGGCCCTGAACATGATGGACGAGGTTACGGGTAACGGCGGCTCCATAGACATAAACAGAATGGAGTCCCTTCTGGGCGTTCCTGTCATCCCCATCTCCGCGGCAAAGAATCAGGGAATAGAGGAGCTGGTGTCGCATGCGGTTCACGTGGCGCACTTTCAGGAAAAGCCGATGCGTCAGGATTTCTGTGATGAGAGAGACAATGGCGGCGCGGTGCACAGGGCGCTGCACGCGGTGGCGCACTTGATTCAGTCCCGGGCAGAAAGCATGGGGCTTCCCGCGCGTTTTGCCGCGGTTAAACTTCTGGAGGACGACGCCCTTATAAAAGAGCAGCTCGGGCTGGACCAGGGTGAGGCTGAGGCCGTGGAGCAGATAGTCGCCCTTATGGAGAAAGAGAGAGGAATGGACCGCAGCGCTGCGGTGGCGGACATGCGCTTCTCGTTTATAAACAAAGTCTGCTCCCAGACCGTAAAAAAGCCCGGCAGGAGCAAGGAGCGCATTCGCTCGCAGAGAATAGACAGGTTCCTGACCGGCAAATTCACCGCCATACCGGTTTTCATCCTGATAATGGCGCTGGTGTTCTATCTGACGTTCAATGTGATAGGCGGCACGCTGCAGGGTCTTCTGGAGATGGGGATAGACAAGATAACAGAGCTTACCGGCGCCGCGCTCACCTCCGCGGGCACGAATGAGGTCCTTAAGGGCCTTATTATTGACGGAATATTCGCGGGCGTGGGAAGCGTCCTTTCGTTCCTGCCGATAATAGTCACGCTGTTCTTCTTCCTTTCAATTCTGGAGGACTCCGGTTATATAGCGCGCGTGGCGTTCTTCATGGACAAGCTTTTGCGCAGAATAGGACTTTCCGGGCGCAGCATAGTTCCGCTTCTGGTGGGATTCGGCTGCTCTGTGCCAGCGGTCATGGCGACCCGCACCCTGCCCAGTGAGCGCGACCGCAGGATGACAATCCTTCTTACGCCGTTCATGAGCTGCACCGCCAAGCTGCCCATCTACGCGTTTTTTGTGAGCGCGTTTTTCCCCAGGCACGGCGCGCTTATTATGATAGGGCTCTATCTTCTAGGAATAGTGGTGAGCATAATATCAGCGCTCATTTACAAGCACACTTTGTTCAAAGGCGAGCCGGTGCCGTTCGTGATGGAGCTCCCGAATTACAGGTTCCCCAGCCTGCGTAACGTGGCGCAGCTTTTATGGGAAAAATCAAAGGATTTCTTGATGCGCGCGTTCACCGTGATTTTTGTGGCCACGATTATCGTATGGTTCCTGCAAAGCTTCAACACGCGTTTGCAGTTCGTGGAGGATTCATCGGAAAGCATACTGGCCCTTGTGGCAGGAATTTTCGTGCCGATTTTTAAGCCGCTTGGCATGGGTGACTGGAGGATTGTAACATCGCTCATAACAGGTTTCATGGCAAAGGAGAGCGTGGTCTCTACGCTGGAGATTTTATTCGGAGAGGCCGTAAGCACGCTTCTTTCTCCGCTTACGGTGGCGAGCCTTCTGGTGTTCAGCCTGCTTTACACGCCGTGCGTGGCGGCGATAGCCTCAGTTAAGAGGGAGCTGGGCCGCTGGTGGGCTGCGGGATTAGTCGTATGGCAGTGCCTGATAGCATGGATTTTCGCGCTCATAGTTCATCTGGCGGGCATGGCGCTGGGGGCGTAGTATGGGAATGATAGTTACCGTGGTCCTTGGCGCGCTGATAGCGGCGGCGTTTGTGCTTGCTGTGGTTCGCATCATAAAAAAAAGAAAATCCGGCGGCTGCTCCTGCGGTTGCGGAGGCTGCGGCGGATGCGATTCGTGCGGTAAAAAATGAGTTTAAAAAATCATGGCGGGATGCCTTGCCGCGCGCAAGCCCATCCCGCCATTCTAACATTCCCGCCGCGCGGGGCATAAATTCTAGAATCCCAGTTTTACAACGACATTCTCCGGTGTGTAAACGTACGTAGTGGCGCTCTGGTCATTCACGTCATCATAGCAGAATCCGTATGCAAGACCGCCGCTCTCGCTTATTTTATGCCATGCGCCCGCATACCAGTTACATCTCCACCAGGAATTTGAACCGTAAAGATCACCACGGTAATAGAACTCCGGGTTATTCCAGTGAGTGTCAGGCGGAAGATGCGCCACGCCTCTGTTAAACGCCGCGCAAATCCAGGCCTCAAGAGCAAGCTCCATCTCATTGCCACTCGCCAGGACTTCGTATCCCTCAAGGACCATGCTGGTGGTAGGTTTACCGCGCACAGTATATATCTCGCCTACCTTGCCCATTTGGTTGCCGTCCTTGCTTTCAGTGCATTCGAAATAAAGATTAGTTCCGTCACCGGATATAGTGAACACGCCTTTTGGATGAGTGACGGAGCCGGAATGGGTCTTATAATAATCCCAGACATAATCCACATAGTCATTGAAATAATTTCCGTATTTATCTCCGGTGCGCTCGTCAAAGCCTTTTTTTCCTGGAGCCACTATGCGATATGTTCCCGCCAGCGTATTGAATTCATCCGGGCAGTAATTTTTGAATGAGTCCCAGATTTCTGCCCGTGTCTTTGACAGTCCTGTAGTCTGTACTGTGTCTTGTGTATCTTTCGTTTTACCGAAGACATTTATAAGCACCGGGAACCCGAGCTGATCCACCTGCGTTGTGTTGACCCAGAATCCGTTTGTTGCGACTGAGAATTCAAGCCAGTCATAATATTTATTGTAATTAGGATCTGACGGGTTAGCCAGAGATGGCGAGGCGTATCCCTGCATAGTTCCGTTGCCTTTCATTGTGAGAGGCTGACCGTAACTGTAGAAAATGCGTCCGCTCTGCATCAGCGGCATCTCTATTCCGCTCTCCTTTATATCGCTGAATTTAATCTCCCACTTAGAGCTTGATGTTGTTCCTATGGCATGAAGCTTTCCGTCAGGCGTGACATAGCAATAGCCGCCCACCGCTACATTGTCAGGATTTGCAGTGGAAGGAGTGGTAGCCGCCACCTGACACAAGGCGTATAGATATATCTCATCATCGGACCAGACGTTTCCTGTGGAATTTGTGAATTGGAATACAACTGAGCTCCAGCTGTTAAGATTCTTTCTACGAGCGACATCATCAGTTGAGGTTGTAATGCCGCTTACGGAGGGAGAAGGTCTTACTTCCGAGACTGCCCCTGCACCATGCCCGTTCTCATAAGTGCCGTCATCCCCGGAATTTCCCGGGTTATTGTTCCCGCTGTTTCCAGAATTATCTCCGGGAACATCCAGCTTGTTTCCCACCCGCTCAAAAGAGATGCCTTCCTCCGTGATGTCAAATTCCTCATCGTTTGTGTTGAGTTTTCCAATAAACGGAACTGTTATTTTATAAAGGCCTCCGTTCACGTTCATGTGGAGTACAAGGCTGTGCTTTATCTCTGTGATAAACTCGGCCTTTTCAAAACCCACTCCCCATCTGCGGCTTTTGCTAGAGGAGGATGACTCGCCAGATAAAAGATTCGTGAAACTGATTGTGTTGTCTATGACAGGCTTGTACTTATCCAGTGTTATGAGGTCAGAATCTTTCACTGCGAAAGCGGAATTTTCCCACTCTGCGATAAGATGAATCCATGCGCCTCCTACGGCAGTCTTTATTTTTACAGAAAAGTTATCCTCTATGTTTTCAGGACTTATGGTGGTATCCGTTGTGCTGTCAGAGCTCATTGTTCCGTCAGTGTTCGGGGAGTTGTCAGAGCTCGTTGTTTCGTTAGTGTTCGTGGAGCTGCCGGAAGTTGAAGAATTGGAGGAGGTGCTACTTTCCGATCCCGGCGTTATCGTGGCGTCAATTGTGGTATTAAAATTGCATGCGGCCAGGGTCAGTGAGGCTGAGAGCAGACATAGAAGGGAAAATCTTTTCATACGTACTCCTTGTGTTTTAAGGGCTTGGAGATTTCCTTGAAGGCACGGAGCCTTACAAGCCGGGTTCTGTTTATGACTAATTTTACTATACGGAGCGGAACAAAAATATTGGTAAGTTTTCGGAATGGTTGTTAGTTTTGGTGGAATTCCCATGGCAGAGGCCGTTCCGCCATGGGGTAAGGGTTACTCAGTGATATAAACGTGGTCTACCCAAATGGTTTGAACAACGGTAGAAACAAATCCAAGTTGTGTTAGTGTATCTGCTGCGCCAAGGTCTATTTCCACATCAATCCATTGGTATTTTCCATCAGGAGAGACGGTTGTAAAAAATTCCTTATCTGGTTTAACGGGTTTTATACTGAAATTATGGCCTGCATATACGCTTAGATGGAGCTTTGAATTTGCGCTGTAAGAAAGTGGGCTTAAATTCCATCCACCACAGGAATTCTCACCGCTTAAATACTGGAACTCTATTTGCTTAAGCACATCATTTCCCGCATTGTAATCTTTCCATGCCCAACCTCCGTTCCAGACGTCACCACCTGTAATCTGATATGCGGAGGTCTTTTTGGAATCATAAATTATTTTTGCTCCGCTTGGGATTGTTTTTGTAACTGTAGAGGTAGGTGTGCTTAGTCCATCGTTTCTATCCGTGTACCCGGAATCTTTTTGCCATACACGAACATAATCTATTTCCATAGTGCTTGACGTAAAATCAGCGGGAACGTCCCCTCCTAAGCCTCCTCCCACGGCAAGATTTATGATAATGTAGAATTCATCGTTAAAAGGCCATGGGGCTGTATCATAACTTACAGGAGTGTATGTGAATACTTTTACATCATCATAGTACCAGTCTATGTGGTCATCGTCCCAGTTTACCGCATATTTGTGGAACTTTCCGTCACTGAACTTGACGGAAGCCTTTTTTGAAAATACGGGAGATCCGCCAAAACCTGCGTTGCAATGAAGAGTTCCATATACCGTGTCGCTCTGCCAAAGATTTACGCTTGATTCCATGATGTCTATCTCTCCGCTTTTTGGCCATCCATTCCCATCATAGATGTCATTGTTAAGCATCCAGAATGCCGGCCATACTCCGCGGTCATTAGGAATTTTCGCGCTCATCTCTATGTATCCATATTTAAATGTATTAAGTCCGCGCGTAACAATACGGCCGCTTGTATAATTCATTCCGTTGCAGACTTCTTTTTTGGCTACAATTTTTAAAGTTCCGTCACTTACATAAGTGTTTTTCGGGTTGTTGTCGGAATACCATTGCAGCTCTCCGTTTCCCCATCTGTCGTTTTTTGGATTTTTTCCGTCTGAGCACGCCTGCCATCCGTCTCCTATATCGTACCACCAGTTATCGCTTAAAGGCGTTCCGTCAGCATCTGACCTGTCAAATTCATCGTTCCATACCAGATGGTATCCGCTCAAAAGAGAACCTATACCCCCCCCGGTACTATCCCCTGAGACAGTTCCGTTCTCGGAAGAGCTTCCCGAGCCGGGGCCTGAATTTTCCGTGCCGCCTGTGTCGGTGTTCTCTGAGCCGGTGCCGTTGCTGCCGGAGGAGCCTGCGTTCGGGTCGAACAACTGGCATCCCGCGAAACTAAAGAATAGAGAGGCTGCAATCATGGGGAAGAGTAGTTTTAGTTTTTTCATACGCGCTCCGTTATTTAAGTTGTGCTTCTGCCCGTCACGCAAGGCTTTGCCCGGCAGATTGAATTTTTAACGGCTAAATTCTACTCCCGGAGCTAAAATAAAAGTATTAGTTCAGTTTTCGGAAAAGTTGCGATTTTTGGCACTGCGCGCGGCACGGTTTTTGGCGCGGGATATGGAAAGAGAGCGCGCAATCTGATATAATGCTCTTCCATAATAAAAACGGAGCGGTGGATGATTACTATTCAAAAAGCGAGCGATGTGGAAGAGTCTTTCTTTGACGGCCGTGATTTTTCAGGCACGCCGGACACAGTGCGCGCCGTGCTTGAGAACGTTAAGTCCGGCGGGGATGCCGCTCTGCGCGAATACAGCGCTAAATTCGATGTGTCCGCTCCCGCGCGGTTCGAGATTTCCGGGGAGGACATGGAGCATGCCGCGGAAAGAATGAGGCGGGAGAATCCCGGTCTTTATGACTCGCTCTGCTATTCCCGCGACCTTGCGCTCAGGTTCGCCAGAAAGCAGCGCGAGTGTTTCACGGATTTTGAGACTGAGCTGGAGCCGGGGCTTTTCGCCGGGCAGAGGAACATCCCTGTGGAGCGCGCGGGCGTTTATGTTCCCGCCGGCAGGTTCCCTTTAGTATCTACCGTGGTCATGACGGTTGCTCCGGCCGTGGCGGCAGGCGTGAAAGAGATAATACTGTGCACTCCGCCACGTGTTCATCCGCAGGACAGGGCGCGTGCAGGCAGTGAGGCCAGGGGTGTGCCGGGTGCCGCGCTTATCGGGGGGCTTCCTTACGCTGACGAGAACATAATGGCGGCGGCATACATTTGCGGCGTTACAAAAGCGTTCGCATGCGGCGGCGCTCAGGCGGTGGGGGCCATGGCGTTCGGCACGCAGAGCATTCCCCGCGCGGACGTCATAGTGGGGCCGGGAAACAAATTTGTCGCTGAGGCAAAGAAACTGGTGTACGGAACTGTGGGCATAGACATGGTGGCGGGTCCCACTGAAGTGCTCATAATCGCCGATGACAGCGCAGATCCCGCATGGGTCGCCTCTGATTTGCTCGCTCAGGCAGAGCATGACGTGGTGGCACAGCCCGTGCTGGTCACTCCGAGCGAAAGTCTGGCCCTAAAAGTGGCGGAGGAGATAGACAGGCAGCTTAAGACCCTGCCCACAAAAGACACCGCGGAGCAGAGCATAAGGAATTTCGGGCGAATCATAATAACGTCGTCTCTGGAGGAAGCCGCGGAGATTGCCGACCGCAAGGCGCCGGAGCATCTGGAGCTGGCGATGGACAGCGGGGAGACGCGAGACAGGATTGCCTCTTTAGTACACAATTACGGCTCGCTTTTCATAGGGCACAGCGCGGCGGAGGTTCTGGGCGATTACGCGGCGGGCTTGAACCACACTCTGCCCACGTCAGGCAGCGCCCGCTTTACGGGCGGTCTTTCAGTCCGGGTGTTCCTTAAGACTGTGACCACTTTGCGCGCGGAGCCTGGCTCCGAGGGAGTTTTAAAATCCGCAGGCGCCGCCGGGATATTAGGTGATGCGGAAGGACTTGCCGCCCATGCGCGCGCGGCTCGTCTGCGGCTTGGTACAGAATAATGGCGGAGGAATCAGAATGAGAATCTACAAACTGGGCGACGAGGTTTTACGCGAGAAGTGCACGGATGTTCTTCCGCAGGAGATAAATGACAGCCTGCGCGCCACCATAAACGAAATGTTCGACACTATGATAAGCGCGGACGGAGTGGGGCTTGCCGCGCCGCAGGTGGGCATAGCGAAAAGATTTTTCGTTGTGATTGCCGATGACGGCGTCCGCAGGGTATTTATAAATCCTGTGATTACCAAAACCTCCGGCGACCTTGTGGATTACGAGGAGGGCTGCCTTTCCATTCCCGGCGTTTACGAGAACATAAAGCGCCCGTCAAAAGTCTCCGTGAGCGCCATGGACGAGAACGGAAGGCATTTTGTGCTAGACGATGCGGCCGGTCTTCTGGCACGTGTGATTCAGCATGAGAACGACCATCTGGACGGAGTGCTCTACATAGACAGGGGAAGCAAGGAATTCGCGGAGGAGACCGTGGAGCAGTTTAAGAGACGCGCGGAGCGGGCTGCCAAAAAAGCGGCGGAGAAGGCCAGGAGACAGGCGTCCATAGAGGCTAAGCTTGCCGCTAAAAAAGCCAGGAAGGAATCTGACTAGATGCTGAAAGTTTTGTACGGCGGAAGTCCTGCCGCGTCAGCAAGAGCTTTGGAACTCATTTTAAAAGACAGCGCCATGTCAGCGTCCATTGAGGATGCGCATTATAAGATAGTGGGCGTGCTCACGAATCCGCCTGCCGCGCAGGGCCGTCATTCCGAGCTGATTACTACGCCGGTGGAGAACTACGCGCGCATCTGGAACGAGGCCCGCGAGGATAACATAGCCATTCTTACTCCCAGGCACATAAAGCAGGAGGAGCGGGAGGTCATAGCGTCACTGCGGCCCGACATTTTTGTCTGCTTCGCTTACGGCCATATTCTGGGACCAAAATTTTTCTCTCTCTTTAAATTCGGCGGAATAAACCTGCATCCATCTCTTTTACCCAAATACCGCGGGGCCACTCCCGTGAACCAGGCGATTCTGAATCGTGACGGAATCAGCGGATACAGCCTGCAGAAAATGGCGCTTGGAATAGATGAGGGCGACATCCTTTATCAGGAGCAGACCACACTGACCGGAACGGAGACCGCGGAGAGTCTTCTGAACATGTACGCGCTTCACGGCGGAATAGCGATAACCACGCTTCTAAGGAGCATCGCAAGAACAAACGAGCTTCCGCCGTCAGTTCCGCAGAAAGGTGAGTCCAGCTACTGCACCATAATAAAAAAAGAGGACGGCCGCATAAACTGGAAGGAGAGCGCGGAAGTCATAGACGCTAAGCTCAGGGCCTACGCTCCTTGGCCGGGTTGCTTTACCACCGCCAACGGAGTGCAGCTTAAGATTCTGAAAGGGCGCGACTCAGCTAAAGTCGCGTTTCAGGATAACTCCATTCCTAAAAACACCTCCGCCGTGCCGGGAACCGTTCTGTCTTACAACAAGCAGCGCGGAATTCTAATCCAGACCGGCGACGGAGTTCTTATAGCCACGGAGCTTCAATGGCAGGCAAAGAAAGCCATGGATTATAAATCATTTATGAACGGCGCGCGCAATTTTGTGGGCACTGTCCTGGAGTAATCATGAAAAAATTCAATCTAGAGAAAAAACCATTAAGCAAGATTCAAACTGAATTCGAGACCCAGGTGGAGGGATTAAGGAACGGAGGCAAGCCTCTGGTTATTACCGTAGTGCTTACGTTCATTGTCATGATTCTTGTGTGCCTTGCGGTTTTCTTTTTCTCAGTGCGGGGCGCGGAGAAAGTCATGGTGCCTAACGTGCGCGGAAAAACATTGGTAACGGCGCTTCTGGAGATGCAGGCCAAGGAGCTTTATCCTAAAATCTCGCTGCGCTACTCTGATGACGGGGCGGCGGGAACTGTCCTGGACCAGAATCCGGAGCCGGGCGCCATAGTAAAGGCATACCGGAGGGTTACGCTCACCGTAAGCCGCGGAATTCCTCTGGATACCATGGCGGACTTTACCGGCAAGACCCTGGCGGAGGTGCAGTCGATTCTGCAGACGGCATTCGCGGGAGAGAGGGCCCTGCTCAGGATAGCGGAGCCTGTTTACAAAACGGACAGCCTGCCCGCGGGCACCATAATCGCGCAGTATCCCCAGGCGGGCGAGATGCTGCTGGATAATGTGGATGTGCTGTTCATAGTGAGCAGCGGAAGCACCCCCGAGACCGTGCAGGTTCCTTCCCTTATAGGCCTTGACGCGCAGAAAATCTATGAGCTTCTGGAGAATAACAAGATAACTGTTGACTTTACGTTCCATGAGGCCGCGGCGGATGAGCGGGGAGGAGCCGTAACATCGCAGTCCGAGGCCGAGAATTCCACGGTGACAGCATACTCCCGCATTCAGGCGGATTTCGCGCTTACGCCCCGCTGGTCATCTGATGGTGCGGTAACGGGAATTTTCCAGTGCGCGCTTCAGGAATATCCGTACCCTGTGCCCGTGGCGCTTACCGCGCAGTACGAGAACGGCACCATAAGGACTCTGGCGGCGTTCAATCATCCGGGCGGAAAGTTTACCATTCCGTATGAGCTTCCTCTGGGAACGATTCTTACGCTCTCCGTCCTGGGAGATGAGCAGGCTCTGCTTGCTGTGGAGTAGGTTTTCGCGCGGAAATTAACGTTCCGCGGGCGCCTGTTTTCTGTGCTCCACTGAGCCGTCCGCGCGCGCTATGAACACCTGCGGGCGGTTTTTGGTGAAGAAGCCGCATTCCACTACGCCGGTTATACTGTCTATCTCATCCTCCATCTTCGCGGGGTCCACGGGCTTCTCCCAGGTGCAGTCCAGAATCATGTTGCCGTTGTCCGTGATGACGGGGCCCGCTTTCCGCACTCCCTCGCGCAGCACGCATTTAGCGCCGAGCTTTTCAAGCGCCCTGGTCACAGAGACGCGCGCCTCGGGGATTATCTCCACAGGCAGCGGGAATTTTGTTCCCATGTGCTCCACGGCCTTGGACTCGTCCGCGACTATAACAAGCGTCCTGGCGTTGTACTCCACAATCTTCTCGCGCAGAAGCGCCGCTCCTCCGCCCTTAATCAGATTGTTCTCCGGAGTGATTTCATCTGCGCCGTCTATCGCCAGGTCCAGTGAGCCGCTTATGGCGCGGTCATTTAAAGTATACACGGGAATGCCCAGCTCCTCGCACGCGAGCGTGGTCTGAAAACTGGTGGCGGCGGCCTTTATGTCTTTAAGGGTTCCGTCCGCTATGCGCTCCGAGAGGCGCCTAACTGCGGGCATGGCGGTGCTTCCCGTTCCAAGTCCTATTTTCATTCCGCTGAAAATCTCGCCCTGCTCTATAAGAGTGTCAACCGCGGTTTTTGCCGCAAGAATCTTCTGCTCGTTTTGTGAAAGCATGTCTATCTCCTTAAATTAAAATCTCAGTACTTCTCGCCCGTGAAAAGCTCGAACTGCTCATAGCCCTGGTACTTAAGCATGTTGAATCCGTTGCATACACGGCATCCTGCCTGGGCCGCCCGCGTCATCACAGGAGTGGAGGCGGGAACATAGATTATGTCGAACAGAAGCTCCCTTCCCGTGAAGTCGTAGAAATACAGAGGGTCGTTCTGCTCAGTGGACGGCGGGCTCTGGTTCATTCCCTTGGACGTGGTCTGAATGATTATGCCGCTGTATTTTTTAAGAAGCTTGTTTGATTCCGGGCCCAGGGACGCGTACTTGAAGCCGAACTGCTCCGCCAAAAGACGCGCCTTGCTTATGGTCCTGTTAAAAATGCATGCCTTTCCGTGCAGTTTCTTTATGGAGTAGGCGATTGCCTTGGCCGCTCCGCCCGCGCCTATGATGGCGATTTTTTTCCCGCGCAGATTCTTGAGCCTGGTGAATTCCAGAAGCGACTTCTCGAATCCGGGGGCGTCAGTGTTGAAAGCCTGCCATTCATCGTCGCGCTTGACTATGGTGTTGCTGGCGCCTATCTCCTTTACGCGGGAATCTATGGCCTGCACGTAATTCAAGACTTTCTCCTTGTGGGGCACAGTGACGGAAATTCCCTTTATGCCCACGGAGTCCGCGAACGCCACCGCCTCGCTTACGTTCTCAGCGCGGATTGGAATGTACACGGCGTTTATGTCGTGCTCCGCGAAACCTTTGTTATGCAGCTCCGGGCTGGATGTGTAAGTAAGCGGCCAGCCGGTTATTCCGTAAACGGCGGTGTCCTGTTTTATGTTCTTGAAATTATAGACTGTTCTCAGCGTGATTGGGTCCATGTGAGAGAGCGTGGGAAGATTCTTAAGGCTTTCCTCCGGGGATGTGAAGGTAAGGTAGTTCTTAAGCTTCACTCCCAGTATTCTGGACGGCATTCCGAGCGGCCCCATGGCCAGCAGGATGTGGTTGTTGTCGGTCAGGGACTTTGCCTGCTCAAAAAGATTCCGCACGTCATCCAGGCTCTGTGGCATGAAGGCGATTTTCGGTATCTCAAAGCCGGTGCTGCTCATCTGGTTAAGGCGCTCCCTCAGGTTAACCACAGGCTCCGTCATGCTGTGCACGGAGCGGATTATTTTTGTTCCGAACGCTATTACCGCCTCCTGCAGGCTGGATATTCTGAAATCATCCTCAAAGTCCACGTACTCAAAATTATTTTTCTTGTCCGGGTCGGCGAAAGAAAGCGCCCTGGCAAAAAGTATGGTGCGCGCGGCCTCGCCTTCCTTGAACAAGCCGCCGTCCATGGAGCGCCGTATGGTAAGGATGCACGGAAGTCCCGCCATGGCAGGGAATTTCCTGGCGTGCAGTTTCTCGTCATCGGATAAGAAATCCACGCGCAGCTCCGCCATGTCTATGTACTCGCGGTATTTTTCCAGAATCGCCACGTTCTCCGCCAGAGTGCTCCCCGTGAGCGTCAGACATATTCTCGGACTTTCCATACTGTGCCCCTTTAAAACAAAGTGCCTTATCTTAGCACATTCCACGGCGATTGACAAATGTTTCTTTTC